>CAIQPK010000073.1 GCA_903873705.1 uncultured Acidobacteriota bacterium
ATTGCCATCAAGATCGTTCAGAGATACTCTTAACCTGATTGATCAACCCCAATGCGGCCTCATGGTGATTGGGTGGTGGGGGATTTGGTGGGGGTGGCCGCGACCGTGGTGGTTGGTGGGGTTGTGTTGGAGCTTAGAGCAGACTGAACTCCCCTTCTTCAGGCTAGCGATTGTCTTTGAAAAATACATGATTTGCAGACTGCACGCAGACCATACGCATGGCGGCGGGACGATCCGGCGTGAATGGGCATACGTTGAAGTTACCCCACGCTTCCACGCCCCAATCAAGTTGGTCCTGTACTTCAGCTGGCAAGGTAGACGCGACTGGATATTCTTCTACTCCCAGAATGCGTTTGGTTCCAACGATCCAAATTCTCAAGCTTGGCGAGCCGTTCCATGCGGAGAGTCTGCCGTGGACGGTGTAACAGGCTGCGAGGATGTCGGGGTCGGATTTGCAGGGAGCCGCCGCGCCCGTAGTCGATGTGCCGTTGCGTGGAACGACGGCGTTATCCGGGAGGCGCAGGGTATGTTGGAGAAGCGCACTTTTGTACAGTGCTGGGCCGGAGACGCAGTTTGGCTCCTTGTTGCCGAAGAGTACCGATGGCCGGGCGCTGATGAGAAGATCGCCATCAGGAGCGAAGCCCTGCGGTTCGACAGTCGCAATGCAGTTACTCCATCCGAAGATATTCGAGGAGTTGATCCATCGCGGTTTTCCTCTTGCGATTTCAAACACAGCAAGTTCGGTGCCATGGAAATCATCGTTCTCAAACCCACCGAATGCAGATAAAAGTAGCTTCTGACCGTCTTTGGAAAAGTCGACGATTTCGAAAGACTTCTTCTCTACGTTCTCCAGAGGGATGGTGCGGGCGATAATCCCTGTGATGATCAGACTGGCATGACGCTCGCATCCAGTCTTGCTGCGAATGCTTTTACCGGCGATGGAGGCATGGACCCCGTGTGCGCTGACGATTTCGCTCACGTATGTGCGAATGCCGATGTGTTCCGGGCATTCTGGTGCTGTGGCACTGGCAAGGGGTGATCGCCAGCTTTGCAAGGTGGCGCTCTGAGCGATGACCGTATTGGTGAGGATGAATGGGAGAAGCGAGAGAAATAGCCAGCGTCGCATGGTGATGCGAATTGTACGCCCACGAAGTGCAGGTCTCTCCACTTCGGTAGAGACGACAATTTTGAGAAGGGTGCGGAAGAAAGCGGTCGCGCTTTCGCGCGATATCCCATCCTTCGCAAAGTACGCGAACGATGGGCCACCCGGCTGTAGAGGTTCCCCACTCATGCCGCCAGTGCGCGTCATGAATGGGCCGTCCGGCGATTCGGTCGAGATGACAAGTTTGGGGCCGTGTGGGGGAGAGCGGTCGCGCTTTGCGCGACGCCCACCCTAACGACGGTAAAACTGTCGTGAGGATGGGGCACCCGGCGCTATGGTTCAAGCCGGAGGAGGGCTTCTACGCGGTTGAGGTCTTCGGCGGTGTCTACGCCTATGGTGTCGTGTTGGGTTTCGGAGACGTAGAGGGTGAGGTTGTTTTCGAGTAGGCGGAGTTGTTCGAGGCGCTCGGTTTGCTCCAGCTCGCCGGGGGGGAGGTGGGCGAAGCGTTCGAGGGCGGCTTGGCGGTAGGCGTATAGGCCGAGGTGTTTCCAGTGGCGGGCGTGGCCGGTTTGGTCGCGGTCGTAGGGGATGGGCGAGCGGGAGAAGTAGAGGGCGCGGCCGTCGGCGGCGGTTACTACTTTTACGGCGTTGGGGTTGGCGATGTTTTCGGGGGTGCAGGGGACTTTGAGGGTGGTGACGTCGACGCCGGGCAGGGCGAAAGGGCGGAGGAGGTCGTCGATGTGCGAGGGGTGGAGGAGGGGTTCGTCGCCCTGGATGTTGATGTAGATGTCGGCGGGGATGGACTGGGAGACAGCGTGGAGGCGGTCGGTGCCGCTGGGGAGGTTGGGGCTGGTGAGGATGGCGGGCCAGTGGCGGTCGTGGCAGAGGCGCATGACTTCTTCGGAGTCGGCGGCGATGACGATCTGGTCGAGGGCGGGGCAGGCGAGGGCGGCCTGGTAGACCCAGTGCAGGAGTGGCTCGCCGGCGAGCGGGAGGAGGACTTTGCGGGGCAGGCGCGTGGAGGCAAGGCGGGCGGGGATGACGCCGAGGACGCGGCCGAGGGTGGGGTTATGCGGCATTCTGACGAGTCCTTCGCCGTATGGATTCTGGGCTGGGACGGGAGAGCATACCCCAGGGGCTAAAGCCCATTTTGTGGCGCGGCTTTGAGACCCAAGGCTAAAGCCTTGGGGTACCTGGATGCAAAAGCAATTGCAACAACGGGAGAAAGCAGGTGCGGTGAAGCAGATCCATTCGCTTCGCTCAGGATGACAATTTCTCTTTGAGAAGTTGTCCAAGAAAGACAAAGGCAACGGCCTTTCGCGCTAATGCTAATCGTTTGGAGTGAGTTTTGCGTTGCGGTTCTTGCGGTAGGCGGCGATGGCGATGATGATGATGGAGGCGAGGATGAGGGCCAGCGCGATGGCCAAGTAGCGGAGGAGGTGGAGGGTGCTGTCGAGGCCGCAGCCGGAGCCGTGGGGGTCGGTGGCGCAGGTGGATTGCTGGGCGAGGGCGGGCGCGGATGCGGCGACGAGCGTGGTTGCGAAGGCGAGTTGGCGGAGTATGCGCAGCGGCTTTGCCTTGCGGTTCGGAGGTTCTGGGCGTTGCTGGCTTTTGTGACTCCCATGTCCGAAAATCCGGACATGGGGCACCCCGTTGTGTTGGGTGGTGGACGGCTGGTGTTGGCTCCGCGGGTGGGTTTGGTTGACCTGCGGAGAGGCTACTTCTATGATGAAAGAGCGGCTGATGTCGCGGGGCTTTGTTGGGCGCCGCTCGATCCAGTCTACCCCCCGGCGGCGTAGCTCAGATGGTTAGAGCGACGGACTCATAACCCGTAGGTCGGCAGTTCGATTCTGCCCGCCGCCACCATTCGCCCCCCTTTCGGGGGAGAGATTAGAAAATAGAGAATAGAGAATACAGATTAAGAAAGCCTCGGCAGGGTGCCGGGGCTTTTTGTTTTGGGTGGGGCCGCGTGGTGGCGTGGCGCTCGAGAATGCGGGGGTTCTTCGCTGCGCTCAGAATGACGGCGAAAAACAGGCAACGACCACAGCCAATGCCAAGACAGACGCAGATTCCCTGCGGGAACGACAGAAAGAAAAGCTACGGCAGAAACGGGCGTATCATTTTGGCAGTGGGGTGCGTCTAACCTCTGCTGTTCTGTTTTTGCGCTTAAATTATCCCGGAGCTGCCTTCTTCATTATGGTCAAGAACGCCAAGATTCTTCTTCTCGCTTCGTCTGTCGCCCTGGCCCTGGCTGCGATCCTGGGCATGAATGCGCGGGGGGTTCGCGCGGCCGGGCAGCAGGATGGGGCCTATCGCCAGATGGATGTTTATCGCGATGTGCTGCAGCACATTCAGAGCGATTACGTGGAAGATCCGAACATTGGCGCGGTGACCAATGGGGCGATGCGGGGGCTGCTGGAGTCGCTGGATGCGGACTCGAGCTACCTGACTGCGAGCGACTACAAGACTTACAAGGCGAACAATGGCGGCAAGGCGCAGGTGGGTATCAATGTGTCGAAGCGCTATGGATATGCGACGGTGGTTTCGGTTGTTCCGGGGAGCCCGGCGGACAAGGCGAATCTGAATGATGGGGACATCATTGAGGCGATCGGCGACCTGGATACGCGGGACATTTCGCTGGCGATGATTCAGCGGATGCTGGAGGGGGCGCCGGGGACGGAGCTGACGGTGGCGGTGATTCGTCCGCGGAAGGCTGAGCCGGAAAAGATTGTGTTGAACCGGGTGCTGGTGGCGGAGCCGCCGGTGACGGACACGATGTATGAGAACTCGTCGATTTTGTATTTGAAGCCGGAGATTCTGGACCACGATCATGTGAGCCAGGTTGAGGCCAAGCTGAAGGCGATGCCGAAGTCGAATAACAAGAAGATCCTGCTGGACCTGCGGGATGTGGCTGCTGGGGAGATTCCTGAGGCTACGCGGCTGGCGAATATGCTGCTGAAGTCGGGCACGATTGTGACGCTGGAGGGCCAGAAGGTGGCGAAGCAGACGTTTACGGCCGATCCGGCGAAGACGGTGAATGCGACGGCGCCGGTGGTGGTACTGGTGAATCGCGGGACGGCCGGGCCGGGCGAGATTGTGGCGGCGGCGATTGCGGACAACAAGCGCGGCGACCTGGTGGGCGAGAAGACGTTTGGCGAGGGCGCGCAGCAGAAGACGTTTGAGCTGCCGGATGGGGCGGCGCTGATCCTGTCGGTGGCGAAGTATGCTTCGCCGGCGGGGAAGAAGTTCCAGGACGATGCCGTGACGCCGGGGACGCTGGTGGCCTCGAACCTGGATGATCTGCTGGCGGGGGATGACAGCGGGAGCAAGGGCGCGAAGATTACCGGGCAGGCGGCGGCTCCGGCGGTGTCGGCGGTAAAGAAGCCGGAGCCGCGGGCGGACGATCAGCTGTCGAAGGCGCTGGAGATGTTGAAGGCGAAGGCGGCTTAGGACTGCCGGCAGGTTCTGTGGAAACCCATGTCCGAGAATCCGGACATGGTGCACCCCATGAGGGTCGATGCCGAATTCCGGAGACGGGGCTCATGAGGGTTGTGCCGCACGGGATGCGGTGTGATGAGGAATGAACGTCAAACATAGATGGCTCAGGCGGCGCGGGTGTGTGAATCCGGCATCGTAGACTGAAAGCCGTGCCCATTCTGGATCAGAACGAGATTGATGAGCCTGAGGTCGACCAGCGGTCGGGCTGGCGGCGTTTTCGCGACAATTTTCGGGAGCCGACTTATCCAACGCGGAAGCTGGCGGTGCGGGGGGCGTTCCTGTCGCTGCTGGGGGCTTCGGCGGTGTTTGGGGTGATGGTGGGGTTGATGCTGGTGTACACCATCAACCTGCCACAGATGGATGAACTGGCGCGGTATCGGCCGAGTACGACGACGGAACTTTTCGACATTCATGGCAAGGTGTTTGGGTCGTTTGCGCTGGAGCGGCGGGTGGTGGTGCCGTATACGGAGCTTCCGGAGAATCTGAAGGAAGCGATTTATTCGATTGAGGACAAGGACTTCGAGCACAACGGTGGGATCAACCTGGTGCGGGCCGCGAGTGCGGCGTATCACGATGTGCACTCGAAGGGGCGGTCGCAGGGTGCTTCGACGTTAACGATGCAGCTGGCGCGTAATCTGTTTCTCTCGTCGGAGAAGACGTATGGACGGAAGCTCCAGGAGATCCTGCTTACACTGCAGATTGAACGGCGATTTACGAAGCAACAGATCTTTACGCTGTATGCGAACCAGATCTACCTGGGGCGCGGAACTTATGGGTTTGAGGCGGGGTCGGAGTACTACTTTTCAAAGCATGTGCGGGACCTGACGCTGCCGGAGGCGGCGCTGCTGGCGGCGTTGCCGAAGGGGCCGGAGGAGTACTCGCCGGTGCGGCACCCGGATCGGGCGCTGAAGCGCCGGAACCTGGTTTTGAGCGAGATGCTGCAGGACAAGAAGATAACCGTGGCGCAGGCGGATGAGGCGAAGGCCGCACCGCTGGGGTTGCATATCGAAACGCCGGCGAACACGGAGGCTCCTTACTTTGTGGAAGAGGTGAGGCGGCAGCTGGAGCGCGAGTACGGTGCGGAAGAAGCGCACGGTGCTGGAATGAAGATTTATACGACGCTGGACATCGACCTGCAGCGGGTGGCGAACAAGGCTGTGCTGGATGGGACGGCGGCGTATGAGCGGCGGCATGGGTGGAAGGGCCGGCTGGAGAATGTGCTGAAGAGCGGGGTGAGCCTGGAGGATTACCTGCATCCGGATTGGTCGCAACCGATTTCGGATGGAGCTTACCTGCACGCGCTGGTGATGGAGGCTTCGACGACGCGGATAACGGTGCGGATGGGTCAGCAGCGGGCGTCGATGTCTCCGGTGGACTGGGCGTGGACGCATGTGGTTAAGGGCGATGCGCTGGTGAAGCCGGGTGACATTGTTTATGTGCGGGTAGTGAGCGCGGCCGGAGGTGAAGGGCCAAAGCTGGCGCTGGAGGAAGACAGCGGGGCGCAGGCGTCGCTGATGGCTGTCGATAATGCGAATGGTGAAGTGCTGGCGATGGTGGGTGGGCGGGATTTTGCGCTGAGCCAGTTCAACCGCGCGACGCAGGCGCAGCGGCAGGTGGGGTCGTCGTTCAAGCCGTATGTTTATACGACGGCGATTGAAGAGGGCGCGAAGCCGAGCGACATTGTGCTGGATGTGCCGACGAGTTTTTATACGCCGAACGGGCCTTATACGCCGCACAACTACGAGGCGGATTACAAGGGGTCGATGACGCTGCTGGAGGCGTTTGCGGAGTCGCGGAATATACCTGCGCTGCGGCTGGCTAATAAGTCGGGCATCAAGAAGGTGATTGAGACGGCGCAGCGGTTTGGGATTACGAGCAACCTGCCGGCGTTTCTGCCGGTGGCGATTGGCGCGGCGGACATTACGCTGGCGGAGCAGGTGGGGGCTTACAGCGTGTTTCCAAATGATGGGATTCGGATTCAGCCGCACTATATCCGCAAGGTGGTGCAGACGGACGGGCTGCAGGTGGAGGAGAAGACGCCTGAGGTCCGTGAAGTGATCTCGGTGGATACGGCGCGGACAATGATGATCCTGCTGCAGGCGGTGGTACAGCATGGCACGGCCGCTGCGGCGGCTTCGATGAAACATGCGCTGGGCGGCAAGACGGGGACGACAAATAGTTACACTGACGCGTGGTTTATCGGGTTTTCGCCTTCAGTGACGTGCGGGACTTGGATTGGTTTTGATAATCGGGAGACGCTGGGGGAGAAGGAGACCGGTGCCAAGGCGGCGCTGCCGATGTGGATGGACTTCATGAAGGTGGCGGTGGCTGGGAAGCCGGATGAGAGCTTCTCGAAGCCGAATGCGCCGAAGAAGCGGCTGGAAGTGGAGGACGCGGGGCCGGTGGCGGGGGAAGTGGTGGCGAAGTCGCCGACCGAGGATGATGACGCGGGCACGCCGGAGGATAAGCCCGAGGATGTTCCGGCAGGGGCTTCGCCTGCTGGTGTACCGGCGAGTGCTCCGGTCACGCCGCCGGTGAGTTCTCCGGTGGCAGCGCCGCCGACGGCCAAGCCAGCGGCGGTTGCGCCTGTGGTGCGCGCGCCGAGTGGTGGAACCGGTGCAACTCCGCCCCAGCAGTAGCTGGCCGCGGGCGCTGAAGTAATTCGTCATGAGACCACGGGCTTTGGTGGCGGCCCATGTCCGAGAGTCCGGAGATGGGGCACCCCATTGGAGTTTGCTTATGGGTGCCTGTTGAGGGGCCAGGGGTGAGGCTTTGGGTTGGGCTATGCTGGTGGTATTCGTCAAGTGAATATGAGACTGCTGGCCGGTTAATGTGCGCCAGAGAGGATGCATGATTTGCGTTTGCGGTTCGAGGCGTTCAATGCACGCTCGTCGCAGTACCGGCCGGATATCGATGGGCTCCGCGCGGTGGCTGTGCTGGGTGTGGTGCTCTATCACCTGGATGTGGCGCGGTTCAGCGGTGGATTTGTCGGCGTTGATGTTTTCTTCGTTATTTCCGGGTACCTGATTACTTCCATCCTGGTAAGGGATATGGAGGCGGGGAGTTTCTCGTTTGCGCGGTTTTATGAGCGGCGGATACGGCGAATTTTCCCGGCGCTGATTGGTGTTGCTGTAACGTCGCTGGTGGTGTTTTCGATCCTGTTGACACCGCAGGACCTGGTGCTGTTTGGCCAGAACCTGATGGCGATGTGTGGGTTTGTCAGCAATCTTTTTCTGGCCGACCTGAACCAGCACCTGGGGTATTTCGATTGGACGGCGAAAGAACAGGCGCTGCTGCATACGTGGTCGCTGGCGGTGGAAGAGCAGTTCTATTTCTTCTTCCCTATGGCGTTGTTGTTGATCGAGAAGTTTGCGAAGCGGTTTCGTTCGGTGCTGATTGTTTTGCTGGGCGTGGCTTCGTTCGTCTACGGTGTGCGAGCGATCGCTGCTTACCCTACTACGGCGTACTTTTCATTTCCGGCGCGGGGCTGGGAGCTGCTGATGGGGGCGCTGCTGGCGGGCGAGGGATTGGTGCGGCTACGTTGGCGGGTAGTGCGGGAACTGGTTGGCGCCGCGGGGTTGGCGCTGATTGGTTACGCGATGCTGGTGTTTGACCGGCACACGACTTTTCCGGGGAAGCATGCGCTGATTCCCTGCGTGGGCGCGGCGCTGGTGCTGTATGCGGGGCGGGACGGCGGATCGGTGGTGAAGCGGGTATTGAGCTTTGGGCCGCTGGTGTTTGTGGGGTTGATTTCGTACTCGCTTTACCTGTGGCACTGGCCGGTGCTGGCGGCTTTTCGGTACTTCAGCAGCCGGCAGTATCTGACGCAGACGGACGCCATGGTGCTGTTTGCGGTGTCGGTGGTGCTGGCGTTTCTATCGTTTGAGTTTGTGGAGACGCCCTTTCGGGGGAGCGCTTCGCTGCTGGGCCGGAGGAGGGTTTTTGCGTACGGGGTTGGCGCGAATGTGGCGCTGGCCTGTGCGGGAATGCTTCTGGTGCATGGGAATGGCCTGCCGCAACGGTACAGCCCGGGCGTAAGGGCAGCGGTGGCGGCGAATGAGGCGCGCGAGAATGACTGGTTTGAGACGGGACGATGCGCGAACTTTCAGCATACGGTTCGAAATTATGCGGATGTAAGTTTCTGCCAGATCGGGCATGCGAAAAAGAACATCATGCTGTTCGGCGACTCGATGGTGGAGCAACTCTATCCTCTGGCAGCCGGCTACAGCCAGGACGACCTGCTCAAGGGCAAGGGCGTCATTATGGCGATCGGCGCGGGCTGTCCTCCGATGGTTCACTTGAACCGGGTGGACTCCGGGTACTACTGCAACCAGATTGCGGCGTTCGCCATAGAGCGGGCGCAGCAGGATGACATCGACACCGTGGTGATCCAGTATTCACCGTGGTGGACGGAACAGGACGGGCTGGTTTGCGTGACCGATGAGCGCGGGTGCGTGAGGGTGCTGACACGCGGCGAGGCAGTGCTGGAGTCAATTGCGGAGTTGAAAGTGGAGGTTGAGACGCTGAAGCGGGCTAACAAACGCGTGATCCTGGGACTGCCTTTCCCCTACTACACATGGCCGATTCCCAGATTGATGATGCATAACGTCGTGTTTAGCCAGTTTCACCAGGTACGTCTGGCCGACCAGAGGGGATATCCCGAGTACCGGGTATTGGAAGAAGAGATCGCGCGTGCTGCAGGGGTGGAGAAATTCGATCCGCAGGCGATACTGTGTCCGGGGGGCGGTGTCTGCCGATATGAGGTGGGTGGGGTGTCGCTTTATCGGGATGGGAGCCATCTGGCGGCGAGCCGGGTGGGGATTCTGCATGATGGGTTGCTGGCGGTTTTGAATGGGACGCGCTGAGTTGTGCCTGGTGGAAAGCACCGATGTCCGAGGGTCCGGACATGGCGCATCCGAGAAGGATAGGGGCTGGGTGCGAGCTAGGTGAGGGTGGAGCAGAGGGCGAAGTAGCGTTGCGCCTGGCGTACGTCCTGACCGATCTGCGCGCGGAGGGCTTCGGGGGTGGGGAAGCGGATTTCTCCGCGGAGGCGGTGGAGGAAGGTGAGCTCGAGGGGGGTGTCTTCGGTGAGCGCAATGGGTTCGAAGTTGAGGAGGTGGGACTCTACGGCGAAGGAGTCGACGCCGAAGGTGGGGCGGTTGCCGGCGTTGGTGACACCGTTGAAGGTGCGGGCGGTGGGGCCTTGGCCGATGCGGAGGGTGGTGATGTAGACGCCGTTGGCGGGGAGGAGGTCGGCGTAGGGGGCGAGGTTGATGGTGGGGACGGTGTAGCGGGTGCCGTAGCCGCGACCGGATGCGGGGGTGCTGCGGATGGCGAAGGGACGGCCCAGGAGGGCGCGAGTCTGGGCCATGTTGCCTTCGGCGATGAGATCTCGGATGCGGGTGGAGGATATCGGCGCGCCGCGCAGGACGCGGGGTTGGTAGGCGCGGACGGCGAAGTTGAGGTCGCCGCCGAGGTGGGTGAGGCCATTGATATCTGCCGCTGCGGAGTGGCCGAAGCGGAAGTTTTCGCCTTCGTGAACTTCGACGGCGTGGAGGGCGTCGCGGAGGTAGTGGGTGGCGAAGGCGCGGGCCGTCTGGGTGGAGAAATTGGGCGTGAATGGGATGACAAAGGCGGCGTCGAGGCCGGTGGCGGCGAGGAGCTCGAGCTTTTGCGCGAGTGGGGTGATGAGGCTGACGGGGATTTCGGGGCGGAGGACGCGGATGGGGTGGGGGTCGAAGGTGACGGCGATGGCCTGTACGTTTTGTCCGGTCGCGACGCTGAGTTCGCGGGCGCGGGCGATGACGTTGTCGATGACGAGGCGGTGGCCGCGGTGCACGCCGTCGAAGTTGCCGATGGTGAGGACGGCGGGGGCGGTGTGGGTGGTGAGGTCGTCGAGGGAGCGGAAGATTTTCATCGCGCTACCTTTCTTTTCGACATGATGGTATCGAGACGGCTTGCTGGGGTGCCAAAGGGCTTGGGGTGCCCAGGAAGGTTGTAGACAACGGCGTAATCTTCACGCGAATGCGGACCAGCCCACACATAGTGTTCGAGGTTATAGCTACGGGATGCATCGCTCGAATAGACCGAGTCGCCCATGCGTTGGACGATGTACACCGCGAAGGGATCGTACGTCGTGGCGTAAGGCCCTTCATCTCCGGCGAATCCGTCACCGGCCATTATTTGGGACTCGGTGGCTTTGCCGATAATTCGCACACCGTTTACGGCTGGCTCAATTCTTGTGAGGTCGAACTGATCTTGCTGTAGGGCAGCATAAGCGACACCATTATCACGGAAGCCGATGACGAGGACCGGTGCGGCATCACTCGCGGATGCCTCGCTCATGAATATGAGCAGGGTGTGCCGGGCCTCGCCGATGGAGTACTCAGCGCGAAAAAAAAGATGCGACGGGTCGACTGTAGCGCCGGGAAGAGAAGACGGGACACTGCTTGCCTGAACGTCGCTCGCACTTGCAGGGATGTGCGCTATTTCGTGTCGCCAGAGGATGCGTTGGGTCGCATCAGGATGTCGGAACTGCAACCACCGGGCACTCGCATCGGTGTTGTGAGCGGGGAGCTGCATGGTGACGCTTTTCTTTACGTCGGGCAGGGTCAGTTCGACGCGCTGTGCAGCAGCGGGAAGGAGCGCAACCACTACGCAAGATAAAGTCAGCACATGACGACCGGTCATAACGGGGGATCGGCTCCAATGTCGAAGGTGAGTTGCAGGCCGTCGTGGGCGAGGCGCATGTTGCCGGGGAGGCTGGCGTTGGTGGGATCGTGGTCGAGGTAGTGGCTGATGTGGGTGAAGTAGGTGCGTTTGGCTTTGAGTCTGGTGGCTAGCTCGACCGAGTTGGCGAGGTGCGAGTGGCTGGGGTGGGGCTCGTGACGGAGGGCGTCGAGGATGAGGATGTCGAGGTCCTGGAGGAGCGGGATGCTCTGGGGCGGGATATCGGACATGTCGGTGAGGTAGGCGGCGGAGCCGAAGCGGTAGCCGGCGATGGTGTGGCGGCCGTGGGTGACGGGGATGTACTGGAAGGGCATGCCGAAGAGTGTTGTCGCGGCACCGGGGGTGGTGTCGATGCGGTTGATGACGACGCGGGCGGCGGTGGGGTAGCGGTCTATCTTGCGGAAGGTGTACTCGAAGACGCGCTCGATGATTTTGGCGGTGGCGTCGTCGGCG
>CAIQPK010000074.1 GCA_903873705.1 uncultured Acidobacteriota bacterium
CTCCACCCTTCGCGGCACCCCACCCCCCGCCGGGATCACCCACACCTCGCCGCCCCCCGGAACCGTAGACGCAATATTCGAATCTCCCACCCAATACGCAACCTCCGATCCATCCGGCGAGTACCGCGGGTTCAATCCATGCCGTACCAGCAACCGCAGCTCCCCACCAAACGCCCCAATCTCGTATATTCCCCCGCCATCACGGTTGGAATCAAACACGATCTTGCTCCCGTCAGGAGAAAAATCCGGGTCCCCATCATTCGCTCCATCCGTCGTGAGCCGAATGGGCGGCCCCCCACTCACCGGCATCACGTACAGGTCCATCCCCCCCTGTTGCGACCGGTCCGACGAGAACGCAACGAACTTCCCATCGCGCGAAAGAGCGCCTTCGTTCGTAATTCCTCTATCCGCCGTCAGGCGCGACACGTTCCACACCGCCGGAGCAACCTCCGACTTCTCGTGCACCCGCCATCCCACCCCAAACGACAGCACCACAACCGCGATCCCCGCCGCCCACCACCAGAGCCTGGAGCGGTGCTTCTGCCCCACCGGCTCCACCACGGGAAGAACCGTGGGCTCAACCGCCACTGGCACCGCTACCTCCGCTTCCACATCCAATGTCCCGATGAACCGGTAACCCCGCCCCGGGTGGGTCTCGATATAGCGTGGATTCTCCGCCGCATCGCCCAGCGCCCGCCGCAGCTTGTTCACCGCCGCATTCAACCCATGCTCGAAGTCGACAAACGTCGCCTCACTCCAGACCTCGGCACTTAATTCTTCGCGGGTAACCAGCTCTCCCGGCCGAGCCACCAGCGCCAGCAATATCCGAAACGGCTGCCCCGCCAACCGCACCCGAAGCCCATCCCGCCGCAGTTCTCCAAGCACCGTATCCACCTCGAACGGTCCGAAGGAAAACCTCGCCGGCGCTGCGGGCTGACTCGACATCGTGGTTACACTCCGTCACTTCAGCGCCGCTTGACGCCTCTAATGAGCCTTTCTTTACTAGAACTTAGCTGATGAGGTCAAAACTACCTCGAAATTACCCGCCAACCATTGAAGGCTACCAAGCATGCCCCTACTGTCCGGACAGCATTGATTTCATGAGTGCCAGTATATCCCCCGCCTCAGTATTGACCAGGCGATTTCGACCCCGTGCGCACCATCCACCGATTCCGTTCGAGGAGGCCCCATGTACTTTCCCGCAGCTCTTCGTGCCGCACTCGTTCTCTCCATCCTCGCCCCTCCTGCCGCCTTCGCCGAGTCCATTGACGCCGTTACCCTCACCCCTGCCGGAGCCACAACCTCCTTCGCCATCACCGGCACCTACCTTCCCGGCACACCGTCCACATCCTTCAGCTCCCCCAGCGCCCCCTACCTGCTCACCTTCAGCCTCCCCACCACCCCCGATCCCGCCACCTTCGACTTCACTCTCCCCTTCGGCGGCTTTGCTATCACTACCGACGTCACCGTCAACAACATCGACTTCAACCAGTCGGAAATCATCTTCTTCACCAGCAACGCCGGTGGAGGCTTCAACCTCTGCCTCAATTCCGGATGCGTCGACCCCAACACCGTCTGCGACATTAACGGCTGCGTTGACGGCAACCCACCCGCCGACAACTCCTGGGCCGTTTACGGAGACCCCGTCTTCACCGGCGATCAGTACAACCCCACCTTCATCAGCTCCGCCGGCATCAACGTCGTGCACCCTGACAGCTACATTGCCATCGCTGCCACCCCCGAACCATCCTCACTCACTCTCTTCGGCACCGGCCTCTTCGGCCTCGGCGCCACGGCCTTCCGCAAGCTCCGCAGCAAACCCGCACAGATGTGCTAACCCATCGTCACAACCGATAAAGGGGGTTCCAAATGCGTTTCAAATATGCACTCTTTGCTTTACTTCTCACTTTCGCTGCCCCAGTGGCCGCCTACGCCGACACACTCAACCTGACCGAGACCACGACCGCCTCCGGTTTCGTCAACGGCATCGCCTTCAACGATGATCTGCTGACGATCACAGCCACCTACGACACGGCTAACGTCTTTCACTTCGGCGCCCTCTCCGTCGTGCACGTCGTCCTTCAGTACGACATCGCAAACGTCGGATCCTTCACGGACATCGGCCTGCCGGACTACTTCGTTGCCAACGGGGTAGGCATCGGGGTAGGCTCGCAGAATCATCTCGATCTCCTCGATTCGGCCAGCCTGGCGTTTACCGGCTACGATCTCGAAACCCCGTTTGGACCGCTCGTAGGTACGGGCATTTCCCCACCTCCCGGTCATACCCACCACAGCGGAGCAAAAGCCGACACCACCGCGGGTCTATTCGAACTCGATAGCACTTCACCGGTCACCATCACGGTCGCGCTGGCGATCACCCCGCCCGATCCAGACCCTCCCCTTGACCCGCCCTCCGACCCATCCGCGGTAACCCCCGAACCCTCCTCCATCGCGCTCTTGTCCACAGGAATCCTGGGCATCGCAGGAATCGCCCGGCGCCGTTTCTCCCGCCCCTGAACAGCAACGGAGCGTTCCGCAACCCGGAACGCTCCATCACTTTGATCGCAGATCTAAGACAACACCGCACTATCGCAACGACTCACGCCGCAGCTCCCTACCCAAAAAGTCGCCCCCGAAGACGGCCTCAAACCACAAGCTGGCGTTCGTCTGTCGATGGGCGCCAGCATCGTCAGGCGGCACGTCCTCCTGCACGAGCCTTTAGCCAGTCAAGATTTTCCAAACTGGTCGCCGCGACCTCTTCCGTCTTGACGCTGTCAGGTGCCTCGGCCGCAAGCGCAGCTTCCGCAGCACGCCGCGCCGTACAACCCGCGCACGTCCCAGTACATTTCTTCTTTGACTCAAGCACTTGCAATGGCATCGGAAAATTTCTCCTCTACCTCAGCATCCATCCCAGCCCACCGGAAAATCTGTGACCGCCATCACGTTTGCCGTCTGGGATGTGTCGCCCAGTCTCCAGCCGGAACATCCTCAAAACCGCAGCAAATAGCTCGCCTTCACAAAAAACTGCCGCCCATCATTCAGGTACGCCGGCCCCCGCGGCAGTATCGGCTGCGACGCATCGCACACCCCGCCCACCCGTGAGCACAGCGTGTGATTGAAGTTCTGCAGGTCGTCGTTGTACCCCACATAAATCGCCGTCCCCGGATGCGGCAGCCACGTCACCAGCGCCTGCGTCTGCAGCTGCTTCGTTCTCTGCAACGAGGTCTCCAGCGGATTCACCAGCGTCGAGTCATACTCCACAATCACCCGCGCTGAAAGCGCCCGTGTGAACTGGTAATTCATCTTCGTCCGAAACGTCTGGCTCTCATAAACCATGCGTCCATCCGCCGCCGACCGGTCGCGGTCCAGCAGGTACGTGTTATCGATCCGCAGCTGCCGCACCGGCTGCACCGTCACCACCGCCTGCAGATCCTTCTGGTGCATCAGCGCAGGCAGTTGCCCCGGCAGCGGGTTGTAATTCACATTGCCCGCGATGAACGCCTGGATGTTGTACGTCAGCCACGCCACCGGCTGCCCGCGCGAAATCAACCCGCCATAGTTCTCCGCAAAGTTCCGGTTCTGCGTCAACCCATAACCGTTCTGAGGTCCCAGCGTATCGCTGTTAAACCCCACCAGCGGGGCCACAACAATGTTCCGCGGCAGCAGCACAAACGGATCAAACTGCGAGTAACGAAACACCCGGTTCCCCTGGTGATCGAACGCCACATTCTGGTTCGTCTCCAGCCCAAAGCTCTGCACCACACTCTTCTTCGGAAACCACTGGTAATTCGAGTGCACCTGTTCCACCCGGAAATTCCGCGACTGGATAAAACCCACTGCACTCTCAAACCCCGGCGCATAATCCTGGTATTCGCTCTGCAGGTTGAACGCGTGACCACTGCGCCTGATCTGCACATCCGTCCCCGGCCCCGCCGAGTAGCCCGTCCCAAAAATCGCCGCCGCACTGTCCTCGCGGCTCGCACTGCTCGAGCTCGCCACCATCTGTGCCAGCACCGTCCAGGCATTGCTCGCGCGCCACGTAAAGTCCACGCCGCCAATCCGGTTCCACCCCTTCCCAAACTCTTCGTCCGTATAAATCAACCCCGCGCTCGACCCCTTGCCCAGGTCCTCCGACACCCTGCCCACAAAGAATCCTGCCCGCTTCCCATACAGCGGATCGCCCACCGGCACGGTCACCCCGGGCAGCCGGTCATCAATCGCCAGCACGCCGAGATTCGTGCGCGCCACCTTCCCCGTCACCCTCATCCCGAACTCCGGGTGCACAATATTCCGCGTATAAACCAGTGCAATCGGCGTAGAAAAATAATTCGCATTCTCCAGGAAGAACGGCCGCAGCTCCGGAAAGTAAACCGGGTAGCGCTGGTTCACCGTAAACTGCGGCTGGTCCGACTCCACATCGCTGAAGTCCGGATTCACCGTCGCATCGAACACAATCGAATCGTTCAGAATCCCTTTCGCTTCCCCTCCCACCGTGCCCTCAAACTTGCGCGAACTGAAGTAAGGATTGTTCGGATCGAGCGTAAACAGCGTCCGCTCGTTCTGCCCCAGAACATAAGGATTCACCTGCACATTGTGCGACCCCGTCACACCCTCAATCCCATGCAGCGTTCCTTCCTGCGCCAGAACCCCGGTCACCGTCGTTGTCACGCGCGGCCAGTAATCCGTCTCGCTGTTGCGCGGAAAATTTCGCGAGAACACCGCTCCCCAATCCGACCCCAGCCCCCTGAAGCGCAAACTCCGGAAAGGAATCGCAATCAGCGCCAGCCACCCATCCGCCGTCACGCGTCCATCGGAATCCCACACCTGGTCGTAGCTGTAATCCGTATCGCTCGGCTCCGTCCACGCCGCATCCGCCTGCACGCCAGCCGAGTTCACCGTAAACAACACTCCCCGCCGCCGGTCCTGAAAAGGATCCAGCAGAACCGAAACCGTATCGTCGGTCAGAATATTCTCCCGCCGCGACAAGTGCCCCCGCACCGCACTCACCCGATGGTCATGGCACACAAAAACCACATACAGCGCTTCCTTCGTGTGCCCCATCCATACTTCGGTGTCTTCGGTAGCGCGTTCGCCATCACGCGGCGCTTTCTGTGTAAACCCCGAAATTTCCGTCAGCCGACCCCGCAACTCGGCCTTCGGCACCATCCCCACAAAATCCGCCAGCCGCAGCGGCCCATCCAGCAGCGGCACCTTGGCCTCACCCACCGCCTGCATCGGAGGCGGCACCGTTGGCACCAGCGTCGGCTTACCCTCCTGCGCGCGCGTCACACCTGCCGCAACCCACAGCAACGCCACCCCGCCCCAGGCCCTCACGCCACGTCCCATCATCTCTCCATCGCTCGGCGTGAAACCTAGCTCCGCCCTGCCCGTGTTTGTCCGTCAACAAACGTACGTCATTCAGACGCCGCCGGTTCCGCTGCCAGTATGTCAGTAAGACTTTCCCCCACCCCGCCTGCCACATCGCAACCGCAAATTTATCCGTCATTCGTCACTCTTTGAACGACTTACGTCCCAAACCCGCCAGGCGGAGGCCTTCCGCATGGGTTCTATCCCCCAACTTCACTTCCCTCTGCCCCAGGATCTGCATCTATCTGTCTTGAAACTAGCGACTAACTGTGTCCGTCAAACCACAAAATGAACCAGACCCCGTGGATCGCCCTCGTCCCATCCAGAGTGGACGCACAAACCGTCTTGTCGCCCTTTGGGACCGCTACTCCATGCTGAAAAAGTTCCTTCAGTGCATCGGGCTCTCCTCCCTCATCCTGGTTATGAACTACGGCGACCTCCTCGGCGGCGGTGCCGACGTCCGCATGCACGTCCCCTTCGGTCTCGGCGGCGTCGTCCTGGCCCAGATAGCCGACATCCTCATCCTCGGCGCCGTCATCTTCGCCGGCATCATCCTGCTCAGCCGCACGCGCTACTACAACTACGTCCGCCTGCTCCTCGCCATCCTGATCCCGCCCTACCTCATCGCCCGCACCCAGATGCTCTACCCCTTCGTCGTCAAAGACGGCCTCGTCCCCGTCTTCGCCGCCGTCTGGGCCGCACTCCTGCTCCTGCTGCTCCTCAAATTCCCGCGCTGGTACAAGCGCCTGCTCCGTGTCGGCGACGCCGTCGGCGTCTTCTTCGCCGTCTTCGCCCTCACCAGCATCGTGCAGCTCCTTTGGGTCGCACGATGGAAGCCCGGCCAGCAACAACACCTCGCCGTCTGGTCCACCACTCCGCAGCCGCCCCGCGTCCACCCCCGCATCGTCTGGATCATCTTCGACGAGCTCTCCTTCGACCAGGTCTTCGAGCACCGCGCCCACGATCTCCGCCTCCCCAACTTCGACGACCTCCGCTCCCAGAGCACCCTCTTCACCAACGTCCAGCCCGTCGGCTACAAAACCGTCCGCATCGTCCCCTCGCTCCTCAGCGGAACCCAGGTAGACGACTATCGCTACAACTTCGACAACAGCTTCCTCGTCCACTACACCAACCAGCGCGGCTGGCATCCCCTCAATGGCCAGAACAGCATCTTCGGCGACGCCCAGCGCGCCGGCTGGCGCACCGCCGTCGTCGGCTGGTACAACCCCTACTGCGGCATCTACGGCGACGCCATCGACCACTGCTATTGGATCAACTACGACCGCCTCGACGGCCAGATGGCCCAGCGTGACAGCTTCTGGAAGAACACCTACTCCCCCCTCAAGCAGATGGTCCGCGAAATCAAGGCCCCCGCCCGCGACGCCCGCGACGCCTGCAACTACGACGTCAAACAGCGCCACCTGACCCACCTCGACCTCCAGGCCCACGCCATCGACGTCCTCAAAACCGACCAGGCCGACCTCGTCTTCCTCCACATGTCCATCCCCCACAGCCCCAACATCTACAGCCGCATCGACGACCAGTACACCGACATGTGCGACAGCTCCTACCTCGACAACCTCGCCCTCGTCGACCGCGTCCTCGGCAACTTCATGCAGACCCTCAAGGCCTCCCCCCGCTGGAAAGACACCACCGTCATCATCGAAGGCGACCACGGCTGGCGCGTCGACCTATGGGACTGGCTCCCCGCATGGACCGACGAAGACGACGCCGCCTCCCACGACGAATTCGACCCCCGTCCCACCCTCATCATCCACCAGGCCGGCCAAACCCAGCCCCAGACCAACGCCACCCCCTGGCCCCTCCTCAACGTCCACAACGTAGTAGACCAAGTGGTCCACAACCAACCCATCCACTACTAACCGCCCCAATCAATCTCCCACTACACCACCAAACCCCGCGGCCCCACCCACGAACCCTTCGCGAAACTTGGCGTTTAAACTTCGCGAACTCTGCGTCAAGGCTTTTGCCGTTGTCGTTGACTTCGCACGCCTCCCAGGCAAACCATCACCTAAACTATTCTCAATGAACCTCGACCACCTCCAACTCGCCATCCGCGAGGCCAACCTAGACGGCTGGCTCTTCTACGACCACCACCACCGCGACCCCATCGCCTACCGCATCCTCTCGCTCGACGAAACCACCTTCATCTCCCGCCGCTGGTACTACTTCGTCCCCGCCACCGGCGAGCCCCAGAAACTCGTCCACCGCATCGAGTCCCTCAAGCTCGACACCCTCCCCGGCGCCAAACAGGAGTACTCCTCCTGGCAGGAGCTCGAAGCGAAGCTCGAGCAACTCACCACCGGCGCCACGAAAATCGCCATGCAGTACTCCCCCCGCAACGCCATCATGTACGTCTCCATGGTCGACGCCGGCACCGTCGAGCTCCTCCGCTCCTTCGGTAAAGACATCGTCAGCTCCGCCGACATGGTCAGCCACTTCGAAGCCGTCCTCACCGACGCGCAAATCGAAACCCACTACGAAGCCCAGCGCCGCCTCGACCGCGTCCTCGCCGCCGGCTGGCAGCAGATCGGCGACGCCGTCCGTTCCGGCTACGGCATCAACGAGTTCGGCGTAGTCCAGTTCCTCCTGCAAGGCATCGAGCGTGAAGGCCTCTTCACCGACCACGGCCCCAACTGCTCCGCCGGCCCCAACTCCGCCGACTCCCACTACGAACCGACCCGCGAATCCTCCCGCATCATCCGCGACGGAGACTTCATCCTCATCGACATCTGGGCCAAACTCGCCAACAATCCCACCGCTGTCTGGTACGACATCACCTGGACCGGCGTCATCAACCGCGAGCCCACCGACCGCGAACACCTCATCTTCAACACCGTCCGCGACGCCCGCGACGCCGCCATCGTCACCATCCAGCAGGCCTACTCACCCGCCTCTGGGGGACCAGCCCAACCCATAGCCGGCTGGCAAGCCGACGACGCAGCCCGCAACCTCATCCGCGCCGCCGGTTTCGCCGACCAGTTCACCCACCGCACCGGCCACAACATCGCGACCGAGCTCCACGGCAACGGCGCCCACCTCGACAATCTCGAAACCCACGACGAGCGCCTCATCCTCCCCAACACCTGCTTCTCCGTAGAACCCGGCATCTACTTCACAGGCGAATTCGGCATCCGCAACGAGATCAACATGATCACCCGACCCGGCTCCGCCACCGTAACCGGCCCCATGCAAAACGAACTGCTAAGAATCTGACCCCACCCATACTGTCATCTCGACCGAAGCATCGCGCACTCTGCGATGCGCAGTGGAGAGATCCCCGCATTGGCACTTGCTGTTGCTGTTGTTTGTTTTTCGCCGTCATGCTGAGCGAAGCGAAGAACCCCTGAATTCCGGGGCGCCACCGAATCCCGTGGCCCCATCCCTAAGCCTCCACCGGCACCGGCGCCCCCACCAACATCACAAACTTCTCCGGCGCACAACAAGCCTTCGACAGCCTACCCAAATCCGCCACCATCTCCCGATCCCCCTTCAAAGCCGCCAGCGCCGCATCCAGAATCGCAGCCCCCCGCGCATCCTCCGGCCGCTCGATCCGGTAATGCATCCACTTCCCCTCCCGCCGAGCCGACACAATCCCCGCCCCCCGCAAATAAGCCAAATGCCGCGAAATCTTCGGCTGCCCCTGCTGCAGAATCTCTACAAAATAACAAACACAAACCTCGCGCCCATCCATCAGGTTCAGCAGCCGCAGCCGCGTCGGATCAGCCAGCGCCGCAAACAACTTCACCACATCAAAATTCTTCGCCTTCGCCATAAACTAAATATACGCCTTGACAGATATGTCTCGCCATCATACATTCGCATAAGCAGATATATCAAGGAGCCAGCATGACCACCCAAACCGAAGTCCAGGAAAAATACGGCGCCATCGCCCGCAGCGTCACCACCTCCAGCGCCCAGGCCTGCTGCGACCCCGCCATGCGCTGCTGCGACCCCATCACCAGCAATCTCTACGCCGACGGCCAGACCAGCGTCCTCCCTGAGAACGCCGTCCTGGCCTCGCTCGGCTGCGGCAACCCCACCGCCCTCATCGACCTTCAGCCCGGCGAAACGGTACTCGACCTCGGCTCCGGCGGCGGCATTGACGTCCTGCTCTCCGCCGCCCGAGTCGGCCCCACCGGCTTCGCCTTCGGCCTCGACATGACCGACGACATGCTCGCCCTCGCCCGCAAAAATCAAGCCGAAGCCGGCGCCACCAACGTCGCCTTCCTCAAGGGCGAAATCGAAAACATCCCACTCCCCGATAGCTCCGTCGACGTCATCATCTCCAACTGCGTCATCAACCTCTCCGCCGACAAAGACCGCGTACTCGCCGAAGCCTTCCGCGTCCTCCGCCCCGGCGGCCGCTTCGCCGTATCCGACGTCGTCACCCGCGGCGAAGTCCCCGCCGAAGTCCGCTCCAGCATGTTGCTATGGGTAGGCTGCATCGCCGGCGCACTCGATGAAACCGACTACACCCGCCGCCTCACCCAGTCCGGTTTCACCGGCGTAAACATCGAGCCCACCCGCACCTACAACATCGAAGACGCCCGCCACTTCCTCACCGAAGCCGGCATCGACGTCGACACCATCGCCCCGCAGGTCGAAGGCAAATTCCACAGCGCCTTCATCCGCGCCACCAAACCCGCCACCCCCTGCTGCGGTCCCGACTGCTGCGCCTAACCCCACGAAAGGCGCACAGCCATGCCCGCCAACGTCCTCTTCCTCTGCACCGGCAACTCCGCCCGCTCCATCATGGCGGAGGCCATCCTCAACCACCACGCCAACGGCCGCTTCATCGCCCATAGCGCGGGCAGCCACCCCTCCGGCACCGTCCGCCCCGAAGCCCTCGCGCAACTCGCCTCGGCCGGCATCCCCACCATCAACCTCCGCAGCAAGTCATGGGACGAGTTCGCCACCACCCCCATGGACTTCATCGTCACCGTCTGCGACAACGCCGCCAGCGAACCCTGCCCCTTCTGGCCCGGCCACCCCGCCACCGCCCACTGGGGCCTACCCGACCCCGCCGCCGCAACCGGCACGCCCCCACAAATCGCCGCCGCCTTCGCCGCAGCTTTCGCCATCCTCGACCGCCGCATCACCATCTTCCTCGCTCTACCTCTGGCCACCCTCAGCCCTCTCGATCTCCAAACCGAACTCAACCGCATCGGCGAGGCCTGATCATGTCCACTACACCCTTCACCACCGGCCAGACCTGCGCTCCGGCACAGCGCAAACAGCTTTCCTTCCTCGACCGCTTCCTCACCCTCTGGATCTTCCTCGCCATGGCCATCGGCGTTGCCATCGGACACCTCATCCCCGGGTCTGCCGCCTTCGTCAATCGCTTCCAGAGCGGCACCACCAACATCCCCATCGCCATCGGCCTCATCATTATGATGTTTCCTCCGCTGGCCAAGGTGCGTTACGAAAAGCTCGGCGAAGTCTTCCGCAACAAGCGCATCCTCGGCCTTTCGTTGCTGCAGAACTGGCTCATCGGCCCCGTGCTCATGTTCCTCCTCGCCATCATTTTTCTGCGCGGAGAACCCGCCTACATGCGCGGCCTCATCCTCATCGGCATCGCCCGCTGCATCGCCATGGTCCTGGTCTGGAACGAGCTCGCCGAGGGCGACACCGACTACGTAGCCGGCCTCGTCGCCATCAACAGCCTCTTCCAGATCCTCTTCTACAGCCTCTACGCCTGGGCCTTCCTCACCGTCCTTCCCCGCTGGTTTGGCTTGGAAAGCAGCATCGTCAACGTCGGCATCGCCCAGATAGCGAAGAGCGTCGGCATCTACCTCGGCATCCCCTTCGCCGCCGGCTTCATCACCCGCTTCGTTCTCATCCGCCTGCGCGGCGAAGAGTGGTACCGCACTCGCTTCATCCCCCGCATCAGTCCGCTCACCCTGTTCGCCCTGCTCTTCACCATCCTCGTCATGTTCTCGCTTAAGGGCGACCTCATCGTCCGGCTGCCGCTGGATGTAGTGCGCATCGCGATCCCCCTGGTCATCTATTTCCTGATCATGTTCCTGGTCAGCTTCTGGATGGGCAGGCGTCTCGGCGCCAACTACGCGCAGTCCGCCACGCTCTCGTTCACCGCTGCGGGCAACAACTTCGAGCTCGCCATCGCCGTCTCGGTCGCCGTCTTCGGCCTCAACTCCGGCGAGGCCTTCGTCGGCGTAGTGGGCCCCCTCATCGAAGTCCCCGCCCTCATCGCCCTCGTCAACGTTGCCTTCTGGCTCCGCCAGCGTTACTTCCCCAGCGTCACGACGTCAACAGCCATCAACCCTGCCTCCTAGCGGGCAATACCCTTCCTGACGCTGATAGAATCATCCACGATGGCAACCTCCACCTCTTCGCAAATCAGCCAGCCCATCCCGGGCGAGCGCTCCAGCATTCCCACGCTCGCCCTGCTCTGCGGCTGGCTCATCCCCGGCGCCGGTCACATCATCGTCGGCAAGTACATTCGCGGCGGCCTGCTCTTCGTCTCCATCGTCGGCATGTTCCTCATCGGCCTCGCGCTGCACGGAAAGATCTACTCGCCCAACACCGGCGACGTACTCGACATCCTCGGTTTCTCCGGCCAGCTCGGTCTCGGCCTGCTCTTCGGCCTCGCGCATCTTTTCGGATGGGGCGCCACCTCGGTCACCATCACGCTCGGCGACTATGGCACAAAATTCATCGTCGTGGCCGGCCTCCTCAACCTCATCGCCGCAGTCGACGCCCACTCCCTCGCCAACGGAAGAAAGGCCTCGTAGATGCTCAGCCACTTCAGCGCGGTCCTCCTCTTCTCGCTCTTCACCTCGGTCGTCTTCGGCATCACCCAGCGCGCCGAACCCAAAATGATGATCCGCTTCGGCGCCTACTGCTTCGTCCTCTTCGTAGCAGCAACCATAGCCGCCAGCTGGCTCATGTTCGCCATCAAGCACTAGCCACCCTGCAACTCCCGCGCGCCCCAACTATCCCCGCAACCGTCATCGTCCCCACAACCGTCATCTCGACCGAAGCGCAGCGAAGTGGAGAGATCCCCGCATTGGCATTTGCCGTTGCCTTTGCACTTGCCTTTGCACTTGCCTTTGCACTTGCCTTTGCACTTGCCTTTGCACTTGCCATTGCCGTTGCCGTTGCCGTTGCCGTTGCTTGAAGGTACCCCGAGGCTTCAGCCTCGGGTCTCTTAGCACCCCACAGAACGGGGCTTTAGCCCCTGGGGTATGCCTTCTGGCCCCGCCCACAAAAGACAGCGATACCATCACTAAGTGCCCCTCGACCTCTCCACCCCGGTCAAATTCATCAAGCGAGTGGGCGACCGCGTAGCCGCCAACCTCGCCGACCGCGGCGTCGAGACCGTAGAAGACCTCCTCTACCACCTCCCCTTCCGCTACGAAGACCGCCTCCACCCCCGCCCCATCGCCGAGCTCCAGCCCGGTGAAATGGCCAGCATTATCGGCGAAGTCCGCGGCACCGTCCTGCTAAAAACCCGCAGCGCTCCCATCTTCGAAATGACCGTAGGCCAGGGCCTGCAATCGGTCAAGTGCATGTGGTTCCACGGCACCTACCTCAAAGACAAGTTCCACCCCGGCCAGATGGTCGCCCTCTACGGCAAGCTCGAAGGCTCCCGCAGCGGCACCGCCGTTGGCGCCATTCCCGGCTCCACCCGCCTCAAAATGGTGCAACCCACCTTCGAAATCCTCCCCGACGCCAACGCCACCGGCGAGGACGCCGAGTTCACCATGCTCGAAATGGGCCGCATCGTCCCCGTATACGAATCCCTCGGCGGCAAAACCCCCTGGGGCGCCAAGCTCACCTCCCGCTGGCTCCGCCGCGTAGTCTGGACCATCTTCCGCGACCTCACCGAAACCCAGGCGGGTGCCCCACGTCCGGATTCTCGGACCTGGGTTTCCACGGAAGCCCACGAAGCCCCAGAAACCCTCCCCACCGCCCTTCGCACCCGCCTCCACTTCCCCTCCCGCATGGCCGCGCTCGAAGCCCTCCACTTCCCCCCCGCCGGCACGCCGATGACGGACCTCATGTCCGCCCGCACCCCCGCCCACCGCCGCCTCATCTTCGAAGAGTTCTTCTACCTCGAGCTCGGCCTCGAACTGAAACGCCGCCGCTTCCGCGAGCGCGCCGGCACCCCCTTCCTCACCGGCGACAAGGTCCGCGAAGCCCTCAAACAAGTCCTCCCCTTCAAACCCACAGCCGCCCAGAAGCGCGTCCTCGGCGAAATCGTCGCCGACATGCGCTCCCCCCACCCTATGCGCCGCCTCCTGCAAGGCGACGTGGGCAGCGGCAAAACCATCGTCGCCTTCCAGGCCGCTCTAGTCGCCATAGAAAACGGCTACCAGGCTGCCATGATGGCCCCCACCGAAATCCTCGCCACCCAGCACTTCCTCTCCGCCCGCCGCCTCCTCGCCAACAAGCTCTCCCCCCGAACCGGCCAGCCCTACCGCATCACCCTCCTCACCGGCTCGCTCGACGAGCGCAGCAAGCGCGAAGCCCGCGCCCGCATCTTCCGCGGAGAAGCCGACCTCGCCATCGGCACCCACGCCCTCGTCGAAGAAAAAGTAGACTTCGCCAACCTCGGCCTCGTCATCATCGACGAGCAGCACCGCTTCGGCGTCCAGCAACGCTTCCAACTCACCCGCAAACCCGGCGCCACGGAACCCGACGTCCTCGTCATGACCGCCACCCCCATCCCCCGCACCCTCGCCCTCACCCTCTACGGCGACCTCGAAGTCAGCATCATCGACGAGCTACCCCCCGGCCGCACCCCCATCACCACCCGCCGCATGCCCGAAGACCGCGCCTCCGAGGTCTGGTCCTTCCTCCGCAAGCAAGTAGAACAAGGCCGCCAGGCGTACATCGTCTACCCCATCATCGAAGGCGAAAAAGACGACCAACCCGAACTCGACTTCGCAAAATCTGAACCGACCGATGAGGCCAACCTCAACCTCTCGGAGTTGTCATTCCGCAGCGGAGCGGAGGAATCTGCTTCTCCTAAGCGCGCCGCCAAATCTCGCAAAAGCATCGCTCCCCTTCTCGCGCAGAAAGGGGCCGCCGCCCGCAAGAAGCCCCAACCCCAAAAACTCCGCTCCGCCACCGAAATGCACGAACACCTCCAGCAAGGAGAGCTCAAAGGACTCCGCCTCGGCCTCCTCCACGGCCGCATGTCCGCCGACGACAAGGAAGTCACGATGGCCCGCTTCAAGCGCGGCGAGCTCGACGTCCTCGTCGCCACCACCGTCATCGAAGTCGGCGTCGACGTCCCCAACGCCACGGTCATGGTCATCGAACACGCCGAGCGCTTCGGCCTCGCCCAGCTCCACCAGCTCCGCGGACGAGTAGGCCGAGGCGCCGCCAAATCCTTCTGCGTCCTCGTCACCGGCGAGCGCATCACCCCCGAAGCCGACCAGCGCCTGGACGCCATGGTCCGCACCCAGAACGGCTTCGAGCTAGCCGAGCTCGACCTCCAGCAGCGCGGCCCCGGAGAATTCTTCGGCACCCGCCAGGCCGGCCTCCCCGACCTCCGCGTAGCCTCCCTCACCCGCGACCGCGACATCCTCGAGCAAGCCAAACTCGAAGCCGCCCACTTCGCCCAATCCCCCGACCCCACCTACACCCGCGAAGAAATAGAAGCCGTCTGGTCCCGCCTCAAACACCAATGGCAACGCCGCTACGGCCTGGTCGAAGCCTGAGCACCCGTCATATCTCAGCCTCAGCAACGCGCCCATATTTGAGAGAAGCGTGATGACCACCCATGCGCACCGTTCCCGAAGACTTCGTTCGCGAGAGTTCCATGATGAACGGCGGTACGATGGCGCTCGTGACGCTCGGCCCGCCACGGGTGGCCCGGACGCCCCAACCCGACGCGCCGCCACAAATGCCCCAGGACCCCACCCACACCACGCCCCGCCACAAATGCCCCAGGACCCCACCCACACCCCGCCACACGTACCCCAGGACGCCATCAGCCCGACGCCCCGCCTCAGCTCTAAGCGCTGAAGGCGCGACCACATACCAGCCTAGGCCGAAGGCCTAGGTAAAGACCGCGCCGAAGGCGCTTCCACTCTGCCGAAGGCCGGAGTGCAGCGCAGCGAAACGACAAAATCGCCTTCCTCAAACCCGCCCCCGATCCCAATCTAAAGTCCCTCACCCCGCCACCGACACCCGATTCCGCCCCTCCCGCTTCGACGCATACAACACGCCATCCACCGCCGCCAGCCAGCCATCGCAGTTCACATACCCCTCGCCAATCGGAGCCACCCCAAAGCTCGCCGTCACCTTCAGCGGAGGATCATGCGGCACCACCGCCGCCTCAATCGCCCGACGCAACCGCTCGGCCGTCTCCACCGCCTGCGACGCATCCACATCATTCAACAACACCCCAAACTCCTCGCCACCCAGCCGCCCAAACGCATCGGTCGACCGCAGCAGAACCCCAATCGTCCCGCTCACCGTCCGCAGCACCTCATCCCCCGCCGGATGCCCATAGGTATCGTTCACCTTCTTGAAGTGGTCCAGGTCGAACATCACCAGCGCGCTCGGCTGCCGGTGCCGCGCAAACCGCGCCAGCGACTTCTCCACCTCCACACAAAACCCCCGCCGCGTAGACGCCCCCGTCAGGCTGTCGACAGCCGCAATCCGCCGCAGCTCCATCTCGTCCATCACCACCGCCGCAAAGGTCTTCAGCATCTCCACCTGCGTCGCGTTGAACTGCCGCGGCTTGGTATCCACAACGCATAGCGACCCCACGTTATACCCATCCGGCGTAGCCAGCGGCACGCCCAGATACCCCACCGCATAAGGTGCCCCGGTCACCGAAGGATTCGCTGCAAACCGCGCATCCGGAACCGCCATCGGCTCCCGCGTCTGGATCGTATGGGTGCAGAAAGAAGTCTCCCGCGCCGTCTCCGTCCCATCCAGCCCCATGCTGGACTTGAACCACTGCCGGTCGCCATCAATCAGCGTCACCAGCGCCATCGGCACGTCAAAAATCGCTTTCACCAGCCCCGTGATCCGGTCGAACGCCACCTCGCGCGGCGTATCCAGCACTTCATAGCGATGCAGCGCAGCCAGCCGCCCTGGCTCGTCTGTCAACTTCGTATCAATCAACGTTCACCTCAGCCCAATAGCTTTGATCGCATTTCAGCATCCACGCTGGATCGGCGTTCAAACTCGGCAGGGGCCGCAACGTGTCCTACAAATTCGTTATACACGCTAGCTTTCCGCATAAGTAGCCCACCCTGTTCACACGCTTGACACCCGTCATGTCGCGTCATAAATTCGAATCGCCAGCGCAGAACCAGCCGCCTTCGGCTCCCGCGCCGCGCATCTTTCGGGCCACGCTTACGCCTCCATCCAATTCAACAAGTTGCGCATCTCCAGGCGCTGCAAAAGCCGCCAGCCACACCTCCAGCTCGACCATGCCTGAGCTTGTTTCACTGGCAGTTCCGCTACACAACCCTGAAAATTTTCAAGCGACTTTCATCTGGCGGCCATACAGCCTCACCCACCTCATTTCCGAGCATCAAGAAAGCGGTGTCACCGATGAACAGCAGAAAATTCCTCGCCCTCACTCTCGTCGCAACCGGCCTCTCCGCCATCACCCTACCCGCACTTCCCCCGCAGGACCGTTTCACCCTCAAAGCCCCCAACGGCGTCGCCTTCGCCGAGTTCCGCGGCTATGAAACCTGGCAGGACGTCGCGGTCAGTGATACCGAAGGCAGCGTCAAGGCCATCCTCGGCAACCCAGCCATGATGAAGGCCTATCGCGCCGGCATCCCCGCCAACGGCAAGTCCTTCCCTGAAGGCGCCGCCATCGTCAAGATCGAGTGGGCCAAAAAGAAGAGCCCCGTCTCCCCCTACTTCGTCGAAGTCCCCGAAACGCTCAAGTCTGTCTCGTTCATTGAAAAAGACTCCAAGCGCTTCCCCGACACCAGCGGCTGGGGCTACGCCCAGTTCCTATACGACGCCAAAGCCGGCACCTTCAAACCCTTCGGCACCGACGCCTCTTTCAATAAGAACGTCTGCTACAGCTGCCACACCAAAGTAAAAGACAAGGACTACATCTTCACCGAATACCTCCCCCGCTGACGCCCAATCACCAACGCAAAAAAGTGGGGCCGCCAAACATCAGGCGACCCCACTTAATCTCTACTCTCTAATACCTAATCTCTAATAAACGTCCCTCTGATACCGCTTCTGCTTCTTCATCGCCGCCAGGTACTCCGCCGCATACTCCAGCGTGCCCTTCGATCCCTTCGCGATCACGTCCAGCAGCGCCGTCTCCACGTCCTTGGCCATGCGCGTCGCATCGCCGCAAACATAGAAGTAAGCCCCGGTCTCCAGCCATTCAAACAGCTCCGCGGCGTTCTCCTGCATGCGATCCTGAACATAAACCTTCTTCAGATGGTCACGCGAGAACGCCGTATGCAACCGCGTCAGCACACCCTGCTTCTGCATTTCCGCAAACTGGTCCTTGTAGAGATAATCCGAAATCGACCGCTGCTCCCCAAAGAACAGCCAGTTCCGTCCCGGCTCGCCATGCACCTGCCGATGCTCCAGGAACGACCGGAACGGCGCAATCCCCGTTCCCGGCCCGATCATCACCACCGGTGCACTCGTATCTTCAGGCAGACGAAACGCATTGTTCTCATGCAGGAAGATCGGCATCACCTTGCCTACCTGGCAACGCTCGCCCAGGTGTCCCGAGCAAACGCCCTGCCGGTCAGCCCCGTGCGAGTTGTACCGCACCACCCGCACCGTCGTATGTACCTGCCCCGGATGAGCATCCTGGCTCGACGCAATCGAATACATCCGCGGCGTAAGCCGCTGCAGAATATTAAACAACTGCTGAGGATCAGTAATAATCCCCGGAAAATCCGTAATCAGATCGACAAACTCGCGGCCCCACACATACTCTTCGGCCGCAGCCTTGTTGTCCACGCCCAGCAGAGCCTTCAACCCTGCCGGCGCATTCTCGCCGCACAGCTTCGCAAACTGGTTCACGCTGCCGCGCGCCAGCTTACCGATCGCCAGCCGCGTGCGCACCGCTTCATCCAGAGAAATCTCAACCTTGTAGTGGTCCAGCACCCGTTCGCTGCCGGTAAATCCCAGCGCCTTGAGCACGCCTTCAACCACAACATCACGATTGGTCGGAATAATCCCTACCGCATCGCCCGGCGTGTATGTCATGCCGTCTTCCAGCGCCAGCTCGACGTGGATCGTCTCCTTCTCGGAATCCGGTCCCGTCAGCCGCTCATTGACGAGCACCTCGGAAAGGTACGGCTGGTTGCGTGTGTACTTGGAGACGTGGCTCGTGCTCGCCGTGGGCAGCGCTTCAGCAGTCTGTTCGGTCATCGTACTTCCATTCTAAACGCCAAATCGGCCCGCCCGCCTCAGCAAATGCTGGCAGACCGTGCTCATCTCATCGTCACAAGAGCACGTAACAATAAGGCATTCGCCTTGAATATTAGACGCCGCAAACCCGGATCGGATGTGACGGGAGACACTAAGCCCGGCGCGGCATAGGTATATCGAACTCCGAAGCCGGCGTATCCGGCTCCGGGTGCGGCAGCTTCCGCAGCTCCCGCACAATCTGCTCGATCGCTTCCGGAAGCTCATGCTTCGGCATCGGCTGCGCAAATAGGTAGCCCTGCGCTTCATCGCAGCGCCGCCGCTGCAGGAAGTCAGCCTGGGCCAGCGTATCGACGCCTTCCGCCACCACCCGCATGTTCAACCCATGCGCCATCGCAATAATCGTCTGCACCACGGCTGTCGCGTTCGGATCATCGATAGACCGCGCCACAAAGCTCTGGTCGATCTTGATCCGGTCCACCCGGTACTGCATGATGTAAGCAAAACTCGAAAACCCCGTCCCAAAGTCGTCAATCGCCACACCAACACCCAGGTCCCGCACCGCCTTCAATGTATCCAGCGTATGCGTCGAGTTCACCATCAGCATCTGCTCGGTGATCTCCAGCTCCAGGCACTCCGGAGCCAGCCCCGACTCCTTCAGCGTCTTCTCCACCAGCGCCGGCAAACCACGTTGCCCAAACTGCCGCGCCGAAAGATTCAGCGCCATCACCAGCGGCCGTCCGCTAGCCTTCTGCAGCGCCACGGCATCGCGGCACACCTGCTCCAGCGCCCACTCGCCCACCGCAATCATCAACCCCGTCTCTTCCGCAATCGAAAGAAACTGCGAAGGCGGAACATTACCTCGCTTAGGACTATGCCAGCGCAGCAGCGCTTCCAGCCCCGTCACATCGCTCGTTGCGAGATGAATCTGCGGCTGATAATGCAGCGACAGTTCGCCTCTCTCCAGTGCATGCCGGAAGTCTTCCTCCAGCTCCAGCCGGTCGGCATTGTCCTTCTTCGCCACCGGGCCATACTCATGCAGATAAACCCGCCCCGCATACTTCGACTCATACATCGCAGCATCGGCATAATGCAGCAAACCTGCCGCATCGGACGCCTGCTCAGGGTACAGGCAATACCCCATGCTGGCCGTAACGCACACCTCGCGCCCGCCCACAAACACCGGTATCGCCAGCGCCTCCAGCATCTTCTGGCTCTGCCGCTCAACATCTTCCGCGCCATCAAAGTCGTGCATCACCACCACGAATTCGTCCGCGCCAATCCGCGCCACCACGTCGGTCGAAAACGCCATGCTCTGCAACTGCCGTGCCACATGCGCCAGCACCGCATCGCCGCCCACGTGCCCCAGCGAGTCGTTGATCCGCTTGAATCGGTCAACATTAAACATGCACACAGCCAGCTTCTGATGCAGGCTGTCCGCGCGCTCAATTCCCCGCTCCAGCCGGTCGCGCAGCAGCACGCGGCTAGGCAGACCCGTCAGGTGATCGTAATGCGCGGTATGCGTCACCGAGTCCGCCAGCCGCTTCAGCATCGTGCCCGCAAACGCCGTCACAATCGCCATCGCGATCACCAGCAGCAGGTTGTTCTCGCCCCGCCCCGGCCAGCGCTGCTCCAGTGCGCGAACCACCATCCCATAGGCCAGCGGTATCGATATCGACCACACCAGGATATAGAGCCATCCCCACTTCAACCGCCGCCGCAACGCCAGCTCAATCAACCGGTTGATCGCAAAGCACACCACCAGGCAAACCAGCCACAGCCGCATCTGGCTCAGCGTATGCGCCAGCCCTCCCGGCGCATGCGGCAGGTGCGCCAGAAAAACGCGCGGGTCGGACACCAGCACCAGCAGGATGAGGATCGACGCCATCAGGGACTGGAATCCCCGTTCGTTCGACGGCTTGGGAGGAGAGGTCATCATAGGATTCTTGGTGCCCTCATCGAAACCAGGTAAGCGCGGGTCGCGCCTTTCAGCTTCCATTCCTTCCCATCAGCGTCAGGTGATCGCATGGCACACCTGTGACACGGCCCGTAGATCACTATCTTTACAGGCATCAAAGCGGGCCCGGAGCCTATTTCGCTGCATCTCATTAATGACCTTGATGCTTCCAGTACCAGTTCATGCCTCGCAAGTGTTGTAAATAATGCACATATGCCGGGCAGACGCTCGCAGGCTCTGGTCGGGACGGCAATCCGTCCCTGGCGTCTAACTTCCCTTTAGAGACTCCCATTAGAACCCCGTCACCGCGATAACACAAAGGGGCCAAACTCTGGGCAATCGGGTTACTTTGGCATGGCAGCACTAGACCATTACCGCTCTGCAACTTGAAACCACCGCTGCCTGCATCTCATGTCATGGCAACACTTCGCCAGTACAGTGGGCGCTACACCACAGCTAAAGACGTTTCCAGGTGGATTAAACTGATTCCTTACGACCCCTTCACTCATCCAACACCTGCTCATACTTACAGGAGTCCACCGCCCGCATGAAATCGTTTGCTCTACGCTCTTCACTTTTGCTCTCGGGCCCTCTCAGCGCGGCCATCATCTTCAGCGCCGGCTGCAAACAGGCCGCTCCAGCACCGCCGCCACCTCAAGCCATGCCCGTCCAGGTCTCGCTGGTCGCGGACTCCGCCGTCGCCACCACCGACACCTACGTCTCCACTATCAAGAGCCGCCGCTCCTCCACCATGCAGCCCCAGGTCGATGGCAACCTCACCCGCATCTTCGTCAAGTCCGGTGACGTCGTCAAAGCCGGCCAGGTGCTCATGCAGATCGACCCCCTCAAGCAGGTCGCCACCGTCCAGGCCCAGCAAGGCACCGAGCAGCAGCAGAAGTCCACCTACGAGTACAACCAGGCCGACCTCGCTCGTCAGAAGGCTCTCTTTGAGGCCGGCGTCATATCCAAGCAGGCCTACGAAATCGCCGTGCAGGCCGCCGGCAACTCCAGGGGCGCGCTCGATTCCGCCGCCGCCCTCACCAACACCCAGCGTCAGCAGCTCGCCTACTACCAGATACGCGCCCCATTCGCCGGCGTCGTCGGCGACATCCCGGTCCACGTAGGCGACTACGTCTCCGCCGCCACCGTCCTCACCACCGTCGACCAGAACGACGACCTCGAAGCCTACATCTACGTCCCCACCGAACGCGCCGCGCAGGTCCGCACCGGCCTCGCAGTAGACCTCCTCGACACCGCCGGCAATCTGCTCGCCCACTCCATCATCGACTTCATCTCGCCCCAGGTCGACAACGGCCTGCAGTCCGTCCTCGCCAAGGCCTCGGTCCCGGCCAGCACTCACCTTCGCAACCAGCAGCTCGTCAACGCCCGCGTCACCTTCGCAACCAACCAGGTGCCCACGGTGCCGGTTCTCGCTGTTACCCGCATCGGCGGCCAGAGCTTCATCTACGTCGCCGTTCCTAAGGGCAACGGCTACTCCGCGCACTTGACCACCGTCAATCTCGGCGAACCCATCGGCAACATCTACCCCGTAAAGTCCGGCCTCAAGCTCGGCGACCGCATCATCCTCTCCGGCACCCAGTTCCTGCAGGAAGGCATGCCTGTCCAGCCGCTGCCATCGCAACCTGCGCCCCATACTAGCTAGTTCTTCTTCAAGAATTGTCGTCCTGAGCGCAGCGAAAGATCGTAGGCTCTGCGTTTCGCCCGGCTCAGCATAAAAGCCCAACGCAAGCGCCACAGGCAAAAACAGGCTCCAGCTCGAAAGGTCCACACCCTTGGTTGAATTTTTCATTCGCCGCCCCATCTTCGCCACGGTCTGCGCGCTATTGATCGTGCTCGCCGGCGCCGTCTCGCTGCCGTCGATCCCCATCTCGCTTTACCCGCAGCTCGCTCCCCCGCAGGTCATCGTCAGCTGCAATTACGTCGGCGCCAACTCCGCCTCCGTCGAGTCCGCCGTCACCACCATCCTCGAGCAGGCCATCAACGGCGTCGAAGGCATGCGCTACATGTCCTCGACCAGCTCCAACGACGGCACCTCCTCCATCACCGTCACCTTCAACACCGGTTACGACCTCGACATCGCCGCCGTCGACGTCCAGAACCGCGTCGCCACCGCGCAGGGCCGCCTCCCCGCCGTCGTCAATGCCACCGGCATCTCCATCACCAAGGCCAACTCCAACTTCGTCCTCGCGGCCGGCTTCATCTCCCCCGACCACTCGCTCTCCCAGGCCTTCATCTCCAACTACCTCGACGTCTACGTCTCCGACGCCCTCAAGCGCGTCCCCGGCGTCGGCAACGTCATCATCTTCGGCGAGCGCAAGTACGCCATGCGCCTCTGGATCGACCCCACCAAGCTCGCCGCCCGCGGCCTCACCCCCGGCGACGTCACCAGCTCCCTCTCCGAGCAGAACGTCCAGGTCGCTGCCGGAACCCTCGGCCAGCAACCCGCCGACCCCAAGCAGCAGTACGCCATGGCCGTCCGCGTCAACGGCCGCTTCAACGATCCCAGCCAGTTCAACAACATCATCATCAAGTCCAGCGCCAGCACCGCAGCCCGCCCCAGTACCGCGGCCGGCGCCGGCCTCGTTCTCTTCAAAGACATCGGCCGTGCCGAGCTCGGAGCCGAAAACTACAACACGAACCTCAAGTTCAACGCCAACTCCTTCGGTGGCGGCGACGCCATCGGCGTCGGTATCCAGCAGCTCTCCAACGCCAACGCCCTCGACGTAGAACGCCAGTGCCTCAAGGTCCTCGCCGAGCTGCAAAAGCAATTCCCACCCGGCATGAAGGGCGTCGTCGCAGTTGACACCACCACCGTCGTCTCCGACTCCATCACCGAAGTCGAGCACACCATCGCCGCCGCCATCGCCATCGTCATTGTCGTCATCTTCCTCTTCCTGCAGGACTGGCGCGCCACCATCATCCCCGCCGTCACCATCCCGGTCTCGCTGATCGGCACCTTCGCCTTCATCAAGCTCTTCGGCTTCTCCATCAACTCGCTCACCCTCTTCGGCATCACCCTCGCCACCGGCCTCGTCGTCGACGACGCCATCGTCGTCATCGAAAACGTCCAGCGCCACATTGAAGAAGGTGTAGCCGACGCTCACGAAGCCACCTCCATCGCCATGCGCGAAGTCACTAGCGCCGTCATCGCCACCTCGCTCGTGCTCATCTCGGTCTTCATCCCGGTCAGCTTCTTCCCCGGCACCACCGGCATTCTCTACAAGCAGTTCTCGCTGACGATTGCCTTCTCCATCGCGATCTCCGCCTTCAACGCGCTCACACTCTCGCCAGCCCTCGCCGCTCTCCTGCTCCGCAAAGAGCAGCACAAGACCGGCATCCTCGGCTTCTTCCTCAACCCCGTCGACAAGGCCATCCGCAAGCTCATCTCCTGGTACGCGGTCGCCGTCACCTGGGTCGTCAAGGTCCGCTACGCCGTCCTGCTGGTCTTCTTCGCAGGACTCGCAGCCACGGTCTACACCTATACCCATGTGCCCACCGCCTTCGTCCCGCAGGAAGACCAGAGCTACTTCCTCATCATCATCCAGACACCCCCCGGCGCCTCGCTCGGCTACACCTCCGAGTTCGCCGACCGCGTCGCCGCCAAGGTCCGCCAGGACGACGACGTCTTCGGTACCTTCTCCGTCATGGGCTTCTCGCTCGCCGGCGGCTCCAGCCCCAACTCCGGCCTCATCTTTGCCCCCCTCAAACCCATTGACGACCGCACCAAGCTCGGCAAGGGCCACGACGCGCACAGCATCGTCACCAAAATAGCCCCACAGCTCTTCGGCGTCCCCGGCGGCATCGCTTTCGCAGCAGAACCCCCAGCCATCCAGGGCATCGGCACCGTCGGCGGCTTCCAGTTCATCCTCCAGGACGGTGGGCGCAACACCTTCGGCGATATCGACCGCGTAGCCCACACCATGGTCGGCGCGGCCCGCGCCCCCGGCGCCGGCCTGATGAACCTCAACACCAGCTTCACCTCCAACGATCCCCAGCTGCTCGTCACCATCGACCGCGAGAAGGCCAAGGCCATCGGCGTTCCGCTCTCGCAGATCACCTCGGCCATCAGCACCTTCATGGGCTCCAGCTACATCAACGACTTCGACTTCAACAACCGTTCCTACCGCGTCTACGTCCAGGCCGACCAGCAATTCCGCCGCAACGCCGGCGACCTCCGCTCCTACTACGTCCGCTCCGACGCCGGGCAGATGATCCCGCTCGACAACCTCGTCATGGCCAACGAAACCTCTGGCCCGCAGGTCATCAACCACTACAACCTCTTCCGCTCCGCTGAAATCGACGGCTCACCCGCCAACGGCCTCAGCTCCGGCCAGGGCCTCACCAACATGGAAGCCCTCTTCAACAAGACCAAGATCCCCGGTATGACCTTCTCCTGGACCGGCCTCTCGCTCGAAGAAACCGAGTCCGCCGGCAAGGCCATCATCATCTTCGGCCTTGGCCTCCTCGTGGTCTACCTCACCTTGTCAGCGCAATACGAGAGCTTCTTCCTTCCCTTCATCATCCTGCTCGCCGTCCCCATGGCCATCCTCGGCGCCCTGGCCCTGGTAGCCGCCCGCGGCCTCAACGATGACGTCTACGTACAAATCGGTCTCGTCATGCTGATCGGCCTCTCGGCCAAGAACTCCATCCTCATCGTCGAGTTCGCCGAGCAGCAGCTCGCCATGGGCAAGTCCATCATCGACGCCGCCATCACCGCATCCGAGCTCCGACTCCGCCCCATCCTGATGACCAGCGTCGCCTTCATCCTCGGCGTCATGCCTCTCTACCTCGCCACCGGCGCCGGCGCCTACGGACGCCACTCGGTAGGCACCGCCGTAGTCGGCGGCATGTTGCTCTCCACCGTCCTCAACCTCTTTTTCATCCCCGTTCTCTACGTCATCCTCAAGACCTTCCTCGGCCGCTTCTCCAAACCCCGCCCCGAACCCAACAGCGAAGTACAAGTCGAACCAGCCCACTAACTCAGGCGCACCACCAACCGAAAAGCCCACTCCATCAGGAGTGGGCTTTCTTAGGCTCCGCGTTGCCGTTGCATAGCCCCACTTCGCGAAACTTGGCGTTTAAACTCCGCGAACGTTGCGTCAAGGTTTTTCTGTCCGGATCGGCGAGTAACCCCGAAACGTGCTTCCTCCAGGCCAGCCACCCTAACCCCCCGGCGGCACCGGCGGCTTAGGAATCACCACCTTCGGAATCACCGGCGAAGCTATCTCCGGAGGCGCCGGAGGGCCCATCCTCCCGCTCACCGCCTGAAACTTCCCATCACTCCGCAACCCCGCCAGCTCGGGTCCATGCTTGATCTCCCCCACATGCGACCCCAGCGCCAGCGCCTTCATAATCAACCCGAACGCCCGCCCCCGCTGCCCCAGCAGTTCATAAGTCACGCCAGCGTGATAAGCCACATCCCCCGTCACACTCGGCCGATCGGCCCCTCCGCCCTTGGCATCCAACGCCAGCGCCTTCCCCACCCGATCCAGCGCCTGCGCCGACTTTCCCGACGCCGCATAGTCATGCGCCAGCTCCGCCAGCACCAGCGCATTGTCCGGAGACTGCAGCCGCTCTCCCTCGCCTAGATCAATCGCCTTCGCATAACTCTTCGCCGCCGCTTCCCGATCGCCGCTGCTCCCCTGCGCTCGCGCCAGCGTCCCCCACGCCTTGAAGTCCAGCGAATCCAGATCGACCGCATGCTGATAGGCCTTCACAGCATCGCTCGGCCGGCCCTCGATCATCAACACCGTCCCCAGATCCTCGTAAGCGCTCGCACTCGGCTTCAGACTTACCAGCTTCTGCAAAGACTGCTCCGCATCCGCCAAACGATCCAGCCGTACATTAGCCCGCCCCAGGTTCCGATAAGCCTCCGGGTTCGACGGGTCCATATTAAGACTCCGGTGCCATTGCGCCGCCGCGTTCTTATCGTCGCCCGCTGCAAAGTAAGCATCCCCCACCCGCAACGGCCCTTCCGCAGAGTCCGGCGCTAGCGCCATCGCCTTGTTCGCCGCCGTCAGCGCATCGGCCTTCTTGCCCTGCGCACGATACACATCCGACAGCGCTCCATAAGCCACCGCACTCTGTGGCGCCATCGCAATGGCCTTCTTCGCCTGCACCATCGCCGCATCGAACTCGCCCTGCGCCGCATCCACCCCGGCTATGGTCGCATGAGGCTCAGCCATCTTCCGCTCTTTATCCAACTCAATGGCCTTGTTCGCCGCCGCCCTCGCCAGTTCCAGCAGCTTCGCATCGTGCGTCTGCCTGTACTGCGCCAGATACGCCGTCCCCAGGTCAGCCTGCGTCTTCGCGGAACTCGGATCGTCCTTGGCCTCCGCCAGCAGCGCCTTCACGGCATCGGCAACGTTGTTGCCCTTGTAGGCCTTCGCCAGCAGTTCCTGCACGTCCTTCGTATCGCTGGAGTCGTCCGGATCCTTCGCCTCTCCATCGTCCTTCGCATCGCTCTTGTCACTGCGGGCTGGGCTCGTCCGGACCGTCTTCGTGCTCGATGGCTGCAGAAGCGCACGCCAGCCCTGCTGACCCAATCCGAACACGATGCAGAAGACCAGCCACTTCTTCTTCCGGGTAAGCGAATAAAACCACGGCACCATCCCAAACAAATTCGCCCATGTCGGCGGACCCACCGGCAGCGGAGCCGGCGGAGGTGGCGGTGGCGGCGCGGGAACCCGCGCTCCCGGCGTAATCTGCACCGTCTGCGGCGTGGCGCTGTACGCAGTCACCGGCGTATAAGCCGGCCCAGAGTTATAAGGAGCCACCGGCGTATACGGCACCGTCGGCGTCGTCATCCCCGTCCCCAGGCTCTCCGCCAGAGCATCAGCCAGCTGCCCCGCGCTCCCATACCGGCGCCCAGCATCCAGGTCCATCGCCGTCCGCACCGCACGTAAAAACGGCTCCGGCAAATCCGACCGCAAATCCATCAACGGCGTCCGCCGCGCCAGCGCCGCCTTGGCCTCTGCCACCGTCAGCCCTGTCAGTCGCGCCGGATACTCCGCGATCACCAGGTAGTACAGCAGCACGCCCAGCGCATAAATATCGCTGCACACCGTCGCCGGTTCACCTTCAAACAGCTCCGGCGCCATGTAGTTAGGCGTTCCCGCAATCTGCCCGGCAAGGCTGCGCTCACCCGCGCTCAACCCAAAATCCATCAACAGGATGCGCCCACCCTCCTCGCGCATCACGTTCTCGGCCTTGATGTCCCGATGCAGCAGCCCCGCGCGGTGCACCGCACTCAGCGCCCGGCTTACGTCAATGCCAATCAGCGCCGCCTCGCGATACCCAAACGGCCCTTGCGACCCCAGCAGCGCTGACAGCGTCTTGCCCTTGATAAAGTCCGTCCAGAAACCCACCCGGTTGTCATGCCGGTCGATCCCATACACGTGCACGATGTTCGGATGCAGCACCGAAGCCATCGCCCGCGCCTCCCGCAGCATGGCGCTGTACTCTTCCTCGCCGCCCACCGCGCCCGGCAGCAGCAGCTTCAGCGCGACCTCGCGCTCCAGGTTCGGGTCCCACGCCCGATACACCTCGCCAAACCCGCCCGACCCCACCCGCGCCAGCAGCTTGAACCCACCCCACGTGTCGCGCAGCTCCGGCATACCCGCAGGGCGGGCAGGGGCATCACCAATCGGCATTGTGGGATCGTCATGCATGGTCTACTTCAGAGTTTCTCAATTGGCCAAATATTGCAACGTCAGGCCCGCCAGCGCGTCTTCCTTACTGAATCCTACGGTGCAAAACACCCGCCTGTTCCGCACCTACAGATTAAATGAGACTTCAGGCCCGTGCCCCCACCAGCTTCTTCAGAGTCAGCACCGTAATATCGTCTTCCTGACCAAAAGCCTGCGCCGCATTGGCAATATACGTCGCGTCCTGCGTGCTCAGCGCCCGCGTCCGCTCAAACCCGAACAACTCACCGTGAGCGTTCCGCGCCTCCAGCACCCCATCCGAAATCATCGTAAGCCGGTCACCCGGCTCCAGCCTGAAACGGCTCTCCCCGTACTCCGCATCCAGCGAAAGCCCCAGCGGCAACCCATCCTCCAGCTCCAGCTCCATCCCATTGCGATACGGCGCCAGGTGCCCTGCCGTAGCCACTGTTAGCGCTCCCGCCGCATCGATCAGCATCACCAGGCAGGTAGTAAACCCACCATTGCTCCGCCCAAACAATCTCCGGTTCAACCCCGCAAGAATCTCCGCCGGCCGCTGCGTATGGTCCACCAGCGTCCGCAGCGACCCCACAATCAACGACACGTTCATCGCCGCCTGCAGCCCCTTGCCGCTCACATCGCCCACCACCACCAGCATCCCGCCCGTCTGGTCCCCGGCCACGCAGCCCAGTTCTTCCAGCGGAATCACCTGGAAAAAGTCACCCCCCACCTCGCTAGCCGGATGGTAGATCCCCGTAATCGCATACCCCGCCACCGGAGGAATTTCATCCGGTATCAGCACATGTTGCACCGACCGCGCCGCATCCAGCTCCGCCGCAAATCGTTCCTCTTCCCGCCGCGTCCGCGTAAACCGCCCAATCAAAATCGCCAGCATCACAAACAGGAACAGCAGCGCCGTAAGATCGCTCAGCGTAAAGTAGAACGGCCAGCTCGCGAGCATCACATCCTGCTGAGCATACTTATGCTGCGCCCCGGTCAGATACGACAGCCAAACCGCATCGCCGGTGAGCGTCGCTGCCTGCTGCAACAGCACCGGAAACAGCAGCAGCCGCGCATCCGCCACACCGGCCTTCGCCGTCTTGAACAGCAGCGCCAGCACCCACACTGAAAACGGCAGCATGAACACCGCTTCCAGCTCCTGCGACTGCTGCACCGTCAACAGCGTTCCGTCCGCGAGCCCCGTCAATCCCCCCGCCACCACGCCCGACGCCGCAAACCAGAACAGCCAACCACGCTTGCCATGCAGAAACCGGCGGTAGAACGCCATTGCCGCCAGCGACATCAACGTCGTCAGCGTCCCGCTGATGTCATCCCGCAGCAACACCCCCATCGCATGGCTAAGCCCCCAGTTCGAAAAGCACCGTACGGCCGCCGAAAACAGCAACATCAACCCAAACCACAAATACTCCCGGTCGCTCGGCTGCAGAAAGAAAAACGCCAGCGCCGCCAACCCTGCCAACCCCTCCAGGATCGCCAGCACAATCTCATCGACAATGCTCCAAGCCTGCCCCGACACATCCTGCGCCGCCCGCTCCTGCAACAACGTCGTCGCGCCCACCAGCGCCGCTGCATGAGGCCCCCCACCGTAGTAATTCGCCCACAGCGGCGCATGCCACACCCGAACCGCAAACGTCACCGTCCGCGCCGCCTGTCCCGCAGGCAAAGCGATCACCTGCGGCAGATTATGATCAGCCCGGGCGTCCGGAGGCATCTTTCCAAACCCGCCAATCTTCACCCCATCCGCATAAACCTCATAGCTGGTCATCAGCATCGGCACATACAGCGAGAGCGGCAGCTTGCCCTCCGGCACCACCACCTTGAACCGATACCACGCCATCCCGCTCAGGTCTTTATGACCCTGCCCTGCCCAGTCACGGTCCCCTCGCAGCAGCGCCCACTGCGCGTCATCGAACTTCGGATCAGCCCACCGCAAATCGTCCCCCGTGTGGAACCGCCACATACCCCGCAGCGCCACCACCGGCTGCCGGTCATAATCCAGGTCGAACACCTGCGCGCGCGCCGGCGCTAACGCCCCGCACATCACGAGCAACCACATGGCAACAAGGATTCGACGCATAAACTCTCGCATCTACTGACGCCTCGCCCGCCGGTAGCCGCAGCCCCCGTGCTCGCGAAATCCGTCGCAGACTTTCCAGCTATTCTCGCACCTCCCGCCACCCAGTCGCCCATTACCCCTCATGTACACTGGAGCCACTTTCGTAGGTCTTCCTCACCAGCCATGCCCACATCTCCCAAGCCGGCGGACATCCTTTCCCTCGAAGAGCAGATCGCCCGCCTTCAGGCCCTCCTCGAAGCCTCACGCCAGGTCCACTCCACCATCAAGCTCGACGAGGTACTCACCCAGACCGCCCGCATCCTCGTCCGCGAGCTCGAAATGGACGGCGCCATCTTCCTCACCCCCACCGACGGCGAGCCCCTGGCCGCCTACGGCCAGTTGCCCGACCCACCCTATACCGGCTGCCCGCGCTTCCCCCTCCACTCCAAGGAAGACTCCGTCCTCGCCGAGCTCGTCATCGCCACCCCCAACGGCAACACCCTCACCCTCTACGAGCAGGACTTCATCGAAGGCCTCGCCCTCCAGGCCGCCGTTGCCCTCGAAAACGCCACCTTCCACGAGCGCGACCTCGAATGGGCCCGCGTCCAGCAGGACCTTGACGCCGCCCGCAACATCCAGCGCTCGCTCCTGCCCCGCACCATGCCCGAAATCCCCAACTTCTCCATCGCCGCCCGCTCCACCGCCTGCTATGAAGTCGGCGGAGACTACCTCGACACCATCCTCCTCCCCGACGGCACTCACCTCGTCGTCGTAGCCGACGTCGCCGGCAAAGGCCTCGCCTCCTGCATCGTCGCCACCAGCTTCCGCTCCGCCCTCCGCTCGCTCGTCACCCAGCCCCTCGCCCTCGAGGACATCGTCGCCCGCGTCGGCCACCAGCACTGGACAGAAGGCGTCGAAGCCCGCCGCCGCTACGTAACCGCCATCTTCATGCGCATCCATCTCGACACCCACCAGATCGAGATCGTCAACGCCGGCCACAACCCCGGCGCCCTCATCCTCCCCGACGGCACCGTCCGCATGATCGACGCCTCCGGCACCCCGCTCGGTATGCTCCCCGGCATGAGCTATAGCTCCGAGACCCTGCCCTTCGTCCCCGGCTCCCGCATCCTGCTCTACACCGACGGCCTCACTGAAGTCTTCTGCGGCGAAGACGAGTTCGGCTCCGAGCGCCTCGCCGAAGAGTTCCGCAGCGTCCCCTCCCACTCCGCCGAAGCCATCCTCGACAGCCTCTGGTCAACCCTCGCCAACTTTTCCATGAACGCCCCACAAACCGACGACATGACCGCCGTCGCCGTCTGCCATCTCTCTCCATCTCAGCAGCAGGAGATCCACTAACCATGAAGCCAGGAAGTTGCGTCGAAGTCCGCATCCCTTCGGAACTCGGTTTCGAAAAAGTCGCCCTCAGCACTGCCGCCAGCATGGC
>CAIQPK010000075.1 GCA_903873705.1 uncultured Acidobacteriota bacterium
ACGGACCTCAGCCCCGCAGCTACGATTACCAGTTCCCCAAGAAGAAGCTGATGGGCGCTCTCCGCTCGGCTGTTTCCTCGAAGATCAACGATGGCAAGCTGACCGTCGTCGAGAACTTCGACGTCGCCGAAGGCAAGACCAAGCTCTTCCGCACCGCGCTGAACAAGCTGGACGCGAAGAAAACCACCTTGCTGGTGGAATCCTCTCAGCAGCTGTCTGAAAAGCTCTATCTGGGTTCGCGCAATCTGGCGGGCGTTGAGCTCGTGCTCTCGTCCGAAGTTCACCCGTACGACCTGCTCAAGTATGAGCACGCCGTGTTCTCGAAGGCCGCCTTTGAGACGCTGCACGAGACACTGAAGAAGGCCGTATCCAAGCGTAAGCACAGCGCCGACGCGCAGCCGGATAGCGCCAAGGAGGTTGCATAATGTCCACTCTTTACAAAGTTATCCGCCGTCCGCTCATCACGGAAAAGGCTCTCACCACGCGTGAAGTCGAAGGCTCGCTCGTATTTGAAGTGGCCGCCGACGCGACCAAGACCGAAGTGAAGCAGGCTGTCGAGCAGCTTTTCAAGGTCAAGGTAGCAACCGTTCGCACCGCCAGCATTCTTGGCAAAGAGCGCAAGCGCGGCCGTTACTCAGGCTTCCTGCCCGACTGGAAGAAGGCGTACGTACGCCTGAAGGCCGGCGAGAAGGTTCCCGACTTCGCTGCAGAAATCTAGTTGTCAGTTCTTAGTTGTTAGTAAGGCGGCTCGCAGATGGGCTTTTACTGGCAACTAACAACCAACCACTAAGAACCCCAGGCACCACGTATCGCGCCCACCAAGCACCTCGAACCTGGCGCGGCAAAGGATCAAGCAATGCCGATTAAATCATTCCGTCCGATTACACCGACCCTCCGCTTCCAGACGAAGCTGGTCAACGACGACATCACCACCGACAAGCCCTACAAGCCGTTGCTGGCCGTCAAGCCGCGCACCGGTGGCCGTAACAACATGGGCAAGCTCGTCATCCGTCACCAGGGTGGCGGCCACAAGCAGAAGCTGCGCCTCATCGACTTCAAGCGCGACAAGTACGGCATCCCCGCTACCGTCGCGACCATTGAGTACGATCCGAACCGCAGCTCGCGCATCGCGCTGGTTAACTATGCAGACGGCGAAAAGCGTTACATTATCCAGCCCATCGGCCTGAAGGTCGGCATGAAGATCATGTCCGGTCCTGACGCCGACATCCTGGTCGGAAACGCTCTGCCGCTGAAGAACATCCCCACCGGTACGATCGTGCACAACATCGAACTCCGTCCCGGCAAGGGCGCGCAGATGGCTCGCTCGGCTGGCGCGCAGGTCAACCTGATCGCCAAGGAAGGCGACTACGCCCTCCTCAAACTGCCCTCCGGCGAAACTCGCAAGGTGCTCGTCGAGTGCATGGCAACCGTCGGACAGGTCGGCAATACCGACCACGAGAACGTCACCATCGGTAAGGCGGGACGCAACCGCTGGAAGGGCATTCGCCCGGCCAACCGCGGCGTCTCGATGAACCCGGTCGACCACCCGCACGGTGGTGGTGAAGGTAAGACTTCAGGCGGCCGTCACCCGGTCACCCCTTGGGGCCAGCCCACGCGTGGGTACAAGACCCGCAACAACAAGCGCACTGACGTCTTCATCGTTCAGCGCCGCAACAAGGGCAAGTAGGTTTTAGGATGTCGGTTCTCGGTAGAAACAGGCTTGCCGGCAACCGACAACCCAAAGCGGTAAGAGCAGCGCCCGGAAGAGCACCCGCAAGGTGTCGCAAGGGCAAAACCAAGTCTCAGCCCTCTTCCTGAGATTCGTCGTATCGAGCACAAGCATCACGGAGTAATAAACAATGGCACGCTCTACAAAGAAGGGTCCCTTCATCGACTCGCACCTGATGGTCAAGGTCGACGCGATGAACACGGCCAACGAAAAGAAGGTCATCCGCACCTGGTCCCGCCGGTCGACGATCCATCCGGACATGGTCGGCCACACCATCGCTGTGCACAACGGGCGCAAGTTCATCCCCGTGTACTGCACCGAGAACATGGTCGGACACAAGCTCGGCGAGTTCTCCGCCACCCGCACCTTCAAGGGCCACTCGGCTAAGACCGAAACGGCGAAGGCCAAGTAAAGAAATCAAGCAGATGGCTCTTTGTCTCTGAGCCTTAGGAAAGAAACCATGGCTAAATCAGCAGCTCCAGCAACCCAGGAATTTCGCGCCGAAGCCAAGTTCCAGCGCGGCAGCCCCCAGAAGGCCAAGCTCGTGCTTGACATGATCAAGGGCAAGCGCATCCAGGCCGCTATCGATATCGTCTCCTTCACCAACAAGCGCTGGTCGCCGGTGGTGGAGAAGGTTCTGCGCTCCGCCGTGCAGAACGCCGCTTATCTCTCCGGAGAAAAGGGTCTCGACATCGATCTCGACAACCTCTACGTCAAGACGGCCATCGCCAACGAAGGCCCTCGCATGAAGCGCATCCGCCCTGCCCCGATGGGCCGTGCGTTCCGTTACCAGCGTCGCATCTCGCACATCATCGTCACGGTCGCGGAGAAGAAGTCCGCCGCTGCTGCCGCTGCTGAAGCCACTCCCGAACCGGCGAAGACTGCCGGTAAGAAGTCGCCCGCGAAGAAGGCCCCTGCCAAGAAGGCAGCAGCGAAGAAAGCTCCTGCCAAGAAGGCCGCTGCCAAGGTGTAGTGATCGCAAGTTCACGCAGTATTTGAAACAGGTATAGCCCGTCCGGCTCAACCGGCAGGCTGCAAAGGTTGAAGGGAAAAAATATGGGACAGAAAGTCCATCCTTACGGATTCCGCCTCGGCATCAACAAGCCGTGGAAGTCACGCTGGTTTGTAGAGCGCGGCTACGACAAACTCCTCGTCGAGGACGTGAAGCTCAAGGCTGAGCTGCGCGAAAAGCTCAAGGCTGCCGGCGTCTCGTCGGTTGAAGTTGAGCGCCCCGGCAACAAGCTGCGTCTCATCATCCGCACCGCGCGTCCGGGCATCATCATCGGCCGCAAGGGCGCGGAGATCGACAAGCTCAAGGCCGACATCCAGAAGCGCACGGCTCGCGAGGTCTTCATTGACATCCTCGAGGTGAACAAGCCCGAGCTCGACGCCCAGCTCGTCTCCGAGAGCATTGCTCTCCAGCTCGAGAAGCGCGTCAGCTTCCGTCGCGCCATGCGCAAGTCGGTTGACTCGGCTCTCCGCTTCGGTTGCAAGGGCATCAAGGTCCGCGTGTCGGGCCGCTTGAACGGCAACGAAATCGCCCGTTCGGAGTGGTACCTCCAGGGCCGTCTGCCGCTGCACACGCTGCGCGCCGATATCGACTACGGCTTCTCCGAGGCGCACACGACGTTCGGCATCATCGGCGTCAAGACCTGGGTCTACCGTGGCGACATCTACGAGCAGAAGAAGCGTAAGCCTGCTGAGACCGTCGGCGCTGCCGGCGCGTTCTAGAAACCGTGCTTCAGGTCTCCGTGGGCTGGTAAAGCCCGCGGAGTTCCTGTACACTTAACAAGTTTGGCCCTGAGTCTGCCCTGCGCCTCGCAAGAGGCAATGCGGCAGAGACCCTGGTCAGCGTTCTTCTCAATGCCACTGGCGTGAGGTTTTCGCTTCAGTTCGCCTCCATTAGCTGTCCAAAGGAACCACTATGCTTCTTCCCAAGAAAGTAAAGTACCGCAAGCAGCAGCGCGGCCGTATGTGCGGCAAGGCGTGGCGCGGCTCCGATATTTCGTTCGGCGACTACGGTCTCAAGGTCATGGAGTGCGGTTACATCACCGACCGCCAGATCGAAGCCTCCCGTAT
>CAIQPK010000076.1 GCA_903873705.1 uncultured Acidobacteriota bacterium
AGCTGAAGCCCCTCCTCAATCGCCGCATCTGCGCTGACAAACAGTCCATCGCGCACTCCGCGAGTGACGAAACTATCCAGCGCAGGACTGAGATTGATGTTCATAGGGCCAAATGTGCCCAAAAACAGCGGCCTGTGCAAGCACGGGCTACTTCTTCTCCAGCTTCACATAATCCAGCCCCACCATGTATCCCTGTGCCGCATCTGCATGCTTGCCAGTGATCGTGAGGGTGAGCTGATGCTCCCCGGCGCTGAGCTCATGCGTGCCCCAGTCGAGCTCATCACTGTGAATGACTTTGGGTCCGTTGTAGCCGTCCCAGCCCGTGGCGACGGGTTTGTCGTCGAGTGAGACATCGATGATGCCGTAGTCGCGAGCCAAAGTAAGCGCGGCTTTGAGAGTGTATTTACCTTTCTCCGCCACGGGCAGCGCGAGCGTCAGCTTCTGCCCTGGCTTGGCACCCGTCCACCATAGCTGCGAACCACCGCTCCACTCGGCACCAAAGCCACCCATGCCTTGCGGCTTGGCGTTGCCACCGGTTTTGTTGAGGACTTTGAGCCCCTCGCCTTCGATTGCTCCGGGCACTGTCGTCCCGGCTTTAGCCGGTCCGGCCGCACCGCTTTGCAGGTACTTCACCAGATCAATCACCTGCTCTTTTTGCAGCGCATCGAAGAGGCCCTCAGGCATCGTGCTCAGCTTCGACACCTCACGCTTCGCGATGTCCGGCTGTGGCAGCGTAAACTCCACACCACCCATCATGGCGATCTTCACCGCCGCAGGACTTTCCTCCTTGATCACACCGCTCATCACGCGGCCGTCCTTCATGGTGAAGAGGTTGAGCTGGTAGGCCTTGCCGATCACGGCATTCGGATCGAGCACGTTTTCGAGCAGGTAGTTCAAGTCAGCGCGATTGCTGCCCGTGATGTCAGGACCCACGTTCTGGCCTTCGCCAAAGAGCTTGTGGCACTGGCCGCAGGTCATGGTGAAAAGCATCTTGCCCTTCGCGAGCTCCCCCTTGGCCAAAGCCGCAGGCGTGAGCAGTTCGCGGAACTTCTTCGTCCGCTCGCCCAGATCAGCCTTCGGCGCGTTCACATCACCCCAGGCAGATTTGATGAGCGCATTGATCTCCTTGTCGTCAAAGGCGGTAAGCTGACGCACCAAGAAAGGCGAAAGCGCCGTGGCAGGCACCTTCTTGGCCTCCACTGCCTGCAGCAGCACTTTGGAGCCTTCCTTCGTCGAAGCGAGCGTGTTAACCGCATCGGGCAATTCATTGGCGGAAAGCTTCGGCAGCAACGCCCCCAGCACCTTCGGCGTTCCCGCATCTTTGAGTGAGGCGAGCGCCTGAATGGATTTGCGCCGCAGCGAGGTAGGAGCGTCTTGCGTGAGGATCTGCTGCAGGAGCTTTGTGGTCGCGGTGTCCTGGGACTGCAGCAGAACGGAAAGCGCTTTCTCGCGTGTGGGGGTATCGAGCGTTGCAGAGCTAAGCTGGCTGCGAAAGGATTGCAGAGCCTCCGCATCGCCAAACAGGGCGCTGAGTTCGGTGACCGGCTTTTCGGCAGTTCCGCCCGCCTTGAGCTTCGCCGCAGTCGCCGCCCAATCCGGCGGCATGGTGAGCTTGCCGGCACCGCGAGCGCTGTTCAGAATCATCGCCAGCGTGGCCTCGCGCTTGGCGGCATCGGGTTCCTTCGTGAGTTCGGAGAGCATCGAAGCCCGGCCCGCGTCATCCGACGACAGACGACGGTAGATGAACTCGGTGACCTTCGGCAGCTTCGACACCCGCGCGAGTTCGAGGCCAACTTTGGGATCGGAGCCGACCAGCGGCTCGATGCCATACCAAATCAGCAGCGGAATCATGGGGTCGTCTTTGTCCTCGCTGTGTCCGAGGAGAGCGGTGGCGAGGGGTTGGCGTTTAAGAACAGGAATACGCTGAAGCAATGAAGCGAGTTCACGACGAACAAGAGAGGACTGATCTTTGCGTGCCAGGAGTTCACATGCAGGTAGGCCTGCTGGTCCCAGCGTCGCTTTTTTCGCTTCATCAGTGCCACCAATCCATAAATTGGGGAGCCTAAAGTCCATATTCACCTCACTCATATGAATATCCCAAGATGCAGGCGAGCATCTTGACGCACAGAGCCTAATCAGCGCTGCACGCATTTGCTCGGGACCTTCGTTTGGCGTGATGGCGGTTGGCTGTCCGGTCGTCGCAAGAATGCTAAGCCAAAAGAATCTTGTCGCTCTGCTGGCGAAACGCTCACCATCGTGAGGAACCATTTTGACGAGAGGTGTCATGAGTTTTTGCCGAGCAGCCATTCCC
>CAIQPK010000077.1 GCA_903873705.1 uncultured Acidobacteriota bacterium
CCTCGATCTGCCGCAGCAAGCTCACAATCTGCTCAGCCGTATGCTTCTTCCCTCGCGCCATCTTCAGCTCCTTTAAGACCAGTTTCTCTCACTAAAACTGGTACATAAAAGACCGGGCACTGCATTTGCACTTGATCTGTCTATGGTGTGAAAAGGGAATGGTGGACGCGGTAGGGATCGAACCTACGACCAGTCGATTAAGAGTCGAATGCTCTACCAGCTGAGCTACGCGTCCAAGCCTTGAAACCTTCCCGGGGAGGGAGGGCGCGAATCGGAATTCTGTAGGGAATTCAGTCGCAGACAGGTGCGATAAAGAACTTATCGCACGAAGGTTAGTGTACCACGATGTAGGGGTGGATTTCTCGGCCTGAGCCCCCCAGGATACGCAGGTTCCCTGGGGGCAGTGGCCAACAAAAACCAGCTAGCCGACGAAGTCGACGTGGGCCTTGTGCGGGATGATACCCCGTTCGAAGCCCATATCGAGCAGTTTTCGGATGGCTTCGCGACCGTCGTCGCCGTAGTTGATGGTGCGCTCGTTTACGTACATGCCGACGAAGCGATTGGCGAGCACGGGGTCAAGGTCGCGGGCAAACTGCATCGCGTACTCGAGCGCCGCTTCGCGGTGATCGAGAGCGTGCTGGATGCTGTCGCGGAGGGCATTGGTGGTGATGAGCTGGACATCGCCGCCGAGCGAGCGGCGGATCGCGTTGCCGCCCAGGGGAAGGGGAAGGCCGGTCTGCTCGCGCCACCAGACCCCCATGTCGAGGATCTTGACCAGGCCGTCGTTGGCGTAGGTGAGTTGGCCTTCGTGGATGATGAGGCCCGCGTCGAACTCGCCTGAGAGTACCGCGGGGATGATCTTGTCGAAGTCCAACGTAACGGTTTCCACGTCGGGCATCACGAGCTTGAGGACAAGGTACGCGGTCGTCATGGTGCCGGGGACGGCGATGCGCATCTTCTTGACTTCGTCTAGCGTGAACTTGCGCTTGGCAACGATCATCGGGCCGTAGTCTTCGCCCACTGAGCCACCGCAGGCCATCAGCGTGTAGTTGTCCTGCACGTAGGGGTACGCGTGAAAGCTGATCGCAGTGACGTCGTAGAACTGCTCGTTCATCGCCTTGCGATTGAGGGTTTCGATGTCGGTAAGGGTGTGATGGAAGGCGTAGCCGGGGACGCGCACCTTGCCGGTAGCTAGTCCGTAGAACATGAAGGCGTCGTCGGAGTCGGGGCTGTGCGCGATGCTGATGTTGCGAACGTCGGTTGCTGCAGTGGTCATTGTGTCCTTTGAAAAGGTGAAGAAGGTGAGGACGGCGCGTTGAGCGGTGTCCGAAAGAAGGTGAGCGAGTTAGCTACGCTGGAACCGGCTGAGCGAGCCGTAAAGGCCGGCAGCGATAACGATCATGATGGCCTCGCCAGGAAGGAACGGAGCGATGGCGGCGATCCAAACCTGGTGGGCGGAAAGATTTCCGAAACGCATGAGCCAGCCTGCACCGCCGATGAACAGGAGTGCGTTGGCGGCGGTGCAGGCGATGGCGGCGGATGCGAAGCGGGGCAACTTAGCCTGCAGACCACGCGTCATGGCGCCGATGACGAAGGCTACAAAGGGATAGGCCATCAGGTAGCCGCCGGTGGGGCCGGCGATCTGCGCGATTCCGCCGAGACCATTCGGGGTGAAAACGGGGAGACCAATCGCGCCTTCGAGCAGGTACGCGATCATGGTGAAGAAGCCCGTTACGGGACCCAGTGTCAGGCCAACGATCAAGACAGCGAACGGCTGCAGCGACAGGGGCACGGGCGTGAACCAGAGGGGCACGGAAGCGTGCGCCGCGGCCGCGACCACGAGCGTGGCGGCGATGCCGAAGATGATCTTGTCCGGAAGCGTGCGGGCGAGGCCGCCATCGAATGCGGTGAGGGAGGTCTGCTGAACGGCGGTGTGCATGGTTTGTCCTCGGTGGAGCGAACTGGTGTCAGGTGCGGGGCTTGGGGCGAATGCGGGGTGCCTGGTAGGGGTCGCTCAGGTCGCCCATATCTTTGTTGTAGTAGGCCCAGTCGATACGCTTGACGGAGCTGGAAACAGGGCCTGGGGGCGGCGGTGGCGGAGGCCGGGGTGTGGCGAGCGATGTGGTGTTGTCGTCCGCGTTGACCTCGTCAGGATGATGACGCCGCCGGCGCGCGCGGCGAACGTACTGCATGATGGAGATGAACGCCCACAGCAACGCCAGTAGCGCAATGGTCGATATGGCGAACAGCGTCTTCGGCATGGTGGGCCTGCTCAGTACAGATGCTCGCTTAGGATAACAAAGCAGCCGGTGAGTGGGTGGTGCGGATTCGCAGTACGAGCGGTGCAAAAAAAGGAGTGCCGAGGTGGGTTCCCCCTCGAAAGTGCAGGTCACTGCCCAGGCATCACACTGCCATACTGGAAGCACTGGGGCCCTGAATGAGCAGCAAAACAACCATAAAGCAGTCTTCGCGATGGTCTGCCTTTACCGGCAGTACGCGGACGCGTGTGTACAGTATGCGACGTAAGGCGGCCACCGTAGCGGTGACGGTGCTCGCGGTTTTTATGGGGTACCACGTGGTGTTTGGCCACAATGGGCTGACGGCATTCGAACGCAAGCGCCAGGAAACACGGACGCTGAAGCACGAAATGCAGGACCTACAGCGGGAAAACGATCGTCTGCGCGGTCACGTCGATCGCCTGCAGACCGATGCCAGCGCGATCGAACACCAGGCGCGGGAAGAGTTGCACTACACGCGGCAGGGCGAGGTGATCTACACCCTGCCCGCCGACCCGGTACCCCCTCCCGCTGCTAAATAGTAACTTCGGTTGACTCTCCGGCTATCAAAACCTGGGCCAAATCCTGCGTTCTTGTCTCTAATGCTTCGCTTCCTGTTCGCTTATGATGGTGAAATGTGTCCTTCGCATCATTCCTCTGCGAGCCTGCGCCGTGAGCTAAGCGCGCGCAACCTTGAGCGTGCTGCACGGATGGAGCATGAGTCCACGTATGGCGCCGTGCCGAGTGTGGTTTACGTGGAAGACGAGCAGGGGGGACATGGGAATTTTCTGGCCGCTTCCTACCGCCGGATCGTTGCTGACCCGGAGTGGAAGCTGCGTCTGGCCAAGAGTTATGCGGCCAGTGCGCGTGTGCCGCGTTCGGGTGACCGGCAGCGCCACGAGCTGGATTGCGGCAACAGTTCCGACGCACTGCTGATGAACGTCTTCTGCTATCCACGGGTGCTTTGCCGTCCCGAGCTTTGCCGGATCCTTGGCGTGGAGAGGGGGTTGCGGCCGGCTTTCGGCGTGAGGGCGGGCCTGCCGATGCAGCGCGGGGAGGTGGATCGTACGGAACTGGACATGGTGCTGGGTTCCGGCGAAGGGCGGCTACTGTTTGAAGCCAAGTTGACGGAGACAGGATTCCAGACGGCTTCTCTGCAGCGCCTGCTGCGTTATGAGGGTGTCGGTGATGTGTTTGATATGGACGCGCTGCCCAGAGGTGCGAACGGTGTGCAGGGTTATCAATTGATTCGCGGCGTTCTCAGCGCCCGCCATACTGGTAGTCGCTTCGTGCTGTTGTGCGATGGGCGCCGTAAGGACCAACACGAGATGTGGTTCCAGGTGCTGCGCTCCGTGATGAGCTTCGAGCTGCGCAGCCGCATGGCGTTGCTGAGCTGGCAGGAGGTCGCGGCAACGCTGCCGCCGGTGCCGCGGACTTTCCTTGCCGAGAAATATGGCATTGCACTTTAAGGTGACTGCTACTCCCGCTTGCGATGTCTATACTGTTTGAAGTTTCTGAGCGCAGTTCACAAAATTGTGCGCGCCGTTGACGGGGAGAAGCAAGTGGCAGTATCCATCACGGCGGCGGCGCAGAGCGATATCGGTCGCGTTCGCAAGAGTAATCAGGATGCGTTTGGCGTAGCACCCGATGTGCGGCTCTACGTCGTTTGCGACGGTATGGGTGGAGCTGCCGGGGGCGAAATCGCCAGCCATCTCGCGGTCGATGCGTTCATTGCGAGCTTTCGTGCAGCGTCGCATCGCGGGGCATCGGTGGAAGGGCCGCAGCGCTCGGCCAATGCGCTTTACCAGGCCGCACTGGCCGCGAATGCTGCCGTACTGGCTCGGGCGGACGCTGAGCCGGCGCTGAATGGCATGGGATCGACGCTAGTCGCGGCGCACGTGGAAAGTGAGCGGGTGCACCTGGTTAATGTCGGCGACAGCCGTGCCTACCTGCTGCGTGATGACGACTGCCTGCAGCTTACGGTCGACCACTCTTACCTCGAAGAGCAGGTTCGGCTGGGGTACATGACGCGCGCAGCCGCCGACGCTTCGCCGATGCAATCGGTGATCACGCGAGCGGTCGGTATCCAGGAGGGCTTTGAGCCGGACCTGTCACGCGTGGAAGTGGTGGATGGCGACATTATCTTGCTCGCATCCGATGGTCTGACCCGGCACGTTGATGCCCCTGCGATTGCTCAGATTGTTAACGGTGAGGCGGGGCGCGAGGCCTCGCTGGTGGCCTGTTGCAAGGCGCTGGTGGACGCGGCGCTGGAGCGGGGCGGCTCGGACAATATCACCTGCGCGCTGATCCAAATCGCAATCGACTAGTGGCCGGGCGGTTAGTTGCCTGTCCAGGTGTAGCGGACTTCGAATGGAAGCTCGCCGGGTTGGGGCGAGGCGATCATTTCGTCCAGGTCGTCGGCGTCGTACTGCACGCTGAGGCGCGTGGGAAGTTTGCCTTCGCGGACCAGGTTGCGGGCTTCGCCGTGGATCATGCCGACGCTGCGCACCACGCCGTAGATGCGGCGGTCGCGAATGCTGAGGCCGAGCGTTCCCTGGACCTGGTATTTGTCGGCGTCCTCGGTATCCGGCTCGCCCTCGACGACCTGCCAGTCGACGACGTCGGCTTTGGCGGACGGCCAGTTCTTTGCGCGTGCGAGGAATTCGGCGAGCTTTTTTGCTGCGACCCGCTTGACGACGAAATCGATCAAACCCATAGCATCACCACTCCCACGGTTTGACGCAGCCCTGCGTTCTCCGTTGCGGGAAAGCATATCGCAAGGTTGTGCGGACGGGTTTTCCTCATACAGGGCGCGGTTTATCAAGCAGTAAACTAGCAGCATGGCGGCCGAGTTTACCCATCTGCATCTTCATACTGATTATTCGCTTCTCGACGGCGCATGCGATGTCGACAAGCTCGCCAAACACCTGAGCAAGATCGGCCAGAAGTCGGCCGCCATGACCGACCACGGCAACATCTACGGCGCTGTGCACTTCTTCGACGCGATGAAGAAAAAGGAGCTGCATCCGATCCTCGGCTGCGAGCTGTACGTCTGCAAGGAAGACGACCATCGCCGCGAGTTTGCCGACCCGGAGTCCAAGTACAACCACATGCTGGTGCTCGCGGAAAACGAGGAGGGCTACCGGAACCTCGTCCGCCTGACCAGCGAGGCGGCGCTGCACGGGTTCTACAAAAAGCCGCGCATTTCCAAGAGCTTTCTGGCCAAGCACGCCAAGGGGCTGATTGCGTTTTCCGGCTGCCTGGCCGGCGAGGTATCGCAACACATTCTGCAGGGAGACTACGAAGCAGCCAAAAAGTCTGCCGGCTTTTATCAGGACATGTTCGGGAAGGGAAATTACTTTCTCGAAATCCAGGACCACGGCCTGGAGCCGGACAAGCGCGCCACCGAGGCGATGTTCAGGCTGGAAAAAGACCTCGACATTCCGCTGATTGCGACCAACGATTCGCACTACATCGGGTCGGACGACTCCCGTGCGCACGAGATTCTGCTGTGTGTGCAGACCGCCGGCAGCATGAACGACCCCAAGCGTTTCAAGTTCGACACGCAGGAGTTTTACATCAAGACGGCCGAGGAAATGGCGCGACTGTTTCCGCACAATCCGAGCGTGATCTCCGGCACGATGCAGTTTCCTGAGCGCTGCAAGCTGGAGCTGGCGAAGGTCAAAAATCCGTTCCCGAAATTCGACTGCCCGAATGGCATGGACCTCGACATGTACTTCGAAGAAGTGTGCCGCGCGGGCTGGCGAAAGCGTCGTGATACGGCGGTGAAGCACCTTGAAGATACGGGCAAGCTGAAGCGCACGCTCGCCGAGTATGAGGCGCGGCTGAACCGCGAGATTGATTGCATCAAGCAGATGAAGTTTCCCGGTTATTTCATGATTGTGTGGGACTTTATCCGCTACGCCCGAGAGCAGGGGATTCCAGTAGGCCCGGGGCGCGGATCGGCTGCGGGGTCGCTGGTTGCGTACGTGATGGAAATTACCGACATTGATCCCTTGCAGAACGACCTGCTCTTCGAGCGCTTTCTGAACCCGGAGCGCGTGTCGATGCCCGATATCGATATCGACTTCGACATGAACCGACGCGGCGAAGTGATCGAGTACGTGCGGCAAAAGTACGGCAACGACCAGGTCGCACAGATCATCACGTTCAACACGATGGCGGCGAAAGCGGCGATCAAGGACGTTGGCCGTGCGCTCGACATGCCTTACGGCGAGGTCGACCGCATCGCCAAGCTGATCCCGCCAACGATCGGCATCACGATCGAGCAGGCGCTGAAGGACTCGCCACCGCTGGCTGCGGCTTACGACACGGACCAGAAGATTCGCGAGTTGATTGATACCGCGCTGCGCCTTGAAGGCCTGGTGCGCGGTGCTGGCGTTCATGCGGCTGGCGTGGTGATTGCGCCGCAGCCGCTGACGGAGTTAGTGCCCGTGACGCGGACCAAGGACGAGGCCATCGTTACCAGCTACGACATGAAGGCCGTTGAGAAAATGGGCCTGTTGAAGATGGACTTCCTCGGTCTGACGACGCTGACGGTAATCGACGATTGTCTGAAGCTGATCAAGTCCAATCGCGGCGAGGTGGTGGATCTAGCGCTGATCGACCTTGAAGACGTCGAGACGTTTGAGAAAGTCTTTCATCGCGCGCTGACGTCGGGCGTATTTCAGTTTGAGTCCGGCGGCATGAGGGATGTGCTTCGGCGATATAAGCCGAACTCGATTGAGCATCTGACTGCGTTGAATGCGCTCTATCGGCCGGGGCCGATGAGCATGATCGACGACTTCATCGAGCGCAAGTGGGGACGCTCGCCGGTGGAGTACACGCTGCCTGAACTGGAGCCGCTGCTGAAGGAAACACTCGGCGTGATGGTGTACCAGGAGCAGGTGATGCAGATTTCGAGCGTCATCGGAGGCTACTCGTTGGGCGGCGCCGATCTGCTGCGTCGGGCAATGGGTAAGAAAGACGTTGCGGAGATGGAGAAGCAGCGCGAAATCTTCCTCAAGGGCGCGGCCGACCGCAAGTATCCCAAGACTCAGGCTGGCGAAATTTTCGACCAGATGGCGAAGTTCGCGGGTTACGGCTTCAACAAGTCGCACTCGGCGGCGTACTCGCTGCTGGCGTACCACACCGCGTGGTTGAAGACACATTACCCGGTGGAGTTCATGGCGGCCCTGCTGACGTCCGAAACGTCGAAGCCGGAAAATGTGGTCAAGTACATCGGCGAGTGCAAGGAGCTGGGCATCAGCGTCGTTCCGCCCAATGTGCAGGTATCCGCTGCGACCTTTACGCCGACCGGCGACAGTATTCTGTTTGGGCTGGCGGCGATCAAGAACGTTGGGCACAACGCGATCGATTCGATCATCAAGGCACGTGCGGAGTTGCAGGCTGAGGGTAAGGCGGGGTTCGCTTCTCTGTGGGAGTTCTGCGAGAAGATCGACCTGCGGTTGATGAACAAGCGGGTGCTGGAGTCGTTGGCCAAGGCTGGTGCATTGGACGCCTTTGGCAAGCGATCTGCCGTATTCGCGGCGCTCGATTTGTGCATTGAGCAGGCACAGAAGTCGCAGAAAGATGCGGCGGCAGGGCAGCATGGACTCTTCGGCATTTTCGACGAGCCGGCGGCGGGCGGCGCGAAAAAGGAAGAGGCCCTGCCGTCGGTACCGGAGTGGGACGAGCATACGCGGCTGCAGAACGAGAAGGATGTGCTGGGTTTCTTCGTCTCGGGCCACCCGATGGACAAGTATCGTGAGAAGCTGCGCAACATGAAGGTCGTCGACACGGCGACCGCCTGCGAGATGAAGCCGGAGCCGCAGGTATTTGTGCGCGGTCGCGCCGAGCAGGGCAATGAGATTCAGATTGCCGGCGTGATCACCGGCCTGAAGGTGGCGAAGTCCAAGCGCTCGGGCGAGATGTATGCGCAGGCGTTTCTCGAAGATACGGTCGGCAAGATCGAGCTCATCGCTTTCCCTGCGTCGTACGAGAAGCTGGCGGAGAAATTGAAGATCGATGTACCGGTGATCGTGCGCGGATCGCTGCGTGGGGACGAGGACGCAGCGCCGAAGCTGTCGGTGTCCGGTATTCAGGCGCTGGAGGATGTGAAGATCAAGTTGCCGGATGCGCTGCGGATCAAGGTGCCGCTGCACAGCACGGATGAACAGCTGCTGGAGAAGTTGAAGACGCTGTTTCTGGCGGCACCGGGCAACGGTCGCGTGATGCTGCGTCTCGAAGAACCGGAGACCTTCCAGGTTGACCTTGAACCTGAGGGCATCATGGTGGCGGCCGACGTGTTGTTCATTGAGAACGTCGAAGCGCTGGTTGGCCGTGGCGGGGTACAGATCATCTGAGTGTGGAGCTGTGGAGCTGCACTGCGGCGAACCGAATTTCTCGGCATCGCATACAATCAACAGGGATACGAAATGGCAGAGACCCCACAGCAGAAACCCGCCCCCGCCGTCGCGCCTCCCCCATCCGAAGCCTGGATCAAGACGGAGATGGCTCGACACCCGCAGCGTCCTTATCCCATGGATTACATCGAGGCACTGTTCACCGACTTCAGTGAAATTCACGGCGACCGCCAGTTCGGCGACGACGCCGCGATGAGTGCCGGAATGGCTTATTTCCATGGCGAGCCGGTGCTGGTGGTGGGCAACCTGAAGGGCCGCACGCTGAAGGAACGCGTCGCCCGCAAGTTTGGTTCGCCCGACCCCGAAGGCTATCGCAAAGCCCTGCGAGCGATGCGCATTGCTGAGAAGTTTGGGCGACCGGTATTTACATTTATCGATCTGGCCGGCGCCAACCCCGGACTGGGCGCGGAAGAGCGCGGTCAGGGCGAAGCCATCGCCCGAAACCTGCTCGAAATGTCTCGCCTGCGCGTTCCCAGTATCGCCACCATAACCGGAGAAGGCGGATCAGGCGGGGCACTCGCACTGGCCGTTGCGGACCGCGTGTTGATGCTGGAAAACGCCATTTACTCCGTGATTTCGCCGGAAGGCTGCGCCAGCATTATGTGGAAGGATGCCACCAAGAAGCAGCAAGCCGCCACCGCGCTGCGTTACACCGCCACCGATGTGAAGGCCATGGGCTGTGTGGACGACGTGGTCCCCGAACCCGTTGGCGGAACGCAGGCCGATGCGGGGCAGGCTTTTTCGTTCGTCAATGACCGGCTGGTGCATCACCTCGGCGAGCTCAAGGGTATGTCGCTGGACGCTATGCTGAACAAGCGCTACGAGAAGTTCCGCAACATCGCGCAGTTTTACAGCGTGGCGTAGACCCACTTTTCCTTGCAGCCCTAAGGAGCCGCCCCCTGTCGCCTTTGAATCTCACTCCGGCATCGCGTTCTGTATTGATTCCGCGCTCCATGGAGTTCGCCCTGTTTTTGACCGGGAGCCTTTGGGCGCTGGCGGCGCGCTCGGCTGCCGACCACGCTGCTGACGGTATTGCCGGCCGCTTCGGCATTGCGCTCTATGAACCTCTGCTGGCGGCCGCGTTCTTCGTCTTCCTGCTGCTGGTCGGCTTCGCGGCGATCCACTGGATTGCCGTTCGCGGCGCCTCACTTCGAAAAGTAAACGCCCTTCCGACGCGGCCCACGGCGGCCACCGAGTGGGGCATGGGGGTGGCGGTGGGCTGGGCGCTGGCGGTGGTCGCCGTGGTGCCGATGATGCTCGCCGGCGACCTGCATCCGAATTTCTGGTTGCAGCCGCGTGCTTTCGCGATGACGTTGTTGTCGCTGGTGACGCTGCTGATCGTGACGCTGGCACAGGAGGTCTTGTTCCGCGGCTGGTTGTTCACGCGGTTAGTCCGGGCGACCGGGCCTACGATAGCGACGCTGTTGATCTCGGGGCTCGTTGCGATGGTTTCGGCCTTCAACCCGGAAATGACCGCTCTCAGCCTGCTTGTCACCTTCCTGCTCAGCGTGATGTTCTCACTGGCTTATCTGCGCACTCACGCACTGTGGCTTCCGTGGGGACTGCACTTCGCGTGGAGCGCGTGTACCGCCGTGCTGTTCGGACTACCGCTAGCGGGGTCCAAGGTGTACGCCACGCTGGTGGACACCAGCCCATCAGGGCACGCCTGGGTGAGCGGCCGCTTCTATGGACCAGAAGGCGCTTTCTTCACCGCAATAGCGGCGATGGCGGCGATGGGGGTGCTGTACGCCGTGACACGAGACCTTTCCTGGCAGTACACGCTGCCTGAGATTGTGGCGGCAGGCTATGCGATGGACGTCGCTCCGCCCACTGAGCACACCCGGATGGAGCAGACCGCCAAGCCGGCGCCATTGGTGCAGATTCTCGCTACGACGCCGAGCGAAAGTTCGACGCTGCCAGTGATCGAGGAGCATCTCCGCCGCCCGGAGCCCGAACCGGAAAACGGCTTCGACCTCTAGGCCAGGCGCTTTCTTGCGTGACAATCCGCTGACATTTGCGATTTTGCGCTGAAAAGGCGCAAAATCTCCTCATCGCCGGAGGTGATCCCATGGGCCCGCGCCTGCTTCGAACGCCAACGCTGCTGACACTCTGCTGCCTTGCAGCCACCTGCGCCGGCGCACAGGTTTTCGTGGTTGGGATGAAGACGGCCACGGAAGATGCCGTTACGGATTTCAAGCCCACGAGGCTCACGCTGCCCGAAGGTCATCTGAACGAACGCGAACGGCGCGAGCTGTTGCAAAACCTCGTCGCCGAGCAGGGATTTGCGCACCGCAACCTGCCGCTGGGTGCTGGATTGACCCTGCTGGCCAATGGCAACATGACTCCGGGCGGCGAAGAGTATCGCAAGATGCTTTACAAGCAGGGGCAATCGGCGGGGCCGGGTGACCGCGTCGAGATTTCAGCGGTCGACATCAAGCCGGACCGGATTGTGCTGGACTTCAACGGCGGCCCCTTCCCGAAGCATCGGTTCCTGAGCCACATCCAGTTGAACGACGCTCCCATTGCCCAGCGCGGCCCGGACGTAACCGGCTGCCGTGTGACGCTGGTGTTCGAGGGCGGCGTTCCGGAGATCAGCGCGGCCGAGGTAAAGGCGCTGCTGGACCCGGTGATCGACTTTCACGCCAAGACCAGCGAAGAGGCATTTGCGTCCACGATGCCGCCCAAGGTGCGCGAGGCCGTTGCCGCGCATGAAGTGCTGGTGGGGATGTCGAAACGCATGGTGCTGGCGGCGATGGGGGCACCCAACTCCAAGAGCCGCGAACATGCGGATGCCAGCGATGAGGACAGCCCACGCTACGAAGAATGGATCTACGGCGTGACCCCGCAGCCGATCCAGTTTGTGCGCTTCAAGGGCGACAAGGTCGTCCGGCTGGAGATTGCGGAGCTGGGCAAGCCGGTGGAGATCCGCGACAAGAACGAGCTGAACACGGTGACCGTCGCCGAAGATAACCGGCGCGTGGTCCAGTTGGGCGACGCACAGGTGGGCGAGGAAGGGAAGCGCGCCGCCCCTCCACCAACCCTGCGCAAGCCGGGCGAGGCTCCGCCTGCGCCGGCACCGGGAGGGATGGCACCCGTGCAGATTCCGGGAAGCAGCAAGCCCGCTGACCCTTCCGCGCATCCGCAAGGGGATACGTCGCACCTGGGGTCAGAGTAAGCAATCAGGATCCGGCTCGGCAACAAAGCATGACATTTTGCTGACACGCGGTTCGTTGCGTTGTCTTAGGCTGGGGCAGTTGCTGGAAGGAGAGCCATGCCCTTGATCGATGAGCCGTTGCGCACGCTGGCGCAACTGGTTGCAGCAGAAAAGGCGGAAACCTGCGGGGAGCATTCGCGTCACAGCTATGTCACGGCGCATCAGTATCGTTTCGCGGAGATGCTGAGACTCTGTCGGAGTTTCGTTCCCTCAGCTTCGGCCCGCGTGCTCGACGTGGGGCGCAGCGAGCTCTCATCAGTTCTCCACAGCTACTACTTGAATCTGTCTACGCTGGGGCTGGATACGGCGCGGGATGACGGGGGGCATCGTGAAGTGACCGCGATGGATAGCGTCCCTCACATGACCTTCGATCTGCTGGACGCGGGCGAGGTAACTGCCTGGCCGGATTGCGAACCGTTCGACCTCATTGTTTTTTCCGAGGTGATCGAACACCTGCACGTCGCGCCGGAGTTTGTATTGGCCGCGTTAGGATCGCTGCTTGCGGATCGCGGTGTCCTTATCTGCACGACGCCAAACGCTGCCGAGGTTTCCAAACGGGTGCGGCTGATGTTCGGGAGCCATCCTTATGAGCGACTGCGACTGTACTCCAACAACCCCGGACACATCCGGGAGTATACCCGGCCGGAGCTCGAAGCCATTGGGGATAGCATAGGGCTGGATTGCGTTGAGCACCGCTATGTGGATTGGATGGCCAGCCGCAACCCGATTAAGGCGACGCTGGCACGGCTCTTGCGCGTCTACCCACCATTCCGGTCGTTCCAGGTGCATGTGTTTGCCCGGGCGAAAGAACGGTGAGCCGGGGTTGCGGTCGACGTATCTTCGGGCGAACCGAAATCATGTAAACTAACACCTGCGCTTCACCCGCAGCACGCCTTCCTGCACGACGCCTCCACACCAGCGATACAACGCACCGGAGACCCCGCAGACTACGCGCGCGAACATGCGGGCAGCCACACTTTAGCAGTAGGGAGAACTACAGCAATGGCGAAGATTGCCAAGACCGGCGACCGCAAGAAGGTCATGGATACACAGAAGAGCACGGATTGCCCGAAGTGCGCTAAGCCCACCCGTATCGTCAAGCGCGTCAAGGATCGTGAACGCAACGTTCCGGGCGGCGTTTACATCTCGTGCTCGGCCTGCGACTTCTTCGAGAAGCTCTAACTTATCGAAGCTCGCAGCGCCTTGCGGGCATCTCACCCAGCGATTACGCAGCCGCCATAACCGGGCTCCAGCGCCTTGACGGTGCCGTGTGCCCGGCGTTTTCGCATGTATAGTCATGCGTGGATATCGGGGCCTGCACGCGGCCACACACGCGGAGGATCCATGACGTTGGTGCTGCTGGACGCGTTGATTGCCGTAGCCGGAGTGCAGGCAGCTGCCGTCGGTGGCGCCTTCCTGTTGCGCTCCCGCGACAAGCTCCTGCAGCGCTTTCTTCCGCACCTGCTCAGCCTCGCCGTCGGCGTTCTGCTCACCACCGCATTGGTGGACTTGATGCCCGAGGCGATCAAACGCCTGGGCAACCGGCAGCTTACCTGGCTGCTGCTGGCCGGGTCCATGCTCGCGCTTTTTGCCATTGAGCGGATTTTTTCGGCTCTAACCGGCAGCTCGACTGAGCCCGAGGTGGGGGAGCTTGGTCAGGGTACTCACGTCCATCGCCACGCTCCCGGACGACAGGAACACAGCGCCAAGCCGATGAACCTGGTGCTCGCCGCGATGCTGCACAGCTTCGTCGACGGTGCGGCGATGACTACGGCCTTTATCGCCAGCCCGAGGATCGGTTGGTTGACCGCCGTCGCTATTGCGCTTCATGAGATTCCGCACCGGATCGGTGACTTTGCTGTTCTGATCCACCTGAAGCAGACATCGCGCCGAGCGTTGCAGTTGGCTGTGCTGGCCGGACTGCCTTCGCTGCTGGGTGTGGTCATGGCCGGGTTTGCCGGGACTGGGCACATTGGTGGGGTAGCGTACCTGCTGCCGGTGAGTGCCGGCAGCTTTCTTTACATCGCCACAGTGAACCTGCTGCCGGAGATTCAACAGGAGTGCCGGGTATCGCGAGTGCTGTGGCAGCTGCTGTGGCTGCTGGCGGGGGCTGGGATTGTGGCGCTGGTTGTTGCGCTGGAAGGCTAGTTGGGTTTGCCTCTCCTTGTTCGCCCCTAAAGGGTATGTCCGATTCTTGGTACTTATGGAAAGTGTTGCGCTGACGAATGCCTTACCAAACGCATGGTTATGCCATTAAGCGCTTTCTTTCTCGTTGCGACCATCATTTCTTCCGTTTTGTTGCTTTGGTGCGCTCAGCCTTAAGCAACAGCTGGGCAGCTCTGTGGAGCGGGAAGCATCTTCTTCGGAAGCCTATCTGGGGTCTGGACTGTTTCCGGAACCTCAGGTCCCACCTGCTCGACGATTCCAGGCCGCGACGCCGGCTTTCCCTTGTTCGGCCTATTTCTTCGGTATCGTGAGCACCTCTTGGAACACGTATGGGTGTTCGAACGAGAGACAGGGTTCTTCAGAAGTCGGTCGAGCGGGATCGGTCGACCACATAACCTACAGGCCTTCTCGGGGAACAGTGCTTTGAAGCTTACTGATTTGATGTGGGGCCAGAGGGCTGCCAGATCGTTCCACTTGAGGAACTCATTCAAGCTCGGCGGTCTGTCTCTCTTCCGTGCATTGCACCCTTCACACGCGAGAACGACATTGCTGATGCCCTTCGATCCCCCTCGGCTTCTTGGGATGAAGTGATCGACGGTGGCCCTCAGCCATCCCGTCGACCTGTCGAACGAGATCTTCCCTTCGCAGTAAAAACATCTGTCCTCTTGCACCACCATGAGGAGGCTGACGAGACTTTGGCTTGGTCTAGACGGCATAGATCTAGGCGAATAATAGGCGAACCAGCGCAGGGGTGCAAAGAGGTGTCGACTTCATACATTACGCGATCGGGTTGGCCGGCGGCGGCGGCGACTCCCTCGCTCTGCGAGCCCGTTGAAGCCAGTCATCGGTAGCTTCGCGCAGGAACGTGGAGACGTCCTGATCAAACTCCCTGGCTAGCCCGGACAGCTCCTCCCACCACGACAACGGGATGTTGAATTGAACGATCTTTGACGGCACCTTAGCCTTCCGCTGCAATGATGCCGGCAGCCCCAAAACGTCCGCCCCAGTCTCTGCGTTTCCCGCCATGCTCGCACCTCACAATTTTGCTGTAGGCAATTGCCAACACATCGTTCGTAGGGTACACGCGATGATCGGGTGGTGTCCACTGACATTCGAGTACGTCTCGGCAACCGCATCCGCACTCTGCGCCGAAAAGGCGGGTGGACGCAGGTGGAACTGGCCGAAAGGCTCGGCGTCGATCGCAGCTATCTGTCAGAGATTGAAACCGGCAAGAAGGATCCTAGTTTACGGGTCTTGAAGACGATTGCCGATGGGTTTAAGCTTACCCTATCCAAACTCCTTCGCGGGTTGTAGCCATCGATGGCAGTCACGCGATCATAGAAAGTCCGGCATAACCAATGGTAGACCGTTTCAGATTATGGTGGCTGCGATGGAAACGAAATCGATCAGGCAGGGAATACTCGAAGTATGTTGCCCAAGCTTCTGGCGACGAACAAGAGTTTCGAATACAAGAAGCGATGAGTGTTCGGGATGATGAGCGGGACCAGATTATAAATCTCGAATCGCTCATCCTATTGGAAGAAGCTGAACACCTGGGCATTCCGGTTCCACCTCTTGACGATAAGGATTCTTGGGAAGGCGGGCGTCGCCCAGGCACGCATCGCCTCGGACTGCATGCGCAAGTTCTATTGCGCCAAGCAATCCGCAACGAGAAGAAGGAAAAGTGGGGCGTTGTGGCATTTCGCCTAAAGGAGCTGGCAGTCCCCTTAATCGGGGTGCTCGGGGCCCTCTGGGGTCTGCACAAATTCATCCACGCACTTCCTTCGAAGTGAGTTTTGGACGGTTCAATGCTCTTGCAGTTCGCCGAGGACCACGAGGCCATGTTTCACCAGCAGCCTGCCCTGCGCGTGAGTATTCCCCTGTTTCGCCGCTTTGCGATACCACTTGACGGCCTCAGGGATATTCTTTGCAACGCCATCTCCGAAGGAATATGCTTCGCCCATAAAGCATTGCGCGTCAGGGTATCCCTGCGCAGCAGCCTTCTGCGCCCATTCCACCGCCATAGCAGCATTCTTCTTAGCTCCATCACCCCGAAGGTAACAAAGGGCAAGATCGAACTGCGTCTCGGCGTCACCCAAAAAGTCTCGCGCTGTGGCACAATCCCCATCGGCGGCAATTCGAACCCACGTCACAGCTCTTGCAACATCTTTTCGTACGCCTTGGCCATTTAGATAGAGGAGTGCTAATTGAAATTGCGCGCGGGCATTGTTTTGATCTGCCGATTTGCGAACCCACGTGGCTGCCTTCCTGTAATCTTGAGCTACGCCTTCACCTGAGAGGTACATCAGACCAAGAGCAAGTTGTGCGTCATCGTCGCCTTGCTTTGCAGCCTTTGTAAACCAATGCGCCGCCCGTTCGTCGTCTCGCTCGACACCACGTCCGGTTCGATATTGTCGCGCAAGTGCATCTTGAGCGACCATATTCCCGCATTCCGCCGCCTGCCGAAACCACTTGGAAGCTTCTGCTTCGTCCAGTAAGAAATCGAACCCCTCGCCGGCGGTCAAGAGGGCGCCCAGAAGCAAGATTGCCTCGACGTGATCCTGGGCGGCTGCTTCCCGCAACCAATCGATTGCGACTAGAACGTCCCGCCGCATTTCGTCGAAAGCGGCAGCTCGCTTTGCGCTACCTTCGTAAGCGACTGGGGATAGGGTTCCCCCCATTATTTCGATCAGTTTCAGAGCCGACTCATACTGATCCTGCGCGGTAATGATGTCACCTGGCATTGCCATGTCTCCGTACCCAATTATCCATACCCGAACGCTAGTTGGAGGTCTTGTTCGGGAAATGTTTTATTTCGGTCTGAGGCAGTACGCTCAATTTATCCAATTCTTCCCTGAGGTCGCGGTATCTGTTGTACAGCGACAGCAACTTACCCATGCCACCCATTTCGCCGACAGTTCGAATCATGGCTAGGTTGTGGATGCGCAGGATCTCAACCTGATGTTCGAGTTCGGATATCCGCGCATCCTTCTGTGCGAGCTGCGCCGCAAGGTTTTCACGGGAGCGTTTCGGCGTTCGGATCTGCCATGCACGATACTGCTTCTGCTGTGCCTGAAAGCTTGCCAGCAGGCTCAAGCGCGCGGTACTGCGGGTAATGGAAGAAGCGTGTTTGATGGACGGGTGTTTTCTTGCAACGGCTCTCGCTGTGATGGTCTCATCAGCTTCAAGCATCTCTTGGAGGATCCGGACGACATCCGGATCGCTGTCATTGTCTAACTTCTCGTGAGGTTCAGAGAATGTCATCAAGCACCGTCCCAACGGGGTTATTGGAGCCACGCGATAGATCAGGGCCATCAGGAAAGACCTGCTCCCCCGGCGGCGTTGCCAGAAGCTTCCGGACTCCTGCTAGCCGGGTCTTCGCGTGGCTCAGTTGATTGTCTATTCCGATGGTGCCCGGGACCCATGTGTGCACCGACTGCGGTGACGCCGTAAGACTGCTGCCGTTTTCTTCGCCGGCCACCGCCTCAAGTTCTAGCGGAGCCACACGACCGATGCGCTGTTTCCTAGCTTCGATAGCCTGCACGGCCGTGTCCAAGCGCGCCTCCAGCTGAACAAGATTATGCCGGTTTTCCGTTAGGTTGGTCGCGGACAGGTGCCTGCATCCGGTGAAGCATTCCAGGTGTTTCGGGCATGGATCGACCAGGAAGCTGTTGATGCAGTGTCCGTATGGCGTGGAATGGAACCCGTCGGCTTCGGCACGCAGGTACTCGAGCGCGGCGTCTTCTCCTTGCGTCTGTTGAATTCTCTTGAATGCCTGAACGATAGGACCGGCCGCCTTTCCTGCTTTGATCAACCGTGCCACCGTAGCTGAGTTCTCGCCCAGACGTGCTTCCACGTCTGGCTTCAAGTCGATCTGGTCCAAATCTTCGGCAAGACTGCGGTGGTCATAAACGTACGACTGGGCCACGCTCCTGCGATTGAAGCGCTTTGTGATGATGGTGTCGGCGATTCCCAATCGGAATAGTTCGGTGTTCTGGAGGTGTCGAAGACTGTGCGGACGAATACTCAATTCTCGATCTTCATCGGTTTGCCCATAAGTAGAGAAGAGGCTCTCTTTACCGGCGCCAGTAAGAGACCAGGTGATCATCTGGCGATCCATTCGGCCAACGGCACAGAACCGTGTGACGTCGCAGAGACCCGTATCCTTCGAGTCCGCCAATGCGCGTTTGGGCATGAGAAACATGAGATCCCAAGCAGGGAGCTCCCCGCTAGCAAGTTTGATCGGGGTATGGTCTGAGCGTTTGGTTGGAAGTTCGTTCTTCAGAAACTCCTCCAAGTCGTCTACGCTGACAAAGACCTCCGCCCAGACCTTCTTCCCCCGCCAGACTTCGCCGTTGGCGTTACGGAGCGGGACGGCCAATCTGTTCAGATACTGGTATGTGGTTAGGTGAAGCCCACGGCCTCCTTGTACGGCCTGGAGTTGTGCTGAACGCAGACCCTCAAAGACCTTGGGGTCATAATGGCGCTGATATTCCGATACATAGTTCCGTCGAACATCGTCGGGAAGATCGACGAAGAAGGGATTCCCGGACAAGTAGGTGTAGATTTCTAGCGCTCGAACCATCGATCCGCTCTCAAACTGAGGCAGGATGCGGCCTGTTTCAACCTGGCGGCGCAAGGTTGCACGGAGTGGTTCAGTCGCCGTCACAACTTCGTCGAGGGTGGGTGCGAGCACCTCCTCGAATACATGCGGAACATACTGCACTGTTTCGAACAGAGCGAGGCCGTCCTCGTATAGGACTCGCTGCTTTTCCGCAAAATGACGAAGCATGAGCGAGCGAGATATGCCGCCGGACTGGCCCGCCGGCTGCCCGTGGAGGTCCACGTGCTCGCGGTACCGTTTCCAGTCCGCGGGGAACATGGCGCATTCGCCATCGCGCAGCCCGGTGAGTATCAGCGTCTTTGCTTGCGCGAACCTCAATAGATCTAGAAAGCTCCTCGGAGTCTCCGTAAAGACGATGCGGGTGAGTTCCCAGAATGCCCGACGCTCCGGCAGTTTCTCCGCGCTCTTCCTCTGGTCCAGTTCCGAGCGGAGTTCATCCATCGATTTGATAAACTTTGAAGCTCTTATGTGGACCTTCTTGTCCCGAACAAGCGCTGGTGCGAGAGGACCGGCATCGGTCAGGTGATTCGAATCCAGGATGCTTTTCACGACACCAAACAGAAGATCGGCCAGTTTACCGGACGCCTGTATCTTCCTAGCCGTGTCGATGGCAAAGATGACATCGTCTACCCGGATCGCCCAGGGCTCGGTATTCGGAGTACAAGTTGCTAGTACGCGCAAGGGGCGGATGACATTGCAAGCCACATGGGGACAGGTGTTGCGACGAACGAACAACTGGTCGATCGCGCAGGCTTTGATGAGATCCTGCCAACCTTGAGACAGTGAACTCTTGCTGTACGTGCGCAATGGTCCAGGGGGCGGGGACGCGTTCAGCAGGTCGACTGTCTTCTGGTCGGTGCCGAGATCATTCAACCAGGAAACTGGCGGTGGCGACGCACCAACCATCCGAGTCAGATTCCATCCTTGGCCGGGGATGGCTATACCATCCGGACCAAGTTGAACCCCCCAGTTCACACCACGCTGTTCGGCGATCATCTTGGAGTCCGTTATGTAGGTTTCAAGGTAGGAGTTCATTGCTTTGCTCTCCGAGTTCGGTTAGGACGGCCTGAATGGTGGAGATTGTCTCCGCCAATTGAAATGCCGGTGATCCACGCTCTCCCTTCGAAGATGAGTAGAAAAGCTTCATCACGCCGCGCAAGTCTTCCAACACCTTCTTGTGGACGCCGGCGTCCACAACCGGCATAAACTTGGGGCACCCATAGCAGGACGTGATCGGGTTGTATGGACAGCTGGGTTGGCCCTGCGAACACCCTCCAATCCCAGCAATGGGTATTCCGTGCGGAACGCCGGCAATCTGCTGATCCCCCTTGAGTTCGGCCAGTTCCTTGTACGATATGAAGCGGTCACGAGCGATCTTTACGACCCCTTGGTAAACAGCCGATACTCCAAGTGCCTGGTTAACTCGTTCTCCCTGTGAAGCCGACGAACGAAAGTACGGAAGTCCGGTATTCAGATCGGAGTGACCCATGAAAGCCGCGAGCTCTTCTTCACTAGCACCCGCATCGATGAGGCGCTGCGCGGCGGTGTGCCGCAATTCGCCGGCCGTGCGACGCCGAGTGATGAACTCTGTCATATCGGCAATGACTTGTCCACACTCGCGGGGACTGCATTGGTACACGTGGTCGCCTCCAGCGAGGCCCCTTTTCCGCGCCCCCTTTACCAGCTGGATGAAGAGTGGACTCCACTCACGCTTTGCTCTGCATACCATCGGAAAGACACGCTTAGGGGAACGTTGTTTGATCATTGAGAATGTGAGATGAACGGCGGGACGGTGATCGAGGCCATCGTCCCATATCCGGATATTACGCATCTCCAACATGGCAATTTGCTTCGCCCGCAGACCGAACTGGTATGAACAAGCTAGCATTGCGATACTCACAAGAAAGCTATATGAAACGGACGCAGGCCCCGCATCAATCCGGGCACTCACTTCATCAATTTTTCGGATGATTTCGACCTCTTCCGAAACGGTGAGGAAGACATCACCGATACGGACCGAAGCGTACTTGTCGACCTTGGGATATGGCAATTGGGAGACCAGGTCAAGCCATTCCGGCCCCCACGCACCAATCGAAAATCTACAGCAGAAACAAAGAAGATTTCCCAGCGGCGCGAATACCCCATAGTGAAGTTTGCACGCGTGAACCTGTAGCCATTGCTTTCGAGCATTTTGCGGGCTGCAAGCCAATAAACCCATGATTTTATCAATGGGGACGAATTTGAGAGCACTGAGGTATTTGTAGGCCGTCACGGGGGACAAATCACCGAGTACAAACGCGCACCAACACTTAAGTATTCTGCGGACTCGTTCGTCAAAGACGCTGAACTCGAGTGTACGGTCCTCCCCATCGAAGTCGAGGTTCCACTGATCGGAGTTGCTTGGGTTGGCGACTTCACCATAGCTGTCGGTGAAGTTATCGTAGTACCGAACGACCGCTGGCAAAGGCGGCAGATTAGCAAGGAGTTCACTTACTGCTTCCGGCGTCGACAGAGCGTTCATTTCAACCTTTAGGGATGTTCCTGAGTATCTCAACTCGATCATCGAAGGCGTTGTTCCACACCGATGCAAGCCTGTCCTCAAAGACGGCTCGTGCGTACCGCAAAGGCATATCGGAATCTCGAGACCATCCAAAGTACCCACGCATTCGCTGCAATGCATCCGTCATTTCTACGCCAGAAGCAAGCAGTTGGTTGAGCCTGACGACTGCACTGGTATGTCTAAGATCATGGGGACTCAGAGAGTCGTCGCCCGTATGGTCGATGAGAACCTTACGAAGCCGCGGAGGAAGGGAAGCAGATAGCTTCTGGAAAAGCTTGGTCACTCCTTCAGTAGAAAGGGGGGTTTTCTTCTGAGAGTTGATCAGGAACGAATGGTCTGGTCTGCCCCGATAGTTCTGCACGTACTCCTGGACAATCAACGCAGTCATTTTACTGACCGGCACCGTCCGGATTGATTGCGCGTTCTTGATTCTCGGTTTCGAGTAGCGAGGGTCATCATCTTCGTATTCGTTGTATCTAACGGCCATCCAGTAGCGAGTCTCTTGGCGGTTCCGGTCGAAGCCGCACTTGATTACGTCGACCGGAAAGTTCAGGACCTCGCCACGGCGCAATCCTTGGTGCATTAGCAGGATGAAAATCGTGTAAATGCGCCAGCGCGAATTGCCGCGCCGAAATGGGTTGGTTGGGGACTCAGGATCTAGCATTTCATATAGTGCTTCAACTACTTCGGATGGGAGAGACCTGATTCTTTCTGGTCGGCGACGTTTCCCGATGTGCAGGTGCGCATTCAAAAGCTCAAGCTCCCTGAGACGGCCCACAAGAGTATGGTGGTCTTGGCGTGTGATCGCACCTCTGGAGAGCCGTTGCACCGTTTCAGTCACGAATCGCAGCGCTGACTGCCACCGGTCCTCGGCGGAGGACGCGGCAGGTTGGCCTCTCAGCATGAAGAAGTACGCTTCTAGGGCACTACTGATGGCATCGATATCAAGATGAGCGAGCGCGTCGTCCAGTCTGCCTGATCCCAGCGTTTGGTCTGCGTGGTGGCAGAAATGCTCGAGCTGGCGAAGCCTCCCTTCGAGGGTTGGCTCCGCGAGGTCTGCGGGTAAAAACGATGCCCATACGGCAACCCAGTATCTCGGCACTCCAAAGCTGTCTATGAGCATTGGGCCGGTCAAAGATGGTACGAAAGATTTGCGCACTTTGACGAGCATCACACCCTCTCCATGGCCGGGTAGAGCCGGGGAAAAACGCGTTGGCGCGGGCTGTGGAAAAGACGTGTGGAGGAAAAGTCCAAAGAACAGAGACGGACTTTCCCTCCACACTTGGAAATCCCGCAAGTGCGCGGGATTACCACTTTGCCCACAGCCCCTACTGCGGCTTATATTTACTCGAAACCAGAAACAAAAGCAAGGTCGCATGTTGCTTCCTCAATGGTACTTATTTCCCATTCAACGCAACAGTCTGAAAACTACCTTTGTGTCCGATAACACATATTCTGTATAGTGACGCTGGTGCGATGGCGCCAGCCCTTTTTGGCAGCGTTTGGACTGATCTTGGTACACTCGCGCCAACGCTATTCCCCCGGAGATCTATGCGCATTGCCCAGGCCGTCTTTGGGGTTTTTCATCACTTTGAGCTGGCGCGTGAACTGGAGCGGCGTGGCCACCTCCAGCGCGTTTACTCCACGTGGCCGTGGTCGCGGCTCAAACGTGAAGGCCTTCCGCACAACAAGGTTGAGACGTTCCCCTGGATCCATGTTCCGGAGTACCTGCTGGCCCGTGCCGGCGTTGACTGGCCATGGGCGTCGGATGGGCTGGGCTATGCCAACGCCCTCGCCTTCGACCGCTGGACCGCTGGCCGGATCGGCGATTGCGATGCTTTGATCGCTATTTCGGGCGCCGGCCTCTTGACCGGCCGAAAGCTGCAGGAGCGTGGCGGCGTCTTCATCTGCGACCGTGGGTCAACTCACCAACGCTACCAGGAGATGGTCGTCGCCGAAGAGTTCGCGCGGTGGGGCGTGGAGCGGGCTGTTTCCGACGAACGTGACACCCTACGCGAGGAAGCTATTTACGCGCAGGCCGACGCCATCACGGTACCGTCCCATGCCGCCGCCCGCAGCTTTGCGGCCATGGGGGTAACCATGGCGAAGGTTTCGGTGATCCCCTATGGCGTGCGACTGGAGAACTTTTACCCCGTTGTAGAACCGGCGACGGACAGCTTCGAGGTGCTGTTTGCCGGCTCGGTAACGCTACGCAAGGGCTTTCCCTATCTACTGCAGGCTTTTGCCGCGCTACGCCACCCGCACAAGCGGTTGCGGGTTGCGGGAGCGGTCGGTCCGGAGATGAAGGGCGTGCTCGGACGACTACCGTTGGAGGGCGTCGAGTTCCTGGGAAACCTCCCACAGGAGCGGTTGCGGGAGCTGATGAGTTCCAGCCACGTCCTGGTTTTGCCGAGCATTGAGGAGGGTTTGGCGCTGGTGCAGGCCCAGGCGCTGGCGTGCGGATGTCCGATAATATGCTCGACGAATACTGGCGGCGAAGACCTCTTTACCGATGGTGTTGAGGGATTCATCGTACCGATTCGCGATCCCGCAGCGCTCACCCACGCCATGCAGTTGCTGGCCGATTCCCCGGACCGACTGCAGCTGATGCGCACGGCCGCATTTCAGAGGGTCAAGTCCATCGGAGGCTGGTCGGAGTACGGGGATCGCTGGGAGCAGCTGCTGCAACGGCTCACAGGCGCTTCCATCTAGGTCAGTCCCCCGCCCACAAAGTGGACGATTTCCAGGCGGTCTCCCCCACGGACAACCGTTTCCGCCCAGATGCTGCGCCGGACGATCTCGCCGTTCAGCTCTACGGCGACCCGGTCAGTCTTTAGTTCAAGCGCGTTTAGAAGGACGTCGAGCTGCGACGGATCTGCTGCATTTTCAACGATACGCGGCTTGCCATTCAACTGAATAGTGAGGGGTTGGGCGCTCAGATCCATACTCTTTCAAGCCTAGCACCCATCGCCTCAGCGGTTTTGAAGGGGCCAGAGCAGGTTCATCGGCCCCCTGCCCCTGCCGAGACCGGGAGCGCTCAGCAGGGCCTGGGTTACAAAAGCCTTCGCCGCGTGCACAGCGGCCTCAGGTGCATCGCCCAACACCAACCGTGCAAGCAGTGCGGAAGAAAACGCGCAGCCTGTTCCGTGTGTGGATGTGGTATCGATGTGTTCTGCATCGAAGCGTTGGAGCTTCCCGTCTGGTGTCAGCAAGGTATCGACCGGGCGGGAGAGTTCGCCTCCAGTCGCGACAATGTGGAGGTGCGGGTATCTCTTCCGGAGGGACAGGAGAGCTGCATCAGCCTCGTCTGGGGATCCGGTCGGACAGCCTGACAATACCGCCAGTTCAGCGCGGTTCGGTGTGATCCAGTCGACGACGGGCAGGAGCTCCTGCTTCATCGCCTCGACGCCTTCGGCATCCAGCAAAGCTGCGCCGGAGCTGGAGAGCAGCACCGGATCGAGTACGACCGGGCATCCAGTGGCTCGCCACCCACGTACATGAGATGTGACCGCGCGTACTGCTTCCGCTGTTCCGAGCATGCCGATCTTGAATCCAGCCGGAGGAAGGTCAGCGTCAAGCGTGCGTAAAGTGGGGCCAATGAGGTCCGGAACGGGAGTGACGGAAACCACTCCTGTGGTCGATTGGACAGTAAGGGCGGTGATGCAGGCGGTGCCAAACAAGCCAAAAGCGGCAAAAACCTGCAAATCCGCGGTAATTCCGGCCCCCGAGGACGGATCGAAGCCGGCAATGGTCAACACGGTTTTGGGTGTCGAATCGGGACAAATAGAGGAATCAAAAGGGATGCCGGAATGCAACGTTTCCCCTCCCCCTGGTGTCCTACCATATAGCGGTTTTGTGTGCCCATTTTTCGGCACATTTCGATATCTAATCTGTACCACAACCGGGCCCTTTTTGCAATAGCTAAGTGGCTTATAAATGTTTGACTTAGCTGTTCTTAATTGAGGACAATAGAGACATGAAACGAAACGTGCAGAAACCGGGTGTGGCCCGGCGATCCACGGGGCGCGGAATGCGGTTGGGAATGATCGCCGTAGCCATTGGACTTACTGGCGCGGCTCTCGCAAGTACGGTGCCGACAGAGGCCCCTAAGGCTTCCCCCTCGGCAAAACGCTCACGCTTTAGTATTGAGACGGGTGTAGCTTCCTGGTACGGCGGTAAGTTCAACGGCCGCAGAACCGCATCGGGTGAGAAGTTCGATATGAACCTCTTCACCTGCGCTCACCGCAGCCTCCCTCTTGGGAGCTGGGTACGGGTGACCAATCTCCACAACAAGAAATCCGTCCTTCTGCGAGTAAACGACCGGGGGCCGGTGCCCGAGAACGTGATGCTCGACCTGTCCTACGCCGCCGCTCGAAAGCTCGGGGTTGCTGGACTCGGCAAGGTGAAGCTGGAGCCGCTGCACGCCAATGATCCGGCTGTATTGGCGCTCAAGCACCAGCAGGTGGAAAGCAAGCGACCCCAGTTGCAGCAGATTGCTTCCACTGCCTCCGGGGTGCCGGTACTGCCGACGATGATTGCCTACCGCTAGTTCCGTACCCTGAAAACCGGCTAAACCGATTGCGGGTCACCATGCGTGACCCGCAAATCGCTTAAGCGCAGTGCCAGCGACTTCGCTCCGCCGCCACTCTTCAAAAACTCGCCCAGCGATAGCCGGTCGACCGTGAAGCCGTGTGCGGTCAGGGTAGCCGTGAGGTCGTCGCTGATCTCACCGGTGAAGAGCCGTTTGCCGACGTTGAGCGATGAGCAAGCCAGCCGGGTGGCATCGTGCTCGCTTACCGCAATGCGCTTCTCTGCCGGGAAGGCCGCTTCGATCTGCGCGAGCGAGGCAGCGTCGAAGGCTCCCGGGTAGTAGAGCAGGTGCCCGTCGGACAGTGGCGCGAAACAGGTGTCCAGGTGATAGAAGCGCGGGTCGACCAGGTGCAGGGAGTGCACGGGGACGTGCCACGCGTCGGCGATGTGCCGGTGGGAGGAGCGGCAGGTGCGCACGCCATGGGCAGCCCAAAGCTCAGTGCCCTCGGCGTTGAAGAGTATGTCGCCTTCACCTTCGAAGGCGGTCTCGCGCGGCGTGTTCCAGATGAGGAAGCCGTGCTGCTCCATCCAGGTGCGGAGGTGGGGCGTTTCGGCCTGGCGCTGCGGACAGCTGAAGCTGGCCAGTGCGCTCATGCCGTGGTGTACGAGGGCGCCGTGGCCGAGGAAGGTCATGTCCGGGCATCCGGGCTCGGGATGCACCAGGCGGACGTCTGCGACGGTCTGCAGCGCGGTGTAGAGTGCCTTCCACTGCGTGAAGGCAAGGTCGCGTGAGCAGCGATGCAGGTTGTTCGCCATCCAGGGATTGATGGCGTAATCCACGTCATACCACTGCGGCGGACACATCAGGAATGTGGGGCGGGTAAAGTGCGGGGTGGAGGCTGGGGAGGGGGTCGCTAAAGCAATGATGCTGGATGACATAAAAACTGGGTCCTGCTTTCCGTCGAAGAGTGTCACTCTCCGGAGGCCGTTTCGTCAAGAGACAAAGGTGTTACTTTTGATTCTTTTCGGGGTATCGGCCCGAGCACATCGCAACGTTAGATGCACGCCGTGAAAACCCGGTGAAAACAGGAACAAATCAGTAGAAAACTGACTCAAAATAGAACACCCGCCGGCAACCGGCGGGTCTCGTATAACGACACAAAAGCGTTCTAGAAGTTGAAAGCGAAGCCGCCCTGTATGGCACGGGGCGCCTGCGCGAGATACAACAGGTGACCATCACTAGAAACGACGGGCTGATAACCCTGCGCGAGCAGGTTGGTGGCTTCGATGACGGCATCAATGCCATCCGGTATCCAGCGTCCGCACCACAGACGCTGCCGCACATAGACGCCGAGATAAGCATCCTGATCCGGTGCATTGAAGGCGTTGACCTGGGTTAGCGTGTGTTCGGGCTGCCAATGGTACTGGCCGCGAACCTCGGTGCCCGTCTTGAGGATCCTGCCGCGCAAAGAAGCGCTGGCAGCATAAGTGTTGCGGGAAACGATGCCGCCCCCGGCGCTCGCAATGGTGGCTCCGTCGGCCATGCGGCTGACCAGGGCTGTGCCAAGGTCGTAGCCCACGAAGGCGGTTAATGAAGGCGTGATGGGCTGGCTAAGCGAGACGCTGGCGCCGTGGCCGGTGTAGCTTGCCGCGCTGAGCGCAAAGCTTGCCGTGGTGGAGTCGGCCAGCACCGCCGCGGCGTCGTGGTCGGCGTGGGTAAGTACGCCATCGCCGTTGATGCCGACATTATCCAACTTGTCCGTGTAGACGGCGGCCTGCAAGACGCGGCTGCCCAGTTTATGGCTAATCGAGAGTTCGTGGTGGCTTCCCTTGTTGCTCAGCGGACGGCCGGTTCCGTCAGTCAAGACGCGCAGAACGGGCTTCAGCTGGTCGAGGTCCTCGGAACTCTGCAGGTCGCGCCCTGCTGCGAAGCGATACTCCACCAGCGTGCCCGCGCCGGTGCGCACGGTCAGCTTCATGTAGGGCTGCGCAGAAAACCGGGTGTACTTCAGATGGTCAGCCTTCAAGAGCGACCCGGCATCAAGAACGGCTGCATCCCCAAACTTGAATACCTGCGTGCTGGCAAGCCGCATCACCGTGGCGCCGTTGGAAAAGCCGTCGGTGAGCTCGGGATGGGATTGATAGCTGGTAACCAGCCTGCTGCTTCCGCCGAAGATGGAGCGGCGCTCATAGCCGGCGACGACTTCTGCCGATGGCGCAACCAGAAATGGCGCGCGCGAGCCGGCCACGTCGGCCCGCAGGACGGTGCCGTCGCCGTTTTCAATGGTCCGATCGATAAGGACAATCTGGTGCATACCGCCCTGCCCCAGCCCGCCGTCGCCACTGGTGACGCTGAGCCGCGCGTGGGTCTTGGCGCGGTGGGAGTTGTCGGCACTGGAGGAAACGAGGACGGTGCTGTCGTCGACCAGGCGCAGCAGCGGCCGGTTGGCTGGCGAGCGCAGGGTCCACTTCCAATCATCAGCCGGCTCGCTGGCGCGGCGCTTTTGGGCGGGAAGCCAGTTTTCGGCTTCGTAAAGCGTACTCATTGTCAGGTTGATTATGGCCTGTGCGCCGGCCTGGAGACTGACGTTCTGGCGCTGTGCAGGGAGGAAAAACGCCGCTGTGGCGCGCAGGTGATAGCGCCCGGGTGTAATGCTGGGGATGATGTAGCGACCGTGATTATCGGTCAGGGCGCTGGCGATCTCGGTGGCATCGGCGGTTAGCACTTCTACCAGCGCGCCCATTTGGGGAACGCCCTGCGCATCGCGCACGACGCCGCTCAGCATGGCGCTGCTGGACGCAGCAAAACCTGGCTTCGCCAACGGCATCATCAGCGCCAGCATCGTCAACAAACTGGTTCGGTTCCGCATTACCCGCGCCCTCATTCTGCTTGCGCGCTCACTGCTCTCCGAAAATGCCTCTGCCTGGGAACGACCATCGCGTGTGTTTCCTGCGTGGTCTTCTTGCCCAAATCCGGCAGAAGCGGGACCCTTGCTTCTACTGCTCGTCATTCTACCGCTAAGTCTACTGTTCGACCACAAACGGGGCCGTTTCGGCGATTTCCTGCTTGGAATTACCGTCGTTCACCTTGATGGTGACCGAATACCTGCCCGGCTGCAGACTGGCCAGCGGAAGGCTCTTTTCAAGGGTTAGCTGGTCTGCATTGGGGTTCAGCTTGGACGCGCTTTCCGAGGTGTCCAGAATGCGCTTGTTGGTTGCCGTGTCCAGAATCTGGTACTCGATGGTGGCATTGTTCTGCTTGTTTTCACCGATGCCCAGGTTATAGACCTGCATCCAGAAGTTCAGGTTCTGGCCGCGATGGAAGACGACCGGAGTGGTCACTGTGGGCGGCACGCGCGGACGGATCTTGGTGTTGCCGATTACGAAGTTGCCCAGGCTGACGTCCTTGGACGGCACGCGCTCCATCAGGTCCGCCAGGATAAGGGAGGACGAAGACAGGCGGTCGTCATCGTACTTGGGCACGTTGACGCTGCGCTTCCAGATTCCGATGTGTTCCGGGTTATTCACGTCTTTGATGGCGATTTCGACTTTGTACAGGCCGGGACGGAGCGGCAGGGCCTTCCAGTAAACCGAAACTTCCTGCTGCTTGCGGTCAAGCAGGTCGCTGGAGGTTTCCACCTTCACAGTCTCCTCGAACGTCTGCACGGCGCGGTGATTGAGGGTCGAAACGCGGCCAAGGATGTTGACGGTGGCGGTGGCATAGCCGTCCTTGTTGCTGAACGTCATGTCCTTGTTTCGGATCTGCAGGGTGAGCGGCACCATGACAGTGTCATTGGTGAGCTTGACGTAGTCGGTGCGGACGTCGAAAAGGAACGGCGGACCGGATAGCACGGTGGACTTGGTTAGAAATTGATCCAGGTCGGCAAACTTGACCGGCGGCGGAGAGAAGATTTTGGAGAAGGTGTCCAGGCGGTCGAACTGCTTCCCCTGTTCGGCGTCGGACATCGGTCCTGGGCCGAGTTGTTCCCCGCCATTGGCGCCGCTCATGCGCTCCTGCTGGCTGGACTTGCCCATGCTCTCGTAGAGTGTGGGGCCGGCGCCCGGAACGTGCTTGAGGGCATCTTTTTCGGAACGGTCGATGGTGGCGTGGTACTCGCCGCACATGCAGCTGTCGACGAACTCGATCTCTACGTTCTCGCCGATGCCGTCCAGGTACCGGTAGTTCCATATCTCGAACGGAAAGGTCGATGTGCTGCCGCCACCTTCCTGCGTGGTGCGCTGGTACTGGCCGCCAGAGGGGTGAGAGTCGATGCTGTCGGGTTTACCGTACGCGATGTAGATGTGGCCGCGGTCCGTGCGCCAACCGGGGACGCCGGCGGCGAAATGCTCGTTGGCGTAGGCGATGCGCAGGTAATGCTGTTCGCGGAACTCATTTTCGGGGGAGTCGGGGTTGGGATTGCGGCGAAGCCAGAACTGCTCGATGAATTGTTCGCGCTCTTCCTCGTTAGAGAGGTTTTTGAACGCACGGGCCTCTTCGTCGGTGATGATCCACTTGACGTCTTCGTTGAGCCACTTCTTGTCTTCAGGCGAAAGCTCGTGGGTGAGGGCTTTGCGGCGGTTGCGTTCGTCACGGTCGCTGAGGCGGCGCTTCAGCGGGTCAGGCCGTTCTTCGATCGGGTCGGTCTTGTCAACCCCGCCCTTGTCTGCGCCCCCATTGACTGTCGGGTTCTGCCCGGCATTTCCGCCCTTGGCGGGTGCCTGGGCACGCGCTGCGGCAGAGCCACTCGTAAGCAGCAGAACGAGTGAAAGGGAGATCAACAAACGAAGACGCATGGCCGTACTCCTGTTCCAGAAACACAATGCAGACACGCCCCTCATTCTATTCTCCATTTCGGCCCTGCACAAGGATTTCGGTCAACCGGTTGTGACCAGCGGGAGCCCCGCTGCTGCTATGATTTACGCATCGAGATGACATTTGCTTCATCGTATTGGACGTTGCCGTTTCAGCTTCGTTTGCAACGTTAGCGGAACCAAACCGGACACATCGTCGTATGTCACTTTGCGCGTAGTCGTTGGGGGACGAATTTCCTAGATAACCCACCAATGAGAGAAAGCTGGAATGAGCCTCAAAAAGATTATCGCCATCGTCGTGGTTGCCCTGGTCCTGGTTGGAGTGGTCGCGGGCACCATTATCCATGCCCGTTCGAGCGTGCTGGCTGTCAGCACCGGCAAGGCCAGTAAGCAGGACCTGGTATCGGTCGTCAGCGGAACCGGCCAGATCAAGCCCAAGACCTATGTGAACGTCGGCGCTACCGCCTTCGGCCGCATCACGCACCTGTACGTGAAGGAAGGCGATCACGTGAAGGCCGGCCAGTTGGTGGCTACGGTCGAAAGCGAGCAGCCAGCGTCCGCCGTGCAGGCCCAGCAGGCTACCATCGCCTCAAACCGAACCACGGTTGAGTCCTACCAGGCCGCGGAGAAGACGGCCGAGGCCAATGTCGCCCAGGCTCAGGCCGACCTCGAACAGAAGAAGTTCGACTACCAGCGAGCTGAGCAGCTTTACCAGGAAAAGCTGATCGCCAAGCAGGATTTTGACGCCAAGAAGGCAGCCTATGATGTTTCGATCGCTACGGTGGCGCAACGCAAGGCGGCCGTAGCGCAGTCGCAGGCGCAGACGGCCAGCTCACGCAGCCAGGTGTCGCAATCGGAAGCGATGTTGCGGGGCAATAACTACAACCTGGGACTTACCCAGAGCAAGGCGCCCTTTGATGCGCTGGTGACAAACGTCCCGGTGCGCGAGGGCGAAACTGTGGTTCTCGGCATCCAGAACGCACAGGGTTCGACGCTGATGACGCTGGCCGATATGTCCGTTATTACGGCTGAAGTGAAGGTGGACGAGACCGACATCGTGAACGTGGCGATGAATCAGCCGGTCGACGTGACAGTGGATGCCCTTCCCGGCCGGGTTTTCAAAGGCCATGTCACCGAAGTGGGCGACCAGGCGCTGCTGCGCACCACCGGTGTGGCGACGTCGCAGTCGACCACGGGAGCGGAAGAGGCCAAGGACTTCAAAGTCGTCGTGACGTTGGACCAGGCGAGCGATGATCTGCGCCCAGGCCTTTCGACCACCGCCAAGATCACCACGGCACACAAGACCGACACCTTGATCATTCCGATTCAATCGCTGGTACAGCGCGACCTGGCTGCCGAGCAGGACCTCTTCAAGGCCAACGGCAAAGCCCCGACTACCGCTCCGACCAAGAAGCCCGTCCTGGTGCAAGGTGTCTACCAGCTGCAGACCACGGGCGGCAAGCTGCGCGTCAACTTCGTTCCCGTTGCCACCGGCATCACCGGGGCGACGGATATCGAGGTGATTTCGGGGCTGAAGGATGGCGACGAAATCGTGACGGGCCGCTACAAGGTGCTGCGCACTCTGAAGAGCGGAACCACCGTTAAACGCGACAACTCCATCCAGACCACGCCGGATGAGGAAGACAAGTCCTAGCGCCCCTCTACGCGCCTCAACATGCCCATGGCGGGCACCATCGTTTCGCGCAACATCTTCAAGGAGCCTTCATGGCGGCAACAGTTACACCCGTTCCGGAGCGCATCGGCGCTAACGCCGACGGCCCTCATGCCGGCGACGTCATCGTCACCAATAACATCTGGAAGACCTACGAGATGGGTGACCAGGAAGTCCATGCCCTGCGTGGCGTCGACATCCGCATCAAGCATAACGAGTACGTCGCCATCATGGGCCCTTCGGGTTCCGGCAAGTCCACGTTGATGAACCTGCTGGGCTGCCTGGACTCGCCAACGAAGGGCAAGTACTGGCTGAACGGTCACGACGTCTCCGAGCTGAACGACGACGAGCTCGCCCGCATCCGCAACAAGGAGATCGGCTTCGTCTTCCAGACCTTTAACCTGCTGGCCCGCGCCACGTCGCTACATAACGTGGAGCTGCCGCTGATCTACAACGGCACCCCCGCTGCCGCCCGCATCGAGCGCGCCCGGGAAGTGCTCACGCAGGTCGGTCTGGAAGCCCGCATGGACCACAAGCCCAACGAGCTCTCCGGCGGTCAACGCCAGCGCGTGGCGATTGCCCGCGCGCTGGTCAACAAGCCCTCCATCATCCTGGCTGACGAGCCTACCGGCAACCTTGACTCAAAGACGTCGGTTGAAATCATGGCCCTGTTCGACGACCTGCACGCCAAGGGCAACACCATCATCCTCGTCACCCACGAGCCTGATATCGCGGAGTTTGCGCACCGCATCATTTCGATCCGCGACGGCTCCGTAGCGTCGGACGGCCCATCCCATAGGGTGGCAGGCATTCACGATTCACGTTAGTCGTGCGCTGCGGGGCTGCATACGTCTGAGTGTCTGGCGCATCTAAACTGGTGTGATGGCCTTCCGCGTACGTTTGCTTGCCCTGTCGCTCCTGCTGCTTTCTCTGCTTAAGGGTGCCCACGCGGCCGATGCGCGTTTCGACCTCGTCGGCCCCCGCATCGACGTGCGGGTTACCCGTGTGGCTGCCGACGGCACGAGCCAGACACTGCCGATCGCGTCGGTCCCAAACCTGCAGCCCGGCGACAAGATCTGGATCCACCCCGACCTGCCTCCCACGCAATCTGTGCATTACCTGCTGGTCTGTGTCTTCCTGCGCGGCACCACCAATCCCCCGCCGCCGGACTGGTTCATTCGCATTGAGACGTGGAACAAAAAGGTGCGTGACGAGGGCATAATGGTGACCGTTCCCGTCGAGGCCCAGCAGGCCGTCATGCTGCTGGCGCCCGAAACGGGTGGCGACTTCTCTACCCTGCGTTCCGCCGTCAACGGCCGCCCCGGCGTCTTCGTTCGCGCCGCACAGGACCTTGCCGCGGCGGGCTTCGAGCAGGCGCGCATTGAGAAGTACATCGCTTCCATCCGCCGTGTTCCGCCCTCCGATCCGGTCGATCTGCAAAAACACTCCGACCTGCTGGCCCGCACGCTCGCGCTCAAACCGAACGATGAGTGCTTCAAGCGTCCGGTGGACACGCAGTTCACCTGTCTGACCCAGACCGGAACGCAGACGCTGCTCGACGACGGCCACGGCCAGTCGATGGTGGCGGCACTCTCGAGCGGCCCCAACTCTGACTTCATCAACGCCGCGAGTTATACGTCCGTTGCCGGCGGCGGCGTCTACTCCGCCTACGTGGGCGCCATCGTCGACCTGGTGCGCATCATGGGCAACCTGCACACGGCGCAGTACCAGTACGTTCCGGCGATTGCTTTCCCGCAGGGCGAAGCGTTGAATCTTCGCCTGAACACGCCGCCATCGTTCCATAATCCGAAGTCGGTGCTCGTGATTGGCCTGCCGACGGTGCAGGCGGCGGTCCCTCCGCCGCTACGTCCTGCCGATGCCCACCACGTCGTGTGCCTGCTGGAGCCTTCCGTGGTGCTGCCGATCGAGGGTGCGCCGCTGGTGTTCTCGACGGACTTTGCGCATGACGTGGTGCTGCACCTCAACACCCCGCCGGGTGCTCCGGCGGAGGCGGATATCCCGCTTCGTCCGGATGCTTACCAGGGTGGCCTGATCCTTCAGCAGCATGAGGAACATCACGTACCGCTCCACGATCCACTGCCCCTGGCGGCGGGCGCGGCGGCACAGAATAGCGCGGCTAAGACCGAGCCGAACAAGCCAGTTGCCGCCTCGGAACCCCGGCCGGTAATGCTGACCGGGACCATACAGGGGCGATGGGGCTTTGACGCGTTCGCCGGTCCCACCGTTTCGTTGCAGCAGGAGCCGGGCACGGGCTGGCACCTGGTGGAGCCTTCGGACGGTCAAGGGCTCAGCCTGATCGCCGGGCATGCGGCGCAGATATTGCTCGCTTCAACCGGGAGCGCGTGCGTGCACACCCTAGTGGCAAGAGCAGCTACCGGTACGGAGGGGTTGCCAATTGCGTTCAAATCCGCGCAAACACCCGACGGACCCAACACGCTCGAGCTCACGCTGCCGCTGCAGCCCCATGTCACGCCGGGCGACCTGCATCTCGCCATCCAGCAGTATGGCCAGCCTAGACCAGACGCCGTATCGGTTCGCACCTTCGCCGAGCCTGCCAGCATCAGCACGGTCGAAATCCACGCCGGCGACCGGTCGCTGATGCTGACGGGAGCACACCTGTCACAAGTGGCCAGCTTAACCCTGGGCGATCTCGTCTTCAAACCGGAGGCAATGGACGCCACAGGGCGCAACGACACGGCACTTCGGCTCGCCCTGGCGGCCAACGCTGCCGCGCCGCCCACTCACGCCGATGATCATCTCTCCGCCCAGGTAGCCCTGCTTGACGGTCGCATGTTGCGTGTTCCTGTGATCGTGTCCTCCTCGCGCCCGTCGATCAGCTTGCTTGGCAAGACGGTCGGCGCAACCGCCGACACCGACATCACGCTGCCCAATGCGGACGATGTTCCGCTCACCGCTTCCCTCACCTTTACGCTCAAGACGCCAGCAGCTTTCCCGCGTGACGGACAGGTGGAAGTGGAAACGGTCGACGGCACGCTGCGCGCGGTGCTGACGCTCGCGCCCTCGGGAGGCCTGCTGTTGCAGGACCCGCGCACCATCGTCGCCCACCTTGATCCACTGCGGTCGTTCGGTCCCAGCGCATTCGGTCCGCTGCGCGTGCGCGCCATCTATCCCGAAGGAGCGGACGCAAAAACCACCGTAGAGTCTCCGGCGAGCGACTGGCTTCCGCTCGCGATACTGGTGCGGCTGCCTACTCTAACGCAGCTCCAATGCCCCGCTGACGGCGCCGAATCCTGCACACTTACCGGAGCAAATCTGTTCCTGATTGACGCGGTCTCCGCCGACCCCGTCTTCAGATCCCCGGTCACCGTTCCGGATGGCTTTACCGGCACAACGTTGACCGTTCCTCACGTGACCGCGCAGACGCTCTTTCTGCACCTGCGCGACGACCCCGCGACCGTCGTTCCTGCGGACGTGCCGGCACCTCCGGCAGCGTCGACGACAACTCGCTCCCGCGCGGTGCGTGAACGGCCCGGACAGTAGGGCAGACGCAGAAAAGCCCGGCAACACTGCCGGGCTTTTCGTTCCTCGATAGAGACGTTACCCGGCCAGCTCTCCTGGCAGTTCTCCACGCTGTACTCGGCTGTTTTTTACGCCGTATGTGAAGTAAACCACCAGTCCAATCGCCAGCCAGATCAGCAGACGCGCCCAGTTGAGCCAACCCAATTTCACCATCATGTAGCCGTTGAAGAGAATGCCGAGGATCGGCACCAGCGGCACCCAGGGTGTGCGGAATGGCCGAGCCTTGTTCGGGTCTGTCTTGCGCAGCACGATGATCGAGATGCAGACGATGACGAAGGCCAACAGCGTGCCGATATTGACCATCTTGCCGATATCGTCGATCGGCGTCAGCGCACCGACAATGGCAGCAATGAGGCCGACGAGGTACGTGTTCTTGAATGGGGTCCGGAACTTCGGATGAATTTCTGCGAAGAAGCGCTTGGGCAGAAGGCCGTCGTTGGCCATCGCGTAAAGCACGCGGGTCTGTCCGAGCAGCATGACCAGCATCACGCTCGTCAGGCCGGCGAGGGCGCCTGCGGTAATGATGTCGCTCGCCCACGGCAGACCGCGATCAAGGAATGCGCGAGCAATCGGGGCTTCGATGCTGATCTGTTGCCAGGGCACCATGCCCGTCAATACGGCGGCGACACCAATGTAAAGCAACGTGCAGACAGCCAGTGAGACGATGATGCCGATGGGTAGGTCTCGCTGCGGATTCTTGGCTTCCTGAGCCGTGGTCGATACAGCGTCGAAGCCGATGTATGCGAAGAAGATATAAGCCGCGCCCGAGCCGATACCAGCCAGGCCGAACGGCGCGAACTGCTGCCAGTTGGAACCCCAGTTTGCCGGGTGCACGTAGTGCGATCCGAGACCAAGCACGAAGAGCACCACCGCAACCTTCAGCACCACGATGAAGGAGTTGAACTTTGCTGATTCCTGGATGCCGATAGCCAAAATCGTCGTGACCACGAGTGCGATCACGAAGGCCGGCAGATTTAAACCGATCTCGTGTCCAAACATGATCGGAGCATTCAGCAGGACGTGCGCGCGGGAAAGCATGTCAGCGGAGGGTGCAGCTTTCAGAACGCCCAGTTGAGTGATGTACTCCTGGGTTCCTGGCGTCAGGCCAGGAAAGTTCGATGCCATGATCTGCCGGCCGACGTTATCAACAGCCACGCCCACCGCCGTCCAATGGTCGTAGGCCAGCCAGAGCGGAAACTTGATGTGAAAAATCTGCATCAGCTCGATGAAGTGGTTCGACCATCCCGAGCTGACGGTGCTGGCACCCATCGCATACTCCAGCGTAAGATCCCAGCCGATGATCCAGGCCACCAGCTCACCCAGCGTCGCGTAAGCGTAAGTATAAGCCGAACCCGCCAGGGGGATCATCGCGGCAAACTCCGCATAGCAGAGTCCTGCAAACGCGCAGCCCAGGCCCGATAAAACAAACGACAACATCAAGCTTGGTCCGGCGTAGTGCGCACCGAGACCGGACAGCACAAAAATTCCCGCGCCGATGACGGCTCCGATACCTAGAGCAGTCAGCTGAAACGGTCCGAGCGTGCGCTTCAGGGTTCCCGCGCCCTCGGCTCCAGCCTCAGCCATCAAAACCTTCATCGACTTAGTTGCAAAAAGATTCGCCATCCGCTGTTCTGTCTCCCTGGCCTTATATCTTCAAGTGAATGTTTATGCGGTAACGGTCTTCCGCAACGTCAACCAATACACCGGCAGTCCTAAAAGAACCAGGATCAGGCCCGGCCATGTGTACTGAGGCTTGTATCGCAACAGTACACCACAAATCCACAACGCCATCACAATGTACAGCGCCGGCAGCACCGGGTAGCCGAACGCCTTGTACGGGCGCGGTGCGTCAGGCTGCGTGCGGCGCAGTACGAACAGACCGATGATGGTCAGCGCATAGAACACCAGCACGGCGAAGATCACGTAATCCAGCAGGTCGCCGTAGCGGCCGCTGAGGCACAGAACGCAGCACCACGCCCACTGTATCCACAGCGAGTTGGTGGGCGTTTTCGACTTCGGGTTCAGCTTGCCGACGCTTTTGAAGAACAGCCCGTCCTTGCTCATCGCGTAATAAACGCGCGCGCCTGAGAGCAGCAGACCGTTGACGCAGCCGAAGGTTGAGATCAGGATCGCGCCAGCCATCAGCTTCGCGCCAATCGCACCGAACGCCGCTTCCATCACTGCCGTGGCGACCCGGTCCTGCTGCGCGTACATGATGCCGCGGCCCATCACGTCGGTCGCCGTAGCCGAGCCCGACATTGGAAGCACACTCAGGTAAACAAAGTTGCAAAGCACGTACAGGAGCAGCACCACACCCGTGCCCAGCGCCAGCGACAACGGAAGGTTTCGCTTCGGGTTCTGAATCTCGCCTGCGGTGAACGTTACGTTGTTCCAGGCGTCCGCCGAGAAGAGCGATCCCACCTGGACCACGGCGACGACCGTAAACGCACCCACCAGCGCCGACCCGCCGCCCATGCTGAAAAACGTGCCAATGGAGATCGGGTGCAGCGTAGAAAAGCCCGACCCTGCCCAGAAGTTATCCCAGTTAGGCCCGAAGTTCGCAGCCGTCGCCGCCACGTTCTTCGCCACCAGGCCTACCAGCACCACCGCTGCCAGCGCCAGCACCTTCGCACTGGTGAAGACGTTCTGGATACCCGCACCCAGCTTTACGCCGAGCGTATTGGTGAACGTCAGCAGCGTGATGATGATGAGGGCGGCGAGGTTGGCGGTGCTCAGACCAAGGTTTCCCCAGCTTTCGCTATGGATGAGCCAGTTCGTCTGGCTGATGCTCGGGAAGAAGACGCCGAGAAACTTGCCGAAGCCCACGCCCACAGCCGCGATCGTTCCGGTCTGGATGACCAGGAATAACGTCCAGCCATAAAGAAAGCCCCATAAGGGTCCGAGCGACTCACGCAGGTAAACGTACTGGCCGCCAGCTTTGGGCATCATGGCGGCAAGCTCGCCGTAGCTCAGCGCGCCGATCATGGTCATCACCGCTGTCACCAGCCACGCGGCGATCAGGAGCGCGGGCGAGCCCAGCGTTCGGCTCATGTCGGCCGAGACGATAAAGATGCCTGAACCGATCATGGAACCGATGACGAGGGCCGTAGCAGAAAACAGCCCCATGCCCTGCACAAAGTGCGGGGACGTGGTCGTTTGAACGGAGGGAGAGTCCGGATTCTGTGGGTTCACGTTCCCCATACCCTATCACAAATGGTCGAAAAAGTCTCGGACAACCTGCCCGGGCGTCTGGCCGGTGGTAAAAATCGCCGAGATGACGGCGACCGAATCGGCACCGGCGTCGATGACGCTGCGGGCATTCTGGAGGGTGATGCCGCCGATAGCAACCAGCGGCTTGCGCGTCAAAGCCCGCGCCTGGCGCACGCCTTCAACTCCTATCACCGGCTCAGTGTCGAGCTTGGTCGACGTCCCAAACACCGGCCCAACCGCGATGTAATCCGCTTCACTGGCGTCGGCTGCGATCACCTGTTCCTCGTTGTGCGTTGAAACGCCGATGACACCACTGCCAACCGCGTGCTTTGCGTCGTGTGGCGAGAGATCGAGATGACCCACGTGCACGCCGCTCCACCCTGCGAGTCTCGCCAGGTCGGCGCGGTCGTTCATGATCAACCTCGCTTGAGTGGCCGCGAAGACGCTGGAAAGTATCGCTGCTGCGGTGAGCACTTCCTGCGGCGAGCCGTTCTTATCGCGATACTGCAATAGCGTCACGCCGGCATCGCGCAATTCCCTGGCGAAGTCAGCGAGTCCGACGCCGCGCACCTTCAGCACCCCGGCGTCGATGATCGGATACAGCGGCGGCAGCAGCACGGGCTACTCCGCCGCAGACTTCTTGAATTCTTTCTGCCGTTCCAAAAAGCGCTCCATGAACTTTGTATCGAACGCGCCCGAACGGAATTCTTCATCCGCGAAAATCTTCTGATGCAGCGGAATCGTCGTATGAATGCCCTGCACCACGAACTGTGAGAGCGCGCGCTGCATCTTGTTCATCGCCTCTTCGCGATCCGCGCCATGGCAGATCAGCTTGGCGATCAGGGAGTCGTAATACTGCGGAACCACGCCGTCCTGGTACATCGCCGTGTCGACGCGGACTCCGTTGCCGCCGGGAACATTGAACGCGGTGATCTTGCCCGGCGAGGGCGTGAATTTCTCCGGGTGCTCGGCATTGATGCGGCATTCGATGGCGTGGCCGATGATCTTTGGCACTTCGGGCACGATGTCAGGAAGCTTCTCGCCACTGGCAATGCGCAGCTGCGCTTTCACGAGGTCAACGCCTGTCACCATCTCCGTAACGCAGTGCTCCACCTGGATGCGGGTGTTCATTTCGATGAAGTAGATCTGGCCGTCCTCGTCCATCAGGAACTCAATCGTGCCGGCGTTCCAGTAGCCGATGTCCTTCAACGACCGCTTGATGACCTTGCCCATCTCTTCGCGCTGTTTCGGCGTGATCTGCAGGCTGGGCGCTTCTTCAATCAGCTTCTGATGGCGCCGCTGAATCGAGCACTCGCGCTCGCCCAGCGACATGACATTGCCATGCTCGTCAGCCAGCACCTGGAACTCGATGTGGCGTGGCCGTTCGATGAACTTCTCCATGTACAGGTCGCCGTTCGAGAACGCGTTCAGCGCCTCGGTTGACGCCGCCTGGAACGCTCCGGGCAACTCTTCCTTCGACCGCACGATGCGCATGCCGCGCCCGCCGCCACCGGCGACCGCTTTCAGGATCACGGGGTAACCCACGGTCTGCGCCCACTCCAGCGCTTCACCTTCAGACCCCATCACGCCGTCCGAACCGGGCAGGATCGGCACCTTGGCCTTTTTCATTGTCTGGCGCGCGGTCGACTTCTCACCCATCATCCGCGTCACTTCCGGCGGGGGTCCGATGAACTTGATGTTCGAAGCCCTGCAGACCTCGGCGAAGTTGGCGTTCTCGCTCAGTAGGCCATAGCCGGGATGGATGGCGTCTGCGCCGGCGATTTCAGCTGCAGAAATCACCGCCGGCACATTGAGATAGCTGTCGGCGGACTTAGGTGGCCCAATGCAGATAGCCTCATCGGCGAAGCGTACATGCAGGCTGTTGCGGTCGGCCTCGGAGTAGACGGCGACCGTGCGGATGCCCATCTCCTTGCACGCCGAAATAACGCGCAGCGCAATTTCTCCGCGATTGGCAATCAGTACCTTACGAATCATCTAGCGTCCTATTTTTCTGGTTCGTGCCTGGATTACTTCTTGATGGCAAACAGCGGCTGTCCGTACTCCACCGGCTGACCGGCGGCGGGCATAATACGGACGACCTCGCCCGCGGCGTCGCTTTCGATCTCGTTCATCAGTTTCATGGCTTCAACAATGCACAACACCGTGCCCACTTCCACGCGGTCGCCGACCTTCACGAACGGCTCAGCATCCGGCGATGGCGCGGAATAGAACGTGCCCACAATCGGCGACTTGACAATGTGCGACCCGGCATCCGGGTCAACCGGGGCTGCCGCAGGCGCAGCCGGAGCCGCGCTCGCTGCCATTGCGGGAACCGATGCTCCGCCTTGCGAGGCCATCAGCCGCGCCAGCTGGTTCATATCCAGCCCAGCAACGGGCGCCGGCGCGGTGCCCTCAAACTTGATGCGAACCTTCAGGTCCTTGCGCTCCATATCGAACTCGGCGATCGCGTTCGCCTTCAGAAACTCCACCAGTTCGCGAAGCTCATTCAACTCATTGCCATCCATCGTGTCTTGCTCCTCGGTCTAACTGCTTTATAACTCGATCCACGTCTTCGAACTGGCTGCCGTCAGCACATCGCCGCCGCGTGGGGTCACCAGCACTTCATCTTCAATACGTATGCCGAACGCTTCCGGGATGTATACCCCCGGTTCAATTGTGATGACCATTCCCGGCTCCAGCACCTGAGTCTGCTTGGATGCCACCCGGGGGCCTTCGTGTATCTCCAGCCCGACGCCGTGGCCGGTGGAGTGCGTAAAAAACTTGTCCAGCGACTTTCTGCCAAAACGGGCCCGGCGCAGCACACCGCGTGCTGCTTCATCCACTTCGCCGCAGGTTGCTCCCGGCTTTACCGCCGCAACCGCAGCAACTTGCGCATCAAGCACCAGATGATACACGTCTCGCTGCTGCGGGGTGGCCTTGCCCACGTGTACCGTGCGGGTCATGTCGGAGCAGTAGCCGGCCAGCACCACACCAAAATCCAGCGTACAGAAGCCTTGTCTGGGCAATTTGGCTGCCGTAGCGCGGCCGTGTGGCAGGGACGAACGCTTGCCGCTGGCAACGATGGTCTCAAAGCTCATGCCATCGGCTCCGGCACGCCGGGCGGCCAGTTCCAGTTGCGCCGCCACTTCCATCTCCGGGATTCCCGGGGCGATCACCCTTAGCGCGACCTCGAACAACGAACACCCCACCTTCGCAGCCCGGCGCATCCGCGCAATCTCGTCGGCGTCCTTGACTTCGCGCAGCCGTGCGATCAAGCCATCCGCAGCCGTAAAGAAACTCCGGCGAATGTTACCGGGCAGGGCGGAACGCATGCGCGTCAGGGCGGCGACAGTCGTCTGGGCGGAGTCGAAGCCGCAGTTCTTGATTCCCTGTTCGGCGAGCCATTCGGTCGCGGCCACAGTGGCCGGCTTGGGAGAAATGGTGACCCTTAGGCCCTTGGCCTCGGCTTTGGCCTGTGTGGTGTACCGGCCGTCGGTAAACAGGACCGCCCGCGCCCCGGCCATTGCCAGCGCGCCGTTCGAGCCCGTAAATCCGCTCAGGTATCGCACATCGGGCGCATGCGTTACCAGCAAGCCGCCCACGTTGGCCTGGCCTGCGGCGGCTTGTGCGCGCCGTCTCCTCAACACTTCATTCACACCTCTGATTCTACCTTCCGAGCCCCCTCGCCGCCACGGTGACCCTTTCCCATCAACAGGAAGGAGAGGATGGCCCCGTATCATGGAGGAGTGTTTGATCAGTCCGTTCGCCCGCCCCTATCCCTTACCCGCCGCGCCTTCATTGGCTCGGCATCCCTGGCCACGGCGGGCCTGGTTATTTACGCGGGCACGCATGCCCGCCACGAGCTGGAAACGGTTCGCCGCACGATTCCCATCCGCAACCTGGCGGACAGCTTTCGCGGCTTCCGCATCGTGCAGATCAGCGACATTCACCTCGTCGAATGGACCGAGCCGTGGTTCGTGCAGCGCGTGGTCGATGCTGCCAACCAGCTCAACCCCGACCTCGTCGTCCTCACCGGCGACTTCATCAGCCGGGGACCCTATCCGCTGGCGACTGCTTACCGTGCCATGCCAGTGTGCGCGGAGATCCTCTCCGGATTGCGCTGCCCGCAGCGCTACGCCATTCTGGGCAACCACGATGTCACGGTCGACTCGGGCATGGTGATCCGCTCGCTCGCGTCCGTTGGTATCCCCACGCTGGTGAACCACTACGCCGCCATCGAACGCGGTTCAGACCGTATCTGGCTCTCGGGAGTCGACGACCCCGGCACCAGCGTTCCCGACCTGATGCAGGCGATCCCCCGCACCCCCGACGCGCCGGTCATTCTGCTGGCGCACGAGCCGGATTACGCGGACAGCGTGATCTCCCACCCAAGGGCGGGTCAAGTCGACCTGATGCTCTCCGGGCACTCCCACGGTGGGCAGGTACGCCTCCCACTTCTCGGGCCGCTGATCCTTCCTCCGATGGGCAAAAAGTACGTCGCAGGGCACTTCCAGCTCGGCAACATGCAGCTTTACGTGAACCGCGGCATCGGCACGGTGGGTCTACCGTTTCGACTGGATTGTCCTTCGGAGATTACCGAGATCACGTTGCAACAGGGCTAGAGTATTGCTCCTGCTGGCGCAGGTAGAGCTGATGCAAGTGATATTGGAAATAGAAGGTGCCCAGCAAGAAGGTCATCAACGGGTCAAGTTTCAGCGGCGTTGCGGTGACCTCGTTGAAGTAATACTCCAATTCCTCGCGAACAGTAAAAACGGCCATCAACTGAATGGCGAAAATGCTGATAAAAATCAGTACTCCCCAAAAGCCATGTAGAGATATCCAGGCAAACACGGGAGAAGGCATGAGCCCAATGAGAGCGTCGGCAACGCACCAACGGACAGCGCGAGAGGACGCATAACGCCCCTTCAACCAGGCAGCCTGCACCAGCAACCAGATGCTCAACACGGCCACTGCGCTGGGGGTCCATCGGCCTAAATACAGGGAAAGTTTTAGACCAGTCACTATGGCCGCGACAAGCCACCACCATCCGATTCCGAGGAGGCGAGGGATACCAGCGGAATCTTCCATGAACTAGCGTGCCCGGGCTACCGGCTTCTTTTTCTCCACCTGCACCGGAGGAGCCACCGACACACCGCTCTTCTCGTCCATCCAACCGTCCAGCAGGCTCTTACGGAAGCGCCACCGGTTCCCCAACTTGAATGCCGGCACAAAACCTTCAGAAGCGTAGCGGTAAAGCGTGTCCGCACTGATGCCGAGGTAATCCGCAGCCTGCCGGATGTCCATCACTTCCCTCGTCCCCATGTTGACTTGCGCTGATCCGGCCATCGTCTTCTCCACAAACCGTTGTGCGGGTTTTCTACCTACTCTGTACGGCGTCTCACCGTTGTACCCCGTTTTCCACAGGCTTACAAGAAGAATCGACGCCTTGCGCCACACTTTTCTGCTCCCGGGCAAGCGGGGCTGTTGACCAGTTTGCAATATGGGGCGCCTCCACGTCGGTCGGTAGCCCGGGCTCAGGCGACCACAGCGGCACGCCCCGCTCCGCTGCTACAACCCTAATCCGCTCAATCGGTTGCCGCCAGGCGTGCAGGGCAAGGCTGAAGAGTCCCCAGTGGATGGGCATCAGCAATCCTGCCCTGACAGCCCCACCCATCGCCTCGAAGGCGCGTACGGCGTTATCCGGTCCAAGGTGGATCGCCTCCCACAACGGGTCGTAGGCGCCAATCTCCAGCATCGTCAGGTCAAAGCCGTTGTACTGAGCCGCAATTTCGGCAAAACCGTCCCACATACCGGAGTCTGCGCCGAAATAAATCCTATGCTTCGGGCCTTCGAAGACGAAGGAACTCCACAGGGTCTTGAAGCGGTCCAGCACGCCCCTCCCCGAAAAGTGGCGAGCCGGCCATGCTGTCAGCTTTAGCTTCGAGCCTGACTCCTTACCGGGAATTTCGGTGGATTCGGTCCAGTCGAGCTCCCGTATTTGTCGTGCAGGCACGTTGAACTTGCGCAGAAGTTCACCGACGCCCAGCGACGTCACCCAGACCGCCTTTGCGGCACAATGCAGCGTGGCCAACTGCCGAACGGTGTGCTCGCCCAGGTGGTCGAAGTGGTTGTGGGAAATGAGCACGGCGTCCAGCGAAGGCAGGTCATCGAGCCGCAGCGTCGGCGGGAAGAAGCGCTTGGGACCTGTCCACTGAAATGGGCTCACGCGCTGCTCCCAGATCGGGTCGACAAGCACCCGAAAGCCGTCAATCTCGACCAGCATCGCCGAATGACCAAACCACGTCACGCGGAGGCCGGTAGCCGGCGGCGCAGCATAAACGCTCGGGTCGGTTCTGAACGTCGGCAAGGGCTGCTTCGGCACGCGCTCTTCGCGACCGAAGAGCATCCGCGGCAGTACCTTCAGCGAAACGCTAAGGAATTCCAGTTTCGTGGGCACGGGGTTGACGAAGTTCCGCCCCGATTTTTCTGCGTGTTTTAAATAGCTCATCCAGTCGATTGGATGCGCCGCAGCACACTCGCGAACCACCCTGTAGAGGGTCTTAGGGCAAGAAATAGAACGGGTTGGGCAATTTCACGCTGACCTCGGCGCGCGGTTCCCCGTTCAGGTCACTCCACTGGTCGCCCACGTTCAGGACGATGCGGTAGCCCTCTGCGGTAATCTGCCGGCGCCGGCCAGATTTATACACCAGCGTGCTCATCCGTTTTTCCTCGTCGTTGCGCAGGTAGAGGCCCTTCCAGCCGTGATATCCCGCCGATTCCAGGTTGCGAGCGGTGGCTTCGAGCTGGCCATCAGGGCGTCCCGTGATGAAAAAGACGTCCAGTCCCGCGGCCTTCGCGTGATTGAAAAGCCGCACGGCGCCGGGGATGGCGACCGCCGCTGCCGGACTGACGATCCAGTCGTCGTTCAGGCTCCGTATGAACCCATAGTCCTCACGTTGCATCTCGCAGTAACCCGTGAGGGAGGTCTCGTCGATATCGAAGACGACGGCGAGCTTGTCGCCCTTGTGTCGCGTTGCCAGCTGACGATCCAGCGCTGCTTCGGCACGCTTGTACTGCGCGTCGATGTCAGCCCAGTAGCAGCCGATCTCGCCCACGCAATCGGCGTAATCGGCAAGCCGATAGCGCGCAAGCTCGAAGTTTTCCATCGGCGTGGTCGCGGGCAGGGTAGATGCATCGGCTGCGCCGGCGGCTTCAATCGCCTCAGCCTTTGCCACCGACATGCGCGTAGCGGGATTAGGTGGTGGTGCGCCAGGCTTGCACACCGGTGGCCCATAGTGATCTGTCGGCACCACGGGCGCCTGTGCAGCTCCCATCGTTACACACAGCAGCATTGCCGCTGCCAGTCGCACCATCGTTACGCGCCGTTCACTTGTTCTCAATGCACGTCTCCGCCGTAAAACTTCGCAATCATGTCCTTGTAGCGCTCGGTGATGACGCGCCGCTTCAGCTTCATGCTGGGCGTCAATTCACCGCCCTCAACGCTCCACTCCTCGGGCACCACGCCAACCTTCTTGATCGACTCGTAGGGCGCCAGGCTGCCGTTTATCTTGGCAACCAGGTCCTCATACATCTTCTGCACCCTGGGATCGCGGACCAACGCAGCGTGGTCGCCGGCGTTGACGCCATTCTGTTTGGCCCAACTGTTCAGCGCCTCGAAGTTCGGCGAGATGATAACGCTGGCGAACTTCTGGCGGTCGCCAATCAGCGCCGCCTGACCGATGACGGTGTTCGCCTTCAGCTTATTCTCGATCGGTTGCGGCGCAATGAATTTACCGCCGCTGGTCTTCAACAGTTCCTTCTTGCGGTCAGTGATGGAAAGAAAACCGTCCTCGATCTTGCCGATATCGCCGGTCTTGAACCAGCCGTCGTCGGTGAATTCCTTTTTCGTCGCCTCGGCGTTGGTCCAGTACCCGACGAAAACGGCCGGGCCCTTGACCTCGAGTTCGCCGTCGTCAGCCATGCGCGTCTCCATGTTCGGTACCACTTGTCCGACGGTGCCGATACGGTAGGCATCGTACGTGTTGCGCGAAATGACCGGCGAGGTCTCGGTCATGCCGTAGCCCTCGAAGATGCGGATGCCGACGTGGATGAACCAGGCTGCCGTATCCATGCCCAGCGGAGCCCCACCGGCGATAAATACGCGGGCCCGGCCGCCGAAGGCTTCACGGATCTTCGAGTACACCAGCTTGTTCGCCAGCTTCCATCCTGGTCCGCTCGGCACTTCGCCGCGTTTGACGATCTCCTCGTTGGCCTTGCCACGGCCGATCGCCCAGTTCAAAATCGTCTTCTTCAGGCCGGTCGACTTATGCTCAACCGACTGCCGAATCTTCTCGTATACCCGCGGTACGGCAAGGAACACGGTTGGCCGCACGTCCTTCATCGCCTTGGCGAGGTTGTCGAACTTGGGGCAGTAAGCCAGTACAGCGCCCAGCGCATACAGAGCATAGTCGAGGTGCCGCGCCGTCACGTGGCTCAGGGGGAGGAACGAGATTGAGGTATCGCCCTTGCGCACGTCCAGACCATCCGTGGAAAAGCGCAGGTTGCTCGCCAGGTTGCCATGTGTCAACATGACGCCCTTCGGATCGCCGGTGGTGCCGGAGGTGTAGATGATTGTCGCCAGGTCTTCGGGCTTCGTTTCCTTCACCATGGCGTCGAAAGCAGCGTCGGCTTCTTCCAGTTCCGGGGCGCGCTTCATGATCTCGGCGAAGCTGTCGGCGTTGGGGAAGTCGCCGCTGTCCATCACGATCACGCGCTGCAGCTCGGGCAGGCTGCCGGCGGCGACCACCTTGTCATACTGGTCGCGCGTGGAGACGATGATGATCTTGGCGCCGGCATTGTTTAGCATGAAGGCCATCTGCTCGGGCGTCAGTGTTTGGTAAAGCGGCACGTCCACCGCCCCCATGCCGAGGATGGCGAAGTCCGCCACCGCCCACTCCCAGCGGTTTTCGCTCACCATGGCGATACGGTCGCCCGGCTCAATGCCCCACTTCTTCAACTGCTCCACCATCGCACGGACACGGCCGTACATCTGCTTCGAGGTGATCGGCTTCCATGCACCGGCGGTGTACCAGAGCACGACCGTCTCTTCGCCCTTGCTGCTCATGCGCTCGAACACGCTGTTCACTGTCTGTAATTCCAGCATTCACATCTCCCGTGGTGCGCCTGTACTGTTATGGGCGGTGATTCCGCGCCTAACTCAAAATACTCTTTGAAAGATACCGCTCTGCCGAGTCGGGCACCATCGTTACGATGCGCTTTCCGGCGCCGAGCTCTTTAGCGACCGTCACCGCAGCAAAGATGTTAGCCCCAGCGCTCGACCCGCCCAGTATGCCTTCCTCTCGAGCCATGCGTTTCACCATGGGAAAAGCTTCGTCGTCCATGACGCGCACGATGCGGTCGCAGACCGAGCGGTCAAAGGTTGCCGGCACGAACGAAGCGCCGATGCCCTCAACCTTGTGCGGCCCCGGGGCGCCACCTTGCAGCACGCTGCCCTGGGTCTCTACGGCGACCGCGAGGACGTTGGGGATCCGCTTTTTTAGCAGACGGGCAATACCGGTGAAGGTTCCCGCGGAGCCAACTCCCAGCACCACGGCGTCGATGCGGCCTTCCATTTGCTCGAAGATTTCAACGGCGGTGGTGGTTTCGTGAAAATCGGGATTGGCGGGATTTTCAAACTGCATCGCCGCAAACGCACCGTGAGTGGCGCGTTCAAACTCCAGCGCCCGGCGGATGGCACCGGCCATCATCTCGCCCTCGGGTGTGCGTTCGACTTCTGCACCCAGGCCGCGCATTAGAATGCACTTCTCTTCCGCAAATCCTTCCGGTACGAAGAGCTTCACGCGATACCCCCGCTGCACACCGATGAGCGCCAGCCCCACACCCGTATTGCCCGCCGTTGCTTCGCAGATGGTTCCGCCGGGCTTCAGCACGCCTCGCCGTTCGGCATCGAGCACGATGCCCAGGGCCGCGCGGTCCTTCACGCTGCCGCCAGGGTTCATCGTCTCCAGTTTGACCCATACTTCGCCGCCATCGCCGCCTACGACGCGGTTCAACCGCACCATCGGGGTGTGCCCTACCAGCTGCAATACGTCAGTTCCAGTTCGCATCCACTCCCCTGAAGGCCCGGTTACCCAAGCGCTCTGTCTGCATCACGCTCGACTCAAGAGAGTACCGCATTCGCCCCACTCACTGCCCGGGCGAAGGTGGCTGCGTCGAGGCCACTTTGGGGAAATACCCGGTCCGCGTGCGAACCTGCAGACCACGGAAACCCTTTTCTTTGGCCTCCACATGCACCTGCCGGTAGCCGCCGAGCGTCGGCGACTTCGTGGACCGGTACGCAATCGTGTATTGCGTGCGGATGTCCTGCGCCACCATGGCCGCAATGCCGTCCACTTCCTTCAGCGACTTCGGAAAATACGCCTGCCCGCCGGTCTGCTCCGCTAGCTGCGACAGCACTTCCCTGGCATGTCGCGACTCGCGCCGGTCGGAATCATCGCCGAATAACAAGCCGATGGCGTAGATCGCCGGGCCGTCCAGGTCCTGCACGCGTTCGATCGTCTGCGGCAGCGACGCGATCGACGCATTGTCGTCACCGTCGGTGATGATCAGCAGCACCTGCTTGGGCTGCTTGGCATTCTTGCTCAGGTAGTCGGCCGAGGCCACCACGGCGTCGTACAGCGCCGTCCCGCCGCTGGACTTGACGTAGCTCAACCCCGACTGCAGCTTGGCGATATCACTGGTGAAGTCCTGATCAATGTAAGCCTCGGAGCTGAAGTCCACCAGGAAAGCTTCGTCCTGTCGATTCGAGAGCCTGACGAGATTGATGGACGCGGCATCGACCGCGGTGCGCTTGTCGTACATGGAGCCGGAGCTGTCGATCAAAATGCCGAGCGAAACGGGCAGATCTTCATGGCGGAAGCTGGCGATGGTCTGCGGTACGCCGTCTTCGTAGACGTGGAAAGCATCCTTGGTCAAGCTTTCCACACTCCGCCCTGAGGCGTCGATCACCGACGCGTTAAGCCGCACTTCGGTGGCATTTTCACGCAGCGTGAACTTGCCGTTTTCACGGACGACGTCCCTGCTTTCGGGAGCTGCGCCAGGCGCCGTGGGTGTTCCCGGTGCATTGTCCGGGTCGGGCGACGGCACGGGATCGAAATCGATCGAAAGTGATGAAGGTTGGCGGCTTTGTGGAGGTGCCGTGGCCGTCTGCGCCGAAGCGACAGCAGTGACGGCAGCCAGCATTGCCAGGCCCAGTTGCCACACCCACCTGTTACTGCGACGGCGCATAGTACCCCTCGCGATTGTGGACCGTCAGAGACGGCAGTCCCGGCGGCGGCATCAAGCGCACTTTCACTTTACGCCATTGGCCGTCGCGCCGGTTATCGGTAGGCGAATAGCCGATGACGTACTCGTTGCGCAGCTCCTGGCTGATCTTCTGGGCCACGTCCGACAAATCCTGTAGATCAACGACGGGAAAAACACGCCCACCGGTTGCTTCCGAGATCGACCGCAGCAGCTCAGGCCCCTCGCGCTCCTCGGTGGTGGGCGCAAACATGTCAAAGATGCCGATGGAGTAGATCTGAACTTCGCTCTCGCGCACCGCCCGCTGCAGTTCGCCATCGGTGTAGCGGCTGCGGTTGTCGCCGCCATCTGAGATCACCAGCAGCGCCTTGCGCTGGTACTTCGAGGTCTTGAGCTTGCTGACTCCCAGGTAGACGGCGTCGATGAGTGCCGTGCGATTCTGCGTCTTCAACATCACCATGCGCGCTTCCACGTCGTCGACTTCGGAAGTGTAATCGACAATGACGGCGGGCCGGTCATTGAAGCCGACCACGAAGAACTCGTCCTGCGGATTGCACGTCCGCAGGAACTCGCTCAGTGCCTTGCGTGCGCGCAGAAACTTGGAGTCCATACTGCCGCTCAGATCGAACACAATACCAATCGATAGCGGCGCGTCCTGGGTGGCGAAAGTCTTGATCGTCTGCGGCTGGTTGTTGTCGAAGATGGCAAAGTTGGTGCGTTCAAGACCCGTGACCAGCCGATTCAACGGGTCGGTCACGGTCATCGGTACCAACACCAGGTTGACGTCGACGCGGATGTTTGAGGCCGGCGACGACGCGGCGCTGCGGACGATATTATCCGTGCCCTCAATAACCGGGCGCGTGTCCTTGGGGGCCCGGGGTGCCGGTGGCTCGGCTGTGTGGACGTCGCCCAGCGGATTTTCCTGCGCGGCCAGACGCAACCCTGCAGCCAGAAATAAAACCAGAAGCCAGCGACCTATCGTCTTTGCCTCAAGACCCACGGCACACTCTCCAGCTACCTAGCCAACCGACCGCACAAAACACTACCACCACGGGCAACGTCGGGAAAAGGGACGTTCTAGTTCTAGACGTTCCGATTCCAAAAAGGGCTGCCCGGTTGTTGACCGTTGTTATCTTCAGTCTAGGCCGGGGGTCAGTGAATCCCAAAATATGTCACAGCTATGTCACGGGCAGCGCGCGACGTCTGCGATCTTTCCCGTTACCATGGCCCCACCGGAACAAATGACCAGAACCCTTCGCCCGACATTTCTGATGCTGACGATCGCCGCTGCCGGTATGGGTGCGCTGCTGGCCTTTCTGCCTGCTGCCGGCCACGATCAGCTCTGGTGCTTGTACGTGGCGCGACGCGTTCTGGATGGAACACCGCTTTACGGCCCGCAGTTGATGGAGTCCAACCCGCCACTGATCATCTGGCTTTCCCTGCTGCCCGTCCTGCTGGAACGCCTGCTGCACCTGCCGGCAGCTGCGCTGGGTAAAGGTCTGGTCGTGCTGCTCGATTTGGAAGTCGCGGCAATTTGCGCTCGCCAGCTGCGTCGTCTACTGCCCCCTGTATCAGCGAGCCAACTCGCGGCATTGGCTTTCGCCTTTGTGGTTCTGTTCAACGTTGTTCCCGCCCGTGATCTCGGCCAACGGGATTACCTGCTGGCCCTTCTCTGCCTTCCCTACCTCATCTCCGCCGCCGGGCGCCTGTCACAGCCCGCGCAGAACAGCGCCGCCCTGCTGTCATCAGTCGCGATTGGCCTCGCCGCCGGAGTCGGCATTGCTCTCAAGCCTCACCAGGCCATTTTGCCGATCGCCGTTGAGTTGTTCCTGCTCGTGCGCTCCCGCCAGATTCGGTCGCTGCTCCGTCCGGAGCCGTGCGCCATCCTTGTGGCCGGTGTGGTCTATGTCGCAGCTGTCCACAGCGTCACCCCCGCCTACTTCACGACCATTCTCCCCATCCTGCGCGATACGTACTGGGCGGTCGGCTCACTGAGCCTTCCGCAGCTCATTTGGGAAGCTGTTGAACTGCACGTCCTTGCTACGGTGGCCTTCGTCGTCTACTTCCGCTTCCGCCGGGGTCCAGCCGATACCGCCACGTCCGCGCTGGCTGCGCTGTTTCTAGTGGCTGGCTGCGCTTCTACTCTCGCCTACTATCTGCAAGGCACAGGCTGGTACTACCAGCAGCTTCCCGCGATCACCTTCTTTGCCTTCGCCCTGGTCCTCATGCTGCTCCCTTCGCTGCATTTGCAGTCTCCTCGCTGGCTGCTCCCTTCTAGCATCGGTCTCTCCGTTCTGGCCCTCGCGCTCACGACGCACTTCATGGACTACCCGTTCACCGAGGCCCGCAGCTTCCCCATCGACACCCCCGACCCCGCCTTATTCGCCAACCTCCCGCCAGGTACCCCGGTCGCCACGCTTACCACCACCGTCGACGACACGGTCATGCCCGCCGCCCGCTTTCACCTCACCATCGCGCAGCGCTACCCGCACCTGTGGATGCTCCCCGCCATCCTGCGCAACGAACAACCGGATGCTCGCCACCCTCCGAGCCATATCATCCCACCGGCTCGCTTGGCTGAGCTCGATGCCCTTCAGCATCGCTTCATGGTGGAAGACCTGGAGCGCTGGAAGCCGCCGTTGGTGCTCGTCGAGCACTGCCAGAAGCCCGGCGTTCATTGCCAGCTTCTTGAGGACCGCGACGACGATCTCCTCGCCTGGTTTCTGCGCGACCCCGCGTTCGCCGCAGCCTGGAAGCCCTATACTTTCGTCGTCTCCCGCGGCCCCTACGATGCCTACGCCAGAACATCCCCCTGAGCATGCCATGTACGCCCTCGACAAACTTATCCCGCGACTCGAGCAACATTACGGTGCGCCCGAGCCACCCCCGGCCCGCGGCCCATTCGAGCTCATCCTGTGGGAAAACGCCTGCTATCTTCTCTCCGACGAGCGCCGCAAGGAAGTCTTCGACAGCCTTCGCCGGCTGGTCGGCCTCAACGCCGCTTCTATTGCCAACGCCTCCGAAGAAGTCCTCCTCCCCCTCGCCACCCGCGGCGGCATGAGGCCCGAAACCCGCGTGTTTCGCTGGCGAGAGATCGCCCGCATCACGCTCGGGCAGTTCGACGGCAACCTCGACGCCGTGCTCAGCCGTCCTCTCAGCCAAGGCCGCCGCGCCCTCAAGCTCTTTCCCAACATTGGCGACCCCGGCGCCGACAAGATCCTGCTCTTCTGCGGCATCGCGTCCACGCTTCCGCTCGAATCGAACGGCCTTCGCGTCCTCGCCCGCATCGGCTACGGCCGCCAGCAGAAGGATTATGGCAAGACCTACCGCTCCGTCCAGGCCGATCTCTCCCCCGACCTCCCCGCTTCTCCCGTCGTCCTTCAGAAGTCCTTTCTTCTGCTCCGTGCCCACGGCCAGACGCTCTGCAAGGAAACAGCGCCCCGCTGTCATGAATGCCCCGTCGCAAAACACTGCGACTACGCCTCGAAACGTGCCGCCTCCTTCCTGGCACCGGTGCGGTAGGCCCCTACCCGGCAGGTCAGGCGCAATCCACCTACCACGCCCCGGCCCTCGTACAATGATGGAATGGCTCAGCTCTACCCCTTCCGCGCTCTCCGCTACGACACCACCCGCGTCAACCTGCACGACGTCGTCACCCAGCCCTACGACAAGATTTCCGCGTCCATGCAGGACGCGTACTACGCTGCCAGCCCCTACAACCTGATCCGCGTCATCCTCGGCAAGACCAAGTCGAAGGACACCGATACCGAGAACGTCTACACCCGCGCCGCCGCCACCCTGAATGAGTGGCGCGCCGAAGGCATTCTGCGCGAAGAAGCCGAGCCCGCCCTCTACGGCTACGCCCAGACGTACGTCGCCCCCGGCACGGTAGAAGTGCGCGAGCGCCGTGGCTTCATCGCTCTCGGCCAGCTGTACGACTACGCCGACCAGGTCGTCTACCGCCACGAGCAGACCTTTCCCAAGCACAAGTCGGACCGCCTCGCCCTCTTCAAGGCCACCCGCGCCTACTGCGAGCAGATATACATGCTCTACTCCGACCCGACCTTCACCGCGGAAGAGCTCATCTTCGGCGCAAAGGACAAAACCACCAAACCAGCCGACCTTGAAGTCACCGACGAGTACAACGTCCAGCACCGCGTCTGGAAGCTGACTGACCCGGCGCTCATCGAACGCGTGCTCGCGGCCATGGCCGACAAGAAGCTCATCATCGCTGACGGCCACCACCGCTACGAGACCTCCACCGCCTACATGCACGAGCGCGCCGCCGAACTCGGCATCAGCGAAGACGCCGCTCCCAAAACCGACGCCGGCCTTCCAGCTCCCGCCTTCCCCGAGGCCGCCATGATGATGACCTTCGTCAACATGGACCAGCCTGGCATCACCATCCTTCCCACTCACCGCGTCGTCTTCGGCCTGATCGGCTTTAGTGGCCGAGAGTTCGCGGAAAAAGCCGCCCGCTACTTCGACGTGGAAGAAATCCCCAACACCCCCGAAGGCCTCTTCCCCGGCGCGCCTTCCCTGCTCGACCGCCTGAAGCAGGCCCCCGGCGTCGCCTTCATCGCCGCCACCCGCGATGGCGACTTCCTCCTCCGCGCGAGGGCCGAAGCCATTACCCCGCTGCTCGCCGAACTCTCACCCCGCCAGCAGCAGTTGGACGTCGTGCAGCTGCACAAAGTCATCCTGGAAAAGCTGCTCAGCCTGAACGAAGAGACCGTCCGTGCCGGCTCCAACGTCCGCTATCTCCGCGAGGCGACGGAAGCCCTTGCCCAGGTAGGCAGCGGCAACGCCGACGTGGCCTTCCTGACCAAGCCCGTCACACTCGAACAGATGAAGGACATCTCCCTCAACCTCGAAGTGATGCCGCAGAAGTCCACCGACTTCTACCCCAAGCTGCTTTCGGGACTGGCGATGTACACGTTGGACTAGATTTCGCTGGAATCAGCCGACACAGAGGCGCATACTTCGAGCAGGAGGCCACATGGCGACGTCCCCGGCTTTGCTCTCCATAGAGGAGTACCTCCGCAGCAGTTACGACCCCGACGCCGATTACGTTGACGGCGAGATTCAGGAGCGTCACTTGGGCGAGTACGAGCATGGGAAGATCCAAGGCTGGATATTTCAGATATTCAACTTGAATCGGCGTTCATGGGCAACAGACGTCGTCGTAGAGCAGCGTATCCGCATCAATTCCAGCCGCGTACGTGTCTGCGAGGCGGCTGTTTTGCGTGCCGGCGCCCCGCGTGAACGCGTTGCGCAGTCCGCGCCGCTCATCTGCATCGAAATCCTTTCTCCCGAAGATCGCATTTCCCGCGCAGAGCGCGTCCTCGCCGACTACTTTGCCATGGGCGTTCCCAACATCTGGCTTATTGACCCCATTCGTCGCACCGCGCACACCTACGACGGCACCGGACTCCGCGTAGCCGACCCCTACAACCTCACCGTACCCGGAACACCCATCCACCTCGATCTCACCGAGGCCTTCGCCGCCCTGGACGAGTAGCAGCATTTACTCTGGCATCATGTCCGGCGTGATCCCTGCCAGCCCCACCCTCATCGGCCACCACGTGCGCCTCGAATCCCTCGCGCGCCATCATGCAGCCGGCCTCGCCGCCGCGTCCGCAGTCGATCCATCGCTCTACAACCTGAGCCCGATCCCCCAAGGCGAAGCCGAAGCGCTCGATTACATCGACGCCGCCACCGCCTTACGCGACGCTGGCGAAGCCGTCCCCTATGCCACCGTTTCCATAGCTGACGGCACTGTCGTTGGATCAACACGCTTCTTCAACTTCGACCGCTGGGCCTGGCCGCAGACCTCACCCCATCACAGCGCGCATGTGCTCGATGGCTGCGAAATCGGCTACACCTGGCTTGGCGCACGGGCCATCCGCACGCCGGTCAACACGGAGGCAAAACTCCTCATGCTCACCCACGCGTTCGAGGTCTGGAACACCCTCCGCGTCTGCTTCCACACCGACGCCCGCAACGAGCGTTCCGCCAATGCCCTCGCCCGGATTGGCGCGAAGCCGGAGGGCCTGCTTCGTGCCCACCGCATGGCCGCCGACTTCATTCCCCGCGACTCGCTACGCTTCTCCATCACCGCGGCCGAGTGGCCGGAAGTCAAAGCCTCCCTCCAGCGCCGCCTCGAAACCACCTGAGATCTATCGCGAAACCCCATCCAGCGGCGAGCTGGCCGTAGCGTAAAGCTTGCGCCCCATCCGTCCCGCCTCAAACGCCTCACGCCCCGCCTCGGTGGCCTTCTTCATCGCCGACGCCATCAGCACCGGCTGCTTCGCCCCGGCAATTGCCGTATTCAGCAGCACCGCGTCGAAGCCCATTTCCATCGCCAGCGCTGCGTCGCTCGCCGTACCCAGACCGGCATCCACCACCAGCGGCACCTCGGTAATCAACTCGCGCATCATCCGCAAGGTATAGCTATTCGCGATGCCCAGGCCTGTGCCGATCGGCGCTCCCAGCGGCATCACCGCTGCCGCACCCACGTCGATCAGCCGTTTCGCAAACACAATATCGTCAGTGGTGTACGGCAGCACCGTAAACCCTTCCTTCACCAGCACGCGGGTAGCCTCAACCGTTGCCTGAACATCCGGATAAAGCGTCGCCTGGTCGCCGATCACCTCAATCTTCACCCAGTCCGAAAGCCCCACCTCGCGCCCCAGCCGCGCCGCCCGGATCGCCTCTTCCGCGGTGTAGCACCCCGCCGTATTCGGCAGCAGAAAGTACTTCTTCGGATCGATAAAATCCAGCAGCGATTCCTTGGCGCGGTCCAACTCCACGCGCCGTACCGCTACCGTCACCATCTCTGCGCCAGAGGCCTCAATGGCGTCCCGTGTCTCCGCGCCGTCCTTGTACTTCCCCGTTCCCACAATCAACCGCGAACTAAAAGTCCGCCCTGCAATCACCAACTCACTCATACCTCAATCCTAATGCCTTCACCCAAAACACAAACGGCCCGCCCCGGTTGGGGCGAGCCGTTTTGCGGTGATCTGGTGGGATTGACTTGAGGCATCCGTCTCGGATGGGCCTCGGAGGAGTACGTACTTCGGTAAAAAGACCTCCAGGTCTAGAGCGCGGACGCTCTAAGCCTCAGTCACCTCACGTTGAGTACTGCCACAACTGGAACAATCAATTTTCATAGACTGGATCATCCTCCTTTCCCGTGTTGATAGGTACAGTACTGCATGGTTAACCCCATGTCAACCCGCGCGGTGCTCGGATTACGCATCAGACCATAGAACGCTATTTCCGAGGAGCAACAAACACCATGAAACCCGCAACTATCGTCGGCATCGTCCTCATTCTTATCGGCATCGTCGGCTTCGCGCTCGGCGGCTTCAGCTTCTCGCATGAGAAGAAGGACGTGGACATGGGTCCCGTGCAGATCTCTCACGAGCAGACCAAGACGGTTCCAATCCCTCCCATACTCAGCGGCATTGCGCTGGTCGGCGGCATCGCCTTGGTGGTGGTAGGAGCGAAGGGCCGCTAATCGCTCTCGCTCGCCACCAGGCTCTCCGGCAGCAGAGAGCGGCTAAACTCATCAGATGGTGAGAGCCAGATGATCCGCACGATTTTTGCTCCCCGCCATCTCCCGGTCATCTGCTTGCTAGCCGTGTTGCTGCCGTGCGCCGCTGGCCAAAGCCAGCAGCCCAACTCGGCGGATCAAAACCATCCGCAGGAGCCGCTAACGGTCTTTCCTCATCCTGAGTCTGCGCCGTACTTCATCTTCGGCCAGGCCAACGTAGTCTTCCAGGGCCACCCCGGCGTCCCCGCGCCTTACTCCGGTCCTAATTCGATGCTCGCGCGCGGGGAGTACAAGGTGTCGCTGGTCGGTACGCTTTTTCTCGGACTGCAGCTATATCACCACCTCCGCTACAACACTGACCTCATCTACGACGAAGAATCATCAGGAGGGCGCGGGATATCTGAAGCGCTCGGTCTCGCCGGGTTTACCAATCTCGACGTTGTCCGCAACCCCACGCTCGGCTCGGTCCCTTACATGGCGCGCGCGCAGCTCCACCAGACCATCGGCTTCACCAGCAAGCTGGTCGACGCCCAGCGCACCCCGTTCTCGCTGGCAACCCGCGTACCCGAGCGCCGCCTCGACCTCCGTGCCGGTAAGCTCTCCATGCCCGACATCATGGACGTCAACGGCCCGGGCTCAGACTCCCACCTGCAGTTCCTTAATTGGACCGTCGACAACAACGGCGCCTGGGACTACGCCGCAGACACCCGCGGCTACACCTACGGCGCGGTCGCCGAGTACGACGACGTGCAGTGGTCGGCACGCTACATCCTCGCGCTCATGCCCACCGTCGCCAACGGTGTCGACCTCGACTGGAACCTGCGCCGTGCCCACGCCGACAACGTCGAGCTCGAATACCGTCACCTGCCTCTCGGCCATCTCCTTTCTGCGGAGCGCAGGGGAACGATTCGCCTCCTCGGCTTCGTCAACCACGCCAACATGGGTGTCTACCGCACCCAGAACGCGCTCGCCATCGCGTCACACACTACGCCCGATATCACGGCCCACGCGCCGCGTACTACGGTAAAGTACGGCGTCGGCCTCAACTTCGAGCAGGAACTCACGCCTGATCTGCGCGCCTTCGGCCGCTTCGGCTGGAACGAAGGCCAGCACGAAAGCTACGCCTACACCGAGGTCGACCAGACCTTTGAGCTCGGCACAGACCTCACCGGCAATCGATGGGGACGCCCCAGCGACAAGGTCGCGGTAGTCGGCGTCTCGAACGCGATCAAGCGCAACCACCAGCAGTATCTCGCGCTCGGTGGGCAGGGCTTCCTGCTGGGCGACGGTCGTCTGCGGTACGCCCGCGAGGACATCCTCGAAACCTACTACACGGCCCACACCTGGCGCGGCCTCTTCACATCTGTTGACGCCCAACTTATTGCGCATCCGGGCTACAACCAGGATCGCGGGCCCGTTGCAGTGTTCACGGTTCGTACCCACGTCGATTTCTAGCGGTTGATCGGCGACTGAGTATCCACAACGCAGGCCCACAGCCCAGGAAGGTAGGTCCCCAATAGCCAACTCCGCAGAAAACGACATCCATAAAGCCCAGTATCAGCCGGCCCTTTGGCGAGTCGGGTGCCTCAATCAGCATCCGATCACATTGTCACAACCCATTCAACGCGTAACGTACAGCCACCGTTTTCTGGCTGGAATGGCAATGAAGATAACGATTTTCGCGCAGGGTTAACGGTCTTTGAGGGTGAGGACAGTATCCTTTCATAACGATGTCAAACGCTCATACTGTCTTGAAGGCCCTGCGCAAAGTCCATCTCTATTTCGGCCTCTTCATTTCACCGGCCCTGCTTTTTTTCGCCTTCACCGGTGCCCTGCAGACCTTCAGCCTGCACGAAACCACGCGCGGCAGCGACTACAAACCGCCTGCCTGGGCAGTCACACTCGCACAACTTCATAAGAAGCAGACAACCATCGTTCCATCCGGAAAAAAGCCCAAGGGTGAGGTCGAAAAGCCGCACCCGAGCTACGACGATCACGACCACGGCGATGTTCAAGGTGCCGCCCCGAAAAAGGTTCATACCGATGAAGCAACCGCCGATAACTCCGCGAAAGCTCCGTCAGCCCCAATGGCTCCGCCAGCTCCGCAAAAGAGCCATGTGCCGATGAAAATCTTCTTCCTCGCCGTGTCTCTCGGTCTGCTTACCATGACCTTCACCGGCATCTACATGGCGTACAAATACAGCCGCAGCAACGTGGTGGTCACGCTCGTGCTCGTGGCCGGCATCGTGGTGCCGTTCCTGCTCCTCCCTTTCTAAGCCGCAGCGCGGGCTGCGTCTTATACTGTGGGCATGTCCCTGCCGCTGGTGTTCGAGCTCGCTGCCTTCATTTTCGGCCTGCTCTTGGGCAGCTTTCTGAACGTCTGCATCGTGCGCCTGCCGTTTCACGAAAGCATCGTAAAGCCGCGCTCGCGCTGCCCGCGCTGTCTGCACACGCTCAGCTGGTACGACAACATTCCGCTGCTCAGCTGGATCAACCTCCGCGCGCACTGCCGCCACTGCCGCGCGTCGATTCCCTGGCGCTATCCGCTGGTGGAGTTCTCCGTGGCGGTGTGGTTCGTCATTATCGCGCACCGCATCGTGCAGGCCGCCGTCTTCATCTCGGCAGCCAATGTCACGATGCCCGTCCGGATTGACATGGGGGTCGGCGGCGGCACGTACCTGCTCGCCACCCTCATCATGGGCTTCCTGCTCATCGGCCTGCTCGTGATGGACTGGCAGACCAGCACCCTGCCGGATGCTTTCACTCTGTCCGGCATCGTCGTCGGCATCTTCCTTATCGCCGTCCAGGCGCTCTTCCTCGCGCCGGACGAAGCCGCCATCCACCTCGACACCGCCCACAACCTCCGCATGTCCAGCCCGGGCTCGTTCATTGATCGCGGCAACGTCTTCCTTACTGGCCCCGAGCACCTGCTCCTTGGCCGCGTCGCCGCGGTCATGGGCGCGGCCCTCATCCCACTCATCATCCGGTGGATCTACAAGCTCGTCCGCGGACAGCAAGGTATGGGTCTCGGCGATGCCAAGCTGATGGCCATGATCGGCGCCTTCCTCGGCTTCTGGCCCGCAGTAGTGGCCTTCGTCCTCGGCTGCTTCCTCATCTTCCCGTACGCGGTCACGCTGCTGCTCCGCAAGCGAGCCAACCGCTCCAGCGAGCTTCCCTTCGGCAGCTTCCTCGCCGCGGGAGGTCTGCTCACCGCCCTCATCGGCCCGGCGTTGCTCGACTGGTACCGCTCGTTTCTCTAACTCAGCATCCCCACTAACGGAGCCTCGATGAACCTCCGCACCGCCACACTCTTCGCCGTCCTTGCTCCCGCTGCTTTCGCTCAGCAAATCCCGAAAGGCGCTCCCATGTCCCACCAGACCACCGGCTCCTTTGAGCCTAATGTCAAGCCGCTCCCCGCCGACTTCGCCAACGCCCCCAACCTCGGCCGGATGACCATCAACAAAACGCTCCACGGCGGCATTGAAGGCACCAGCGTCGGCCAAATGCTTACTGCGATGTCGGAAACCAAGGGCTCAGCCGGCTACGTCGCCGTCGAAACCATCACCGGCAGCGTCGACGGCCACAAGGGCACCTTCTCGCTGATCCATCTAGGCCTCATGGACCGTGGCAAGCCGTCTCTCACCGTCACCGTTGTCCCCGATTCTGGCACTGCCGAACTCACCGGCCTTACGGGCACCTTCACCATCGATATCGCCCCCGACGGCAAGCACACCTATACCTTCGCTTACACCCTTCCGCCCGCACCATAACGGTGGCATAGCCCACATAAACGGTGTGTCGCTCCTTGACTCTTGACCAAGTCACTTCTAGTCTTAAAAATGGCCATGCAGACGACACCCTACATCTGGCAATACCTTCCTCTCGTGCTGCAGATCCTGGTCGCCCTGGCCCTGGCCGGCGGCATGGTGGGCGCGTCTTTTTTCGTCGGCAAACACAAGCGATCCCGCACCAAGCTCGGCGCGTACGAATGCGGCATGGACCCGGTCGGCGATGCCCGCGGCCGCTTCTCCGTCCGCTTCTACATGGTCGCCATGCTCTTCATCCTCTTCGACGTCGAAGCCGTCTTCATGCTGCCCTGGGCCGTCGTCTACCGCGAGCTGGCGTCCATCACCGGCAGCAAGCTCTTCGGCTTCTGGGAAATGCTCGTCTACATCGGCTTCGTCGCCGTCGGCCTCTTCTACGTCTGGAAGAAGGGCATCCTCAACTGGTCCAACGACAAGGCTGATCTCTAGCCGCAGGAACATATGCCTGATCCGCAAACCGAAGCTCAACCCGAGGCGCCAGAACCCACGACCGGCAAGCAGGCCGCCCTCGCGCATTACATCGGCGCAGCAGGGACGAAGCTCATCGAATCCGAGTGCTTCATCGACGCCAAGTGGGCGCTCAACGAGCTCACCATAGAAGTCATTCCTGAAGCCATCGTCGCGGTTTGCGAAGCCGTCAAGCACGACGGCTACAACTTCTTCGAAGACCTCACCGCCGTCGACTGGTATCCCACCGAGCCCCGCTTCCGCCTCGCCTACTCCATCCTGAGCATGGGCCTCAAGAAGCGCATCCGCCTGGTCGCACGCGTCTCCGGCGACAGCCCGAAGCTCGACAGCATCACCGGCGTCTGGCCCGCAGCCAACTTCTATGAGCGCGAAGTCTTCGACCTCTTTGGCGTCCACTTCGCCGGGCACCCCCGCCTTACCCGCATCATGATGCCCGACAACTGGGAAGGCCATCCGCTGCGCAAGGATTACCCGGTGGAGGGCTACCGCTAATGGCCTTCATCGACGAACTCGACAAACCCAAAACCCGTGACACCACCGGCGCCACACTCGCCGGCTTCCGCAACGCCGAGGACATGGTCATCCCGGGCGTCGAAGACGTTATCGCTTCCTCCACCGGCCACCACGCCCCGCACGGCACCGACCCCGTCTCCAACCAGACGATGATCCTCAACATGGGACCGCAGCACCCGTCGACGCACGGCGTGCTGAGGCTGGTGATCGAACTCGACGGCGAAACCATCGTCTCGCTCGCGCCCGACATCGGCTACCTGCACACCGGCATCGAAAAGACCTGCGAAGCCAAGTTCTACCAGCAGGTCATCCCGCTCACCGACCGCATCGACTACCTCGCGCCCATGGCCAACAACCTCGCCTACGCGCTGGCGGTCGAGAAGCTGCTCGGCCTCGAAATCCCGGAACGCGCGCAGGTCATCCGCGTCATGTTCATGGAACTGATGCGCATCAACTCGCACCTCGTCTGGCTGGGCACGCACGCCATGGACATCGGCGCGCTCACCGTCTTCCTCTACTGCTTCCGCGAGCGCGAGCAGTTGCTGCGCATCTTCGAAGCCGTCAGCGGCCAACGCATGATGACCAGCTACATCCGCATCGGCGGCCTCGCGCTGGAAATGCCCCCGGGCCTGACGGACAGCATCAAGACTTTCCTCGACGACTTCCCATCGAAGATCGCCGAGTACGAAGGCCTGCTCAACAACAACCCCATCTGGAAGTCGCGCCTGCAGGGCGTTGGCTACCTCACTGCGGCCGAAGCTATTTCCCTCGGCGTCACCGGCCCCCCGCTGCGTGCGTCCGGCGTCGACTTCGACCTCCGCCGCGACATGCCCTACTCCGGCTACGAGAACTACCAGTTCAAGGTCTGCGTCTCCGACGGCTGCGACGTATGGGCCCGCTACATCGTCCGCATGGATGAAATGCGCGAGTCGGTCAGCATATGCCACCAGGCGCTCACGAAGCTCGCCGCGCTCGAAGGCCAGCGCATCGTCGCCGACGCGCCGAAAATCATCCTTCCCGACCGCGAACAGATGAAGACCCAGATGGAGTCGCTCATCCATCACTTCAAGATCGTCACGGAAGGCTTTGCTGTCCCTGCGGGCGAGGCAACCAGCTCCATCGAAGCGCCCCACGGCATGATGAACTACTACGTCGTATCCGACGGCACAGCCAAGCCCTATCGCGTGCACATGCGTAATGCGGATTTTGCCAACCTGCAGGCGCTGGAGACGATGTGCAAGGGTAAGTTGATCGCGGATGTGGTTGCGGTGATTGGGTCTATCGATATTGTGCTGGGAGCGATCGACCGATGAAGCGCCGCCGCCGCCTCTTTACGGCTCGCCGGATAACCATAATTAGCTGGGTAGCTTATTGGGGCGAAATCATTCCCCCAAAATCCGTGGTGATTGCAAATCTGGAGGTTCGTGAAATATATGGAAAGGAAACTCTAAGGGTCGGAAATTACTGCCGTGGCGATGGTTTCAACTGCGTATTCCTGGTTGATCGGACAGGCACGTATGTCAACACCACTGATCAAAAAGCCATTCGCGAAAACTTCAGCGTTTTCGAGCGATCCGATGAGACAGATTTATACGGTGACGATCGACCAATCCTCGAAGCTCTAGCGGGCGCCGCTTGAACAAAGCCCTCCACACCGAACTCTGGACCTCCTGGGCTTCCCTGCTTCGATCTTGCGCAGCCGCCCACGGACTCAACGCAACGCACAAACCCTGACCGTTCAAACTGCTGACCAGGAGAAGCCATGAAAAACTTTCGGTGGACACCGTCGTATATCAAAGCGTTGTTCCTGGGCATCGTGACGGTTCTCTGCATGCTGCTCCTTCTCGACCGGTTCAACCTAAGCCGAGGAGCACACGCGGCACTGACCGGGACCATCGTCTTCGCGGTCCTGCTTGTTTTTATGGCGAGGCCATTCCGCAAACATCTATCGGCATCATCCGCAACTTCGGGCGCTTCAGAGAACGTAGAAGATTGAACCCTCAACTCCACACCGAACTCTGGACCTCCTGGGCTTCCCTGCTCCGTTCCTACGCAGCCGCCCATGGCCTCAACAGCACGCACCACGCCATAGTCGAAGTAAGCGCGGACGAGATCACCCTCCGCGTCGGTACCCACTGGCTTCGCTTCACCGCAAGCGCCATGCAACAGGACGACCAGCAACCCGTCCCGTTCAACCTGGAAGAGAACGGCAACGTCTGCATCAACCATGGTTCCGAAGAAGAAATGGATATGGCCGCAGAACGCTTTGCTCGCGAGATGTTGAGCGCATAGACTAAGAGATGGAACGATTCTGATTTTGACGCAACGCGACACAACCGAACCCTGCACGCCGCTGCCTTCTGAACCCTGGGCCCTGGACCCTGAAACCTCACCTGCATGAGCGCCATCGCCAGCACGATCTTCTCGCCTGAGCTCGCCGCCCGCTTCGACAAGCTGGTGACGCTCTACCCTCTCAAGCGCTCCGCGCTCATCCCCATGCTGCTCTACGCGCAGGATGAAGTGGGGTACGTCAGCGACGCTTGCGTCGCCGAAATCGCCCAGCGCCTCGACCTGCTCGAACTCGACGTCCGCAACGTCCTCAGCTATTACTCCATGCTGCGCACGGTCCCCGCCGGCAAATACAACGTGCAGGTCTGCACCAACATCAGCTGCATGCTGCGCGGCGGCTTTGAGCTGCTCGACCACTGCAAGCACAAGCTCGGCATCGGCCACAAAGGCGTCACGCCCGACGGCCTCTTCTCGCTCGAGGAAGTCGAATGCATCGGCGCCTGCTGCTGGGCGCCCGCCGTGCAGGTTAATTACGACTTCCACGACGATCTCACGCCCGCCAAGATGGACGTCATCCTCGAGAGCTACCGCAACGGTAACGGCAAGCCCGAATCCGTCGACAAGGAGGCGGTGTAATGCCCAAGCTCGTCTCCCATCCGGACGAAGTCAAAGTCATCTCCCGCCGATTCGGCACGGGCGCTGCCGACATCGAGAAGTACATCGCGCAGGACGGCTACAAAGCCGTGCAGATGGCGCTCGAAAACGGTCCCGCCTGGATCATCGACACCATGAAAGCCTCCGGCCTTCGCGGCCGCGGTGGCGCCGGCTTCCCCACCGGCATGAAGTGGTCGTTCGTGCCCAAGGAATCCGCCAAGCCGAAGTATGTTCTCGTCAACGGTGACGAGTCCGAGCCCGGCACCTGCAAAGACCACGTCATCTTCCTGCACGACCCGCACGCTGTGATCGAAGGCACCATGATTGCCGGCCTCGCAATCGGCGCGAAGATGGGCTTCATCTATCTGCGCGGCGAGTATCGCTACCTGCTCAACATCGTCGAAAAGGCCGTCGCAGACGCGTACGCTAAGGGCTTCCTCGGCAAGAACATCTTCGGCAAAGAAGGCGTCGATTTCGACATCGTCACCCAGACCGGCGCCGGCGCCTATGAAGTCGGCGAAGAGTCCGCGCTGATGGAATCGCTGGAAGGCAAGCGCGGCGTTCCGCGCATCAAGCCGCCATTCCCGGCTGTTGTCGGCCTCTACGGCGGCCCCACCGTCATCAACAACGCCGAAACCATCGCCGCCGCTCCGCACATCCTGCTCATGGGCGGCGAGGCTTACGCCAAGCTCGGCTCCGAGCGCAACGGCGGAACGCGGCTCTTCGGCATCAGCGGTCACGTTGAGCGACCCGGCGTTTACGAGCTGCCCATGGGCTACTCCCTGCGTAAGGCCATCTACGACGTCGCCGGCGGAATCAAGGACGGCAAGCAGCTCAAGGCCGTCGTCCCCGGCGGCTCATCCTGCCCCGTGCTCAAGGCGGACGAGATTGACGTCGGCCTCGACTTTGACCAGATGGCCAAGGCCGGCACCATGCTCGGCTCCGGCGGCATTGTCGTGCTAGACGAAACCGTCTCCATCGTCGAGTTCGCCCTCCGCACTATCCGCTTCTACCAGCACGAAAGCTGCGGCTGGTGCATCCCCTGCCGCGAAGGCACGGACTGGCTCAAGAAGACGCTCACGCGCTTCCACGCCGGCGGCGGTAACAAGAAGGACATCGACAACATCCAGTACCTCGCCGAAAACATGATGGGCCGAACCTTTTGCCCGCTCGGCGACGCCGCGGCCATGCCCACGCTTGGCTTCATCAAGAAGTTCCGTTCGGAGTTCGAGGAGTATCTCGAAGGCAAGCGCGTCGACCACCCCCTCATCCAGATCCAGCCCATCGGCGAACCCGACACCATCGGAGCCGCCCACTAATGCTCACCGCTGCACATCTCTCTCGCGCGACCCGTAACGTTGCTCTCGCAGCGCTGCTGGTCAGCGCCTGCGGCTGCAAGGCACGCGAGATGGGCGTCGAGTTCGCCGACAAGCAAGCCGTCAGCGTGGACGACTCCTGGGTAACAGCGCTGAAGACCTGCTGGCCCGCCATGGCGCACGACAGCAACACCCAGTCGCAGCTCAAGCACGAGCTCGCCGACCCGCTCCACTTCCGCGCCGCCTTCGGCGTCTACGCGCAGTACACCGACGCGCAGATCAACGAGCTCGTGGCCCACTCCGCCTTCTCTGCTCCACCGCCGCAAAGCGCTCTCTTCGCCAACTCGCCGACACCTGTCCTCACCCTGCAGCAGGCGGCCAGCGGCGTCACCACCGCTCAGCGCTCCGTCGATGGCTCCACACCCGACAACGCCTTCTGCTCCCTGCACCCCGGAATCCCGGTAGGATTTAAATAGCCCTATGCCAGACGTCAATTTCATCGTAGACGGCCAGAAGCTCACCGCGCCCGCGGGCACGCTGCTCATTGACGCCTGCAAATCCGCGGGCATCGAAATCCCCGCCTTCTGCTACTACCCCGGCCTCTCGCTGCAAGCCGCCTGCCGCATGTGCGTTGTGCGCATCGAGAAGCAGCCGAAGCTCGCCACCGCCTGCACCACCACCGTCGCCGAAGGCATGGTCGTCCACACGGAAAACCCCGAGATCGCCCAGGCCCGCAAGGCCACGCTGCAACTCCTGCTCGGCAACCATCCGCTCGACTGCCCCGTCTGCGACGCCGGCGGTGAGTGCGAGCTGCAGGACATGACCTTCAAGTACGGCGCCGCCGATAGCTTCTACGCTGAGCCCAAAAACCATCGCGAAGAACAGAAGTGGTCGCCCGTTGTTTACTTCGATCGCCCGCGCTGCATCCTCTGTTATCGCTGCGTCCGCATGTGCGGCGAAGGCATGGACGTCTTCGCCCTCGGCATCCAGAACCGCGGCTCCTCGTCGGTCATCGCGCCCAACGTCCCCGCGCAGCTCTCGCCGGAAAACATTCCCAACCTCGACTGCGAGCAGTGCGGCATGTGCATCGACGCCTGCCCCGTCGGCGCCCTCACCTCCGGCACCTACCGCTACAAGACGCGCCCGTGGGAAATGAACCACGTCGCCACCGTCTGCACTCACTGCGGCGACGGCTGCAAGACCACCCTCGGCGTGCGCTCGGTCGCCAACGGCAGCGAGATCGTCCGCGGCGATAACCGCGACAAGTCCGGCATCAACGGCGACTTCCTCTGCAACAAGGGTCGCTACGCCTTCGACTTCGCCAACAATATCGAGCGCCTCACTTCCCCGCTCATGCGCAAAGATGGCAAACTCAAACCCGTCAGCTGGGAAGAAGCCCTCACCTTCGCCGGCACCAGACTCCGCGAGCTCCGCGACCAGCGCGGCCCGCAATCCATCGGCGTCATCGGCTCGAACCGCCTCACCAACGAAGAAAATTATCTACTGCAGAAGTTCGCGCGCTCCGTCATCGGCACCAACAACATCGACCACCACCGCACCGCCGACTTCGTCACCCTTGCCGCCGCTCTCCGCGGCAGCAGCAAGCGTTTCGCCTCGCAGCACTGCGTTGAAAAGGCCCCCGCCCTCCTCGTCATCGGTGGCGACCCCACCACCCAGGCCCCACTCACCGCGTGGAACCTCCGCACCAACGTCCGCAACAAGAATGCCCGCCTCTACATCGCGAACCACGCCGACATCAAGCTCCGCCGCCAGGCCAAGGCCGCCGTCACACTTGACTTCGCCGGCTACGGTGCGTTCGCCGACTACCTCGCCGGCGACGACAGCACCGCCAATGCCGCATCGCCCGACACTGATGCGCTCGCGAAATTCCGCGACGCTCTCCGCGCCGAAGAGAAGCTCATCATCGTGCTCGGCAACGAAGTCCGCGGCAGCACTATCGCGCGTCTCGTCGATACCTTCCCGACCTCCAAGTTCGCGCTGCTTTCGGACTACGTCAACTCCCGCGGCGCTGCCGACATGGGCGTCATGCCCGATGTTCTCCCCGGCTATCAGCTGGTCGGCGCGCACGCCTTCGTCGAAGAGTACAAGTCCCCCGAGACACCCGGGCTCAACCTCGTCGAAATGTTCGACGCCGCCCTCGCCCGCGAGCTAGCGGCGCTCTACGTCGTTGGCTCCAACCCCGTCGCCCGCTACAACGTCGACCCCGCCACCCTCGCCAACACCTTCCTCATCGTGCAGGACCTCTTCCTCACTGAGACAGCGCTGCTCGCTGACGTCGTCTTTCCTGCCTCCAACCTCTACGAAAAATCCGGCTCCGTCACCAATTCCTACGGCGACGTTCAGCTCGTCTCCAAGGCCGCCGACAAGTCCGGTACCCGCTCGGACTTCGAGCTCATCGTTCGCCTCGCGGACAAGTTCGGCCACGAGATCAAGCAGCTTGTCCCCTTCGGCAAAGGCCTCCGAGCCGACATGGGCCAGACCCGCGGCGCGCAATCCGGCGAGGCTGACCGCCACTCCGTCTGGCTCACCGCCAACAACCTCGAGCCCAAGCTTTCGCCCTTCGACCCCTTCGCCATCCTCGACGAAATCCAGCGGCTCGTGCCCGGCTACGACAAGCTGCTGCGCCTGCAGCTGCTCTCCGGCAACGACCAGCACATCGCGCCTTCCGCCGGCGACCTCGTCCAGATCGCCAACCGCAACGACCTCGTCCTGCCTTCGCACGACACCCTCTTCACCTCCGGTTCGCTCACGCGCTTCTCACCCCAGCTGCAGGATGTGCAGCGCCACCAGTCGCGCGAAGTCGCCGACCATCTCGCCGCTGACTAACCACCCCGAGCCCTGATCCTACTGATGAGTCATCTGTCCCCATTTCAAACGTTCCTCCTCTTGAGCATCCTCAAGATCGCCGTCGTGCTCGTCATCACCCTCACGGCGGTGGCGTACACGGTGCTGCTGGAACGCAAAGTCCTCGGCCGCATGCAGAACCGCTGGGGCCCCTCCCGCGTCGGCCCCTTTGGCCTGCTGCAGCCGCTCGCTGACGGCATCAAGCTCTTCCTCAAGGAAGACATGATGCCGCTCGCCGTCGAGCGCCCGCTCTTCGTTCTCGCGCCCATCATCGCGCTCAGCTGCGCACTCATCTCCATCGCCGTTGTTCCTTTCGGCGCGCCGGCCTACTACCGCGGCGTCAACCTGACGCAGATCGCCGACCTCAACATCGGCCTCCTGGTCGTGCTCGGCATCACCTCCATTGGCGTCTACGGCATCGCGCTCTCCGGCTGGTCGTCGAACAACAAGTACTCGCTCTTTGGCTCCCTCCGCGCCGCCGCACAGGTCATCAGCTACGAGCTAGCGCTCGGCCTCTCGCTGGTTGGCGTCGTCATGCGCGCCCAGTCACTGCGCCTGCGCGACATCGTCGACTCCCAGGGCGCACACGGCGCTTTCTCATGGAACGTTTTCGGCGGCCTCCAGATCATCGCCTTCTTCATCTACCTGATGGCCGCCTACGCCGAAACCAACCGCGCGCCTTTCGACCTTCCCGAAGCCGAATCCGAGCTCGTCGCCGGCTATCACACCGAGTACAGCTCCATGAAGTTCGCCATGTTCTTCATGGCCGAGTACGCCAACATGATCACCGTCGCCTGCGTCGCCACGCTCATGTTCTTCGGCGGCGCGTCTTCACCGTTCGGCCACCTCTTCGACGGCTTCGCCAACGGCGTCGTTGCCCACGTGGCGTTTTCCATCTTCTGGTTCGTCTTCAAGATTTTTTCCTTCATCCTGCTCTACATCTGGGTGCGCGCCACACTGCCGCGCTTCCGTTACGACCAACTCATGAGCTTTGGCTGGAAGTTCCTTCTCCCCATCGCCATGGTCAACATTCTCGCCACCGCGCTGGCGCTCGCTTATCACGGTTAGTCTCGGGCTTAGTACGGCACGTTTATTACAATCGACATACACGCAAGACATCAAAGAGGCTTCTAGAACACCTTGCCGGCAGCACTCCAAATCGCTTTGTTCGTCATCTTCGGCCTGCTCGCCGTTGCGGCGGCCGTCAACCTGCTGCTGCAGCGCCATCCCATCAACTGCGCACTGTCGCTGGTCGTCGTCATGATGTCGCTCGCTGTCCTCTACTGGTCTCTCGGCGCGGAGTTCCTCGCCGCCGCGCAGGTCATCGTTTACGCCGGCGCCATCATGGTGCTCTTCGTCTTTGTCGTCATGCTGCTCAACGCCGGCGAAGAAGAACGCACCCACGGCTCCAGGATCGCTTACATCGCGGGCATCCCCGGCGCCGCTGCACTCTTCTGCCTGCTCGTGTTCGTCTTCCTCTCCGAACGCCAGCACCTTGGCACCACCCAGATCGGCGGCTATCTCACCAACGCCACCTCCAACATCCGCGACATCTCGCACATGCTCTTCACCTCGCTGCTGTTGCCCTTCGAGGTCACCTCCATCCTCATCCTCATCGCGATCCTCGGCGCGGTCGTGCTCGCGCGAAAGGAGCTCTAACGTGATCAAGACCGCCGCACCCGCCATCATCGCCGTCGTCGTCGTGCTCATCGTTGTTGGCTTCGCGTTCTGGGTCTACATCAAGGGCAAGCAGAAGAAGGGAGAGCTCTAAATGGTTCCCATCGCCGCTTACCTCATCCTGGCCGCCATCCTGTTCTGCATCGGCATCGCCGCCTTCCTCATCAAGCGCAACGTCATCAGCATCTTCATGTCGATAGAGCTGATGCTCAACGCCGTCAACCTCACCTTCGTCGCCTTCGCGCACATGTGGCACCAGGTCTCCGGTCAGATTTTCGTCTTCTTCGTGATGGTGGTCGCCGCAGCTGAAGCCGCCGTCGGCCTCGCCATCATCATCGCGCTGTTCCGTTCACGCCAGACCCTCAACGTCGATCAAGTCAACCTGATGAAGAACTAGAACCACCGCTCGCTGAAACAAGACCGATGAATCTTCAACTGCTCTGGCTCATTCCGCTGCTTCCCTTCGCCGGCTTCCTGATCAACGGGACGCTCGGCCGCAAGCTGCCGCGCCCGGCGGTATCCGCGGTGGCGTTGCTCTTCACGCTGCTGCCCGCGCTTATCGTTCTGCGCCTCTGGCTCTTCATGAGCGGCACCAACGCCGCCAATGCCTACACCGTCACCAGCGCCCCGTGGATCGCCATTACCGGCCTGCAGATCAACTTCTCCTTCGCCGTCGACCACCTCACCCTCATCATGCTCGCCGTCGTTACCGGTGTCGGCTTCCTCATCCACATCTACTCCGCCGGCTACATGGCCCACGAAGACGGCTACTGGCGCTTCTTCGCCTACCTGAACCTCTTCATGTTCTTCATGCTGGTGCTGGTGCTCTCGGCCAACTTCCTGCTGCTCTTCGTCGGCTGGGAAGGCGTCGGCCTCGCGTCGTACCTGCTCATCGGCTTCTACTTCAAGAAAGACTCAGCCGCCAACGCCGGCAAGAAGGCCTTCATCGTCAACCGCATCGGCGACTTCGGTTTCCTGCTCGCGATGTTCCTGATCATCCAGCATTTTGGATCGCTGGACTTCAATTCGGTATTTTCGAGTGTTATCTCCCTTCCTTCCCACCATGTAGTCGCCATGACCGCGGGGCAGCTCGCTGGAATTCCATTCAATGCTCCTTATAATCACAACTTCATCACTGCAATTTGCCTCCTGCTCGTCCTCGGCGCCGCCGGCAAATCCGCGCAACTCCCCCTATACGTCTGGCTTCCCGACGCCATGGAAGGCCCCACGCCCGTCTCCGCCCTCATCCACGCGGCCACCATGGTCACGGCGGGCATTTACATGGTCGCGCGCTGCCACGTCCTCTTCGACCGCTCGCCGACAGCCCTCACCGTCGTCGCCATCATCGGCGCCGCCACGGCACTCATGGCCGCACTCATCGGCATGGTGCAGCACGACATCAAGCGCGTCCTCGCCTACTCCACCGTCTCGCAACTCGGCTACATGTTCATGGCCTGTGGCGTCGGTGCGTATGAAGCCGGCATCTTCCACCTGATGACCCACGCCTTCTTCAAGGCGCTCCTTTTCCTCGCCGCCGGCTCCGTGATTCACGCCCTCTCCGGCGAGCAGGACATGCGCCTCATGGGCGGCCTCCGCAAGCGCATCCCCATCACCTTCTGGACCATGACCGCGGGCGTCCTCGCCATCGCCGGCATCTTCCCCTTCGCGGGCTTCTTCTCCAAGGACGAGATCCTCTACCAGGCTTTTATCTCTGATCATCCCTTCGCCAAACTCCTCTGGGCTGTCGGACTCTTCACCGCACTGCTGACGTCGTTCTACATGTTTCGCCTCTGGTTCAAAACCTTCTTCGGGGCTCCGCGTTTCGACGATCACGCCGCTGCGCTCGACGCACACGGCGCCGCCGTTCACGCGCGCTCCGATACCACGCTGGTCATGGAAGCCGAACACGATACCGGACAGGCGCACGGTGTGCATGAGTCCCCGTGGATCATGACGCTCCCGCTGATCGTCCTCGCCATTCTCTCCACCATCGGCGGCTGGGTAGGCGTGCCCCTCGCACTCGGCGGCCACAACGAGATCGAGCACTTCCTCGAACCCGTCTTTTCCGCCGCCCCCGGCCTCGTCGAGCACGCCGCCTCACGCAGCGCAGAGCCTGTACTTGCGGCCGTCTCGCTCGTCACCGCGCTGCTCGGTTTCTTTGCCGCCTACGTCTTCTACTACCGCAAGCCCGGCATCGCCGCAGCCTTCGCCGCAAAGCAGCCGGCACTCTACAAGCTCGTCGCCAACAAGTTTTACGTCGACGAGTTCTACAACGGCGTCATCGTCGCGTTCATTCTCACCTTTACCCGCTTCATCCTCGGCGGACTCATCGACGCCGGCATCATCCAGGGCGCAGGCTCCGCTGCCGGAGCCACCACGCGCGGCCTCGGCTCCATTACCCGGCGCATGCAATCCGGAAACATCCGTTCCTACGCCGGCTGGCTGGCTCTGGGCGCCGCCGCCGTCGTCATCATCACGCTCTTCGGCATTCACCCGCTTCACTTTTAGAACCTGCAGTTCGAGCTGTTGCTCCCGCTGGGAAGCTGCTTCTAGTACCACCACAGGATTTCAATGAACCCGGACCGCTTCATCCTTTCGCAGATCCTCCTCACCCCGCTCGTGGGCGCGGCGGTGCTCGCCTGCCTGCCTGAGCGCGAAGGCAAAAAGCTCCATCACGTAGTCGCTCTCGCCTTCACGCTGCTCACGTTCCTGTTTACGCTACATCTGCCGTACCACTTCGCCTCCAGCATGGCCGCCGCGCAGCACGCCGCGGATAAATTCGGCACGCAGCCCTTCGCCTTCGAATCCTTCCATCCCTGGATCTCACTCCCCCTCCGCGAGCATCCTTTCGTCCTCGCCTCCGGCATCAACTATCACTTGGGCGTCGACGGCCTCTCCATGTGGCTCGTCGTCCTCACCGGCCTGCTTGCTCCGCTGGGTGTGCTCGCCAGCTGGAACGCCGTAGCCACGCGCACCCGCACCTTCTTCGTCCTTTTCCTGCTGCAACAGGTCGCGATGATCGGCATCTTCATCTCGCTTGACCTCTTCCTCTACTACGGATTCTGGGAGCTTTCGCTGGTCCCCATGGCGTTGCTGATCGCCATCTTCGGTCGCACGGAAGGCCGCCGCCGCGCCGCCATCAAGTACTTCCTCTACGCCTTCATCCCGTCGGCCATCCTGCTCGTCGCCATGATCTGGCTCTACACCCGCACCGGCACATTCGATATGCCGGTCCTCCAGGTCCTCGCCGCCGGCCACGGCATCTCGCCTAACGGCCACGCGCTCTGGCTCTGTTCGCTCGCCTTCCTGGTCGCCTTCGCGGTCAAGGTCCCCATTTTTCCCCTGCACGGCTGGCTCTCTGACGCCATCGTCGAGGCCCCCACCGCAGCCGTCATGGTCCTTGCGGGCAAGCTCGGCCTGTACTCCATCCTGCGCTTCAGCTTCGGCCTCTTCCCCGAGCAGTCCCGCCACATCGCGCCGCTGCTGATCGCACTGGGCGCCTTGGGTATCGTTTACGGTGCGCTCAACGCACTCATCCAGGACGACCTCAAAAAGTTCGCCGCCTTCTCCACTCTCTCGCACGTCAGCTTCATCGCGCTCGGCATCTTCACCTTCACCGTCTCCGGCATCGACGGCGGCACCTATCAGATCCTCAACGAGTCCCTCATCGGGGCCGCGCTCTTCATCCTCCTTGGCCTGCTCTACGAGCGCTACGGCACATACGACATGCGCGACTACGGCGGCCTTGCCGCGCGCCATCCGTGGATGGTCACCAGCTTCGTCATCATGTCGCTCGCCGCCGTCGGCCTGCCCATGATGAGCGGCTTCGTCGGCGAGTTCCTCATCCTCAACGGCGCCATGCAATCCATCGCCGCCCACCACATCTTCTGGACCGTCGTGGCCACCAGCGGCGTCATCTTCTCCGCCGCTTACATGCTTTGGATGATCCAGCGCGTCTTCTACGGAGCCGTCGGTTATCGTCCCAGCGAGATCGCCGGATTCGACCTTACCCTCCGCGAGCACCTCGAACTCTGCCCGCTCATCGCCCTCTTCCTCATCATGGGCCTGCTCTCGCCGTACTGGATGAAGTCCATCGACACCTACGCCGCCGCCACCGCGGACAAGCCCGCCCTCTTCGAACCGAGCCACATCCGCCACGTCGAAACCGAAACCTACGGACCCACCACCGCAACGCCCTTTGTCGACCCTGCCCTCGGCGCTGGCGCGCTGGGCAAACCCGCTCCTGCGACCAACCCAGGAGCGAAATACTAATGTCGACGAACCTCGTTACTCTTCTTCCCGAACTCGTTCTCACCATCACCGGCGTCATCGTCATGCTGGCCGAGCCACTCATTGCTCCCGGCCGCTCGCGCAAGCCCCTCGGCTGGGTTGCCATCTTCGGCACCCTCGTCGCCGCCATCATGATCAACGGCCAGCGCCAGTTCACCAACATCCACGGCGCCGTCCAGGGCTTCTATGGCACGCTCCAGGTCGATACCTTCTCCGTTTTCTTCCACTTCCTCATCGCGGCCATCGTCATCGTCACCCTGCTTGGCTCGCTCGACTACTTCGAAGGCCCCACCACCCACGCCGGCGAGTACTTCGCCCTAATCTGCTTCGGCGCAACCGGAATGATGCTCATGACCAGCTCCGTCGAGTTGCTGATGGTCTTCATCGGCCTCGAAATCTCGTCCATCTCCACCTACATCCTCGCCGGTTTCCGCAAGGGCCAGGCCACCGCATCCGAGTCCTCCCTCAAGTACTTCCTGCTCGGCTCGTTCGCCACCGCATTCTTTCTCTACGGCATCGCGCTTTGCTTCGGCGCCACCGGCTCCACCAGCATCGCGGCCATCGCTCAAGGCTTCGCCACCACCCAGATGCCACTGATGGCCTGGCTCGCACTCGCGATGGTCATCATTGGCCTCGGCTTCAAAGTATCCGCCGCGCCGTTCCACGTCTGGACGCCGGACGTCTACCAGGGCGCTCCCGCCCCCGTAGTCGGTCTCATGTCCACCGCGCCAAAAGCCGCTGCCTTCGCGGTTCTATTGCGCTTCCTCTTTAACGCCGCTCCCATGTTCCGCGACCACTGGATCACGCTCATCCAGATCCTCGCCGTGCTATCCATGTGCCTCGGCAATCTCGGCGCGCTCCGTCAGCGAGACGTGAAGCGCATGCTCGCCTACTCCTCCATAGCGCACGCCGGCTACATCCTCGTCGCCTACGCCGCCTTCCCGCAGGAGGCCGTCGCCGCCGTCTGCTTCTACACCGCCAGCTACGCTGCCATGAACGTCGGCGCCTTCCTCGTCATCACCCAGCTCACAGGCTTCAACGAGTCCGCCCGCACCCTCGACGACTACACCGGCATGGCCCTCCGTCGCCCCGTACTCTCGGCACTTCTCGGCCTCTTCCTGCTCTCGCAGATCGGTATTCCGTTTACCGGTGGCTTCTTCGGCAAGTTCTACGTCTTCACCGCCGCTATCCACAGCGGCTACACCACGCTCGCCATCATCGGCCTCGCCAACTCCGGCATCGCCTGCTTCTACTACCTGCGCCTGCTGGCTGCGCTCTACACTCGCCCTGTCACCGAGCCGCCCACTGAAGCCGCACCCGCCCAGGCCTTCAGCCCCGCCATCGGCGTCGCTCTCGCAGCCACCGCCATCGCCACGCTCATGCTCGGCATCTTCCCAAACCAGGTACTGCACCTCGCCCAGCGAGCAACGCCCATCAACATGCCCCCCGCAGCCATGGTCTCCGTACCTCCAGCACCCTAGCTCCGCTCCTCAGGGTTCCAAAGCCACGCCGCACCACGGACCCCGCTGGCATCCCCATGCACCGCGCGTACGATCGGCGTATCCGCGCCTCCGCCAAACACCAGCCCACACAGCCGTTCCCGCACGTTCGCATAAATCCGTTCCACCTGCGACAGCCCCCCACCCAACACGATCACATCCGGGTCGAGCACATTGACCACCACCGCGAGCCCCCGAGCCATGCGCTCCTCCAGCCGCTCCAGCGCTGCCACAGCCTGCGCATCACCGGCCTCCGCCGCGGCAACGATCTCCTCACCGCGCAAACTTCGCCCAGTCACGCGGGCGAAATCCTTCGCCAGCCCCGTGCCTGAAATCCACGTCTCCATACACCCACGCTTGCCGCAGTAGCACTCCGGACCGGGTAGTTCATCACCCGTCGCCCACGGCAGCGGCGTATGCCCCCACTCCCCCGCCAATCCGTTCGGCCCTGCCAACACGCGCCCATTCACCACCACACCACCACCACAACCCGTCCCCACGATCACCCCAAACACCACTCCAAAACCCTTCGCCGCCCCGTCCGTCGCCTCGCTCACCGTCATGCAATTCGCATCATTGGCGCAGCGCACTTCGCGCTCCAGCACGCGACCCAGATCAACCTGCAGCGACCGCCCATTCAGCCACGTCGAGTTCGCATTCTTCACCAACCCCGTAGCCGCGACAATCGTCCCCGGAATCCCCACGCCCACGCTGCCCACGCGATGCGTCTCCGTCTCGATCTGCCGCACCAGCCCGGCAATTGCCGCAACGGTCCCGTCGTAATCGTCGCGAGGCGTAGCGATACGCAACCGCCGCAGCTCTTTACCCGTTGCGTTCAGTCCTACGGCCTCAATCTTTGTCCCGCCTAAATCGACGCCAATCCTCATCCGGCCTCCCGCAGCTGCAACGACAAGACACGCCGTGCAGCCGCGAGTACCAGCATAGCCTCCCCGCCACGCTCACTTCTTCGAGAACGATCTCACCACGGACACCAGGTTCCACAGCTCTTCATCCTTCATCCGGCCGCCTTCAGGAGGCATATCGCCCTTGCCGTTCTTGATGATCGTGAACAGGTCACCGTCCGTTTCGCTCTGCAGGTCGGCGGCATTGGTAAAGTCCTTCAACGTCACCTTCATGGGCACGTCACCTTTGCCATCGCCCTTCTCGCCATGGCAAAGGGCGCAGTCATACCCAAATACTTTCTTCGCTTTGGCAATCGCCTCGGCGTTGGGTTTGATGGGATTAGTAGCGGGAACGTTCAGTGGAGCCGGCGCTGCCGCCGGTTGCTGCAATGAAAGGCCCGACAAAATGAACACGGAAAATGCGAGCACAGGCTTCAACATGTACCGGTCTCCTCTCGATTGGTTCCAGAGCAGTTTGCGCCGTCGTGTCGCGTTTAGATGTGATTGTCGTCACAAAATAGCGACACACGCGCAGCGCGTATTCTGGAACGCCCGGAGCTTACCACCAACCCACGCCCCTGCGCGAGAACAATCGTCGGAGTATCTACTTCGTTTCCGGCCAGCGCCAGTTCCGGTCCTTCGGCCGGTCGAGACCCTCGCGATACGCATAATCAATGGCCTCAATAATCTGACCCTTCAGCCACTCCTTCACATGCGCCCCCACGCCCTGCATCCGCGGCACGCGATCCAGCACATCAATCGCCAGGTTGTAGCGGTCCACCTGGTTGCGGATCGCCAACTCCAGCGGCGTGTTGATATTGCCCTTCTCCTTATAGCCACGCACATGAATGTTGGCGTGATTCGTCCGCCGATAAGTGAACTTGTGGATCAGCCACGGATACCCATGGAAATTGAAGATCACCGGCTTATCGCTCGTAAACAATGCGTCGAAATCGCGATCAGAGAGGCCATGCGGATGCTCGCTCTGCGGCTGCAGCTTGTAGAGGTCAACCACGTTCACAAACCGGATCTTCAAATCCGGGCAATGCTCACGCAGTAAGGAGACAGCGGCCAGCGCCTCCGCCGTCAGCACATCACCCGCGCTCGCCATCACGACGTCAGGCTCCACCCCGTCATCGTTGCTCGCCCACTCCCATATCCCAATGCCCTTGGTGCAATGCACCATCGCTGCATCCATATCGAGATATGCCAGGTGCGGCTGCTTGTCCGCCACAATCACGTTGACGTAGTTCTCGCTGCGCAGGCAATGGTCCGCCACACTCAGCAGGCAATTCGCATCCGGCGGTAGATAGATCCGTGTCACTTCCGCGCTCTTGTTGCTCACCACGTCCAGGAACCCGGGGTCTTCATGGCTGAACCCGTTATGGTCCTGCCGCCACACCAGCGATGAAATCAGAATGTTCAACGACGAAATCGGCGCCCGCCAGTCAATCTCCGCCTTCGACTTCTCCAGCCACTTCGCGTGCTGGTTGTACATCGAGTCGATGATGTGCGCGAACGCCTCATACGTATTGAAGAGCCCATGCCTCCCGGTCAGCAGGTAGCCCTCCAGCCAGCCTTCCAGCGTGTGCTCGCTCAACATTTCCATCACGCGCCCGTCAACGGCGATATCGGTTCCGTCCGCGTCCTCCGGCTTGTACTCCGCCAGCCACGTCTTCAGGCTCGCCTCATACACCCCGTCCAGCTTGTTCGAAGCATTCTCATCCGGGCTGAACAGCCTGAAGGTGTTCATGTTCTGCCGCATCACATCGCGCAGAAATTTCCCCAACGTCCCCGTCGGTGAAACCTCCATCGCTCCCGGACTCTTCACCGCCACGCCATACTCGCAAAAGTTCGGCAGGTCGAGCGGCTTCCGCAGCTTGCCTCCATTGGCATGAAGGTTCGCCGTCATACGGTGGTACCCAGTAGGCGCCAGTTCCTGCAGCTCAGCGCGCAACGTACCGCGTTCGTCGAAGAGCTCTTCTGGCCTGTAACTCCGCAACCATGCTTCCAGAATCGCCAGGTGCCCGGGATTCGTCTGCACATCCAGTACCGGCACCTGGTGCGCACGCCAGAAGCCTTCCACCTTGTGCCCGTCGACTTCCTTCGGCCCCGTCCACCCCTTAGGCAACCGCAGAATAATCATCGGCCACCTCGGCCGCTCGGCCACCCCACTCTCACGCGCCTGCTTCTGGATCGCACGGATCTCCGTTACGCACGTCTCCACCGCAGCGGCCATCAACTGATGCATCGCCTCCGGCTCATCACCCTCAACAAAGATCGGCTTCCACCCATACCCCTTGAAGAGGCTCTCCAACTCATCGCACGGGATGCGTGCAAGAATCGTCGGATTCGCAATCTTGTACCCATTCAAATGCAGTATCGGCAGCACCGCGCCATCGCGGATCGGGTTTAAGAACTTGTTTGAGTGCCACGACGTCGCCAGCGGCCCCGTCTCCGCCTCGCCATCGCCCACCACCACCGTCACAATCAGCTCGGGATTATCAAAAGCCGCGCCAAACGCGTGCGAAACGCTATACCCCAGCTCGCCGCCTTCGTGGATCGAGCCCGGCACCTCAGGCGTGCAATGGCTTCCCAGCTGCCCGGGAAAAGAGAACGCCCGAAACAACTTCAGCATCCCCGTTTCGTCGCGGCCCTTCTCCGGATATACCTCGGAGTACGTACCCTCCAGGTAGCAGTTCGAAATCATCGCCGGCGCACCATGCCCCGGCCCGCAGACGTAAATCATCTCCAGGTCATACTTCTTGATCACGCGATTCAGATGCACCCACGCAAAGGTCTGTCCGGGGTCCGATCCCCAGTGCCCCAGCAGGCGATTCTTCGTATGCTCCGGCTTCAGCGGCTCACGCAGCAGCGGATTCGCCCGGAGATAAATCATCCCCGCGCAAAGATAGTTGCACGCCCGCCAGTAAGCATCCATTCGCCGCAGCTCATCAGGTCCCAGAGCGTTAAGCGATGTCTGTGCCACCACACTCTTTATCGGAGAAGTCATTCGGTCACACTCCCGCACTGCAAGCCATCAAAACTCGAAACCCACAACCAAACGCATCGCATGCTTCATTCGATGCATATCTGAGCCCATCTGCCTAAGTTCAGCTTCGCATGGCGATCACCGCCCAATGGTGAGCAACATCACACGTCCATCATTGCGACTTCAATTCCCTGCCGTCGACGCGTAAAGTGATCCACGTAGCCTCATGGCTACAGTCGCATCATAGTTCGGCCCGATGAAAGCAGGTTTACGCCATGCCCGGTCAATCCATCCTCGTCATCAACACCGGCTCCTCCTCGCTGAAATTCGGCATCTATCGCTCCTCCGCCACCGACGTCGAGCTCATCCTCGAAGGCCTCGCCGACGGCATCGGCCAGCCCACCGGCAAGCTCGAGCTCAAGGACGCCACCGGCCGATCCATCCGTTCCAGTGAGCAACCCTTCGGACACCAGACTGACGCCCTCAAACTCGCCACGCAATGGCTCACCGATGTCTCCGAAATCCGAGTTACAGCCGTCGGTCACCGCGTCGTCCACGGCGGCCCGCGCCTCACCACCCACCAGCGCATCACGCCCGCGCTCATCGCAGAACTCAACGCCTGCCTTCACTTCGCTCCACTGCACATCCCGCTCTCGCTCGAGCTCATCGCCAGCGCCCAGCGCAACTTCCCCCACATCCCGCAGTTCGCCTGCTTCGACACCGCCTTCCACACCACTCTCCCCGAAGCCGCGTCCCGTTTCCCCCTCCCCGTCGAGTTCTCCGCCGAAGGCATCCATCGCTACGGCTTCCACGGCCTCTCCTGCGAATCCATCCTGCAACAACTCGCCGGCACCCTTCCCGCCCGCACCGTCATCGCGCATCTCGGCAGCGGCGCCAGCCTCACCGCCCTGCACAACGGCCTCTCCGTCGACACCTCCATGGGCCTCACCCCCACCGGCGGCATCCCCATGGCCACCCGCTCCGGCGACCTCGACCCCGGGGTCCTCCTCTACCTCATGCGCGCCAAACACATGAACGCCGACGCATTGGAAAAACTACTCAACCACAACGCCGGCTTGATCGCCCTCAGCAACGGCACATCCGACATGCGCCAGCTCGAATCAGCCGCGGCAGCCAACGATGCCGACGCGCAGCTGGCTCTCGCCATCTTCACCACCGCCATCCGCAAGACCATCGCAGCCTACGCCGCCGTCCTCAACGGCCTCGACCTGCTCATATTCTCCGGCGGAATCGGCGAACACAGCACCCTCATCCGTGAAACCGTCTGTAACGGCCTCGCTTTCCTCGGCATCACGCTCGACCCCGCCGCCAACACCGCCGTACACCCCGTCATTTCAACGCCGGAAAGCCCCATCGCCGTCCGCATCGTCCCCAGCCAGGAAGACATACAGATCGCCCGTCACTGCCGCACACTCATGCACCAGCACTAAGCGCAGCGAGCCACTCCTAGCAACGCACAATATGCGCAGCATCAATTCCCTTGGTCGCGTTGCGCGTATCCACCACCAGCTGCGACTCCCGCACAATCGCCGCGTAGTCATACTGCGAGTGGTCCGTCACAATCAACACGCAGTCATACTGCCCCAACTCATCCAGCGGCGTCGACCGCATATTCAACTTGTAATGCCGCCCCTGCCCCACCACCGGCACAAACGGATCGTTGTACAGGACCTCTGCACCTTGCGAACGCAGCAGCTCAATAATCGTCAGCGCAGGCGACTCGCGCAGGTCGTCGATGTCCTTCTTGTACGCCATCCCCAGCATCAAAATTCGTGCGCCGTTCATCGCCTTCTTCTGTTGATTCAAAGCCCGCGCCACCTGTGCAGACACAAACTGCGGCATCGCTTCGTTCACTTCGCCCGCCAGCTCAATGAAACGCGTATTGAAGTCATACTCCCGTGCCTTCCAACTCAGATAGAAAGGGTCAATCGGAATGCAGTGCCCACCCAGCCCCGGCCCCGGATAAAACGGCTGAAACCCGAAAGGCTTCGTCGACGCCGCATCGATCACCTCCCAAATATCGACCCCCATCCGCATCGCCAGCACCTTCAGCTCATTCACCATGGCGATATTCACACAGCGATAAATGTTCTCCAGCAGCTTCGTCATCTCCGCCACGCGCGTCGTGGAAACGCGCACCGCGCGGTCGAACACAGCCTCATATAGCGTCGCCGCCAGCTCTGTCGCTACGGCATCATGCCCGCCCACCACCTTGGGAATATCCCGCCGCGCCACCGTGGTATTTCCCGGGTCCTCGCGCTCGGGCGAGTACGCCACATAAAACACGTCACCCTCAACCGCGCCGACACTCTGTGCTCGCAATCCGCTGCAACCCTTTTCCAGCAGCGGAATCAGTACATCCTCCGTCGTCCCCGGATACGTCGTACTCTCCAGCACCACCAGCTGACCTTCGCGCAGCCACGGTGCCACGGCCTTCGCCGTATTGGCAATGAAGCTCATGTCCGGTTCACGGTGCGTGGTCAGCGGCGTCGGCACGCACAGCACAATCACATCCAGCTCAACCAGCCGTGCAAGCTCCACCGTCGCCTGGAAGCCCTGCGCCTGCGCCGCCTGGATATCCTCCGCGGGAATGCTCAGGATGTAGCTCCGGCCAGCCTCCAGCTCCGCCACCTTATCCGCATCGATGTCGAATCCGGTCACCGCAAAGCCCGCCTTCGCAAACAGCAGCGACAGCGGCAGCCCCACATACCCCAGCCCGATCACCCCGATAGCGGCGCTCCGCTGCTTCAGCCGCTCCAGTCGTTGGGCAGCGATCGATGGCAGCGGCGCGTCATTCGGCATCGTCATACAGCGTCATTATTGCACCCGGAGCTAACCCGGTCTCAGCGGCGGAACCCCCGCCGCGATTTGAAACACCCCCATGCGCAGGCCCAGTTACTATCGTAGAGGGATGGTTTCCGCTCGCAGAGAAGCCACCGGCAGCATCCATTGAAAAGGGAGACAGATGGCACGTTATTTGGTTACAGGAATTGCAGGATTTATCGGATCAACGCTGGCGCACGCCTTGGTTGAACACGGTCACGAGGTTCGCGGCATCGACAACCTCTCCACCGGCAAGCTGGAGAACCTCGCAGCCATTCGCTCCTCCATCTCATTCGAAAAGGCCGACCTCCTCGATCTCCCTGCCCTGCGAAGCGCCTGCGATGGCGTCGACTACATCTTCCACGAAGCCGCCATGGCCTCGGTTCCACAGTCAGTCAAAGATCCCGTCAACACCCACAACACCAACGTCAACGGCACGTTGAACCTGCTGCTGGCCGCGCGCGACGCCAAGGTCAAGCGCCTGGTCTACGCCGCCTCATCATCTGCCTACGGCGACCAGCCCACCCAGCCCAAGCAGGAGGAAATGCTCCCCCAGCCGCTCTCGCCCTACGCCGTCCAGAAGCTCACCTGCGAGTACTACATCCAGTCCTTCTGCAACGTCTACGGCATGGAAGGCGTCTGCCTCCGCTACTTCAACATCTTTGGCCCCCGCCAGGCAGCCGATTCGCCCTACTCCGGCGTCATCGCGCAGTTCATCTTCAAAATGATGGCCGGCGAAACGCCCACCATCTTTGGCGACGGTTCCACCAGCCGCGATTTCACCTTCGTGCAGAACGTCGTCAACGCCAACCTGCTCGCCTGCACCGCTCCCAAACAGGTCGCCACCGGCCGCGTCTTCAACGTCGGAACCGGCCACAGCCACACCCTGAACGAGCTCTACGACGCGCTTGCCCAGGTCTTCAACCACAAGGAAAAGGCCAAGTACGGCCCCACCCGCGAAGGCGACGTGCAGCACTCCCTCGCCGATATCACCCGTGCCACCACCGAGCTCGGCTACAGGCCCCAGGGCACCTTCCTCGAAGGCCTCTCCAAAACAGTCGACTGGTACCTGGAAGAAAAAGCCAAGAGCGCAACCTAGCCTTCAACCTCACCGCAAAACAAATGAGCGTCCCGCAAGGGACGCTCATTCTTTTGTCTCCAACCAACGCCTAGCCGAGCTGCCCCAGCGCCGTTGTCGCATCCTTTGCGGTCGACGAATTAGGCGCCAGCGACACAGCTTTCTTTAGCTCCAACACCGCGTCCGACTTCCGCCCCAGCTTGCTGTACGTCATTCCCAGGTGGTAATGCATGGCCGCGTTGCTCGGTTCCGCCTTCACAGCATCCTCGAGCAAATCGCGAGCCGAGTAATAGGTTCCCTTGTTGTAGTACACCCACGCGAGTGTATCGGCGGTGCTCGGCGCGTCTTTCAGTACGCGGCGCGCGGTTTGCGCATACGAGAGCGCAACGTCCAGATTCTGACCGCTCGTCACCATCAGGTAGGCAAGGTTATTAGCTGCTTGGCCTTGCTCCGGATCGATCGAGAGCGCCTTCTTGTAGTTTTCGATCGCCGGACCGGTCAGGCCTTTCTGCTCCTGCATCAGTGCCAGCATCGTCGTCGCATTGGCGTCAGTCGGATGTGACGTCTGCCAGTTCTGCCAGGTGTGCAGGGCGTCGTCAATATTGCCAAGGTTCACCAGCGCCTGTGCGTAAGTCTGAACAGCCGCGCCGTCAGCGGCGTTCATATCCATCGCCTTCTTGGCGTTGTCCCGAGCCCCGGCGTAGTCTTTCGTGTTCATCTGCAACTGTGCCAGCAACGTGTAGAAGGGCTCGTTGCCGGGAGCCTTGACAATCTGCTGCTGTACTCGGGCCAGTGCCTTATCAGGCTGCTTCTGGAAAAGGTTCACCGCAACAATCTGGCGCAACGCCGGCACCGACCTTGGATCTTTGTCCAGGGCTTTTTCCATCTGGGCCACGCCTTCAGGAAATTTACTCTGCGAGAGCTTCAACTGCCCCAGCTCGATATAAGGCTGCGGAGCATTCGGATTTTTGGCAATCACCATGTTGAAATCGGCTTCAGCCTTGTCGTTCTGCTTCAGAGCGGCCTCTGCGGTGCCACGCCAAAGGTAAGCGAGGGCGAAATCCGGGCGCAGTCCGATGGCTTTCTCGGCCACCTGCATCAGCATGTTCGGGTCGTTCTTCCGAGTAGCAATATCGGCCTGTCCTGCCAATACTTCCACATTGGTCGGGACTTCCTTTTCCGCCGCATCGAAGCTTGCCTGTGCCAGGTTCACGTCGCCCTTCATCAGCGCGACCTTGCCGAGGGCGATTTGCAGTTGCGCATTCTCCGGACTGCTCTTGGCTGCCGCCTGCAGCGTTGCCGCAGCGTCGTTAACCTTATTCTGGCTCAGCTGCAGCGTGCTCTTCAGGAGCTGCACCTGCGGCTGGCTGGCATTCGATTTAATCAACTGGTCCACTAACGGCGAAAGCTTGTCATACTCCTGCTTCGCGGCCAGAATAATGCCGTAATTCAGCTTGATCGGATAGCTCTTAGGATATTTCGCCACCAATTCAGCGAAAGTCGTCTCGGCCGGACCCGGCTGCCCGGTCTGTATGTAGAAATCTTTCAGCAACTCGGAAGCGCGTTCCTCATTTGGCAGGTCTTCCACCGCCTTACGCATCGTCTGTTCAGCCTTACCCTTGTCGCCGGCATGCAGGTAGAGGCCAGCCAGACCGCTGCGCACCTGCAGGTCGTTGGGCGCGTTTTGGATGGCGGTCTCCAGCTGTTGCTCTGCACCAGCCATATCGCCCTTGCGCTCAAGTAACGCCGACATCACCATGTGCGCATGGGAATCCTTCGGATCCAGCGCGATGGCCTGCTGCAACTCCTGCACAGCAGAGCCCGCCGTTACCGGGTCGGAAGCCTGGATCAGTGCCAGCGTAGTATGGAACGCCGCTCGCTTTGGCTCAATGCTCACAGCATGTTGAATATTCGATAGGGCTCCAGCGTGATCGCCTTTACGCGCCGCAATAGTGGCCAGCAGGGCATACGCGTCGGCATCGTTCGGGTCTGCGGCGATGACGGCCTTAGCCTGCTCTTCCGCACGGTCAGTCGCATTGCCAGCGAGAAGTAGGTCGCCCAGATCGATGCGCGCCTGTAGGTTGTTTGGCGAAAGCTCGACCACGCGCATCAATTCGCCATAGCTGGCCTTGATCGCACCCATCCGGAGATAGGTCTTAGCCATCTCGTAGTGCGCTTCGCTGCAGTTCTTGTCGATCTTCAGCGCATTCGAAAACTGGATCATCGCCTCTTTGTACTTGGCGTCAGTTTCGTAACGCTTGCCGCTCTCCAGGTACTTCCGTTTGCGAACGTTGGGGTCGCGGCTACAGCCCGAAATGACCAACAGGGCGAGAAACGCGGGAATCACCGCGGCTAACAGACGAACTTTACGCTTACGCTGCATAAACATTTACAGTTCCTTTTCCATCAATCGACTTCTTACGAGTATGAACGTCTCGAACTCAAATCGAAATAACGCTAATTTGGGATAAACGCCGGGAGCAGGGGCTCCATGTGATTGGCAAAGTCCACCGCACGCTGATGGGCGCGCGCCGGTGGCTCCCCGAGTGCTACCGGTGTCACCACGCGAACCAGTGCTGCGTCGGTGCGGCTGTAGCGAATCGAGTCAGCCAGCGTGTAAAGCTTGGCCTTGTAATCATTAGCAATACTGCGACCGTGGGACCGGTACCAGTAAAGCACCTCAGCCCGCGATGTCCCGTTAGAGATGATGTACTCTCCCACCTCCACCGGCTTACCCTCGGACGCATTCAGCTGGGTGACACCCGATGATTCAAACACCCAGCCGGCACCCGGCAGACAGTTCTGAGGCGAGTGAATCGACTGTCCCGTCCGTTGGGTAGGAAAGTAGCCGATAAACAGTCCCACCGGGGCGGCGTCAGCGCTTCCTCGAGCAGCCTCAAGGGGCGAGTAGTCACGATTGAGGAAAACTCCTTTGCCCAGCACGGCCAGCACTTCAGCATCCAGCGGAATGTCGGTCCCACTCCACACGCCGATGTTCCGCGGCATCTCATCCAGCGGCTCACTGTGCGGAACGCGATCCACATCGCCACGCGCATGCAACACGAACGCCGCCGCAAGCAGCAGCATACAAACCAGAATAAATTTGGGGCTCTTCACGCCGCCACCCCTTTGTACGGTTTCACCACCCGCATCAACGTGTGGACGAAGTAAAGACAGCTCAGGGAAACGATAAACATCAGCCACCCTGAAAATTCATGAAAAAATCCCAGCGCCTTCACCGGATCCCAGTACTGAACGCACAGACCCGTCCCGAAGATGCGGGCAGCATTGGCTGCAACCGCGATGGGAATCGAAGCCAGCGCGAGAATGGTGCGCCTCCCAAAGCCCGGCTCCATAAAGTAGCCAAAGATCACCGCCACCGTAAACAGGCTCATCAGCGATCGAATGCCGCTGCACGCCTCGGCGACCTCCAGCTGAATCGATGGCAGTTGAATGACGTTGCCTTCCCGCAACACGGGCACGCCAGCCAGGGGCAGCAGCGAGCTTGCCAGTTGCGAGGCCATCAGCTGCAGCGGGAACGTGATGTGATTCATGATCAACACGGGCAGCGGCACGCCCAGCAGGAAAACAAACAGTAGAAACTTGGTCTCACCCAGCATCGGTTTGCCCAGCAGGAGCCAGATCAGGCCGGCGACCAGTACAACAAACGACGTACGCGCCCAAAACAGGTCGGCGCCGAAAACACCCACCATCAGAATAAAAAGTCCAGGAAGAATGAGGCTGATTCCGCCCCAGCTGGGCGCCAGCGGTGTGGCCCGCAACGCAACGCGCTTGTCCCAAACCAGAAACGCGACGAAGAAAGGGATCAGCAGCCCGTGTGAGTAATCGGGGATGTTCCACCAGTCTTTGACCAGTTTGATCGCGACGCCGTAATAAAGCAGCGCTAAAAGCACGATCAAAACTGCCGCGGCCCACCAGGAACTTCGGGAAACGGCGGCTTGTTCGCCCGTGGAAGGACTCTGGGTCATAGTGTCTTGGGCGATCGGCCCGGTTGGCCCGGGTGGCCCGGGTGGCCCGGGTGGCCCGGGTGGGGCAACTGCAGCACTTTTCAGCATAGGTGGCTTCAACAATCCTGTGAATACAACTTATATACTAGGCAAAACCAAGGGTAACCACTTGTAATCTTACGCTTTCGTTTAGGGCCCATTCGAGCTCAAAGTGGAATATCCTAGAGACAGTACGGCTGAAAGTTGGACTCAGCCGGGTAGCAAAGGGTCGCGCACGTTCTGGCGATCGAAAGACCATGTGACGAAGAGCTGCTCCAGCAAGCTTTTCAGATCGTGTTTCTATGCTAACCGGACGCAAGAGATGAGCTGTTGTTTTGCCGACGGAAACGAAAAGGTGAGGGTATGAAGGTTCACATTTCCGCCATGTTGTTGATTGGAATGCTCTCTGCTCCGCTGGCCATGGTGGCCCAGCAGGGTGACATGAAACCCGCGCCTGCCGCCGTACCCACCGACCAGCCAGCCTCCGCGCCGGCCGCAAGCGTGGCTCCATCGGCCGTCGCTCCCGTCACAGCTGCCCCAGGTGTCAATCCAGATACCTACGTCGTCGGACCGGAAGATTCCATCTCGGTCAACGTCTGGAAAGAGCCCACGCTCTCCGGCAGCTTCCCGGTCCGCCCTGATGGCATGATCTCGCTCGCGCTGGTTGGCGACGTGGTCGCCGCTGGCCGTACCCCGATGGAACTCGCCACCGAGCTCACCACTAAGCTCAAGAAGTACATCACCGATCCCACCGTCACCGTCACAGTGCTGGGCGTCAACAGCAAGCGCATCTTCATGCTCGGCGAGATCGCCCACATCGGCGCGCTGCCGCTTTCCTCAGCGATGACGCCGCTCCAGGCCATCGCCGCCGCGGGTGGTCTTTCCCCTTATGCCAACAAATCCCACATCTACATCCTCCGCAGCGAGCCGGGTGGCAAGCAAAAGAAGATTCCGTTTGATTACAAGAAAGCGATCAAGGACGGCGACATGCAAGGCGTAACACTTCTCCCCGGCGACACCATCGTGGTTCCATGATCAAGAACGTCATAAAAGGGTTTACTTTGCTCCTGTCCATAGCATCCCTGACCATCCTGGCCCACGCCCAGGACATTCCCGCTGTGACGGGCCCGGTCTCCTATGAGGGATTCCAGCTCCCCACCACGCTGGGCACGCTCACCTACGGGCTGAGCGGCTCCGCGGGAACCCGCACGGGCTACACCAACTCGGGCGGCAATGTGATGACCATCAACGGGTCGGGAGAAGTCGGGTACCTCTCCAACAGCACAACGCACCCCTTCACGCTCACCTATTCCGGCGGATATGTTTATTACTCCAGCGGCCTCAACTCTGCCTTCTTTCAGAATCTAACGCTGACCCAGGGCTTCAACGCGGGCCGATATAAGGTGTTGATCACGGACAACGTTAGCTACCTGCCGGAAGCTCCCGTCGGCGGCCTCTCCGGCGTTCCGGGATTGGGTGATATCGGCGTCTCGACCACGCCATCCACGAATGGCACCGACATCCTCACCGGACAGGCGGCACGAGCGATGAACACCATCTCGGGCAACGTCTCGCGCGACTTGACCGGCAGCACATCGGTATCGGTCGGTGGAACCTACTTCATTCAGCGCTTCGTCGGCGATACAACCAACCTCTACGCAATCGATCAGGCGACCGGTAACGCCGGCCTTACCCATCGCGTCAACGCGCTCAGTTCGTTGCAGGTCAACTACAGTTACTCCGACTACACCTACCCGGCCAGTCACTTCTCCTTCATCTCGCAGAGCGTTGCTGCCAGTTATCAGCGCAACTTATCGCGACGTTTGATAGTTCACATCGGGGGTGGCCCACAGATCACCAGCACCTCTCCGCGGGTCGCTTCCCTGCCCCTCAAGGTCGACTTTGGGGTGGACGGGGGGCTGAAGTATTCGCGCGACCGGATGGCCTATGCGGTTAGCTTCGTACGCTCAGTGCAGTCCGGATCGGGAGTGGTCCAGGGCACAGTCGGCAATACCGCCTCCATCAGCGCTGCCCGCCGTCTGAACCGCGTCTGGCAGGGCGGCCTGGAAGCCGAGTATGCGCGCCACACGCAACTCAATTCACTGTCCACAACGCCCTTCACATTTGACGCCATTGTGGGCGGCATCCAGCTCAGCCGGACCATAGGCGAAAGCCTCTCAATGTACGGCAGCTACAGCGCGCAGAAGCAGTCCGGATCAAACCTGCCTAACGTCATCGTCTTCAACGGCCTTTCCCAGGTCGCAACCGTGGGCATCACTTATGCTCCGCGCGCGATCCATCTCGGTCATCAATAAGGAACTCGCATGCTCGGTCATCGTAAGCTCAACATCGACGATTACGTCGGAATCCTCAAGCGGCGCAAGTGGCTGATAGTCCTTCCGGTCGTCCTCTTTCCGCTGATTGCCTTCGGCATCACGTTCCTCATTCCGGCCGAGTACGTCTCCCAGACGCTGGTCATCATCGAGGAGCAGAAAGTCGCCGACGACGTGGTTAAATCGGTCGTCGCGACCAGCCTCGACAGCCGTCTGGCCTCCATGCGAGAGCAGATTCTCAGCCGGTCGCGCATCCAGCCCATCATCGACCGCTACAACCTCTTTTCCGGCCGCGGTATGAGCATGGACGACCGCATTGACCTGACCCGCAAAAACATCGCTATCAAGCCGATTCAATCGCAGATCTCCCGCGGTGGCGCCTTGCCCGGCTTCTTCATCGCGTTCACAGCGGGCGACGCACGCACCGCGCAGCTGGTCTGCGGCGAAATCACTTCCCTCTTCGTAGGAGAAAATCTCAAGTCCCGCGAAGCTTCGGCCGAAGGCACAACCGAATTCCTCAAGAGCCAGCTGGACGACGCCAAGCGTAACCTCGACGACCACGACTCCAAACTAGCCGAATTCCAGCGGAAGTACGGCGGTTCATTGCCTGGCGATCAGGAACCCAACATCAACATGCTCACGAGCCTGAACACCCAGCTTGAGTCCTCCAATCAGGCGCTGGCGCAGCTGCAGCAGACCAAGGCGTACCAGGAGTCCATGCTCACCCAGCAGCTCCAGATGCAGCCTACGGTCACGACCTCCGGCGGCCAGGTCGTCATGGGGCCCGGTGCGGAACAGGCGGAAATGAACAGCCTCCGCGCCCAGGAAGCCGACCTCACCGCTCACTACACCGCCGACTACCCGGACGTCATCGCCGTTCGCCGCAAGATCGCAGAACTGCAGAGGAAGATGGCCGCCGCTCCGCCGCCTGCGCCGACGTCGTCCGCTTCTCCCGTCACAACCGCCAGCCGTAACGACTCTGAATCGGTCCGCCAGCTCCGTGCCCAGATCCGCGCCGCCGACATCGGTATCCAGGAAAAGCAGCGTGAGCAGGATGTCATCCAAAGAGCAGTCGGCGCCTATCAATCCAAAATTCAGTCCAGCCCGCAGGTGGAAGAGGAATACAAGCAGCTCACCCGCGACTACGAGACTGCCGAACGTTTCTACGAGACGCTGCTGACTAAGATGAACCAGTCCAAAATGGCGACAGACCTCGAACGTCGGCAGGAGGGCGAACAGTTCCGCGTTATGGACGAGCCCAACCTTCCCGACGGCCCTACCTACCCCAAGCGCTGGTTGTTCGGCATGGGCGGTCTTGGCCTGGGCCTCGCATTTGGCATCATTCTCGCTGCCTTCCTCGAGTACAAAAACACGGCCCTTCGCTCCGAACGCGACGTCTGGGCGTTTACGCAGATGCCTACTCTGGCGGTTATTGCTTACTCGGGTGAACTCGACGATGCGGGCGAAAAGCCCGGTAAAATCCGTCTCCTGGGCCGCCTGTTGGGACGCAGCAAAAAAACTGTAGAACTTGAAAAGGCCCACGTTTAGCCATGTATAAAAGCTTTTTCCATCTCAAAAGCGATCCCTTCGGCTCCAGTCCGGATCCTCGCTTTCTATACATGATGCCGCACACCCGCGAGGCGCTGGCCGGCCTCGAATACGGCATCTCCGCGCGCAAGGGATTCATTGTGCTCACGGGCGAAGTCGGCACAGGCAAGACCACCCTTCTCCGCCGCGCTCTGGCCTCCTTTGACCAGAGCCGGGTGTTCACCTCCTTCGTCTTCAACCCACGCCTGGACACGCTCGACTTCCTTGAGTTCGTGCTCAGCGACTTCGGCATCGCTCCCGCCATCCGTACCAAGTCCGGCATGCTGCTCCAACTCAACCGTTGGCTTATCGAGCGTTTCCGCCGTCGCGAAACCTGCGTCATCGTCGTTGACGAGGCCCACAACCTTACGCCCGATCTGCTCGAAGAGATCAGGCTGCTCACCAACCTCGAAACCTCCTCCGAAAAGCTCGTGCAGATTGTGCTCTCCGGACAGCCGGAGCTTGACATCATGCTCCGCCAGCCCAGCCTGCGTCAGCTCCGTCAGCGCATCGCCCTCTGGTGCCGCACCCAGGCCCTGACTGCCGAGCAGACCGCCGCCTACATCCAGCAGCGCCTCCTGATCGCCGGTAGCCCGGAACCGCTCTTTTCCGATGACGCGATGTTTGCCGTTTTCCGTGCCAGCCAGGGCATCCCGCGTCTGATCAACCTGGTCTGCGAGCATGCGCTCATCTACGGCTATGTAGAACAGATCAGCCAGATTCCCGCCGGCATTATCTACTCGGTCGCTGAAGACCTCGACCTCGAAACGCAACCCTTCGTCGTCGCCTCCTCGCACGCCGGGCACGCCGGGTTTCCGTCAGCGAAAGCTGGAGATTGAGCTTTAGCAAGGCCTGGAAGACAGGCCGACGCACCGCGACAACCTAGTCAACGAAATTTACTCAGCACCTTGAAGGCAGACTGATGAGCAAGATTTACGAAGCACTACTTCGGGCCGAGCAGGAACGCATTGCCACTGGCGGCAAGGAGCCCCCCGCGGCGCAGGCCTCGGCCCCTTACTCCCCTCAGGCATTCCCATCCCCACCGCTCCCACCAGCTCCATTTCCGGTCACCGACGCCGTCCCTTCGGCATGGCCCCCACTCGAGCCCCTGCCGGTCAACCACCTGACCGAAGACCCGGACGACCTGCTCACGCTGAACGATCGCCGCATGGGCGAACGCCGTGTCGCTCCGCCCGATCTCGGCGAAATTGAGGCGACCGTCTGGAACCCCTCGCTCGAGCATCTCCCAGCACTCGGCGAACGCGGTAGCTCCGTAGAGCAGTTCCGCAGCCTCCGCTCCCGCATGCACGAGTTCCGCGACCTCAACACGCTGAAGTCGATCCTGGTCTCCAGCGGCTTGCCCCAGGAAGGCAAGAGCTTCATCGCGGGCAACGTCGCGATCTCCTTCGCCCGCCACAAGGCCAGCCGCGTCCTGTTGATCGATGGCGACATGCGCCGCTCATCGCTCCATCACCTGCTTGGCTGTGCCGGCGAGCCGGGGCTATCGGAGTACCTCTCCGGCAACGCCACTATGCTGGAAATCATGCAGCGTGCCAAACCCAGCGAAAGCGGTAAGTCGATCCACCATGGCCTCGCGTCGCTCACCTTTATCGGCGCCGGTAAAGACTCCAACACCGCGGCCGACCTCTCCGGAAACCACCGCTTCGACGAACTCATCAAGCGCGTTTCGCCCTACTTTGACTGGATCGTGGTCGACTCCTCGCCCGTCAACCTCGTCGCTGACGGCGTCAACCTCTCCCGCGCCTGTGATGGCGTCCTGCTCGTCGCCCGCGCTGGCGTCACGAAGTTTGAAGTAGCACAGCGCGCGCTCACGGAACTCAAAGCGGCCAATGTGCTCGGATTCGTGCTGAACGCGGTGGCCGACCCACCCAAAACCGGTGGATACTACGGTTACGGTGGCTACGATAATTACGACAGCAGCCGTAGCTACGATGCCCTGCTGGACACCGCAGCACCTGAAGAGAACACAGAATCGGCCGAGACACACTAAGCACCCTTCGAAAGCAACATGATCCGGTTTTTTAACGTTTACTATCCAACCCGAACCGTGGTCCTGGTGCTCGGCGAGGCCATCCTCGTCTTCGCGTGCTTTCTTCTTGCTGCCTATGTCGTTCTGGGCCAGGACACATGGCTTGTCCTCAACTACGAGTTCGGCATGTTCAAGATCGTGGGCGTCACCGTGCTCACGATGCTGCTTTCCTATTACTTCGATCTCTACGAACCCCAGATCGTTTCCACTCGCAAGGAAATTTACTTCCGCATTCTGCTGGTGCTTGGCTTCGACTGCTTCATCATGTCCGCCATCATGTATCTGTTTCCCGACGTCGCTTTGTGGCGTGGGCGCATCTACCTGGTCGGCTTCATGTTCCTCATCCCCGCCATGGTCTTCTGGCGCAGGATTTACGAGTGGATCGTCAGCAAGCCCTCCTTTCGCGAACGCGTTTACGTTCTCGGCGCAGGCGACTTTGCAAAGTCGACGATTTCATCCCTGCAGGCTCGCCCGGATCTGGGCCTCGAAGTCATCGAGTGGAAGGAAATCAGCGAACCCCACGAAGACCGCAAGGCCATCTGGATTGAAGCGCTCAAGCGCCTGGGCACCCTACCCAAGCCACCCCATCGCATTATCATCGCCATGGAAGACCAGCGCGGCGAGCTTCCCGTGCAGGAACTCCTGGCCCTCCGCTTCCAGGGCATCACGATCGAGGAGGTAGGAACCCTCCGCGAGCGCCTCTCCGGCAAGATCCAGCTCGACGGACTCCGCCCCAGCAACTTTCTCTACGCCGAAGGCTTCCGCCTCCGTCCCTCGCAGCAGTTCATGCGCCGCATGGTTTCCATGCTTGCCGCCGCCGTCGGCCTCATTCTTTGCCTCCCGTTCATTCCCATCTTGATGCTGATGGTCCGCATCTCGTCCAGTGGACCCATCTTCTTCCGCCAGACCCGGGTCGGCGCCGGCAACCGCAACTTTGACGTCATCAAGTTCCGCACCATGTTCACCAACGCTGAAGCCGCTGGCGCAAAGTGGGCCACCAAGAACGACCCCCGCGTCACCAGGATCGGCATGTTCATGCGCAAGACGCGTCTCGACGAAATCCCGCAGCTCTGGAACATCCTGCGTGGCGACATGGACTTCGTCGGCCCGCGCCCCGAGCGCCCCGAGTTCATTCCCATGCTCTCGGAGAACCTGCCTTTTTATTACCTCCGTAACCTCATCCGCCCGGGGCTTACCGGTTGGGCGCAGATCCGTTACGGCTATGGCGCCACCCTCGCAGAGACCAAGGAAAAGCTCGAGTACGACCTCTACTACCTCAAGCACATGTCCCTCGGTCTCGACCTCTTCATCATGTTCGAAACCATCAAGACCATCGTCCGCCGCCGGGGCGCGCAATGACGTTGCTCTTCTGGGCATCGCTGGCCATCATCCTCTACACCTACGCCGGCTACCCCATCGCCATCGCCTTACTCGCAAAGCTTCATCCCCGCCCCTGGACGCGCCAGCCCTGGCCCTCCAAACAGCCACAAGCCCCGATCAGCATCATCATGGCCGTGCACAACGGCGCCGCGATGCTCCCCGCCAAGCTCGACCACCTGCTTGCGCTCGACCCCCACCTCATCCACGAGATCATCGTCGTCTCCGACGGCTCGACCGACGCCACGCCACAAATCCTGCAACAGGCCGCCGACCCGCGCCTCCGCGCCATCATCCTCGATGCCCACGGCGGCAAGGCCACCGCACTCAACGCAGGCATCGCCGCCGCGAAGGCCGAAATCCTCCTCTTCGTCGACATCCGACCCCGCATCGAACCCGGCGCGCTTGATGCCCTGCTCTCCAACTTCGCCGACACCACCGTAGGCTGCGTCGCCGGCGAGCTCCTCCTCAACACCGCCGGCCACGACGCCACTGCCTCCGCCGTCAGCGGCCTCTATTGGAAGTACGAGCAGTGGATACGCAACTGCGAAGCCGCATGGGACTCACCCGTCGGCGTCTACGGCGGCTTCTACGCCATCCGCCGCTCCGCCGCCTCTGCCGCGCCCGACGGCCTCATCCTCGACGACATGTTCCAGCCGCTCTCGGTCATCCGCAACGGCTACCGCAGCGTCCTCGACCGCGCCGCCTTCGTCATCGATACCTGGCCAGCCCAGGCCGCCGGCGAATTCCAACGCAAAGTCCGTACGCTGGCCGGCAATTTCCAGCTCATCGAAATGGCGCCGTGGCTGCTGACGCCCAAGAACCGTGTCCTCTTCCAGCTTGTCTCGCACAAACTGCTGCGCCTGGTCGTGCCTTACTTCTTCATCCTGCTCTTCATCACTTCAGCGATACTGGGAATCCACTCCATCCCGTATGAGCTCTTCGCCCTCGCCCAGGCCGCCTTCTGGCTTATGGCCGCCGTCGCGATCAAGGTAAAATTGCCGATCGTCGGACGTCTGGCCTCACCCGCCAGCGCACTGCTGGTGCTCAACGCCGCCGCGGTCGCCAGTCTCTACACCTACCTCTTCACCCGCGGCCCCCTCTGGAAGATCTGGTTCCCCACCGCCGCCCCCACCGACAGCCACTTCCAACAACCCTCCTGAGCGGCTCCAGGATAGGCCACTACCTGAAGCGAGCCCATATCTTTACCTGGAGGTAGCCCAAGGCTGCTTTAGCCTTGGGTCTCATACACCCGCAAGAAAGGGGCTTCAGCCCCTGGGGTATGCCCTCCTCAGTCCCGGCGATACAACGCCATATAAGCCCCATCCATCCGTTCCAGCGTGAACTGCGCCTCGTACGCCGCCCTCGCATTTCGCGAGAACTCGGACCGTAGTACCGCATCGCCAGCCAGCGTTACAATCGCCTCTGCCATCGCCGCTGCGTCGCCCACCGGCGCCAGCAAACCACCCTTCGCCAGCCGCACCACCTCAGCCATGCCACCCACATCCGTCACCACGGCCGGCACGCCCAAAGACATCGCCTGCAACAGCGACATCGGCAGCCCTTCCGACACCGACGACATCACAAACGCATCGGCCGCCGAGAAGAACTGCGCCGTATCCGTCCGCATCCCCCAGAACCGCACGCGGTCGATCACTCCCAGTTCCGTCGCCAGCGCCTCAAGTTCCGCCCGTACCGGCCCATCACCCACCACCCAGAACTCCAGCGCCGGCACCCGCTCGCCCACCAGCGCGACCGCACGAATCAGCGTCCCCAGGTTCTTGATCGCCGCCACCCGCCCGATAAACACCAGCGTGAACCCGCGCTTACCCAGCGCCTCAATCGCCACGCGCTCCACACCCGCCGTTCCGTTGTAAACCCGCACAATCTTCTTCTTCGGAGCCAGGGGAGCCCCGCGCAGGTTCTTACAGGTGGTTTCGCAAATCCCCGCAACCCAATGACAGGCCATCGCCGCCAGGCTGAACTTGATCTCCGCTGCCGTCTCATACGGTGGAGACACCAGGCTATGCCGCGTCGACCCCACGTTCTTCACCCCCGCAAGCTTCGCGCTCACCGCGGCCTGCAGCGTTGGCGCGGGATTGTGGCAGTGCACCACGTCCGGCCGGATATGGCGAAAGATCTTGTAATACCGCCGCATGGTCGCCGTTACCGGCGCTTCACCGAGCACCAGTACTTCGAAGCCGTCGGCGATCAACCCCTCGCCCACCGCGCCCAGGCTGGCATACGCGCACACCGACACATCGTGCCCGTTCGCGCGCTGGATGCGGCAGAGCTGCCCCACCAGCACCTCCGCCCCGCCCATCTCCAGGCTGTAAACCGCGTGAACGATCTTCATCCCAAACCCGCTTACGCCGGCGCTTTGTCGGCCGCCGTCAGGCGCGTCAGGTCCAGTATCGGCAATCCGCTCGCCTGCAGCTTCGCGAGCATCTCCGCCGAAGGCTTCTGCGCGATCACGATCGTGTCCGAACCCGCAATCAGGTCTTCCACGCTGCGCACCAGCAGCTTGCCAATGTGCGGCAGCGCCGTCATCACAAAGCTCAGGTTGCTGCCGTAGATCTCATCGAGCTTGATGTGCGCATCGTAGATCACGGTGTCTTTGCCCTTGCCGAGCATGTGCTCAACGATGGCAATCACCGGGCTCTCGCGCAGGTCATCCGTATCTTCCTTGAACGCCAGCCCAAACAGCCCAACCCGCTTACCCGGCAGCGCAAAGATCGCCCGAATGCTGCGCTTCAGGTGCTCGTCGTTCGACGGCAGCACAGACTCCAGCATCGGCAGCTTAACATCCAGCCGCGACGCCCGATACGTCAGCGCCCGCAGGTCTTTCGGCAGGCACGATCCACCGAATGCAAACCCCGGCTTCAGGTACGCCGGAGAAATATTCAGCTTGGTGTCCTTGCACATGGTCGCCATCACCTGCTCCGGGTTCACACCCAGCGCCGCAGCCAGCGATCCCACCTCATTCGCAAACCCGATCTTCACCGCGTGGAACGCATTGCAGGCGTACTTGATCATCTCCGCCGTGCGCAGTGACACCACCTCACCCTTCACCGGCAGCTCAGCATAAAGTCCGGCAACAGTATCCGCCGCCACATCGCTCGTCCCACCTACCACCAGGAGCGACGGCTCCATAAAGTCCTTCACCGCCGTGCCTTCGCGCAGAAACTCGGGGTTCGACACCAGGTGCACGTGCTCTTTGCCCGTGAACACCGTCTCCAGCAGGCTCTCGCAGGTCCCCGGAAACACCGTACTCCGCACCGTCACCATCAGCGGCTTCTCGCGCGGGGTCAGAAGGCTCGAAATCTCCTCACACACTCGCCGCAGCTGTGACAGGTCGATATTCCCGTTCAGCTGCGAGGGCGTCCCGACGCACAGCAGCATCACATCGGCCCACGCCACTTCTTCAGCATTCAACCCGCCCGCACGCAGCCGCTTCGCATTCACATTGCGTTCAATCAGCTCCGTCAGCCCGGGCTCGTAGAATGGAGAAAGCCCCTTATGGATCATCTCGATCTTGTGCAGATCGCGGTCCACGCCCAGTACGTTGTGCCCGATCTCTGCCAGGCAAGCCGAGCTCACGCAGCCCACATAACCCAGGCCCATGACGATAATGTTTTTCTTTTGAGTACTATTCAAACTGACCTCTTCAATGCGACATAGGGTCGTTTCAGACCCAACCTCTCGATGTTATATCCACCGGCCTCAAAGGAGCATCACCCGTAGGATGAAGATTCTCTGGATCAGCCCATTCTTTCTGCACCCCACCGACCGCGGCGGCCAGATCCGCTCCCTCGGCACCCTCAAAGAGCTCCATCGCCGCCACGAGATCCACTTCGCCGCCCTCAACAACCCGGCCAACACCGAAGGCCCCGACCGCAGCCGGGGCCTCCAGAAAGGACCGATCGATCGGGGGCCTAGATACTGGCGCCCGTTCGCTTGTAGAGGACGGTGATGTTGACGTAGGAGATGTGGAAGAAGGCGTCGTCGAAGAAGGTGCTGTCGACGATGGTACCGACGATGATGGGACGGTAGAAGATGGACAGCTGCTGGGGGTACTCGAAGACGGCGCTGTCGATGACGGTGCGGTTGA
>CAIQPK010000078.1 GCA_903873705.1 uncultured Acidobacteriota bacterium
CGCGGACGATTCATCAAATGGATCGCCATCGAATCCACCAGCTGATGCTCCACCGTTACGTCGGGGTACCCGGCCTTCAGCTCATCCACCGTCGCGCGCCACAGCTGCGAGCACTCCAGCACATTCGCCTTGTCCACCTGCGTCAGCTTCCTGCGACGCTGCTGCGCCAGTTCGAAGCCAATCTTCGCGACGCGCACCACTTCGTCCTTGGTGTAGACCATCGTGTTGATCGCACGGCCGGTCGCCTTATCCCACGAGCGCGGCTCGCCAAAGTACAGCCCGCCCAGCAGCTCGCGCACGAACAGAATGTCGACGCCCTTGGTCACCTCGGGCCGCAGCGGCGAGTTCTCCGCCAGCGCCTCAAACGCGAGGCAAGGCCGCAGGTTCGCAAAGCCGCCAAGAATCTGCCGAATCTTCAGCAGCCCCGCTTCCGGCCGCGTGTTCGGCGGCAGGCTGTTGAACTTGTTGTCGCCTACAGCGCCGAGCAGCACGGCGTCCGAGTCCAGTGCGACATCGATCGTTTTCTGCGGCAGTGGCGTGCCGTCAGCCGTAATCGCCACGCCACCAATCAGCGCCTCGGTAAACGTAAATTCATGCCCACCAAACTCCGCGACAGCCTTCATGATGCTGACCGCTTCGTTCGTTACTTCAGGGCCAATGCCGTCTCCGGCGAGGATGGCTACTTTCAGCTTCATTTGCATTCCTTTGAAATCAGTGGAAAGAAGCGGATCCCTCCGCTTCGCTACGGGATGTCAAGTGATGGGGGACGCTAAGAGACGTTCGCTACCTCAGTCATTGATTCATGCAGCAACCCCAGAATGTCCTGGTCATAAATCGCCTTCTTACGATCCGCCAGCGTCGTAAACCGGGTGTAAACAGCGTTCAACTCTTCCTTCGAAAGCTTGTGTCCCAACTCCTTCAGCCGGTGCTCCAGCGCACGCCGCCCGGAGTGCTTGCCGAGCACAATCGCCTGGCCCTTGTAGCCCACCGACTCGCGCGTCAAAATCTCATACGTCAGCGGATTGGCCAGCACGCCGTGCTGATGAATCCCCGAAGCGTGGGCAAACGCATTCGCGCCCACAATGGCCTTGTTCGGCGCGGTGCCAAAGCTGATGCACTGCGTCAACAACTGGCTCGCTTCGAATAGCTTCTCCATCACGATGTTGTTCGAGTAGGGCATCTTGTCTTTACGCACCATCATGATCGCGGCCAGCTCTTCGAGCGCCGCATTGCCGGCGCGCTCGCCAATGCCGTTGATCGCGCACTCCACCTGCCGTGCCCCGGCTTCCATCGCGGCCAGCGTGTTGGCGACGGCAAGCCCAAGATCGTCATGGCAGTGAGCGGAAAGCACAATGTCCTTCGCCCCCGGCACGCGCTCCAGCACCATGCGGAACATCTCCGCATACTCCTGCGGAACGCAGTACCCGACGGTGTCAGGCAGGTTCAGCGTCGTCGCTCCCGCCTGGATCGCCACCTCGCACACCTTGCACAGGTAGTCAGGGTCAGTGCGCGTCGCGTCTTCGGGCGAGAACTCGATATCGTCCGTGAACGTCCGCGCGAAGGCGACCATCTCGCCAATCTGGTCCAGAGCCTGCTCGCGCGTGATCTGCAGCTTCGCCGCGAGGTGCAGGTCAGAGGTGGAAAGAAACGTGTGAATGCGCGAGGTCGCTGCCGGTTCAATCGCGCGCGCGGCGGCGTCAATGTCTTCCTTCTTGCACCGCGCCAGCGCAGCGATCTTCGGTCCGCGAACTTCGCGCGCGATCGTGCGCACCGACTCAAAGTCGCCATCGGAAGCGATAGGGAAGCCGGCCTCAAGGATGTCGGCACCGAGTTCGGCAATTTTGTGCGCCATGCGCAGCTTTTCGCCGGCGTGCATGGTGCAGCCCGGCGACTGCTCGCCGTCGCGCAGCGTCGTGTCAAAGAAGACGATGTGGTTCTTGCTCGTCATCGAATGGAACCTTTCCCTCTGGACAACATCATAATCACCTCTTATGCTGAGTGCCAGATGTATGCGGAATTCTAATGCAGGTATAGGCCCGCTCCGCTAATCAAAAAGCTACGCCTCACCCGCCCGAAAGGCAACGCCGACCGGAGCCCCATGGACCTCTTCCAGCTCGAAACCTTCCTCGCCGTCGCCGAAGAGCGCAGCTTCTCCCGCGCCGCCGCGCGCCTGCACCGCACCCAGCCGGCGGTCAGCCAGGTCATCGCCAAGCTGGAGGCTGAACTCGGTGAGACGTTGCTCGAGCGCACCTCCCGCGACGGCATCCTCACCGACGCCGGCGAGGTTCTCCGCGACTACGCGCAGAAGATGCTCAACCTGCGGTCGGACGCGAGCGCCGCCCTGGTCGACCTGCGCTCGCTGCACACCGGCAAGCTCAACCTGGCCGCCAACGAGTACACCTGCCTCTACCTGCTGCCGCTGCTGGACGCCTTCCGCCGCGAGCACCCGCGCGTCAAGATCGCCGTCCAGCGCTCGCTCGCCAGCCGCATTGCCGATGATGTCCTCTCCCACTCCGTCGAAATGGGCGTGGTCAGCTTCCGCCCCGACGACCCCCAGGTGAAATCCACGGTCGTCTTCCGCGATGAGCTGGTCTGCGTCGTCGCTCCGCAGCACGCGCTCGCCGGAGTGGCGAAGGTCTCCATCCAGCGCCTCGGCCGCGAAACCTTCATTGCCCACAACGTCCCTTCGCCGCTTCGGCAAAAGGTCATCCAGACGTTTACCCGCCACAAAACGCCGTTGGAAATGGGCATCGAGCTGCCCTCGCTGGAAGCTATCCGGCGCTTCGTGCAGCGCGGCAACTGCGTTGCCCTGGCGCCGCGGCTCACGGTGGAAACGGAGCTTGCCAACGGCCTCCTGGTTGCCGTGCCGGTTCCCGAGCTGCACTTCGAGCGCAAGCTCCGCCTCGTCTACCGCAAGCAGGCCGCGCTCACCCACGCCGCGCGGGCATTCCTCAAGGTCGTCGAGGACCACGCCGCCCGCGAAGGCGACCCCTTCTGTTTTATCGCTGAACGCGGCTAGACCAGCCTGCAAATATTCCGGATACCGGCGCGAACTTTCCCGGCAAAACCCCGTCTGTATCGGTAGCCTTACCCACTTTGGGCCACGCGCGTCACATGAGGGACGCTAACATGACGATCTTCGCTTCTCGCACATTCAAACGCACGGCGGCCCTGCTGCTGTGCACCGTTTCGCTGGCGCTCCCTGCGCTGGCGCAGAACAGCTCTAACCCCGAGGGCGGCCCGCCTCCCGGCCGCGGTCCCGGACGCGGCGGTATGCGCATGAATCCCGAGGAGCGCCTCGCCCGCCTGAAGACCGAACTCAACCTTAGCGAAGACCAGGTCGCCAAAATCAAGGCCATCTTCGAAGAAGGCCGCGCGAAGATGCAGGCCGAGCGGAAGTCTGACGCTGCGCCGGAAGACCGCCGCGGCGCCATGATGGCCGATATGAAGGTGGAGCGCGAGAAGATCGCCGCCGTACTTAACGCTGACCAGAAGGCCAAGTTCGAGGAGATGGAAGCCCGGATGCGCCGCGGTGGTCCTCGCGGTCCCGGCGGCAATGGCGACGGGCCCCCACCGCCTCCGCCACCGCAGTAATTGCCCCCAAATCCCATTCATCTCCACAGAAGGGCCTCAAGCGAGGCCCTTTTGCCTATCCAATCCCATTCCGCCGCGTCCATTACCCATGCGGGCGGGTACAATAGAGCATCAAGTATCCGAGTCCGCTTGACGTGGTCTGCCAACTCACCGGCAACCCAAACTGGGCGCGAGATGTTGAACGTGAAGGGATTTTTCCGAGCATGAAGAAGATTTTGTTGGTTGGCGCGCTGCTCCTTGGCTCGACCGTCGGGTACGCGCAGGAGAGCAGGCAGGAAGTCAGCATGAGCGGTTTCGAAACGCTGGCTCCGGATGTACATGGCAACGGCGTCAATCCCATGTCGACAACGCTGACGACCGGCGTTCTTGCCAGCTACCGGTTCATGGTTACCCCGCGTTCGGCGCTGGAGCTGAACTACAGCTTTGCGCAGAACTCGATCAAGTACCTCACCAGCTCCATCCGCAACGGCGAAATCCACGCCCGTCAGCAGGAGCTCAGCGGCGCCTATGTCTACACGCGCAACTACGGCCGCTATAACCCCTTCCTCGAGGCTGGCATCGGTGGCTTCGTCTTCACGCCCATCCTGGATAACGGCACACACCAGCTCGACGCGAAGCAGAACACCAACGTCGGTGCGCTCTTCGGTGGCGGCGTAGCGTATGAGATCAGCCCCAGCTTCGACCTCCGCGTCCAGTACCGCGGCTTCCTGATGAAGGCGCCGGACTTCGGCAAGGCCGAGTTCAAGTCCAACCGCTACTACGTGATGTCGATGCCCGCTATCGGCTTCGCGTATCACTTCTAGAGCAGAGAATAGAAATTAGAGAATAGAGATTAACAGCGAAAGCCCCGGCCAGTGCCGGGGCTTTCGCATTTCCATTGTCGAGATTCTGCCTGACCTACTTAATCTCTAATCTCTACTCTCTAATCCCTGCCCCTAGTGAGGCTTCCCGGCGCCAAAGTGATACGCCGCGCCCACCGTGATCAACTGCGGATTCAGCCCTGAGTACGGAAAGCTCATCCAGTGCTGGTACTCGTAATCCAGGCGCACATTCACCTTGCGGTGGACGGCGATATCGAGCCCGCCGCCGCCTACGAACATGTTGTAGGCCAGGTTGGCCTGCGACTGCGAGAAGTTGTAAACGCCGCGCCCGTACAGCCCCTTCACATACGGATTGAAGCGTCCGTAGTGCCGCACGTAGCGTCCCCCGAACTCGTAGGTGCGCTGGTAGATCTGCGTTCCGCTGCCGTCGTTCACCTGGTGAAAATCCACTTCAACGCCCCAATGGGGACGGAAGTCGAAGGTGCTGTAGAACGCGAAGCCGTTGATACGCTGCGTCAGGTAGTCAGGCTTGGCGGAGCTATAACCACCACCGATTTGCAGATCGCCGGCGCGGCTGGCCGTCGAGTGTCCCTGCCCATGGGCGGCCGCGCTGCAGGCGGCGAGCAGGATTAGAAGTAAATGACTTTTCTTCAACGGACTATCTCCAACTTCCAGGGCAGAGGAACCTTGTTGCCAATCAGACGGGGAAACTATCTCAAGAGTCTACCGGAGACGGCCACTCCAAGTCTGATGAAACTTGGCCTTCCGGCTCATAACGGCTCGATTGGCGGAATTTTTGACGCAGAAAAAGGGAGGAAGCGTCCGCTCCCTCCCTGTCTCCTGATTACTGTTGCGGTGGTACGGCCGTGCCTGTAGTCGGCGCGGGTGCGGAGACAGGCGCCGCCGCATCTACGGGTGTGGCTGTCGCCGGCGCGGGTACGATCACGTCAGCAGCCGGAGCCGCTGCTGCCGGAGCCGGAGCCGGCGGCGGTGCGGGAGCTTCCGGAGCCTTCCAGTAGCCCAGCTTGATGTACACCGGCGTAATCTCGAACGGCAGCTTGTCGGTGGCGTTCAGCAGCGGCTCGTAGGTCACGTGCTTCTGGATCACCTGGTCGGTCCACGGATCGAAATTCAGGAAGCTTTCCAGCGGCACCGCCGCCTGCTGCTTCAGGTCGCCCATGTTCAGCTTGGGAGCCTTGCTTACCATCGCCTGCAGCCAGAACGTACCGTCCGGCTTCATCAGCCCATCGCCCATCATCGGCTCGTTCAAGGCCTTCAGGGCCTTGCCGCGCGGGGCAAGCTGCTGCAGATAAAGGCCAAAATACTGCTGACCGTCGGCCAGTTCCTTGGCGTTCAGCAGGTCCATCGCCTTCTTGGCGGCATCCACGTTTTCCTGATCGGTGTGGTGCATCGGAAGGCGCTGGAAAGCCGACTCCGGCGGGAACATCATGCGGTCAGAGAACGCGTACTTCGTATCCACGTGGTGGCCCAGGATGATGTGGGCAATCTGGAATGCGAGCAGGGCATTCAGGTTGCCCATCTGCTGTGCGCCGTCGGTGGTCTGGATGGCCGTCGTATCGATCAGGCTCTTGGAGAGCAGGATGGTATTGCCGATGGCGATCGACTCCAGCGGCTGGGTCAGCATCGTCCGTACCCGGATGGGCCGCGGGGTTTGAATATTGTTGTAGACCAGGATGTTGTTGGCCAGGTCGCTCAGCGTCTGGTCGAACGGGCTCTTGGCGTCGATCAGGCCGGCGGTGTACAGCCGCTCGATGACGTTGTCCTCAGCCTGCTGGATCCACTCGCGCTGCGCGCCCAGCGGGCTGACGTCGGCGTTGGCAGCATTGGCAGATTCATCCACCGCACCCACCACGTCGATGTTGGTCTGCTCGCTCTCAGGCGGAGGGATCTTCAGCTCATAGCCCCAGATGTGGCTGATCGCCTTGAACTGCAGCGCATGGGAAGGCGACTTCGGGTTCGTTTCTTCCGAGTACACCGACGTCGGCATCCACAGGTCGCCGTTCACGTTCGTCCGCCACGAGTCGAAGTGGTAGTACTCCGTGATGTCCTGCTGGGTTCCGTTGAAGTCGCCGTCAAAGCGCACAATGTTGCCGTTGTTGCGCTCAATCCACACGCGACCGAAGAACCGTCCCGCCTTCTTTTTCACCGGCTGCACATCCAGAACGATGGTGGGAATGGTTCCCAGGAACTCGTTGCGCACAAACCCGAACGTATAGTTCTGGCGGTTGAAGCCATCGCCGTTCGGCCCGTCCGTATCGATCACGATCATGCGAACGAAGCCGCCCTCGTGGTAGGTCAGGTGCAGGCTGGACGACAGGCCGGTGATGTAGCCGAGCGAGTGCTTCATAAAGCCAAATTTGCCGCCCTTGCCCTTATCGCGGGTCTTGTCGGTCGCGTAACCGGTTTCGCCGATCACCTTGCCGAAATCCACTCGCGCCAGCGAGTGCCAGTCCGACTCCGGCACCTGTACCAGCACCGGGTCCGGCTTCATGTTCTGGATGTAGGTATCCACCAACGGCGACCGCTCACGCAGGGCCTTCACGACGGCCGCTTCATGCACAATCGCCTTGTCGATCAGCGCATTCTGCGCGGGCGTCGGCTTGCGGAAGATCTGTTCCTCGGGCTTGTTCTTCTTTCCAAACGGAAAGGCTGCGGCAGAAAGCGAGCACGCCGCGAACATGGCGAGGGTCACAACGGTAGTGGATTTCGTCCGGAAAGTCATATCGATCGGGGACTCCTTAGGTCTTGGTCGGCGTATCCCAGTTATGATGCCGCCGGCTTTGTTCGTGAAGAATGGTTAGAAAACTTAGGTAATACCGTGCCGGACCTTAGCCTGCCATCTGGAAGTTCACATTAACGACGCCTTCCCAGTCTACCGGGTGTCCCGTCGCATCCAGCGCCGGTGTAAACCGGGTACCTTGAATGGCACGCATCGCCGACTCGTCCAGCCCATGGCCCAACCCGTGCGTCACGGCCACCACCTGCACCGCGCCCGTGGATGTCACCCGTATCCGGATGGAAACCGCGCCTTCCAGGTGCATCTGCTTGGCTTCTTCGGTGTAAACCGGCTGCGGTTTATACGTCACTTTGGGCGGAGCAGCAGCCGTAGCCGTATGCAATACCGGTGCGGCTGCCGGGGGCGGCGCCGCGTTGGTCTGCAGGTGCACGTTCACGGGGGCGCCCGTCAGGTTCTTTGAGGTCACAGGACCGGTTCCGTTGGAGGTCAGCTGCACACCAACCACCTTCTGCGACCCGCGGTCCTTGCCGTTCATATCAGTGCAGGTAGGGCAGCCAAAACCGCTCACCGCGGAGGCCGAGCGCGGCCCACCGCCCGTATTGCTGGCCGGCATCCCAGGCTGGCCGGACTGGCCAAGGTTGATCTTCGAGACTGCCGGCCCGGTCAGGGGCTTCAGCGGATTGTCGGGCGTCCCCAGCCTTACCGGCGAGGGGTTCGCATCGTTGTTCTTCACCGCTGCCGGGCGAATATCCGCGGCCAGGCTCACGGCCTTGGGAGCGGGCGGTGGCGTCACCGCCTTGGGCGGGGCCGGCTGCATGTGAATCGGCTGCGGCGCCATGTGCACTTCAATCGGCTTCATCTCCGGCACTTTTTCCGGCGGAAGCTTGATCTTCGGCGGATCCATCGGCTTGGGCGGAGGCGGCGGCGGCATTTTGAACTTCGGCGGAGGCGGAGGAGGGGGCGGAGGCGGCTCCTTCACCGGCTCAACATACGTTAACTCTTTTGCTTTGTTCGTGTTCACCACGGTCTTGACGGCGCTTCCCACCAGGATCACCAGCGCGGCCAGCACCAGGTTCGTGACGATCGACGTCGTAAACGCGCCCTTGCTCTGTTGCCCGTCGTTCAATATCCCGAAGTGCTTGAACTGGATATTTTCCGGCTTCGGATTTTCGCTGCGTAGCGGTTTGGACATCGTTCTACCCGATCCCTTTTTCAAACTTGTGAACCAACCCGGAAACTACGGAAAAATCCAATAAGTTACCAGAACGATACCAGAATTGCCGGAACCTCAACGGCCCTGCCCGATATCTGCGGCAATCGGTCTTCGCGCGATAACCCGCATGGTTCCCATGCGTTGCGCCCAATTGCCTGTTTACTATCTTGGGCCCCGCGTAGCCGTTTGGCCAACGATCCCCTCTGCATCTGGGTTGCGGGACGGCAGCAAAAGGTTTCAGCTGCACCTTCTCTATCCATTGGACGCTATTTTGCTGTGAAGGGAAGGCTTGCACCCCGCCAGAAGGTACGATTGCCCCAGCGCTACGCATCCACGGGCCTCCGCCGGGGCCCTCCAAGGGAGAATTTCCATGCTGCACACCATGCTGCAAGACATGTTCCACCTGCAGTTGCCGATCCTCGAAAAGATCCTGCGGCCGATCATCGTCTACATCTGCCTGATTGTCTTCCTCCGCGTATTCGGCAAGCGCGAACTTGCCCAACTCAATCCCTTCGACCTGGTTGTGCTGCTGAGCCTCTCCAACACCGTCCAGAACGCCATCATCGGCGACGACAACTCCATCACCGGCGGCATCATCGGTGCACTGGCGCTGCTGATGATCAACTGGCTCCTCATGCGCCTGCTTTACAAGGCCCCCAAGGTCACAGCCGTACTCGAAGGCACCAAGACGGTCCTTATTTCCGACGGCAAGGTCGATCAGAACGCCCTGAAGACCGAAACGCTCACTCACGAAGAACTGATCTCGGTCCTGAACAAGAACGGCTTCAATAACCCCGAAGATGTGAAGCTCTGCGTCCTGGAACCCAACGGCACCTTCTACGTCGAGGGCATCACACCCACCAGCGAGGCGGTCCACAGCAGGGAATTGATGAAGGAGCTCTCGCGCCTGTCGCTGGAGGTGCGCGAACTGCGCGCCGCTCTCGAACTCGGCCGCAACGCCGAAGGCGCCAGCTAAGCCGGAGGCTTGGGTACCAGCTTCTGACGTTCCCGTGTAAGGCGATCCGTTGGCACGTCCGCGGCGGCTTCGCGCACCGCCGTGCGATAGCCTCCCATGTAGATCGAGTACATCACCGCCAGCGCGCAACCCACCCCGAAGCCGAAGCCCATGAAGAAGCCGATGACGGTGATCGCGTAAGAAGGCACGGCTCTGATGATGGCACAACTGGCTATCGCTCATCATCGCCTGGGCCTCCGAACCGGGCCAAATACCCCGCGCCGTCGTTCCAGCGCTGCGTTTCGGTGATGGTTCGTAATGCAACATAAGTGTCTTATCGTCGGACACAGTCGCCACTTCAGTATCCTGCGGTGGAAAACCTCAGACAATAGCACTTTCGTGGCGAACATGTGCCATTCTCACCGCTCCGCATCGCTCGAGTTGTCACCACGCCGTCATCAGAGCGTCATCCTGTGGTTGCAGGCACCCTTCGCGATAACGTACCTTTTGGCTGACCCCAAGTCGCAAAAGGAAACCAGGAACCCCCGATGTCCAATGATCTGAGCCAGCCGAGTGTAGGAACCAACGTCGAATCGCTTCTCCGCGAAAACCGTGTCTTCCCCCCTCCGGCCGCCTTCGCCGCCAAGGCCCGCATCTCCTCGCTCGAGCAATATGAAGCCATGGCCCGCCGCAGCATCGAAGACCCCGAAGCCTTCTGGGCCGAGGCCGCCACCGAGCTCGACTGGTTCAAGCCCTGGGACAAGGTCATCGACGGCTCCGGGCCCCACGCCAAATGGTTCACCGGCGGCCAGCTCAATCTCAGCCACAACTGCGTCGACCGCCACGCCGCGGGCCCCCGCCGCGATAAGGTCGCCCTCATCTGGGAAGGCGAGCCCGGCGAAGTGAGGAAGCTGACCTATGGTCAGCTGCTGGAACAAGTCCAGCTCTTCGCCAACGTTCTCAAGGCCCAGGGCGTTCAGAAGGGCGATCGCGTCGCCATCTACATGGGCATGTCGCCGGAGCTGGCCATCGCGCTGCTCGCCTGCGCCCGCATCGGCGCCGTTCACTCCGTCATCTTCGGTGGCTTTGCCGCCCACGCCATCGCCGACCGCGTCAATGACTCCGACTGCCAGGTGATCCTTACGCAGGACGTCAGCTACCGTCGCGGCGGTGAGGTCAAGCTCAAGGCCATCGTCGACGAGGCCCTCGTCAAGTGCCCCGGCGTCCGCACGGTCGTCGTCTATCAGCGCTCCCCGTCGGTCACCGTCAACATGCAGCCTGGCCGCGACATCTGGCTCCACGAAGCGATGGCTGAGGTCAACGCCGTATGCCCATGCTCCCACCAGGATGCCGAGGACCCGCTCTACATCCTGTATACGAGTGGCACCACCGGCAAGCCCAAGGGGCTGGTCCATACGACGGGCGGCTACTCGCTCCAGACCTATCTCACCAGCAAGTACATCTTCGATCTCCGCGACGACGATGTGTACTTCTGCACCGCCGATATCGGCTGGGTCACCGGCCACAGCTACGTCGTCTACGGCCCGCTGCAGAACGGCGCAACGGTGCTGATGTACGAAGGCGCACCCAACTTCCCTCATAATGACCGCTTCTGGCAGATCGTCGACGACCACCAGGTCACCATCTTCTATACCGCGCCCACCGCCATCCGCGCCTTCATCAAGTGGGGTAACGAGTGGGTGCACAAGCACTCCCTGGCCAGCCTGCGCCTGCTCGGCACCGTAGGCGAACCCATCAACCCCGAAGCCTGGATGTGGTACCACCGCGAGATCGGCAAGGAACGCTGCCCCATCGTCGACACCTGGTGGCAGACCGAAACCGGAGCCATCCTCATCGCTCCCATTCCCGGCGCGGTCGCCACCAAGCCCGGCTCGGCAACGCGGCCGTTCTTCGGCGTCGTCCCCGAAGTCGTCACCAAGGAAGGCCAGCCCGTCCCGCCGGGGCAGGGAGGCCTGCTGGTCATCAAGAAGCCCTGGCCCTCCATCGCCCGCACCATCTGGGGCGACGCCGAACGCTACGAGAAGGCCTATTTCTCAGACATCCACGATGCCGACGGCAACGGCATCTACTTCACCGGCGACGGCGCCCGCATGGACGCCAACGGCTACTTCTGGCTCATGGGCCGGGTCGACGACGTGATCAACGTCAGCGGCCACCGCCTGGGCACCATGGAGATTGAGTCCGCCCTCGTCGCGCATCCCAAGGTGGCCGAGGCCGCGGTCGTCGGCCGCCCCGACGAGCTCAAAGGCCAGGCCATCGCCGCCTTCGTTTCGCTGGAAGAAGGCCACGAGCCTAGCGATGCGCTCAAGCAGGAACTGCGCCAGTGGGTAGCTAAGGAAATCGGCTCACTCGCCCGCCCCGACGACCTCCGCTTCACCCCGACGCTCCCAAAAACCCGCAGCGGAAAAATCATGCGCCGCCTGTTGCGCGAGCTGGCCACCACCGGCACCGTGACCGGAGACACCACGACCCTTGAAGACTTCGGCATACTGGCCAAGCTGCGGGAGAATGATGAGTAGCTACGGACGAAAAGCCAGATCGACGTACTCATCAAGATAAGCGGGAGGATCGAAGAGTTCCACGTCAAGCACGTACCGGCCAGGCGGCAAGCTCACGCGGAACGCCTTCTTCATGAACACTCCGTCGATGGAATTATCGTAAATCGTGAGCTCGTTTAGGGGGCCCGGTACAGAATTGATCGCGGTGTAGAGGTTCTTGTAACTCTTCTCCCGAATATCGGTCAGCGTCTCGACCGGAGCCGAGTGCCCGCCACCAAAGAACCGCTTAGTCACACGGTTGAGATTGACTTCGAGGCTGTCTGTGGCAATGTAATGCATCTCGACATAAAAACCGGCATCCTGAGCTTGTTGCGCCTGAGCCAGCGCAATGGTGGAACGTAACGTCGTTTCAATCGCCAGGCTCTGTCCGCGTCCTATGTGATCGAGAATGAATCGTTCAAAACGCCTGTTTACTTCGGCACGTATTTTCTGGGAGATGGAGTGGTACGAGCCATCATTGAGCTTAGCGGCTTCGTCGTCGGCATTGAAAAAATCGACTTCAAATTGCCTGACCGGCATCAGCGCCGACTTGCCGGAACCCGGTGCCCCAGCAACGATGAACAGAGTTGGCTGACGTAGGTTAGCCACCAAAATCGCGTTCAGCCCCGGGCATCATGTCAGCCGGAATAGTTTTCGGGATAAGATTGCCGTCCGCATCGATCACGCCAAGCCCGCGCAGGCGATCGAGTTCAGTCGCCAACCGCATTGGACCATCCGCAAGAATCTTATCCACGATCCGCCGTCGTTCCTGGGCGTCATGTTGAAGTTCCTGCGGCGTAAGAGAACTTGGGGCCTGCGGTAGCGTCGCCATCTGCGCACCTCAACGAAATTCTACTCTCACGCCCCACGAAGTGCGCTGCGCATGATCAGCGGCAGGTTCTCCAGTATTGAATCGGGAAAAACTCCCTTACCGCAGATTATGGCTCGGCCGCGACGGCAGCGTGAAGTGGAACGTCGAACCCATCCCCAGCTCACTCGTCGCCCAGATCTGCCCACCGTGCTGAGTCACAATGCTGCGGCAGATCGCCAGTCCCAGCCCCGTCCCTCCCATCGCGCGCGAGTCGGACGCGTCCACCTGTTTGAAGCGGTCGAAGATCAGCTCCAGCTTGTCGGACGGAATGCCACGCCCGTGGTCTTCAATCTCGATGATCGCTTCGCTCGGCGACTGGTACCGTGCCGACAGCCGAATCTCAATCGGCGTGGAGCTGTCGTGCGGCGAGAACTTGATCGCATTCGCCACCAGGTTGGTCAGCGTCTGCAGAATGCGGTCGGGGTCAGCCCACACGCTCACACCATTCGCCTCAATCGTGAAGCAGATGTTCGCCTTCTGCGCGGAGGTCTGCATCAGGTTCGTCGTGCGCCGGAACAGCTCGCCCATCGAGCACATCGTGCTGTGCAGTTCCGCCTTGCCTGACCCAATGCTCTCCAGGTCGAGGATGTCGTTCACCAGCCGCACCAGCCGGTCCGTATTGCCGATGGCGATATCCATCATCTGCCGCATCTTGTCGGGCCGCTGCATCAGTGCTCCACCGGCCAGCAGGCCCAGCGCCGCGCGCAGGCTCGTCAGCGGCGTACGCAGCTCATGCGATACCGTCGAAATGAACTCGTCCTTCATCCGATCCAGCGCATTGCGCTCGGAAATATCCGTGAACGCCACGACCACACCCACCGCGCGTCCATCGGCCATGTTCAGCTCTCCCGTCGGGCTGTCGGCATCTTCAGTACCTTCGGAAAGCGCAAGCTGCGGTGTCGATGCCGCAATCCCGCGCCGCTGCAGAGCACCTTCGCCGGCCTCGGCCCGCGCTTCAATCTGCGGACGCGCTACATACTCCACCGGGAAGCTCGTCCCATCCTTGCGCCAGAAGATCTCGTTCGACACGCGAATCGTCTCGCGGTTCGCCAGCGACCGCTGAATCGGGCAATCCGACTGCGGATAAGGCGTGCCATCGGTCCGCGTGTGATGGGTCAGCTCGTGCATGTTCTTGCCCAGAATCTCTTCCGGCTTGTAGCCCAGCATCTGTGCCGCAGCCGGGTTCACAATCGTCACCCGGCCTTCAAGGTCCAGGCCATAAATGCCGTCGCCCACGCTCTCCAGCACCGAGTTCGACTGCCGGATCAGCGACCGCAGTTGTTCCTCGGCCCGCACCTGCTCCGTGATGTCGACACCGAACGCCAGCACATACCGCGGCCGTCCCGGCTCTTCGATCAACCGGTTGCGATACGCAATCACACGGTCTTCGCCGTTCACGTGCTGCAGGTGCAGCAGGCCCTGCGCTTCGCCCGTCTCCAGCAGCGACACCAGGTAAGGCTCCATCAGCCCACGCCGTTCCGGGTTCACAAAATCCGCCAGCGGCCGGCCCTCAAGCTCCTCCACTGTCCGCCCGATACCCTGCGCTCCGTGCGCGTTGATGGAAAGGATCGTTCCATCCAGCGAGTGCGTCCACACCATGCCCAGCGACCCTTCCACCAGCTGCCGGTACCGCGCTTCGCTCTCCCTGATGGCCGCTTCCGCAATCCGTTGCACCGTCACGTCGATGCCCGTCGCGATCACGAAGTTCACTTGCTCCTGCGAGTCCACCAGCGCGGTCGCCGACCACGAAATCCGTCGCCGCGACCCATCCGCTGCCACCCAGAAATTTTCGTAGGTCGTCGGAAAATCTCCGGCGCGAATCCGCTCGAAGCTCTGGATGTACGCGGCCACATCTTCTGAAGGAATCAGCCGCTCCCACGCATACTTGCCCACCAGGTCAGCCGACGCATAACCCGAAATAATCTCGCACGCGCGGTTGAAGCGCACAATGCGTCCTGCCGTATCGAACACCACCACCAATGCGCCCACGGTATCCAGCACAGCGGAGACGAAGTTACGCTCGACGGTCAGCGCGCTCTCTACCCGCTGCCGCGCCCGCGCCGACCGTTCCATCTGCCGCGCCCGCACATTCAACTCCAGCCGCGTCACAATAATGTGGCTCAGCGAGTCCAGCGACTCCATCTGCGCCGAGGTCAGCTTGCGCGCCGCCGTATCGTAAACGCACAAACACCCGATCGCCGCCCCGGAAGGCATCACAATCGGCGCTCCTGCGTAGAAGCGGAATCTCCGATCACCCACCGCGATCCCGCCCGGAGCGTAATCTGGGTCGCGGCGCGCATCCGGTATCTGGTAGATCCCATCCCCGGCCAGTGTTGTTTCGCACGGTAAGCCGTACCGAGGCGCTTCCATGACCTCGATTCCAAACCGCGAAATCAGCGCGATCCGGTCTCTCTCCACCAGCGAGATCGTCGCCACCGGGGCGTTGCAGATCTGCGCCGCCAGACGAGAGATGTCGTCGAGGGCCGGATCATGCGGCATGTCCAGTAACTCGTACAACTCGAGTGTCTGGAGCCGGGCGAGCTCGGCGCTGGAGGGAGATTCGGTCATGTCTACAAGTCGAAGGATATAAAGGAGGGACGCATATAGCTCTCCCCCGTTCGGTTCCGGAAAGATGCACGAAGGTAACCCTTAGCATGACTCCGAAACCTTCGACTTGTACGACTTTCAGCGGTTAGCGTTGACGACTCTGGTGCCCGGTTACGGTTTCGGGAGCGCGCAACACGAGCCAGCCACAGGCGCATCGTCGGCACTGGCGTCCAGTGCGACCTTCCAGGAACCGTCCGCCACCTTTTTCCAGAAGGTAATGTATCTTCCGCCGGAGGTAACCGGCTCCCCATTTTTATCCACAGACCGTGCCTCGTAGTGCCCCCACGTAAACCCGGTGTCGCCCGAGGGCCCCATCTGCGCGCCCTCGGGCGCCCAGGTCAGCTGGTAGGTCTTCGCGTCCCACACCGCCGTGGCCGCAATCGCCCGGTGCCCGAGCACGGCGGGCTTGCCGTTATTCAGCGTCACCGCATCTTCGGCGAACCACGAGCTGAACGCCGCTCCGCCGCCCTTGGCGACGTCCTGCGCAAATTTCCCCTCCAGCTCCATCAACATGATCACGCCGGGAGATAGCGTCGGCTGCGTTAGCGGATTGAGCTTCGGCCCGGCGGCATTCTGCGGCGTCAGAGACAGGGCGGACTGCGCGCGCATCGCAGGCGCAGCCACCAACAAAAGAGCGGCGAAGAAGCAGATAGAGCGTCGCATGCGTTCATTCTACGACTCCCCAACCGCACTTCACCGCTGTCAAAGCGCAGCACGACTTCAAAACATCAGCCGGTCATGCCTCCCTTATCGACCCATTGTCACCGCGCATGAGGACGCTGTCCCACCCCTTGAGTTTGTCATTCCCGCAGGGAATCTGTGTTTGCCGTTGCTTGTTCCCCTCAACGCCACCACAACTGCTATCCTGCCTCAACCTCAACAAACCAAGGAGCCCCGTGGCCATCGCCCGCAAAGACTGGACCCTCATACTCCCGGCCGTCCTGCTGCTCATCGCCGGCTCGGCGCTCCAGGCCTTCAGCCCCGGTACCCTCATTGCCGCCCGCGCGCTCCGCTGGCTGGCCATCCTGCTCTTCGCCGCCTTCGCCTACCGCCGCAAGAGCCTCACGCCCTGGATATTCGTCGCCATGGTCGCCGGTGCCGAAATCGGCTTCGACGCACCCGCCTTCGCGGTCAGCCTGCGCGTCTTCTCCGACATCTTCCTCCGCCTCATCAAGACCATCGTCGCCCCGCTCATCCTCGCCACGCTCATCGTCGGCATCGCCGGCCACGGCGACATGAAGAGCGTCGGCCGGATGGGCATCAAGTCGCTTATCTACTTCGAGGTCGTCACCACGCTCGCCCTCGCCATCGGCCTGATCGCCATCAACGTCAGCAAGGCCGGCGTCGGCCTGGCGAAGCCTGCGGTCGAAGCTGTCAAAAACGTCGCCACACCGCCGCCCACCCACTGGAACGACTTCCTGCTCCACATCTTCCCCGAGAACATCGCCAAGTCCATCGCCGACGCCCAGCTCCTGCAGGTTGCCGTCTTCGCCGTCTTTTTCGGCATCGCACTAGCCAGCCTGAGCGAAGCCAAGCGTGCCCCGGTGCTTCGACTATGCGAATCGCTCAGTGAAGTGATGTTCAAGTTCACCAACATCGTCATGTACTTTGCGCCGTTCGCCGTCGCCGGCGCTATGGCCTTCACGGTCGGCGACAAGGGCCTCGGCGTCCTCATCAACCTCGGCAAGATGCTCCTCACGCTCTACGGCGCACTCGCGATGTTTGCCGTCCTCGTCCTGTTGCCGGTAGCGCTGCTCTTCAAAGTCCCTATCGTGAAATTCCTAGCCGCCGTCGCCGAACCCGCCACCATCGCCTTCGCCACCGCCACCAGCGAAGCCGCTCTCCCGCGCGCCATGGAGCAGATGGAAGCCCTCGGCGTCCCGCGCCGCATCGTCGCCTTCGTCATCCCCGCCGGCTACAGCTTCAACCTCGATGGCTCCACGCTGTACCTCGCCGTAGCCAGCATCTTCGTCGCCCAGGCCGCCGGTCTCCACCTCACCATCGGCCAGCAGCTGCTCATGATGGCGACCCTCGTCCTCACCAGCAAAGGCGTCGCCGGCGTCCCCCGCGCCACGCTGGTCGTGCTCTTCGCCACGGCCTCCACCTTCAACCTGCCCGAGTGGCCCATCGCCGTTGTCTTCGGCATCGACGCCCTGATGGACATGGCCCGCACCATGGTCAACGTCGTCGGCAACTGCCTCGCCTCCGTCGTCATCGCGCAATGGGAAGGCGAGTTCGGCAAAGAAAAGCCCGACCCGGTCGTGATGGAAGGCGTAGAGGCGTAAAATTTCATTCAGAGGTGATCCGCGATGGCGACAACCGACATGCGACCCGGCCTTGAAGAGAAAACGCAGCAACGGGAAATCACCGAGGAAGAGCGCACCGCGTTTTACGAGCGCTTGGCCTGGGCACAGGAAGAGGTCAGAAAACTGGTTCCGCCTGGCAGATCGCTTGCCAACGAATTGATCGCGGAGCACCGCGCCGAGGCTGCACGCGAGGAGTCGGCTTGGAGCCAGGCGTCCTAGATTCATCAGCGCTGCTCGCGGTCCTTCAGTCTGAAAGAGGGAGCGAAGTTGTTCAGCCTATCCTCTTGCGGTCCGTGATCAGCGCCGTGAACGCAGCAGAAGTGCAGGCCAAGCTAGTGCGCGAAGGAAAGCCCGCAGAAATCGCGTGGCGCGTCACCTCTAGTGCTACCCATCAGATCATCGCCTTTAATGCGGACCAGGCCAAACTCTGCGGTTCCCTTATTTCGCAGACGAAATCCGCCGGCCTATCCTTCGGCGACCGCGCCTGCCTCGCTCTGGCGATCCACATGAATCTCCCGGTCTACACCGCCGACCGCGCCTGGTCGCGCGTCTCCTCCATCTGCGATATCCGCTTCATCCGCTAACAAACCCTCTCCCACAAGATCCACCCAGACATATATCCTTATCCCGCCTCTCGCAGTTCACCAACACACGCCTGAAGGGAAAGCCATGAATCGTTCCGCCCTCGTACTTGCCTTATCGCTCGCCCTGCCCCTCGCCTCGCACGCGCAGGATGTCCCCAAAATTCCGTTCGAATCCGTCCCCAACTTCCTTAAGCTTCCCCCGAACATGTACCTCGGCGAAGCCGCCGGCGTTGCGGTCAACTCCAAGGGCCACGTCTTCGTCTTCACGCGTGGCAACACCACCGGCCCGGCCTACGGCGCCGCCGCCGCCCAGTTGCTGGAGTTCGGCCCCGACGGCACCTACCTCCGCGAGATCGGCCACAATCTCTACGCCTGGTCCTTCGCCCACGCCGTCCGCGTCGATAAGGACGACAACATCTGGGTCACCGACAAGGGATCGGATATGGTCATCAAGTTCAACCCCGCCGGCCGCGTCGCCATGGTCTTCGGCCGCAAGCAGGAAGCCTCCGACGACGGCACCGAGCCCCTCAAGCACCCCAAGCCCCCGCTGCCTCCCGTCGACGGCCAGTTCCGCCAGGTCACTGACATGGCATGGGACAAGGAAGGCAACACCTACATCTCCGACGGCTACATCAACTCCCGCGTCGGCAAGGTGGACAAGAATGGCAAATGGCTCATGAGCTTCGGCGAGCCCGGCTCCGGCCCCGGCCAGCTCAACACCCCCCACAGCATCGCCACTGATAACGACGGCAACGTCTACGTCGCCAACCGCGGCAACAACCGCATCGAGGTCTTCGACGGCAACGGCAAGTACCTCCGCCAGATCACCATCGACGTCCCCTTCGACTACGCCAACACCACGCCCGTCATGGGCCGCAAGCCCGCCCAGGGCGCCAAGGGCACGCAGGGCAACGGCGCTCCCTGGGCAGTCTGCATCACCCCCGGCCCGCACCAGGTCCTCTACGCGTCCGACGTCTTCCCCGGCCGCGTCTACAAGCTCTCCCTCGACGGCAAGGTCCTCGGCGTCCTCGGCGAAGGTGGCCGCCAGCTCAAGCAGTTCGGCTGGATCCACGAAATCGCCTGCCCCACCGAAAACACCATCTACGTCGCCGAGCTCCTCAACTGGCGGGTACAAAAGCTCATCCTCCACCCGACCAAGTAACAAAATTTCAACCGGGGTGCCCCATGTCCCTCGCCTTTGGGGACATGGGTTTCCACGGCGCTACGCTTGGTCGCAATAGCCGACTAACCTGAGACCGCCAACCCGCATCCAACTCACGCAGAACGGGAACTCGTGGCGCGACACAATCACACCACGACATTAATTGGACAGAGATAATCTTTCGCCGATAGATTTCCCGTTGGTCATGTGTCGTTCACTTCACTGTGATCGAGTTGACGCATGAGGAGGTGGAACATGGGCCACGCAACAACCATCCGCATCGCCGCCATCATCGCCGCCGCCGCTCTCCTCAGCGCGACCGCTCCCGCACAAACCGCCGAAGACATCGTCTCCCGTATGAACCAGCACGATCGCGAGCGCATGTCCGCGCTTACCCACTACGGCTCGCAGCGCACCTACCATGTGGAGTATCACGGCCCCCTCGGCAACCACGCCGCCGACCTTCAGGCCCGCATGGACTTCTCCGCACCTGACCAGAAGCACTTCACCGTCATCTCCGAATCCGGCTCCGAAACCGTCTGCCACAAGGTCCTCGACAAGCTCATGGAAACCGAGCAGGAGGGCGCGCTCGAAGCCAATCACATCCGCTTCATGCTTTCCCCGGAAAACTACGACCTCAAGCTCATCGGCGACGACGACATCGACGGCGTGAAAGCCTGGCAGATTGAAGTAACACCGCACGCCAACACGCGCTTTACCTACAAGGGCAAAGTCTGGATCAGCAAAGCCGATTACGCCGTCATCCGCATCACCGGCGAGCCCGCGAAAAACCCCAGCTTCTGGGTCAGCAACGCCACCTTCGACTACCGCTACGGCCGCAACGGTGAATTCTGGCTGCCGCAACACGGCGAAACCGTCAGCCACATGCGTATGGGCGGCGAAGCCAAACTCACCGTCGACTACGGCACCTACGAGATCGACGCCACCCCCTCCACCGCGCGCGCCGCGTCCTCCACCAGTCATGCAAAATCGACGTCGCTGGCCAGCACGGCCATCGCGCTCCGCTAGGTCCGGCGAAGCTGTCAATCGGGTTGTCATAACCCGCTGCACTTCGTCTAATCCCAACTACCCACAGGGCCACACCTGCGGACAGCTATACTGGTTAATCGCGCTTTAGCCCAGCGCGACGGTTCACTGCACGCATCCAAGTGAACTGACGGGTTCGAGAAAATGAGTGAGTATTTAAGCAAAATCAAGTCGCCGGAAGACGTCAAGCGACTTGGCATGGTGGAGCTGGAACGGCTCGCTGAAGAGATTCGCGAGCGCCTCATCCTCGGTGTTGCCAAAACCGGCGGACACATCGGCCCCAACCTCGGCGTGGTGGAACTGACCATCGCCATGCACTACGTCTTCGATACCCCGCGCGACAGCTTCATCTTCGACGTCTCGCACCAGAGCTACGTCCACAAGCTGCTCACCGGCCGCGAGCAGCAGTTCGACACCATCCGCCAGCCCGGCGGCCTGAACGGCTTCATGCTCCGCACCGAAAGCGAGCACGACAGCTTCGGCGCCGGACACGCCGGCACCGCACTCTCCGCCGCGCTGGGCATGGCCGTTGCACGCGATATGTCCGGTGGCGACGAGCACGTTGTCGCCCTCTGCGGCGACGCCGCCTTTACCAACGGCATCAGCTTCGAAGCCCTCAACAACATCGCCGCTCAGACCAAGCGCATGATCATCGTCCTCAACGACAACGAGTGGTCCATCGACAAAAACGTCGGCGCCATCGCCGAGTACTTCCACAAGATCGCCACCAACCCTACCTACGTCAGCCTCCACGACCGCGCCGCCGCCCTGCTGGAAAAGTTCGGTGGCAAAGCCGCCCGCCATATCGCCCGCCGCGCCGAAGAGGCCGCCAAGGGTGTCATCGGCCGCGGCATGATCTTCGAGGAGTTCGGCCTCAGCTACTACGGCCCCATCGACGGCCACAACCTGCCCATGCTCATTGAGACATTCAAGTTCCTCAAGACCCTCAGCAAGCCGGTCATTCTCCACGCCATCACGCAGAAGGGCCGCGGATTCCAGCCCGCCATCGACGAGCAGAAAAAATTCCACGGCCTCGGCCCCTACAACCCTGAAACCGGCGTCACCAAGCCCGCCGCGCAGAAGACCTACTCCGAGATCTTCGCCGAGTCGCTCACCAAGCTCGCCACCATGAATGACAAGGTCGTCGCCATCACCGCTGCCATGCCCAACGGCACCGCGCTCGATCTCTTCCGCCCGCTCCACCCCACGCGCTACTTCGATGTCGGCATCGCCGAAGAGCACGCCGTCCTCTTCGCGGCGGGTATGGCCACCAAGGGCTATCGCCCTTTCTGCGCCATCTACAGCACCTTCCTCCAGCGCGCCTTCGACCAGGTCGTTCACGACGTCGCCCTCCAGGATCTCCCCGTCGTCTTCTGCATGGACCGCGGCGGCCTCTCCGGCGACGACGGCCCCACCCATCACGGCCTCTTCGACATCAGCTACCTCCGCGGCATCCCCAACATCGTCCACATGGTCCCTGCCAATGAGGACGAACTCCAGGACATGATGTACACGGCCATGCTGCACAACGGCCCCAGCGCCATCCGCTACCCGCGCGGAACCGGGCCTGGCGTAGCCGTCAAGGCCCAACCCGAAGCCATCGAAATAGGCCACGCCCAGGTGCTCTCCGACGGCCGAGACGTCGCCATCTTCGGCTTGGGCGCCATGCTGCCTGAAGCCGAGCGCCTCGCCAAACTTCTACAGTCTGAAGGTCACAGCGCAGCCGTCATCAATCCCCGCTTCGCCAAGCCGGTAGACCGCGACACCATCGCTCGCTTCGCCAACAAGTGCGGCCTCATCGTCACGCTCGAAGACCACGTCCTCGCCGGCGGCTTCGGCTCCGCCGTCCTAGAAGCCCTCAACGACCTCGAAATCGACATCCCCGTCCTCCGCATAGGCTGGCCCGACCAGTTCATCGAGCACGGCAAAGTCGAAGACCTCCGCGCCAAGTACGGCCTAACCGCCGAATCCGCCCTGGAACGCGTCCGGCCGCTGCTGCAGACGCCTCTCCACGCCTGAACTAAGACGACTCTCCCATCTCCAATCGACAAGGACTAAATGAAGAGGACGTACGGCTCCCGGCTTCTGGTCACCCTATTAGCTGGGTTACTATTCGTCGGATGCAATTTGCCCTCTGATGCAAAGCTTTCGGCGGTTTTCACAGGCCACTCGGCCGATTTTAGAAATCTTATCTTCATTTCTGAGCGGGATCAGGGTCTCAAACGGTTGTCTCCTACGCTGGTAACGGCGGACAACACCATCCCGGAAGAGAAATTGCAGGAATATCACTCTCTCTTTGCCAAGCTGGGGATCAAAGAAGGACTTGAACGCCGTGACGACTATCCCAATGCGATATTCTTCCCGGTCGAGTGCCAAGGGACAGCCATCACGCACGATTGCAAAGGATATGTTTACTCAGCACAAGCGCTAAAACCGGTTGAAGATAGTCTCGATGATCCACCCGCAAAAATAGTGTTCAAGAAACTGTCAGACGAGTGGTATCTGTTTCGTGATGATGGTTGAGCGATTGCTCACCGCGGTCTGTCTGCGTCTGCAAGAAGAGAACTGACAACGAGGAAGACAGCACGCTATCGCGTTAGTCCCCGGCGCCCCATCATCCCCAGCAGTGCCAACGTCCGCTCCTGCCGATATCGAAACAGCCCCGCCATCTGCCGCCTCACCACCGGCACCGCCACCCGCCCTAGCGCTCCCATCGGCAGCTCAAACTCCACCTCATCCCGCAGCCGCGTCCCCGCCCCCTCAGCCGAAACCTTATGGCAGTGATGCCAGAAGAAAAACGGCCCCTTCAGCTGCGTATCGCAGAACTGCGCATTCCACACAAAGTGTCCAATTGCCGCATCCCACGTCATCCGCACCGGCGAAAACGGCACCGGCCGAAAGCTGATCGTCAGCCGCGACCCATCCCCGGCCACGATCCCCGGCAGCCGCGCCATCCCGGGCCTCACCGGCGGAGGCCGAAAGTTCGCCTCCTCAATCCGCGCCCGCTGCCACTTCGGCATCAGCCGCGGCAGGTTCTCCGGATTCGCAAAAAACGCAAACACCATCTCCACCGGGAAGGGAAGCCACTGCTCAGCCTGAAAATGTTCATGCATCTCCCCATAGGATGCGCCTCTTCACCATCCGGCACAACCTCATTCAGGCGGACCACAAGGAGTAGCAGCGGGCTTTAGCCCGCGGTGCAGCGCACAAGAAGAAAATGGGCTTTAGCCCCGGGCCTTCGCACCTACGGGCGTTGGAGCCGTTGGGTCACAACTCCCACGGCGAACCCTACTCACCACCGCAATCATGAAACTGACGATTCCCGCAACAAGGCAACCGAGGGACCCGAGCAGCAGAAAAACGGTCGTCATGCCTGAGCACATAAGATCGTTTCGCAGCACTAACAAGGCAAAGCAGACCGCCGATGCAACAAAGCACCACCAGCCGGTTTTTGTCGCTGTACTCACACTGATGAACGTACTCTCTCTCGCCTACCTCGTAAAGAAGTCCTTCACCTGCTGGACAAACACATCCCGCCCAATATCGCTGATCGCCTCAGTCAACGGCAGCTGCTTCGGGCAAGCCTGCACGCAATTTTGCGCAAAGCCGCACTCCTGGATCCCGCCATCACCCGCCAGCGCGCGCAGCCGTTCTTCCTTCAGCACCTTACCCGCAGGATCCATATTGAACAGCTTGGTCTGCGCAATCGTCGCCGCGCCCACAAACCCGGTCGCATCGTTGAACTGCGGGCAAACCTCCATGCAGATCGTGCAGGAAATGCAGTTCGACAGCGGATACCGCTGCTCCTGGATCTGCGGCACCTGCCGTGGTCCCGGCCCCAGGTCATAAGACCCATCCACCGGCACCCACGCCTTCACCTTCTTCAAGTTCTCGAATAAGACAGACCGGTCAACCGCAAGGTCCCTCACCACGGGGAACTTCGACAGCGGCGCCAGTGTGATCGTCTTCGACAGGTCCGGCTTCTGCCCATGCTCCGCTGCACCCAGCAGCTTATCCACCAGCGCCGAGCAGGCCATCATCGCCTTGCCATTGATCAGCATCGCGCAAGAGCCGCAAATCTCTTCCAGGCAATTCGAGTCATAAGTAATCGGCGTCGAATCCACACCGCTCACCGTGCGCGGATTCAGCGCAACCTCGCCCAGCAGCGAAGTGATGTTCATGTTCGGCCGATACGGAATCTCGAACGTTTCGGTGCTCGCCTTCGCATCGGGCGAAGCCTGCCGCTTGATAGAAACCTTGATCGTCTGTTGATCTGCCATGCTGATGCTCCTAATAACCTGAGTACTTCTGAAGCCTGCGCTGCGCTCTGCGCTCAATACCGTCTTTGAACCATGAGTTCGACCACACGCCCAACATCACAAGCCCGGTTGGTACAACGGCGTTGGTCGCTCCCAGAACGACCACACGCAGGAGAAATAACCAGTTTTCCCTGTTAGCAAAGTGCCCGAACCCATTGAATCCTTCGAAACCAATTAGCAGCCAATGCAAGACGACGAATGTCAGACACATCGTGATCGCGATACGAGCTTTCACGTGCATGCTGAGCTCCCTAGCTCGACGTATAAACCCGCGGACGCGGCTTGATCCAGCCCGTGTCCACTTCCTCGTAAGTAATTTCCGGCGCGCCATTCACAAACGCCGCCATGGTCGTCTTCAAGAACCGCTCATCATTACGATCCGGAAAGTCCGGCTTATAGTGCGCTCCACGACTCTCATCGCGCATCCGCGCACCCTTCACAATCACCCGCGCCAGCTCCAGCATGTTGTAAAGCTGCCGCGTAAACGCAAAGCTCGTATTCGCCCACTGGCTCTTATCCGAAAGATTCACGTTCTTATAGCGCGCCAGCAGCTCAACCAGCTTCGCATCGCACTCATCCAGCCCCGCGTTATAGCGCACGATCGTCGCATACTTGGTCATCGCATCGCCCAGCTCGCGCCAGATCTTGAACGGATTCTCCGTTCCCTGATTGTTCAGCAGCGCCTCATTCAGCGCCTTCTGACGAGCCAGCTCCTTCGCATGACCACCATCGCCCGTCTGCGGCTTCAGCGTCTTCGCATACTTCAACGCCTCAGGCCCGGCCACAAATCCGCCGTAGATGCACGAGAGCAGGGAATTCGCACCCAGCCGGTTCGCTCCATGGATCGAGTAGTCCGCTTCACCCGCCGCAAACACGCCGGGGATATTCGTCTGCTGCTGGAAGTCCACCCACAGCCCGCCCATCGTGTAGTGGACGCCCGGGAAGATCTTCATCGGCACCTTGCGCGGATCGTCGCCGACGAACTTCTCGTAAATCTCAAGAATGCCTTCCAGCTTGTTCTGCCGCTCCGGCGACAGGTGCGACACATCGAGGTACACCATCGGCTGCCCGTCGATGCCCATCTCATCCTGGTAAACAACCTTGAAAATTTCCCGCGTAGCAATATCACGCGGCACCAGGTTGCCATACTTCGGATACCGCTCCTCCAGGAAGTACCACCGCTCCGGCTCAGGAATCGTCTGCGCCGCCCGCTTGTCGTTGCGATCCCGCGGAACCCAAACACGCCCACCCTCACCACGCGCCGATTCCGACATCAACCGCAGCTTGTCTTCGCCCGGAATCGCCGTCGGATGCACCTGGATAAACTCGCCGTTCGCATAGAACGCACCCTGCTGATACAGCGCACTCTGCGCCGAGCCGGTACAAACAACGGAATTCGTACTCTTGCCGAAGATCGCTCCATTACCGCCCGTGCAGATAATGATCGCGTCCGCGGCAAACGTCCTCGTCTCCATCGACCGCAAGTCCATCGCCACGATGCCGCGGCAAACCCCGTTGTCGTCCAGCACGGCCGACAGGAACTCCCATCCCTCGTACTTCGTTACCTTGCCCTCAGACTCATGCCGCCGCACCTGCTCATCGAGCGCATAAAGCAGCTGCTGTCCCGTCGTCGCGCCGGCAAACGCCGTCCGCTGATACAGCGTCCCGCCAAAGCGCCGAAAATCCAGCAACCCCTCAGGCGTCCGATTGAACGGCACACCCATGCGGTCCAGCAGATCGATGATCGCCGGCCCCTGCGCGGTCATATTCTTCACCGGCGTCTGGTTAGCCAGGAAGTCGCCGCCATAAACGGTGTCGTCGAAGTGCTTCAGCACATCGTCGCCTTCGCCCTTCAGGTCCTTGGCCGCATTGATGCCACCCTGCGCACAAACCGAGTGCGAGCGCTTCACCGGCACGATGGAAAAGAGGTCGACCGTACCGCCCGCCTCAGCGATCTTGATCACGGCGGAAAGACCAGCCAGGCCTCCTCCGACAACGATAATCCTTGGTGTTGCTGCCATTGCGTTCCGCCTTGAACTCGTTCGATATAGATGGCAAGGCCGCAGCCGCGCCGTAAAACTTACCGCACCGCAACCTGCAACGGCGCCTTCAAATCCCGCGGCGCCACAACCGGCGCGACGCGGCTCACACCCGCAGGCACTTCCGGCATCACATCCTCCGGCGCATTCGGATACTTCACCACGACCGCATAAATGGCAGTCAATCCCATCACGCAAAGCACCGTGCCGATCGCGCCACAGACATATCCAAACTTCTTGCGCGCCTCGGTCCCCGGCGTAATGCCCCACTTGGCCGCGAACAGCCAGATACCGTAAGCAAAGTGCCAGCACGTCGCAATCATCGCGATCACGTACACCGCCAGGATTACCGGGTTCGCCAGCTCATGCTGCACCTTGGCAAACGCCGCCCCCGGATGCTCCGGCAGGTTGGTGCCCATAAAGCGCTGCGTCGCCACGTGGTAAGCGATGTACAGCAGCGCAATAATGCCCGTCACGCGCTGCATCAGGTAGCCGAAATTACCAGCCCACGGATAAACGTTCACATTGCTGCGGCCGCGCACGGCGATGAACACGCCATACAGCGCATGGAAGGCCAGCGGGATAAAGATGAAGCTCCACTCCAGCACGCGCACCAGCGGCAGACTGTTCAGAAACAGCACCTGCTTGGCGTAGGCCATCGGCCCATTCAGCATCTCGAAGTTCGAAACGATGTGCTCGACCAGGAACGCGCCAATCGGCACAATCCCCGAAAGCGAATGGAGCCGGCGCCAGAAGAAGCTATGTCCTTCACCGGCGCGAAGTGGCTGAACGCCGCGCAGCGGCGCGGAAGAGGGTGGGGCTGGCGGTGCGGCTGCTGCCATGCGGCGCTCCTGAACTTTTACGGCACAACAATATCAACGGCACACAGGCCGCCGCTCACTTCGAACACCAGGGAATGGCTCGGAGTTTGCAGAAATGATTATTCCGCCATGCCAACTCAGCGTCAAGAAAATTTGTTCGAATACCGCAATTTTGTTCGATATTCAAAACTTGTCGGACAGTCGCCCGCATCAGCCTGCACGCCCCGTGCGCTCCATCTCCGCCAGCAGCGCACGAAACGCCTTCCCCCGATGGCTCAGCTCCCACTTCTGCTCCCGCGGCAGCTCCGCCGCCGTCACGCCCAGTTCCAGCAGCAGAAACAGCGGATCGTACCCGAAGCCACCCTCGCCCCGCGCCGTCTCCAACACCACGCCCTCCGCGGTTCCCTCCGCGCGAAGCACCACAACACCATCCCGAGCCAGCGCCAGCGCACAAACGAACCTCGCCCCACGCGCCGCCTGCGGCACACCCTTCAAACGCTCCAGCAGATAAGCGTTGTTGCGAGCATCCTTCCCCATTCCCCGGCCACCAAGCCCCGCATCCTCCGCATACCGCGCCGACCGCACCCCCGGCTCACCGCCCAGCGCCGCCACCTCCAGCCCCGAGTCATCCGCAAACACCAGCAGTCCCGGCGCGGCGAGCGAGTACGCCACCGCCTTCAATTCTGCATTCCCCATAAATGTCGCCGCATCCTCCACCGGCTCAGCCATCTCCTTCAACCCCGGCAGCGCCTCCACCCCCACCCCATACCCGCCCGCTGAAGCCGCAAACTCCGCCAGCTTCCCCGCATTCGTCGTCGCCGCATAAATCGTCATCGAATTACCCCCACCCACCGATCCATCGCAGTCGTCATAGTCTGTTCTACTTCGCGAAACTTAGCGTTTAAACTCCGCGAACTTTGCGTCAAAGCCTTTGCTTTCCCGGCTCACTTCGCCGCCCCCGTCGCCCAAACCCCAATCCTCCCCTTAACCCCCACCGCAAACGGCAACGACACCGCATTCCACCCCCCGTTATCCCCCGTCACCGCTACCCAGTTCCGCCCATCATCCGCAGACACGTCCGTCCCACTAGTCCCCACCGCCACCCAAACCTTCGCCGCCGGATCATAAGCCACGCCCGACCGATAACCCCCCGGCATCGTCACCGCCGGCGCAAACTTATACCCGCCGTTATCGCTCCACGCCGCGGTCGACGCGCGCTCACCCGGCTTCTGATAATCCCCGCCCACCACCACCACGTGCCCGCCGCTCCCCAAAGCCATCGAAAACGCCCCGCTCGCCTGTCCCGCCGCAAACGGCAGCGGCGTCCGGCTCCATTCGGAAAACGCGCCTTCCTTCTCCGCCATATCCAGCGGCTGCACGCGGCTCCGCTCCTCGTGCACCACTTCCGACTTCATGCCACCCGTCAGCAGCGAAAACGCCCCGTCACCCACGCCTTCCACCAGCAGCGTATTGCTCGCCGCAAACGCCGCCTGGCCTTCTATGGCAGCGATCGGATGCTCATTCCAGTCATGAGAAAACGCTCCCGTCTCGTAGCCGCTGCCGCCCACTCGCGCAAAGAACAACCGATAGGCTCCATCCACCGGATCGCCCAGGATAAACAGCGTCTTCAGCTTCGCCGAGTAGAGCAGCCCATCCCAGAATCCCGCTTTATCCGGATTGCTGAACACCAGCGCCCACGTCCGGCACGCATCCTTCGTCTGGTACAGCCGCGAAGCGTCCCCCGGCCCACTCGACATCACCCACGCCGTCCGCGCATCCACCGCCTGCACGCCGCGAAAGTCCAGCTTCTCCGCCCCGCGCGGAACCGCACACGGCTCCCAGTTCTTTCCCCCGTCGACAGTGCGCAGCACCGTCCCGTCAGTCCCCGAAGCCCACGCCACCTCGGCACTCAGCGCCTGCACGCCACGCAAGCTAGCCGTGGTGTGTGACTCCTGCAACATCCACTGCGCCCGCATCGGAGTCGTCGCCACCACTGCTATCACCAATACCCACATTGCCCGCATGACCGAAAGTGTAACCGCTGCGTTCTCTTGCTGTTGGTTTCTGCCGTCGTTTTCCCTGTCGCTCTCGCTGCCGTTTTTGCTGTCGCTTTCGCCCTTGCCTCTCTTGGACAATTTCTCCCCAGAGAAATTGTCATCCTGAGCGCAGCGAATGGCTCTGCTTCACCGCTTTTGCTTTCTCCCGCTGTTGCCGTTCCCTGTTCTTGTCGTTGCCCGTTCTTGTCGTTGCTCGTTCTTGTCGTTGCCCGTTCTTGCCGTTGCCCGTTCTTGTCGTTGCCCGTTCTCGTCGTTGCCCGTTCTTGTCGTTGCCCGTTCTTGTCGTTGCCCGTTCTTGTCGTTGCCCGTTCTTGTCGTTGCCCGTTCTTGTCGTTGCCTTTGCTCGAAGGTACCCTGAGGCTTCAGCCTCAGGTCTCATAGAACCTCCACTAACTGGGCTTTAGCCCCTGGGGTTAGCAGTCCCTAGCTGCGTCACTCCCATTCGAGAATCACCCCACCCCTTGTCAAGCCCCTAAGCTGCTTATCTCACACATTCCAAACCAAATAGACTTGGCGTAATTACTCCGCCAAATCACTAGAATAGAAATAGAGCACTTTCAAGAACCACGCAGCAGCCGGAGGGAACCCAGCCCATAGTCGTACCAACAGGAAGTATCCCTGCTTCACCCTTTGAAACCAGGACCTTAGCCAAAAAGTACCGGGGGGGAGGGATACCCCATATACCATCACCCCATGAAGGCCCACACCGAATACCTCACCTTCAACACCGACGAACGTTACGAGATGGTCCACATCACGCCGCAAGTGCAGGCAATAGTCCAGCGCAGCGGGGTTATAGACGGCCTCTGTTTCGTCAGCCCGATGCACATCACTGCCGCCATCTACGTGAACGACAACGAAGACGGTCTCATCGAAGATATCGGCACCTGGCTCGAGAAGCTCGCCCCCCGCTGGCCCGGCTACAAGCACCACCAGACCGGCGAGGACAACGCCGACGCGCACCTCAAGTCGCTGCTGCTGCACAACGAAACCACGCTGCCCATCACCAACGGCCGCCTCGACCTGGGCACCTGGCAACGCATCTTCTACGCCGAATTCGACGGCCAGCGCAACAAACGAGTGATCGTGAAAATTCTAGGCGTAACCGACAAAGCCGAGGTCAGCGGGAGATAAGCTTTTGGCCGCAAACTTGAAGCGCTGAAAGCGCGCCGCTATACCAGCATGGGGCGCAGCCCCATGTTCTAAGCCGAAAGGAGTTTGAGGGCTGAAAGCCCGGTCTATAACTTTCAAGCGCGACTACGAAGCCGTAGCCAGCTCTTCCTCCAGCCGCTGCTTGTCGAACAGATTCGCGTAATAACCATCAAGCGCGATCAGTTCTTCATGCGTTCCAAGCTCGACGATCTGGCCCGCAACCAGCACCGCAATCCGGTCCGCGCTGCGTGCGGTCGAGACGCGATGCGAGATCAGCACCGTCGTTCGTCCCTGCATCGCCTCGCGTAGAGAGCCTAGAATCTGCTCCTCGGTATAAGTGTCAACGCTCGCCAGCGCATCATCCAGGATCAGTATCCGAGGATCCCGCAGGATCGCCCGCGCAATCGCCGTCCGCTGCTTCTGCCCGCCCGAAAGCGTCATTCCACGCTCGCCCACCAGCGTCTGGAACCCGCGCGGAAACTCCTCGATCTCGGTCGCAATGTGCGCCGCAGCCGCAGCCGCACGAACCGCCTCATCACTGGCATCCGGCGCGCCAAACGCCACATTCTCCCGGATCGTCTCGGTGAACAGGTAAGTCTCCTGCGGCACAAACCCGATAGCCTTCCGCAGCGTCGCCAGCGGATAATCCCGCACGGGAACGCCATCAACCAGCACCATCCCGCGCTCCGCCTCATACAGCCGCGGAATCAGCCCGACCAGCGTCGACTTGCCCGATCCTGTCGGACCGACGATAGCCAGGCTGGACCCCGCCGGAATGTGCAGGTTGATGTCCGTCAGCGTCTGAGCATCGCTGGTATACGCAAAGCTCAGGTGCCGGAACTCGACCTCACCCTCAATCCGCCGGTCAGCCAGCGCGGGCAGGGCCTCATCGTCGTTGATCGCCGCCTTCACCTTCATCAAGGCGTCGATGCGCACCACCGAAGCCGTCCCCCGCTGCACCAGGTTCACCACCCACCCGATAGCAATCATCGGCCAGATCAGTTGCACCATGTAGAAGTTGTAGCTGGAGAATTGACCCACCGTGATGTGGTGCAGCACCACCTCATGCCCACCCACCAGCAGCGTAATCATCAACGAAACACCGAGCACAAATTCAAGCGTCGGCCACAGCATCGCCATCAGCCGGGCCAGCAGCAGGCTGCGTCGTATGAACTCCTGGTTCGATCGCTCAAACGCTGCAATCTGCGCCTCTTCCTGCGCAAATGCACGGATCAGTCGCGCGCCCGAAAAGTTCTCCTCCGCCTGCGCCGAAATGTCCGAGAACATCGCCTGGATCCGCTCAAACCGCGTATGAATCCGCGCGCCGAAGTATTGCACGAGCACCGACGCAAACGGCAGCGGAACGAAGGCGAACAAGGTCAGCTTCGGGCTCAGCCGCATCATGTAAGGCAGCGCCGCAGCGGTGAACACGACGGTATTCGCGCTGTACATAATCGCCGGCCCAAGCAGTTGCCGCACCGCAGCCAGGTCGTTGATCGACCGCGACATGATGTCGCCCGTGCGATGCTGCTGGAAGAAGCTCGGCGGCTGAGTCTCCAGGTGCGCGAACAGGTCATTGCGCAGGTCGTACTCGATCTCCCGCGAAGCCCCGATCACAACCTGCCGCGTGATGTACAGAAAGGTCCCAGACAGACAAGCAATCCCCAGCAGTTTTAGCCCGGAGATGGCGATGACCCGCGTGCTGAGGTTGGTGCGCAGATCATCGATCGCGCCACCGACGACGATCGGCACCAGAGCCTTGGTGACGTTATAGACCACCAGCGCAAAGCCGCCCCACGCGAAGCGCCACTTGTAGCGCTTCAGATACGGGAACAGCGGACGCACGCGCTCGAACATGGGCTTCCTCTCGACTAAGTGAGAACGGCCCGCACCTGGACCTCAGGTGCGAGCCGCGCGTCGTGGTGTTACTTGGCTTCAGCTGGAGCGGGCGCCGGCTTGGTGGGTTCAGCCGCCGACGAAGGTGTGGTCTGCGGAGCTGCAGCAGGCGTCGTCGCTGGCTTGGCTGCGGGAGCCGGAGCAGGCTTTGGTGCCGGAGCGGTATCGCTCTGGCTCACCAGCTCCACGTCGAAGATCAGCTCAGCCTTGGCGGGAATCTGTGGCGGGCGGCCGTTCGCGCCGTAGGCGAGCTGGAACGGGATATACAAGCGGCGCTTGCCGCCGATGTGCATGCCTCCAAACCCGGTATCCCATCCAGGAATCACCTGGTGGCCGCCGTACTTGATCGTGATCGGCTCACCTCGGTCGAGCGACGAGTCAAACTTGGTGCCGTCCGTCAGGTAACCGGTGTAGTGGATCGAGTAGAACTTGCCGGGCGCAGCCAGCGGGCCGCTGCCGATCTTGGTGTCCACGTAGTACTCCGAGATGGCGGTCGATTCCAGCCCCAGCGTCTCGCGGATGTCTGCCCCGGCCAGCGGCGACATGTAGGAGAGCTTGGCCTGCGGCTCCGTCGTAATCGTGAAGAGCGCTTTCGGGCACGGCGAACCTGCGGGCAACGCAGGCAGCTTCGGGGAGAGCTCCGGCAGATCGGTGGCGCAGGCGCTGGCCGTGAGAGCACCTGCAGCAGGCTTGTGTGCGGCCGTGGTCGTCGCAGCGGCGGTGTGATGCGCGGCAGCGGGAGCCTTGGGCGCGGTCTGGGCTAAGAGCGAAGCAGCGCCCACAGCGAGCAGGGCGAGCGAAAGGGTGCGGAAGGGAGCGTGGATTGTCATGTCGCTTCCAGTCTATGTGAATCCGGCGGTTTGGAGCTACGTGGGCGTGCGCAGCAGCAGGTAACTGCCCGCCATGGCAAAAAGCAGGTCCGGAGACCAAGCCGCGAGTACGGCGGGCAGGGAATTGACGTTTCCCAGGTTCTCGAATATCCCGGCAACGATCCAATAAGCGATGGCCACACCCACCGCCGTCCCTATCCCGGCCAAACTGCCCTTCTTGCCCGCCGAAAGTGCGAACGGAATCGCAAGCACCGCCATCACCAGCGTGATTAGAGGGTAAGCCAGCTTGCGATTGAGCTGCACGCGCAACCGCATGGTGTCGAAGCCGCTCTGCTTCAGGTCGCCGATGTAACGGGAGAGTTCGCCGTAGGACATCTGCTGCGATTGCAGGTCTTCCTTCTTGAAATAACTGGGCTGCTCGTGAACCTTCGGAAAGCTCATCAGTGTGAACGGCTGGTAGGTGTCAACGGTCTCACCATTGAACGTCCGCACCCATCCATTCTCGAAGACCCACTGATCGATGTGGTCGTCCCAATGTACGCTGGAGGCGAAAATGCGGCGGCTGATGCGGAACGAGTTGGGGTCGAACTCGAATACAGTGAGGTTGGCAAAGACATCTTTATCGGGGTCGAAGAACTGGTAGTAGAAGATGCGCGAAGGCTCATCGGCGCCCGGCGCCTGGCCAGACATCCACTTCCGATCGGGCCGCAGGAACGTCTGCGCCGGCTTGCCCTTGATGACCGAACGCAGCGCTTCCTGGCGGCGATTCGCGCCCGGCAGATACGCTTCATCGAAGGAGAACAGACCAACCGAAAGGATTGCCGCCACCAGCAGCACCGGGGCAATCACGCGATAGAGGCTCACACCGGTAGCCTTCATGGCGGTGAGTTCGCTGCTCTTGCTCAGCGCACCGAAGGTGATCAGTACGGCAACGAGAGAGCACAGCGGCGTGACGTTGTAGAGGATGAAGGGGATCAGGTTGACCAGGTACTCGCCGACCGTGATGAGCGGCGTGCGGTACTTGATGATGTCGCCGATCAACTCAAAGAAGGTGAAGATCAGGAACAGGGAGACCAATGTCATCAGAACCAGCATGAAGTTCTGCAGGAAACTGCGCATCACGTACTCATCCAGGATGAGCGGGAAGCGGATGTGCAGGCTGCGCCGAATGCGTTGCAGCGTGCCGGTCGAGAACGATCCTTCGAACTCCGGCGCCGCCTTGCCGGCCAGCTTCCTGAGGAATTTCCCCATCGCCGTGCCGCAGCTGGAGAGCGCATTGAGCGCGACGCCACCCCGCGAGAGTTGTTGGATGAGCAGCAGGCCGGCAGCGGTAAAGAGCAGATTGGCTCCCCACACGCCGAGGAACGGGGGCAGTTTGCCCTGTGTGGCGAGCGCCACGCCGACCGAGGACATGAAGTAGTACAGGAACACGAGGAAGAGGGTCAGTACAAAGCCGGTTCCTTTGCCGCCGCGATTGGTGGAGAGTCCCAGAGGCACGCCGACCAGCATCAACACGAAGCATGCAGCCGGGAACGATATGCGGCGATTCAGTTCGATCTCGTAGGCGCGGCTATCCGGGCCGCGTACTCGCCGCCATAATGCGTTCAGGCTCAAGGCCTGCATGGGCGTATCGCGCCGGGTCACGTGGGCGTCCTCCTGCTGCCCGGTTTGGATGGGTAGATCGGAGGAGCCAAAGGTCGAGATGTCGTACTGGTTCGGATTGGTAGCAGAGATGTCGTGGCGCGAACCGTTGTTGAGGTGCATCTGCACGGATTGCGTGGTGCTGCTGAGCACGAACGCCTCGTCGGCGGTGATGATATGCGGCGTCGCGGGTTCGGTCAGGTCGGCAAGGAACACGTGCCGCCAGACGGATTCACCCGGTGCCGGCCGGACATCCTGCACGAAGAGCACGTAATTCTTGAAGTCCTCATAGAAGACCCGGGGTTGCACCTCAAAGGACGCCTGTGCATTCTTGCGGTCGTCCTGAAACTGTAGCAGTGCTGAAGCAGCTCGCGGGGCCAGGTAGAGCGTGTTGACGAGGTCAACGCCCCACGCCAGCGCAGCGAAGATAGCGACGATCCGAATGAAGGAGACGACGCCCATGCCGCAGGCGCGCATGGCGGTGATTTCGCTGTCGGAGGCAAGACGGCTGAGGCCAAGCAGGATGCCGATGAGCACCGCCATGGGAATGACCAGCGTCAGCAGATTGGGCAGAAGGTACGCCGTCACACGCATCAGGTCAGGCAGGCCGACGGCCCCACGCACCGCCAGCTCCATCAGCGTTAGCAGGTAGCGCATAAAGAGTACAAACGTAAACAGCACCCCGCCCAGCAGGGAGTACGTGATCACTTCGCGAAGGATGTAACGGGTGAGGATGCGCACGGTTCAGGCCGTTCTCAGGCGGCTTCGTTTAGTGTATCGCGACCTCTGATTCCACCATGAAGCGATAGCCGATGCCGCGCACCGTCAGCAGGTGGACAGGCTTTGCCGGGTCGGGTTCGAGGTAGCGCCGCAGCCGCACGACGAAGTTGTCGATGGCGCGTGTGTCGGTATCCTCGTGGACGCGCCAGACGTTTTCGAGAATCTCCTTGCGGGAAACGATCTTGCCTGACCGCTCGATGAGGTACCGCAACAGATCCGCCTCCATCAGCGTCAGGTGAACGAGCTTTTCCGGCGTGCGAATTTCAAGGGAGTCGAAGTTGATGACGCAGTTGCCGAGCGTGACGGCGTGCGGTGATGCAGGAAGAGGCACGTTCTCAGGCCCTGCCTCAGTGGAGCGCTGCCAGTGAATGCGGCGGAGCAGGCTCGTTAGCCGCGCGAGCAGCACGTCGAGATCGAAAGGTTTCGTGACGTAGTCATCCGCACCTGCCGCAAACCCTTCAACGACATCCTCGGTGCGGCCGCGTGCGGTGAGCATCAGCACCGGCGTGTAGATGCCAGCCTCTCGCAGTGCGCGCACGATGGAGAAGCCGTCGCGGCCTGGCAGCATGACGTCCAGCAGTACTGCTGCCGGCAATTTCGTAGTGGCGAGCAGCCAGGCGAGCGCCGCGTCGCCGTCCGCCTCGTGATGCACGCGGTAGTTTTCCGCAGAGAGATTGAAGAGCAGCCCTTGCGCGATGTGCTCTTCGTCCTCTACGAGCATGATCAGCGGACGCGGTGATGGCGTTTCCTCAGGCATCGAAGCCACCAATCGCCAGCGGCAGGCGGAACGACATCGTCGTACCTTTGCCGGGGCCTTCGCTAGTGGCCTTGATGTGCCCTCCGTGCTGGCGGGCGATGGTGCGAACAAGGAACAAGCCGAGTCCGGTCCCTTTGATCTTGACGGGGTCGTTCGACGATGCACGGTAAAAGCGCTTGAAGATGCGCTTGAGCTCGCGGGACGGCAAGCCGAGTCCGGTGTCGGTAATCGTGATCAGCGCCCAGGTGTAGCGGTCAATGTCCACGCGGCAGCGTATGTGTACGCCGTTCGGCGAGTACTTGACCGCGTTATCCAGCAGGTTCAGAATCGCGGTCCTCAGGTCTTCATTGTTCCCCATGACGTAGAGTCGAACGCCTCCCGGCACTTCGGCCAGTTCGATGCTGCCCGGCGCCAGATGATGACGCTGGCACACGGTGGCAACACACTCGGCGACCAGCGGATGAAGCTCGATGCGGGTGCGCTTCTTATGGTCTCGGTGCTGCCCCAGCTCGCCGGCTTTGAGCACCGTTTCTACGGTGGAAAGCAGACGGTCCGTGTCGGAGTGCATGATGGCGTAAAACTTCTGACGCTGCTCTTCGTCGACGGGTCGGCGCTGGAGCGTTTCCAGATATAGCCGGAGGCTGGCAATCGGCGTTTTGAGTTCGTGCGTCATGGCATTCAGGAAGGAGTCCTGCCGCTCGTTGCGCCGGATTTCGCGAACGAGAAAAACGGTGTTGAGAACAACGCCCGCAATCAGGATCGAAAAAAGGAGTACACCCAGCACGTCCATCGCCAGGCGCCGGCTGTTGTTATGGATCCACGTGATGTTGAGCGCAATCGCGAGGCCCGTCAGGCACACGCCGAGGGTGATGAAAAATGCAATCGCTCCGCGCCGCCGGGTAAAGTTCATCGCTGGAAAGGAGTATAGCTGTGAAGCCGCTGGGTTAAATACAAAGACCGCCGGGGAGGGCGGCCTTTGTACTGCGAGACACGTTTCGGCTAGAGAACGCCAGCCGGTTTGGGATCCTTCGGATCGAACTTCGCGACCTGGATTTTCTGCGCGAGGCCGATCTTGGAAAGCAGCCAGATGCCGTAGTAGTTGATGTCGAACTCGTACCAGGCAAGACCATGGCGCGCGCTTACCGGGTGAGCGTGGTGGTTGTTGTGCCAACCTTCGCCGCCGGTAAGAATGGCGACCCACCAGTTGTTGCGGGAGTCGTCCTTGGTCTCGAAGCGGCGCTTGCCCCACAGGTGGGTGGCGGAGTTGACCAGCCACGTAGCGTGGAGGCCGATGGTGACGCGCAGGAAGGTTCCCCACAAGACCATGCCGACAGCGCCAATGACCGGGTGTGCAGGCGAAAGCAGCGCACCGAGCGCGACCTGCAGCAAGCCCGTCACGACGAGCGGAACATAGTGGTACTTTGACAGCCACACGTGAACCTTGTCGCGGGTGAGGTCCGGAGCGTAGCGGCCCAGCAGGGCGGTCTCAGAGTGGAGGGCGCGGCCAGAGAGGATCCAGCCGGCGTGAGCCCACCAGGTGCCATCATGCGGCGTATGCGGATCGCCTTCCTGGTCGGAGTTCTGGTGATGCACGCGATGTGTGGCCACCCAGAAGATCGGCCCGCCTTCCAGAGCGAGGCAGCCGCAGGCGGTCACAAAGTATTCAAGCCATTTTGGCGTGCGATAGCCGCGGTGTGTCAGCAGGCGATGGTAGGCCATGCCGATGCCGACGTTGATCGCGAAAAAGTACATGACGAAAAATACCGCGATATTTTTCCATGCGAAAAACATGGGAAGAAGCGCAGCGATGGCGCCGACATGGAACAGGCCCATGGCGATGGTCGTGATCCAGTTGATACGACCCTGCTGGTGCTCGCGGCCCATGCGCAGGTCTTGTTTGATCTTAAGAACGACTTCCTGCACGGCAGGGATCGGCTTTACCTTGGGTTCTTGTGCGGGGGTGAGAGTGCTATTCATCGTGAATGTGTTCCCTTCATCAACAACGATAGTCGTGTTGCGGGGCGGTTGTGTGTAAGACTTTTGTAATGGGCTTTGTGCTGACGTTCGATCACCGGGGAAGTGATGTCCCGGAATTGTTGCCGCGGGCTTTATGGAACGCATCGAAGAAGCAGCACACGGCGGGGCCACTAAAGTTGTAGATTGTCCCATGAGCCAGCAGCGTTTGTTGCCGGGCTCGGCACGGTGGGTGAAAAGTGAACGGCGGTCGATGATAGAAGACAGACCGGTTCCAGTCCGCAAGGTTCCCAGGAATAAGGATGACGATGACCGATGGTAGCCAGCAGTTGAACCCCTTCCGACTTGGGGTACGCTTTGCTGAACGAGTTTGGGGTAAGGCCGATCTGCAGCCGTGGTACAGCCACGTTGGCGGCGGTCCTGTCGGTGAGGTATGGCTCACTGGAGAGATGTGTGTGGTTGAAGAAGGGCCATACGAGGGTAAGTTGCTGGCGCAGCTGGAAGAGGAATTCGGCCCTTCTCTGCTTGGCACGCACCCGCATTTTCCTTTGTTGGTAAAAATCCTCTTTCCGCAGCAAAAGCTGTCCGTCCAGGTGCATCCGGACGACGTGCAGGCCGTAACGCTAGGAGGCGACGCCCGCCCCAAGACCGAATGCTGGTACGTATTGGAGGCTGCACCGGGAGCGACGATCTCGCTCGGTTTGAAGCCAGGTACAAGCCAGGGCGCGGTACAGGACGCGCTTGGCCATCCGTCGCTCGAGACGCTTCTGAATGAAGAACCTGTTGCGGCTGGCGACATGATTTATGTTGAAGCGGGGACGGTGCACGCCGTTGGAGCGGGACTGGTGATTCTTGAAGTGCAGCAGCCTTCCGATACTACCTTCCGCCTTTACGATTACGGTCGCGACCGCGAGCTGCATCTCGAGGAAGGCTTGCAAGTCATCAAGCTCGAGACCGAGTCCGGCAAAGTGGCGCAGCATGAAGGCGCGATGTGTACTGACTTGATCGACGTCAGGCATTTTGCGATGAGCCGATATACAGTGCGTGGCACTGGAGCTCTGGCTCTACAGACCAGTGGAGGACCGGAGTGTATTGTTTGCCTTGCTGGCTTCGGGACGCTGGTCTGTGATGAGACACGCATCGATTTACGCCTTGGTCATGCCATCGCCATTCCCGCATCGTGCAGGGGCTTCAGTGTCGAAGGAGAATGCAGCTTCGTGCGCTGCCGCGTACCTGAGCAAGCTGCTTAAAACTGGAAGTAGAGAAACGACGAATTTTCCATGTTGGTCAGGATGGCGAAGAAGAGCACGGCCATCCCCGCGGTCCAGTACAGGTTGGGTCTCCAGCGCAGGGCTGCCCAGAAGGACGCGGATGCGCCGGTGGGGCCGGGCTCTTCGCCAAGAATCTGTTGGGTGTTGGGCATGAACCAGACAACGAAGAACAGCGCAAATCCCAGCGCTCCATCCAGCAGATTTCCGACGTACCCGAGGCCATTATGCCCGGCAAGATCGCGCACGAAGGCGAAGGCCGATTCGAGCGAGTCAGCGCGGAAGAAGATCAACGCGAAGCTCACCTGAAGGTAGACGCCAATGCGCAGCGCCAGGCGGAGCAGGCCTGTCGGCGGCTCCTCTGGAACGCCCCTCTTGCGCTGACGAAAATGCCGCCACGCCTGGTTGACCGTGAGATAGATACCGTGCAGCAAACCAAAAATGAGGAATTGGAGGCCGGCTCCATGCCATAACCCTGTGAGCAGCATCGTGATGATGGTTGGGTACGCCACCATTGCGCCAAATCCACTGAAGGTCGCCAGCGACTTGCGCGAAATTTTCTTTCCCGCTGCGAGGCGGCGGCGCTGCACACCGAGCAGGATCGGGTTGTAGAGGTAGAGCGTGACATAGCGCGTTAGCGTCATGTGCCAGCGCTGCCAGTACTCGGTGACGCTGGTTGCCTTGTAGGGTGAATCGAAGTTCAGGGGAAAGCGGATGGAGAAGATACGCGCCAGCCCCAGCGCCATGTCGGAGTAGCCGGAGAAGTCAAAATACAACTGCATGGTGTACATCACCAGGCCTGTCCACGATGAGGCCATGGAAAGCCTGCCCGCATGTGCGAAGGCAAGGTTAGCCTGGTCTGCCAACTTGTCGGCTATCAATACCTTCTTCCCCAACCCCAGCAGAAACCACGTGATGCCGAGTGACACATCCGCTGGTACCAGGCGGAAGCGGCGACCGGCTGCAAATTGCGGCATCATCTCCTTGTGATGCAGGATGGGTCCGGCAATCAGGTGGGGAAAGAAGGTGACAAAGAGGATGTAGCCCAGCAAGTCCTGCGGTTCAGCCTGCCCTTGCGCCAGGTCGACTAGGTAGGAAATCTGCGTGAAGGTGAAAAACGAAATGCCGAGGGGAAGAAGGATCGAGTCCGACAGGTGCGGTGCCAGGTGCAACACTTCGAGTGTCCGCGGCAAATACTTAAAGAAAAACAGCGCCAGCAGATTGAGACTGATCCCAAAGGTTAGCAGCCTGCGCCGGCGCAGGCTGCTATCTTCTGCCCGCGCTATCGCGATCGACACCACGTAGTTGACGACGATGGACCCCAGCAGGAACAGCACGAAAGACAAATTCCAGGCTGCATAGAAAACCAGTGACGATAATGCCAGCCACGCGATGACCGGACGCCGCCCACGGCTTCCCAGCAGATGGAAACCGAGCATGGTGATGGGCAGAAATAGAAAGATAAACCGGTTGGAGTTAAAGAGCATCGTGTGAGCTGCGGGACGGTGTCAAATTGTTTCCGGAGGCCTGGCGCTAGCGGCGAGGCAGTGCCACGCGGCGCAGAATGGCGACATTCCCGGGTTCCTCGGGAGAGCGGTCGTCGATCGCAGGATTCTCTTGTGCGACCTCGTTGACCTGCTGCGCGATCATGCCACTGACTACACGCGATCCCCGTGCCGTGTAATGGCGTCCGTCATTGAAAAGGCCGATTGGCAGGGCTTGCAGCGAATTGCTGGTAACGCCACTAAGTTCGGACGAATAGGCGGCGAGGTTGTCGTCGCACGAGGGAATGGGCGCCACATCGACCAGTACGACGGCCGTACGGTCGCTGTAGGTGTGGCGGAAATCATTGGCGAGCGTTCGGGAGAACGCACCCTGTGAGTGGTCGTTCAACTTGGCTGCCGTATCGCAGTAAGTCCTGGGCGGCGCGGGTGGCGTGAAAAATCCATTGCGAACCTGGACCTGATCCTCTTCAGCCCGCAATCGCGTGGTACGAAACCAGACGTCCTTGATTGCATAGTAGGCGCTGAAGCCCGCCGCGTAACCTGCAAAAGAGATCGCTTCATGAGGATGGCTGAGAAGCAGACGGCGGTTATCCCCCGCATTCCCATGGCGCAGTTGTTCCAGCAGCCCCTCAGCGTAAATGGTGTGCTTCCACACGCGGTTCTCCTGCTGGAAATCGTCCGGCGAGAGTTGTACGATGAGCACCTTGGGACGCCCATTCTGCTGCAGAAAATGGTCCAGCGTCAGGTTGCCCGTGACGGCCAGCACGGCGTTTGTAACGGAAATGTTGCAGGTGGTAAAGCCGGTGTTGTGGGCAACTACATCCGGATCGATGCCGGTCATCGCCGTGGAGTCGCCATAAATGAGGACGTCGCAATTGCGGTCCTGCATGTCGAAGACAGCGTCGTTGGACTGCACCCACACGCTGGCACCGTGATGGACAAAGAAATCAGACTTGCCGAGTGCGATGAACGCGGGGACCGCAAGCAGAGGCAGCAGCACGACCAGCAGGCAGTACCTCAGCGCCGGATCGATCGCTGAGGTACGCACACGTGGCGTGGCGGCGAGCGCGGGGACGGCTACGTCTTGAAGGTCTAGCGCCAGGCTCATGTGTTTCAAGGGTTTGTTGAATCTTATTCTAACGGAAGCACTTGTGCGACGGAAATGCGCGCTACACGCCTTCCAGTTGAAAATCGATCGCGGGCCTTCTTTTAGGAACCCCATTCTGACCGCTTAGACGCGGCTAATTAGGAGAATGTTTACCCTTCGCTATGACAACTAGTTCAGGAAGACGCTAAGCTCATTCGCTGCCGCACGCAGATGAGGCAGGAAGCGCGTCTGCATGTCAAGCATGGGCATGCGGGGCGCATTGCCACTCAAATTCACCGTAGCCACCACACGTCCATTGGGTGCGTAAACGGGAACTGCCAGCGATCGCAGGCCTACTTCGAGTTCCTGGTCAACCAGCGCGTAGCCGTTGCGGCGTACGTTGCGGAGTGCCAGGCGAAGCTTGTCAGGCGAGGTCATGGTGCGCGGCGTGAACTGCGTCAGTGTGGCGCGCGAGAGGTAGTTTTCGAGCTGATCCTGCGGCAGGTAAGCCAGCAACACGCGCCCCATACTGGTACAGAACGCCGGCAGCCGCGAACCAATGTGGAGGTCCACCGACATGACGCGCGTCACGGTGGTCCGTGCGATGTAGACAATGTCGTCGCCGTCCAGCGTGGCTACCGAGAACGACTCGCCAAGCGCCGCAGACATACGTTCCAAAATAGGCTGCGCGGCGGTCGCCAGGGTGCTGGAAGCGGTATAGGTATTGGCCAGGGTCAACATCTTCGGACGCAGCGAATATCGCTGCCCATCCTCGGCGCCGGCAAACCCTAGCTTGGATAGCGTATAAAGGCAGCGCCTTACTGCTGCACGCGACAGGCCGGTGCGCACGCTGATCTGCGAGATCGTCATTTGCGGCGTCTGCGGCGTGAAGGCCTGGATCACGAGAAGGCCCCGCGCGAGCGAGGCCATGAAGTTCGGATCGCCGGTGTAAACCTCAAGCGCTGCAGCGGGCACAGGCTTGGTTTTGGGAGTGAGTGCGGAGGGCGGGATGGGCGCGCTGATGGCTGCGGGTGAGAGGCTCAACGGAAACTCCTGATCGTGCATTGTTCGATTGCCGTTCGACAACAACGATAAACGCACACTTCTAAATTTGCAAGTCAGTCCTCAAGAAGCGCCGGCGTGGAGCTCAATGTCTCCACGCCGGGTGACTTTTTCTGGACCGAACTATTTTTTGCTGCGATAAAGCCGGATCAGGCGGCTCGTCGAAACATCGTGGTCGAGCGCCGGCTCTTCAGCACTCTCAAGTTCGCCGATAATCTTCTGCGCCAGCACCTTACCCAGTTCCACGCCCCATTGGTCAAATGAGTCGATGTTCCAGATCACGCCCTGCGTGAAGACGGCGTGCTCGTAAAGGGCAATGAGTTTGCCCAGCGTTTCCGGGGTCAGCAGATCGGCAAGGATCGTGTTCGAGGGCCGGTTGCCTTCGAACACCTTATGCGGAACCAGTTCATCCGGCGTTCCGCTGGCCTTTACTTCTTCAGCCGTTTTGCCGAAGGCCAGCGCTTCCGCCTGGGCGAAGACATTGGCCGTCAGGATGTCATGATGCCGACCCAGTGGGTTCAGCGTCTTAAAGAAGCCGATGAAGTCGCATGGGATAAGCCGCGTGCCCTGGTGGATGAGCTGGTAGAACGAGTGCTGCCCGTTTGTGCCGGGCTCGCCCCAGTAGATCGGGCCGGTGTCCGCGCCGACATGTTCGCCCGTCAACGTAACGTGCTTGCCGTTTGACTCCATCGTGAGCTGTTGCAGGTAAGCAGGGAAGCGCTTCAGGTATTGCTCGTAGGGCAAAATGGCGACCGTCTGCGCGTCGAAGAAGTCGGTGTACCAGACCGTGAGCAGGCCGAGCAGGGCGGGCAGGTTCTCCGCTAACGGAGCTGTGCGGAAATGGCGATCCATTGCATGGAAACCGGCGAGCATGGCGTGAAAGTTGACGGGACCAATGGCGATCATGGTCGAAAGGCCAATCGCGGAGTCCATGGAATAACGGCCGCCGACCCAATCCCAGAAGCCGAACATGTTTTCCGTATCGATGCCGAACCTGGCGACTTCCTTCGCGTTGGTCGAGATCGCTACGAAGTGTTTCGCAATGGCGGACTCATCGCCCAGCGCGGCGAGCGTCCAGTCGCGCGCCGTGTGCGCATTGGTCATGGTTTCAAGGGTGGTGAAGGTCTTCGAAGCGACGAGGAAGAGGGTCTCATCCGCTTTGAGGTCCTGCACCGCTTCAGCGAAGTCTGTGCCGTCGACGTTGGAAACGAAGCGAAAGGTCAGATCCCGTTGAGAGTAATGCTTTAATGCCTCATACGCCATCACCGGTCCCAGGTCGGAGCCGCCGATGCCGATATTGACGACATTGCGTATGCGCTTGCCGGTGTGGCCTTTCCACTCGCCGCTGCGCACGCGGTCGGAGAAGGTGCTCATCTTGTCGAGCACTTTGTGCACTTCGGGAACCACGTCCTCGCCATCGACGATGATGGACTCGGTCTTCGGCGCACGCAGGGCGACGTGCAGCACGGCGCGGTTCTCCGTGATGTTGATCTTCTGGCCGGTGAACATGGATTCAGTCCGCTCACGAAGCCGCGACTCTTCGGCCAAGTGCGTCAGCAGCGCGATGGTTTCGGCGGTGATGCGGTTCTTCGAGTAGTCGAGAAAAATGCCCTCAGCTTGAATGGCGAAGCGCTCTCCACGGTGGGGGTCGTCGGCAAAAAGTTGGCGCAGGTGGGTGGCGCGGATCTGCGTGGCGTGTGTCTGCAATGCTTTCCACGCGGGCCGGTTGGCCAGGGGAATCGTTGGCTCACTCATGACGTTTGTCTCCTGCGGAACTGACTCCGCTTGGGCCATTAGAGCATTGTGGGCGCTACGGCGGCTAAGGCTGTGGCCGCACAGCGGATTGGCTAGCTGTCTTTGCGGTAGAGGAGGTTCTTCATCGCCTGACGTCGCGCTTCGTTGGCTTCCGCTATCGACTTGCGCTCGTCGGCGTCCATGCGTAGTTTGCCTGCCGAGCCAGCCGCGTCTGGCTCGCTGCAGGTTGGGCAGCGGTTGGCATAGCCCGGCTTATCGGGCTTGAGTTCAAACTCTTCGGAACAGACAACACAGACTTTGATCGGAAAAGGCATCGCTCCATCATGATACGACTCTCAGTGATGAGCGGAGAAGTCCCGCTCGCCACTGATGCCGAAACGGCGCAGAAACAAGTCCAGTGTGCCTCCCTGAACGACAATTGAGAAGACGACGACCAGGTAGGTGGTGGCGAGGATCCAGTCCCGCCCCTGTAAGAGCGGGACAGACAGGGCAAGGGCAATCGATAGGCCGCCACGCAGACCGCCCCAGGTCAGCGTCAGGATCGATGTCTTATGACCCGGCTGGAGCTGTCGCAAGCTCATCAGGATGACCGCAACCACCGCGGCGCGCACCGCGGTCACCTCCACGATGGCCAGGGCGCCTGACGCGAACGTGGCGCGGTTGAATGCAATCACCAACACTTCGAGGCCTAGCAGTACAAACAGCACGGCGTTTTGGACTTCATCGATAGCACCCCAGAAGCGTTCCAGCGAGTCATGCGATATCTCATGATCACCGTGCTTCAGGTTGAACTGACGCAGGGCGAGACCGGCGGCGACCGCTTCCAGTGGCGCCGAGATATGGAACGTCTCGGCGAGAGAGTATCCGCCGAGCGCCAGAGACAGCGTGAGCAGAATTTCAATTTGGTACGCATCGACCAATCGCATGAGCTCTGATGTGATGCGGGCCAGTAGCACACCCAGCAGCAGGCCGCCACCGGACTTGAGCAGCAGGGAGCCAGTGATTTGCAGGGCCGAAGGAGCGGTGCCTCGCGAGGCGTCGAGTACGGCGAGGAAGAGCACGGCGCCGACGCCGTCATTGAAGAGCGACTCGCCCGCGAGTTGGGCCTGGATGTTCTTCGGCACGCCGACGCGGTGGAGCATTTCAAGTACAGCTATCGGATCAGTCGGCGAGATGAGCGAGCCGAAGAAGAGGCACGCCATCCATGAGGCGTTGATTCCGGCGAGTGGCAGTGTCCAGTGCATCAGGGCTGCGACGGCTGCGGTGGAGAACAGCGTGCCGAACACTGAAAGAAGACCGACCGCGAGCTTCTCGCGGGAGAGATAAGCGAGGTCGAGCAGGAAGGCTCCGGCGAAGAGGAGGAGGCCGAGCATGCCATGGAGGATGAGGTCTTCAAACTTGATGCGTCCGACGAGGGTTTGGGCCCAGTCGTGGAGGGCAGGGGTGCCATGGCTGAGGAGGCTGAGCGCCAGGGCGGCTACCACTGTCAAGAGCATGGTGCCGATGGTGATGGGCAGGCGGAGGACGCGGGAGCTCAGCCAGCCGAACAGGGCGGCGGTGGTGACGATCAGGCTGAGGAGAGCCAGGGTTGTCATGTGGGCTGCGACCAGTGTAGCCGGAGCTAGAGGATGGCGAGGACGTCGGCGGGGTCGGGGCGGACGCGGTGGTCGGCGTAGGCCTCGGCGAAGGCGATGGTGCTGTCCTGGCGGATGAGGAAGGTGGCTGGGAGCGGGAGTCGCCAGGTCTGGTCGCCGTTGATGAAGGGGATGTTCACCATGATGGAGCGGTAGTGGAGGCGCATCGGCTCAGGAACGGTGTAGGCGATGCCGAAGGCTTCCGCCAGTGTTGAAGCCGGATCGGAGAGGATAGGGAAGGCGAGGCTGTGGCGCTGGATGGTGAAGTCGTTCTGGCGCTGGAGTTGGGGCGAGATGGCTACCAGGAGCGCGCCGCGGGAGCGGAGGTCGGGAAAGGCCTTCTGCCAGGCTTCGAGCTCGGTCATGCAGTAAGGGCACCAGCGGCCGCGGAAGAAGGTGACGACGAGCGGGCCGATGGCGAGGAGATCTTCAGAGCGAACTTGCTTGCCGCGGGCGTCGGTGAGGGCGAAGGCGGGGGCCTGTGCGCCGACGGGGAGGATGCGGGACTCGGCTCCGCTGTCGAGGAGGTTCTGCACGGCGTCGTCGGTGATGGCTAGGCGCTCGGGCTGGACGAGGGAGCGGGTGTTGGCGGTGATCTGGTCGAGCTGGTCCTGCAGGCGATTCGGCACGTCTTTAGTTTACGTGGCTAGCCGGGAGGAAGGGTTCGGGCGGCGAGCTGGAGGGAGTAGAGGAGGAGGCCGGCGCGGTGGGGGTCGAGCTGGTTGGCGGCGATGCGGTGGATGATTTCGGCGAGGGCCAGCTGGGCGTCGCGTTTGGTGTTGAGGGCGGGGAGCTGGAAGGCGCGGCGGGGGCGGGGGTTGGCGGCGGGGCGGCGAGTGGGGTGGTGGTAGTAGCAGAAGGTGTCGCCGCGGAGGGCGGGGGAGCCGCAGCGGTGGGTGTCGGGGAAGATGTGGGTGCAGGTGAGGGCATTGCGGTAGCGGTGGTGCATGGTGTCCTTTCGGGGTCTGGGGGTGGAGGGATCCCCCCTGGGACTTTTTGCGTAAAGTCCTGTTTTCATTTGGGTTGGCGGTGGAGTAGTGGAAGTACGGGTATGGCGTTAAATGCGAAAGCCCGGCGGGTGGCCGGGCGGTGCTGTTGAGAGCTACTTCTATTTTAGAAGGTGGAGAGAGTAATCACGCCATGAATCGGAATGAGATTGAGGCAGTGGTGGCGAGGGTTTTGGGGGATTTGCACAGGTGGAGGGGGTTGACAGGATTTGGGGCTCAGTCGATGCCCAAGTCGTCGGTTATACGGGCAGGTGTTCGGGCGTTGCGGGGGATGATGGGAGCGCGTACCTTTGGGGTTGGTTGTTTGGCGCACAGAGAACCCGAGGATGCATGGACCGTACTTCCTTCCGCTACAGAATCCTGCTGGTCGATGATGAAGCGGCTTTGCGTGATGTGGGCAAGATGCTTTTGGAGGCACAGGGGTATGAGGTGCTGGGCGCCGAGGACGGGTTTGAGGGGCTGGCGGCGCTGAAGCAGTCGCTTCCTGACATCATTATTTCGGACCTGCAGATGCCGAATATGAACGGGTTCGAGTTCCTGTCGGTGGTGCGGCGGCGGTTTCCGACTATTCCGGTGATCGTGATTTCGGGGGAGTTTTCGGGAGTTTCGGTGCCGGAGAGTGTGCTGGCGGATGCCTTCTTTGAGAAGGGCGAGTACAAGCTTCCGGAGCTGTTTTCACGGATCTGTGCGCTGGTGCATGAGCTGCCTACACGGCCGAAGACGGGGAAGCCGAACAATGCGGCGGTGTGGGTGATGAATAACAAGGGGACGGTGGCGGTGACGTGCTCGGAGTGTTTGCGGACGTTTCCGGTGGCGGGGGTGTCAAAGGGCGTGAACGAGGCGGAGTGCGATTTTTGTTCTTGTATGGTGCGGTTCGAGATTATTGGGGAGTCGTTTGTGGGGCGGTGAGGGTGGTATTAGCGGGCAGCGCGCCGGGCCGGGAGTTACCTGCAGTGAGGGACGGTGTAGATGACGCCGCTTTTCATGGGTGCTTTGCAGGGATCGTAGTTTCGATCTCGCTTGAAGTTGAGGCCGATGTAGGGACGCATGGCCAGGGCCGCGAGTGCTCCGACGAGCATCCAGAACGCGAAGAATCGAACGCCGCGGTCGCGAAAGAAGCCTGACCAGATGCTTTTTGCCGGTTGTTCGGACGGACGATGGCGCGTGAGGCGCATGCGGGTGAGTTGAGGATAGTCGCGGGTTTGCAGGAAGGCAATTGTGTCGTTGCGGCTACGCCTTCACGACGGCCTTCGGCAGAGTGGAAGCGCTTCGCGCGGGTTGTTTTCCTGGGGCTTCGCCCCAGGCTGGTATAGCGTCGCGCCTTCAGCGCTTGGATTTTTGGCTCGTGGAAGAGAGGAGGTGGAATTGGCACCTCATCCCGCTCATGACGATAAGACTGTCATGAACGGGGCACCCCTTGTGTGCGGGTGTGACCGGGCCACCCGCCTCCTACACATCTCTTGAGGTGGATAAGCCCTTTTCTCAGGAGTGGGCATCTGACGCTGAGCCTGTCGGCTTGCGTTGCAATTTTTCATTAAGTCTTTGAATTTCCGGAACGCTTTCAGCGCTTCCCAAGCCTGTAGCCCGGCTAATAATCGCCCTCACATCGGGCTCCGTTGCCCCCGATGGAGCCCAAATGAAGCCGCTAGAAAGCGTGCCGTTCGGCAGCGGGTGAGCTGCGACGAGAGAAGTAAGCCGTGCGGATTGTGTAACCGGGTGCGTATGTCCCAAGGCAGGATGTGCTTCGCAAAGACGGAGGACTTCGGCAGCTATTAGAGCGGCTTCCGGACGTCGCCCTACACTCACTAGTTCTTGAGACAGTTTTACTTTTGTATCTAGCACCCTGGGATGATTAGAGCCATCGTTACGCTCAAGTAAAGCTACTGCCACTTCCAATAGTTGAAGTGAGATATCGTGAAGGCCAATCTGATTGCAGAAGGCCGCTCGGTCAATTAGAGCTTGGGCCTTCGACACCTCCCCACTGTTGTAAAAGTAAGATTTCAGGCGTTCGTCCAAATTTTCCAACACTTTAGAGAGAGGTGCCGTGGTCCCACCTGCTTGTAAGAGAAGCTGATCAGTGTGGGCAGTCAGTGTAATTGAGTCTTGGCGCCCCGGTGAAAATGTGAGCGCGGCGCTCGCGTAGGCGCGAGCTGCTGTCAGGGCGTCTAGTCTTAAATCGCCGGCGGAATGCGCTATCGCCCACTTAGCGCGCCACATTAGCAATTCAGAAATAACTTCACCATCTGCGTTGAACCAATCGTTTACTGCAGCATGCACGCGACTATAGTTGCGGCTACTGTAGTCGCTTCGTACTTTGGAAAGCACCTGCTGTGGCGATGCCGCAAGGATGAGCCGTTTCTCATTCTCTAATTCACTCATTTCGTCGAGGAGTTTTCTCCTCTGCGCGTTCGAGGATTCTAAATCTTCGCCAAGCTGGCGGATTTTAGCGGCTTCGCTATCCATCCGACTCTTGAAATACTTTTTGATTGCAAGAAAGAAGACTCCCAATTCGACAATGTTTTTAATCAAGAAAAGGGGAGTAAATTCTTGCGTCACATTCTTCACCACAGCGTCGACTGAATGCGGCCAATTGGGAAGCATGGACCGGATTGTCTCATGAGCGTCGCTCAAGGGCGTCGGGCTCGCTCATCGACGCTTGTCGGAGCAGCCGTTTATCGTCCAAATCTTTGGCCGCCGCCCATTTGGGACATTAGGCGTTGTTGCATTTTGCTGCCGCCGGAGCCCATGGTTTTGAACATTTTTGCCATCTGGGTGTGTTGGCGGAGGAGGTTGTTGACCTCTGCTACCGGGACGCCGGCGCCCTGGGCTATGCGCTTGCGGCGGCTGCCGTTGATGATGGCGGAGTTCAGGCGCTCTTTGCTGGTCATCGAGTTGATGATGGCTTCTACGCGGGTGAATTGCTTCTCGTCGACGTTGGCGGCGGCCTGCTGCATGCCCTGGAAGGGGCCTACGGAGGCGAGCATTTTCAAGATGCTCTGCATGCTGCCTAGCTTTTTGATCTGGCGGAGCTGGTCGCGGAAGTCTTCGAGGGTGAAGCCGTCGCCCATGAGGGCCTTTTTGGCGAAG
>CAIQPK010000079.1 GCA_903873705.1 uncultured Acidobacteriota bacterium
CTCGCCACAACTGAAATCACCTTTAACGGCGTAACTAAGCACACGTTTACACCTACCACCTTCAGCGTTGCGACCGGGACTAATGTGCTCTATCGCTGTGCCACCGCCGGTGCGCTGCCGGTAGGTGCATTGACCATTAACGCCGCCTCATGCGGCACTACCGCTGACACAGGTTTGAGAGTTCCGTAAAATGCGCCAACTTATTCTTGCTCTCGTTCTCGCATCTTCCGCATTCGCGCAGGTAGGTGTCGCCTTCTCGTTTCCGCTGAAGTGGATATTACATCCGAAGGCAAGCTTTCAGTCATCGAGTGGAAGCCTGGACGCCATGTTCCTGACGGATTCGATCCTTCAGACCGTGAACGTAGGCGACTATGCCACCACTTACACGGCCTTTACCGGCGCGAATGCCGGCCGGTATTGCGAGAACAATCCGCTGCTGGTGACCGCGCCGTGCGTGATCAGTATGCCTCGCTTCCGCGGTGTCAAGATAGCGGTACTTGTGGTTGGCGTGGCTGAGTGGTTCCCTGTTTGGGCCGGGAAGGCAAGCCCGACATACATTCGGGCTGCAACTATCCTCAACGGTGCGGCGACGGTGCCGCTATCGATCGCAGTAATCGGCAACCTGAAGGCCCTTCACCAATGAACCAAAGCAACGCCTACGACTTCGCGGCTGTGGTGCCTGAGGTTATCGCCTCTGGCCTTGCTGTGAGCACGGCATCATTTGAGCAGCCGTCCGGCAACCTCACCGCAGACGGTTCGCCCGATGGGCTGTATACGCCGGTGCCCGGTCATCAAAACATCCAGTGCATGAACGCGCCATCGTCCATGCTGAAAATAACAGCCGGCGAAAAGATCACGAGCCAGACGATTGAGGCCGACAACTCAAATCACCTGTGGCTGGCCGGGTACTATCCGCTGATCGCGGACAACACGCAATGGCGGGCCAGCGTGGATGGCATCACTCACCGCGTGCTGGGCGCGGAGACTGATTCACAGATGCAGATGACCCGCGTAACGATTGAGACGGTTACCGTATGACACTTACTCCCATCGAGCCTTATGCCTCCGATTCAAATCTACTGACCGCTCTGTGCGTGTGGCGCGAGGCGAGGGGCGAGAAGTACGAAGGAAAGCTGGGTGTTGTCTGGACCCTCCGCAATCGCTGCAAGGCGGCGCCAGCGCAGGGCTGGAAGCATGACATGGCCGGAAACATCCTGAAGCCGTGGCAGTTCTCCAGCTTCAATGCCGATGACCCGAATTCGCAGAAATACCCGGTTGACGGCACGCCGGATTGGCTGGATTGCCTGAAGGCCGCGGCAGACGAATCTCCGGACCCGACCAACGGCGCGACGTTCTATTTCAGCCGGCCGCTTCATGAAGCACCAAAGGTGTGGGGAAACGTCGTTATCACTGCCGTTATTGGCGGCCTGACGTTCTGTGGCTTCGCGGAGGTGGTGACGTGAGCTATACCAGTCCAGAAGTCAAGCTCAGAGCGCTGGCCGTTCAGAACGCCGCATTGCAGGCCGACCTGGGTGGATCCAATCCTTCCACTTTCCGCTGGTATAACGAACAACTGACACAGAACACTATCGCGCGGGTTGCCAATGGCGCGTGTGTGACGGTAACGCGGCCGTCGACCATCCGGCAATACAACCAGGGCGGCATCATGCCCCTGTCGCAACCGCGCTTCCAGATCGACGTGTACGACCTGGACAGCGAGACGGCGCGCAAGGTGGCA
>CAIQPK010000080.1 GCA_903873705.1 uncultured Acidobacteriota bacterium
CCCAGTTCCCGCTCGGAAAGCTGTCGCAACAATCCGGGCGAGATTTCAAGGCCTCTATTCCAACTTCGGCTCTTCGTGATTTCTAGTGGGTAAAGGCGAGGCCACAGCGATGCTGGAAGCCCTGGTTTTACGGCATAAGATGGTCGTTGCAGGGGTGCGAGATTTTGGCATGATTTGCGGATGGCCAAAACACGCAAGGCCCGCCGGCTGGCGGATGCATATCGATTCCCCGGCTTTCGGCCCCTGCAGACCGTGCAGGGGATCTTTGGTGATCCGCAAGCACGAGTCGTCACCCTGGTTCGGCGGGGAAAAAAACGGTCTGCGGGACCTGCGGAACCGCGCACCGGGGCTGGTACGACCGACGCCGCCGACGGGCACGAGACCTGCCCTGCGGGAAGCACCGCATTTACCTGGATCTGGAGGTGCGGCGGGTTCAGTGCCGCCGCTGCGGCACCGTGAAGCGGGAACGACTGGAGGATTTCCTGGAGAACGCGCTGCACAGCAAGCGCTTCGCCCGCTACATTGGGGAGCGCTGCCGCAGCAGCACGATCACCGACGTTGCCCGGGAGCAGAGCCTGGACTGGCACACGGTCAAGCGGCTGGAGAAAGAGTACATGCGCGAGCAACTGGAGCGAGCCGGCAAGGCACGCCCCAAGGTGATCGGCATCGACGAGATCTCGGTGCGCAAGGGGCACGAGTACCGCATCGTGGTGAGCGACCTGGAGAAGCATCGGCCGATCTGGTTCGGTGGCACGGATCGCAGCGAGGCGAGCATGGATGAGTTCTACGCATTCCTCGGCGAGAAGCCTGCCAAGCGGATCCGCCTGGCGGTGATGGATATGTGGAAACCGTTTCGCGCCTCCACCAACCGCCACGCGCCGCAGGCGGCCATCCTGTTCGACAAGTTCCACATCCTCAGACATCTCGGCGAGGCGCTCGACAAGGTCCGAAAGCAGGAATACGCGCGCCTGGAGGGCAAGTCGCGCACGTTCATCAAAGGCCAGAAGTAAGCGCTGCTGTCGCATCCGCAAAATCTCAAGGGCTCCGCCCGCAAGAACCTCAAGCTTCTGCTGACCGCCAACAAGCGGCTCAACACCGCGTACGTCCTGAAGGAATCCTTCGGCCAGCTGTGGGAGTACTCCAGCGAGGCCTGGGCGCGCAAGTTCTTCGCCAACTGGCGCGCCCAGCTCAAGTGGCAGCGCCTGAAGCCGTTCGAGAAGTTCGCAGCCCTGATCGAGCGGCACTGGGACGGCATTGCCGCCTACTGCAAGCCCGAGAACAAGGTCGCCCTCGGCTTCGTCGAGGGACTGAACAACAAGATCCGCGTCATCCAGCGCAGAGCCTACGGCTTGCATGATGAGGAATACCTCAGGCTCAAAGTCCTGACCTGCAACCTGCCGGCCATCTGATCAATAAATGACCGGAATCTACCCACACGTTTTCACGAAGAGCCAAAAAAAGAAGAACCCCGGCTACCTGGCGGTGGCCGGGGTTCCTGAGGGGTCAGACCCTGGTCTGCTTACGATCAGTCGTAGGCGCGCTCGCCGTGCAGGGTCGTATCCAGACCCTCACGCTCGACG
>CAIQPK010000081.1 GCA_903873705.1 uncultured Acidobacteriota bacterium
GCTTTCTTTTTCAGGGGCGCTGTATTTCCACTCGACGACGTACAGCGATGTGCTGAGCCTGAGCGGCGGCACGGCGAGCGGCACGTACATTATTGGCGAGATTGTGACCGACCAGGTGTCGTTGACGGGAAGCGGCGTGATCAAGCTGGCACTGAATCCCGCGGCGACGACGAACATGGCGAAGATCGCCATTCTGCAGTAATAAAAGCCCAACATTCAGGCCCGGTATCCCATAGGGTGTCGATGGCACAAGTGTGTGAATGGGGTGTTCCCTGGGGCAATTCAGCGGATGCAACTCGCCTAGATTCTCATCCCCCGTTCGGGCTATTACGTCTGGCCAAAACCTTATTCCGGGATGGCCACAGCGAAAGCAATCGCGACTAATCTCAATTCAGAGCAGAGAGCAATAGCGAATGCTTCTTACCAAGCTTTCGCGATTGCTCTCAATACTCAAATTCAATACCTGGAGAAATATCATGAAGAACTTCAAGAACGTTGTTGCCGTGCTGCTGAGCGATGAATCCGGTCAGGACCTGATCGAGTACGCGCTTGTTGCTGGTCTCATCGGCCTCGGTGCCGTTGCTGCCATGACCACCCTTTCGAACAAGATCACCACGGCGTTCACCAACGTCGGTGGCCAGCTGACCAACGCAACCTAGTCTTCAGTCGTTCCAAGCCTTCTCTCCGGGGGGCGGTGAGCAGCACAATGAGCAACTCACCGCCCAACATCACAACGGATGGAAAACGAAGAGAAGCAAAATTTCTGGCAAGCCACTGAACTGCAGGACGGACCTTCCCATGGCCATTTCGACACAAACTATATACATGGAAGCGGCTCTGGCATGTGCTTCGATAGCTAGCATGTACGACCTGCGCACCCGCCGCATACCGAACAAACTCACGCTGCCGGCCATCCTCTTTGGCCTTGCCCTGCACCTCTATCGCGGCGGACCTGCCGAAATGGGATGGTCTGCCCTGGCTGGGCTGATTGCCGGCGGCGTATTTCTTCTTTTCTTTCTGGCTGGAGGCATGGGCGCCGGGGACGTGAAGCTCATGACCGCAGTCGGCTGCCTGGTTGGAACGGGCAACATCAAAGAGGTGCTGCTGGCGACGGTGATCATCGGCGCCGTGATGGGCATCGCGCTGGCGATCTATCGCGGGCAGTTTCGCCAGACGCTGCTGAATGTGACAACGCTGGTGCAGCACCATCGCGCTGAAGGGCTTGCCGAGCACCCTGAGTTGAATGTGAGAAACCCCTCCTCGCTGCGGCTTCCTTATGCCTTGCCGATCGCTGCTGGATGCCTAGTCACCTTCCTGATGGTGTCGGGTAAAGAGCTGATCCGATGAACGCGAAACGACTATCTACGGCTTTTGTGATTGCGCTCGCGGTATCCGCGTTGTGCACCTGGCTGCTGGGCCGGAAGATGGGTACCCATGCTGCTGAGCACGCGCCGGAGCTGAAGTATGTAGCTTCTGCGAAGCCGCTGCAGGCCGGCGAAGTGCTGAAGGCTGAAGACCTGGAACTGGTTAGCTGGCCGGTTACGAATCCGCTGACAGGCGCTTATGTGAAGGTGGAAGACCTGGTGGGACGCTCGGTGCTGTTTCCGGCTTCCAAGGACCAGCCGATTACGGACCAGTTCCTGGCTTCGGTGGGATCCGGGCTTGGCCTGACGACAAAGATTCCTGACGGCATGCGCGCGATTGCGCTGCGGTCGGACGAAGTGATGGGCGTGGCGGGATTTATTTATCCGGGGTCGCACCTGGATGTGCTGGTGACGTATCCCAGCCCCGGGACCGAGGGGCCGATGACGTTTACGGTTTTGCAGAATGTGGAAGTGCTGGCGATCGGCCAGAAGGCGCAGCCCGATCCTGACGGCAAGCCTTCGACGACGACGGTGGTAACACTGCTGCTGACGCCGCAGGATGCGGAGCGCGCGGTGCTGGCGAGCTCGCAGGGATCGTTCCACTTTGTGCTGCGGAGCGGGTCGGACAAGACGGAAGTGAAGGATGCACCGATCACGATGGCGAAGATGTCTGCTGAGTGGCGCGGAACCAGTAGTGCGGGTGAGCCGCGGGCCCTGCCGGTGCGGACGACTTCGGTGCCCAGGAATATTTCGGTACAGACGATCGCAGGTGACAAACAGTCGGTTGACACCTTTAGCGGAGGCAGATAGCCGCTATGAAATCGTCTGCTCTTAGCAAGATTAGTTCGATGATGCTGGTGGCTTGTGCGCTTTACGGTGCGCAGGCGCAGACGCTGCCGCCGGTCGGTGGCGACCCTGCTGCTTCGGCACCGACGACTCCATCGGCGATGGAGATCACCAATGTCGATGCGAAGGAAACATTGCACCTGGTGATGGGCCGCTCCATGGTGATGCACGGGGTGAGCACGCTGAAGCGGGTTTATGTGGGCAATCCCGGCGTGTTGCAGTCATTCACGGCAGGGCCAAGCGAGATTGTGTTGACGGGCAAGTCGACAGGTGTGAGCAGCCTGGTGCTTTGGGACACGTCTGACCAGTCGCGGCTGTATACCGTGGTGGTGGACACCGATCCGGCTGAGCTACAGAAGAGTTTGACCGCAGCTTATCCGCTGGCGCACATCGCTGTGGATGGCCGCGAAGGGCGCATGTATTTGAATGGAACAGTGCCCACGCAAGACGTGGCCGACGCTGCGCAGAAAATTGCGGGTGTGTACACGAAAGATGTGGTCAGTGCGCTGCGTGTGGTTCCGGTGCATGGCAAGCAGGTGCAGTTGAAGGTTCGGATTGTTGAGGTCGATCGCTCGAAGGCTGAGCAGTATGGCGTGAACTTCAACGGAACGCCGCTAAGCACGTTCTTCGGCACGACGACCGGACAGTATCCCTCGCAGTTTTCAGCGACCCCGGCTACACCGACGACGCCGGGCGTTGTGAGTGTGGGCGATGCGTTGAATCTTTTTCTTTACTCTTCGAAGTTGAATTTTGGCGCGACGATCAAGGACCTTGAGACCAAGCAGGTGCTGCAGGTACTCGCCGAACCGACATTGACAGCCATGAGCGGGGAGTCGGCAAAGTTCCTATCGGGCGGTGAGTTTCCTTATCCGAGCGTGCAGGGCGGCGGCGGGGGAACGGCAGCGACGGTAACCATTACGTTCCGGCCGTATGGTGTTCGCGTGGACTTTACGCCAGTGGTGAACGCCGATGGCACGATCCGGCTGAAGGTGGCGCCGGAAGTGAGCACGCTCGATTACACGAATGCTGTGACGGTTTCCGGGTTTGTGGTTCCGGCGCTGGCGACCCGGCGCGCTGAGACGGAAGTTGAAATTCAGAGCGGCCAGAGCTTTGCGGTCTCCGGGCTGCTGGATCACCGCACGACGGAGACAATGACCCAGCTGCCGGGAGTATCGAGACTGCCGATCCTGGGCAAACTTTTTATCAGCAAACAGTACTCGCACTCGGTGGTTGAGCTCGTGGTACTGGTGACCGCAACCGTTATCGATCCGCTTTCCGACACGAGCAAGCCGGAAGAGCCTGCGCGAGCGATACCCAATATTGATAAGCAAACTTTCGACCGCGACTGGGAGAAAGAGAAAACCCTTCATCCGAAAAAGCCTTAGACGGGCGGGGCGGGACCTATGCCGAATGACAATGTGAGCTCGGAACATGAAATCCATGCGGTCTTCAGTATCTGCGCTTCGCCGGATGTTGCGACGGCAGCGACGGAGGCGTGCACGGAGATTGCCGGCTGCGAGTTCTTTGGCGAGTTCCATGATTACTTCAGCCCGGACCGTCACCCACAGCTACCGCCGGCTCTGAAGGCCGCCGCGGTGAGTGTCGCCGTGGTGGACTGCGACCGGGATGCTGAACTGGCGCTGAGCACGATGGAGCGGCTGCGGACGATGGGGTTGAAGAACCTGAACATCGTGGCGTACTCCACGCGCATGGATGCGGCCTACCTGCTGCGGGCGATGCGGGCGGGGTGTAACGAATTTCTGAATAAGCCTGCGGAAGCGCGGCCGATGCGCGATGCGCTGCAGCGGTTCCAGAGCGCCTACCTGATTGGCAATGGCGGCAAGGAGAATGCCGGGCAGGTGATTTCGTTCTTCGGAGCGAAGGGCGGTGTGGGCACGACGACGCTGGCGGTGCACGTGGCTAACAGCCTGGTGCGCAAGCATCGGCGGCGGACGCTGCTGATTGACCACCAGCATGAGCTGGGGCATGTGGGGCTCTACCTGGGTTTGAAGGACAGCCACTATCACTTTGACGAGTTAGTCCGGAATGCTTCGCGCCTGGATGCGGCGCTGTTGAATGGCTTTGTGGTGCGTCATGCGAGCGGGTTGGAAGTGATTGCATCGCCTGATGCGCGGGCGATGAGCCATAAGAGCAGCCCCGAAGAGCTGGAGCAGGTACTGAACTTTCTGCGCTCGCAGTATGACTTCATCCTGGTGGACTCGTCGCTTGGGTATCGGGATATTGTGGCTCCGATGCTGCGCTGCAGCGATGAGGTCTGCCTGATATCGACGCCAGATGTAGCGGCACTGCGGGACCTGGCGCGGCATATCGAACACTTGAACCTGGATGAGGATACGGTTGGCAAACTGCGGCTGATCATGAATCGATCCAGCTCCGATGATGCGGTTTCGGCGGAGCAGATTGAGGCGGTTGTGCGGCATCCGGTGTGGATGACGATGCCGAACGCGTACTCGGATTTGATCAAGGCGATTAACGCCGGTGAACCGCTGGGCGTGCAGCACCGCTCTGCGTTTGCGCAGCAGATTGGCAAGTGGACCGCCAAGCTGGTTTCGGACAGCGGCACACGGATTGAACAGCCGGGTGCGACCAAGAAGGGCTTTTCCTTCTGGCGCTCGCGGCGCGAACAAATGGCCTGAGAAATAGGGACCCGCTATGCCTGAAAACGTACTGCAGATGACCGGGACCGGCAAACATGCGATGAGCATGACGCCGACACGTCCTAATTCCATCAGCGCGATGAGCGAAGATGCGATGCATCAGCTCAAGACCGCGGTGCACCATGAGCTGATCAAGCGCATGGACCTGGACAAGCTGGCAGCCATGCAGAACGATCCGGGCGGACGGCAGAAGTTGCTGGCGACCATTTCGCAGCTGGTGGGCGAACAACCTGTGCCGCTGAGCGCGATGGACCGCGACGGGATCGCCAAGGACGTGATGGATGAGGTGTTCGGGCTGGGGCCACTGGAGCCACTGCTGCATGACCCGACCGTCAGCGACATCCTGGTGAACACGTATAACACGGTGTATGTGGAACGGCGGGGTGTGATCGAGAAGACCGATGTGGTCTTCCGCGATAACGCGCACCTGATGCACATCATCGACAAGATTGTTTCGGCGGTGGGTCGGCGTATCGATGAATCGTCGCCGATGGTGGATGCGCGGCTGCTGGATGGCTCGCGTGTGAATATTGTTATTCCTCCGCTGGCCGTGGATGGGCCGCTGATTTCGATTCGGCGATTCGGCAGCTCGCCGCTGACGCATGAAGATTTGCTGCGCCATAAGGCGCTGACGCCGCAGATGCTGGAAGTTCTGAAGTGTGCGGTGAAGGCACGGCTGAATATCGTGGTTTCGGGTGGAACGGGTGCTGGTAAAACGACGCTGCTGAACGTGCTGTCTGGCTATATTTCACCGGATGAGCGGATCTGCACGATCGAGGACTCGGCCGAACTGCAGATCAAGCAGGAGCACGTGGTGCGGCTGGAGTGCCGGCCGCCAAACGTGGAGGGTAAGGGAGCGATCCGACAGCGCGAACTGGTGATCAACGCGCTGCGTATGCGGCCTGACCGGATTATCCTGGGCGAAATCCGTGGCGAAGAAGCGTTGGATATGTTGCAGGCGATGAACACGGGCCACGATGGATCGATTACGACGATCCATGCGAACAATCCGCGCGATGCGATTGCGCGCCTGGAAACGATGTCGATGATGGGCAGTGTGTCGCTGCCAGAGAAGGCGATTCGTGCGCAGATTGCGTCGGCGGTGCATTTGATTGTGCAGGCTTCGCGTATGAGCGATGGCTCGCGGCGGATTACGCACATCAGCGAAATTACCGGAGCGACGACGGAGATCGTGAGCATGCAGGACATCTTCATGTTCGAGAAGCAGGGCCTGGGGCCAGGCGGCAAGGTGAAGGGACGTTTTTTTGCAACGGGCATTGTGCCGAAGTTTGCCGAGAAGCTGAAGGCTGCGGGGATTCCGATGGCGCTGAATCTGCTTGATCACTCGGTGGAGGTGTAGGCGTGATCGTTCCTATTTTCGCGGGCTTCCTCATTTTCAGTTTCGTGATCGTCATCGTGATGCTGCGGCCGAAGAAGGCCGAGAAGGTGATGGAGAAGCGGCTGAAGGTTATCAGCGTGCAGAGCCACCACGATGAAGCTGAGACGGAGACGATTGCGCTGGCGGAGAAGTCTTCGGGCGGCATCAGCGACAAGCTGGGAAAGTATCTGCAGCGATTCGATTTCTCTGAAGATATTGAGCTGCTGATTTTGTACGCGGGTAGTCGCGCCACGGTTGGGTCGGTGGTGTTTGGAAGCGTGATGGCGGCGGCAGCGGCGGGGTTGATGGCTCATGCGCTGGTTGGCGCGCTGCCAATGGATTTCGCGGCGGTTGTGCTGGGCGGGTCGGCGCGGTGGTTCATGCTGAAGTTCCAGAAGGGCCGCCGGCTGAAGAAGTTTACGGTGGCGCTGCCGGATGCGATTGAACTGATTTCCCGTGCGCTGCGGGCGGGGCATTCTATGGCTTCCGCGATTGAGATTGTGGCGGAGCAGTCGGTTGAACCGCTGGCTTCAGAGTTTGAAATTGTTTATCAGCAGCAGAAGTTCGGCATTCCGTTCCGCGAGGCACTGCTGCAACTGGGCCAGCGCATTCCTTCCAAGGACCTGCACTTTTTGATTACGGCGATCCTGGTACAGAAGGAGACTGGCGGCGATTTGACCGAAATTCTGGACCGCACGACGCACGTGATTCGCGAGCGGGTGCGCATCGAGGGCGAGATCAAGACGTATACGGCGCAGGGACGTTTGACGGGATGGATCCTGGCGGCGCTTCCGGTGATTATGCTGCTGATTATTAATGTGATGTCGCCGGGTTACTCGGACATTTTGTTCCACGATCCGGTTGGGCAGGAGTTGCTTTACACGGGGGTTGGCCTGATCACGATCGGCACGCTCATCATTCGAAAGATTGTGGACATCCAGGTTTAAGACATGAGTCATCTTTTCTATTTTGCGATGCTTTCGATGGTGTTCTCAGCGATGGGGCTGCTGGGCTGCTTCATGCTGACGCGGACGTCACGGGCGGTGTCTGACCGCGTGATGCGGGTGGCGCTGGGTGGGTCTGCGCGGTCGGCGCCGAAGCCAAGCACGGCGGTGGAGGCTCGCCAGCGGGTGTTCGACGTGGTGCGCTGGATGCGGACGCGGCTGGGCATGAACGAGAATCCGAAGCTGCTGGAGCGGTTTGCTCATGCGGGTTTGAAGTCGCCGGTGGCACGCGATATTTACTTTGCTGCCCGTCTGCTGGGACCGGTGGCGGCGGTGGCGATGGGATCGTTTGTGGAGAACAGCCGTTTTTTTGCGATGACGGCGCTGGGCGGGATTGCCTACCTTGCTCCTGACATCGTACTGACACGACTGATCAAGCGACGGCGGGAGAAAATTCGGCGCAGCATTCCGGATGCGATCGATCTGCTGGTGATCTGCGTGGATGCGGGGCTGGGCATGGACCAGGCGATGATGCGCGTGGGACAGGAGCTGGGTACGAGCCATCCGCAGATCTACGAGGAGTTTATGCAGATCAACCGCGAGCAGCGGGCGGGCAAGCTGCGCCTGGATGCGTGGCAGGCGATGGCGCAACGTGCGCAGCTGCCGGAGATCGATGGGTTTGTGAATATGCTGATGCAGACGGAGCGGTTTGGCACGCCGATCGCGCGAGCGCTGAGTTCCTTCGGCGACGGCATCCGGCTGAAGAGGCGTCAGCGTGCGGAGGAAATGGCGGCGAAGACGACGGTGAAGATCATCTTCCCGCTGGTGTTCTTCATCTTCCCGTGCATGTTCATTGTGTTGCTGGGACCGGCGGGCATCAATATTGCGCGCGGGCTCGGGAGTGCGACGCAGTAGGAAGCTAGTTGACGAGGATGCTGGTGGAAGCCTTGACGTCGTTGGCGCGGGTGGCGGCGTGGGCCAGGATCTTGTGATGCATGGTGAAGAGCGCCAGCTCGAGGCGGTCGGAAACGCCGGTCTTGTCGAAGATGGAGCGCAGGTAGTTCTTGATGACCTGCTCTGAGTTCTTGAGTTCTACGGCGATGTCCTTGTTCTTGTAACCCTGGAGGATGAGGCCGAGGATTTTGAGTTCCTTTGGCGTGAGGCGGTCGCGGACACGCTCGGCTACCTTGTCGGACTCGAAGCCTGAGGAGCCCACGGTGGCGCGGCGCTGAACGTAGGCTTCGCCGCGCCCGACCTGGCGGATGCAGCGGAGGAGCTCGGCGTTGGGGATGTCGCGCTGGACAATGCCGCGGACGCCGGCGGCGATGTAGGCCTGCGGGCTTTCGCCGTTTTCGAGCACAGCGGTGGTGGTGCTGCCGGCTTCAATGGCGGCTTTGACGAGGACGTTGACGTCGGGTTGCAGGGATGCCGCGAAGACGATCGAGGCGTTGTGATTTCCGCTTGCCGCTTTCATGAGGCGGGCGAGATCGTCGCACTGGCCGATGATGCGGAAGTCATCCTCGACCGCGAGAAGCCGGGCTGCGCCGGTGCGGAAGACGGATTGATTGTCAGCCAGAATGACCTTATGGATCATGGTTCCTATTCCTGGAGCCCGGGGTTGATTGCGGGTTCGGTTAATGCCCTTCAGCAGGGTCGAACGGGATGAGTTCGCAGGGCGGAAAGGCTTGTCCTGGAGGGTCTCAACTGCAGTTCGGTTGCTGTACCTGTTGCCACTGTAATAAGCCCAAATGGGAGGTGAAATCCCACGTATACAGGCGAAATCTAACACCTTTGGGCTATTACAAACGTACGAACGAACGGCCGAAACCAGTACTCATCGCGGCTGTCGGTCGCTAGTATCACCTCAAGGAAACAAAGCGGGCCCGATGTATTGCGGTTTGCTATTTGCCAATTTTAGTGGAGTTTCTATGAATCGGGCCAAAGACGTCATCGATAAGTTAATGCGGGAAGAATCGGGCCAGGACTTGATCGAATACGCGATCGTTGCGGGCCTGATTGGACTGGGAGCGGTGGTTTCGCTGACCAGCCTGACCAACAAGATTAAGACGGGCTTTACGAACATTGGCGGTCAGTTAACCAACGCCACGTAGCCGGGCCCGGAACGGTAACACGCCAGCGCAGTAAAAGGAGTTTCAGGATGCAACTCGCCATTGTCAGCACGCTCTTCTCCGTATCGGTCGCCGCCCTGTTGTTCTTTGCCTCAGACTGGATGCCGATCAACTAGCGCCGTGCGCCATCGCATTTTCTGCCTTTAGTGGTGGCTGTATGCACCACCGTAACAGCCAAAATAAACCACGGTCCACGTGGGGAACGGATTTCAAAATGGAAGCTTCGGTCATCATCCGCGTTGTCGCCGGTGTACTCTTCGTTGCCGTGCTCGCCATCATCGTTATGCGCCGCAAGAGCGCAGCGTAAATGGCTGTTCGGTTCTGGGTCTTCTATCAATAGATGGGCGGCAGGCTGCATCGCCGCCCATCAACTGTTTCACGGCAAAAGGAGAGCACAATGAAAAGCCGGGCGAAAACGGCGAGCGTGTCCTCCGGACAGCTCGTTATCAAAGACGGAACCAAGGGAAGCGTGATCTGCACGGAAGGTGTGCTGGCAAACACGTTTCGCACCCGGCTGTTCGGTCTGCTGGGCCGCAAGGGCCTGAAGGAAGGGTCGGGGCTGCTGATTAAGCCCTCGTCGGGCGTGCACACGTTTGGCATGTCGTTTCCTATCGACATCGTGAGCCTGGATCAGCATTACTGTGTTGTTGGTGTATTTGAGAATATCGGGCCCTGGACTATTCGCGGTTTGAGCCTCAAAACGCGGAGTGTCCTTGAGCTGCCGGCTGGCCGCATACGGGAATGCGGGATTGAGCCTGGGGACAAGCTGGTTCTGGAAGCCTGCTGATCGCGGCGGGTCTCGAACCAGCGCAGTAGCGCCTCATACACCATTCGTTGTACAGCCTTGGGGCTGTCATTCCGCATTAAATAGTTAATGATCCGTTTTTGTTTTGTCTGAAGCACCGCGCCGTCCGCCTTCTGCACCGCGTTTCGTTCTTCCTGGTCAGTCCGCTTATGCAGAACCTCATTATCGAGATCGTGATTGCTGCGCTGCTGGTCTTCCTTCTGTGGTCGATGCAGCGCGGGCGCGCGGATCTGAGTATTCGCCTTTGGGCGATTGGCTGGACGCTGGTGCTGGTGTACTTCGTCAGCCTGTTGTGGCCTTCTCCGCACCCTGATGGCATCATCGCTTCGTTTCGGCAGACGCATTTTGTGTGCCTCGACATTATTGCGGGGGCCTGCTTCATTGCTTCCGATCCCTCGCTGGTATCGCACCGGCGCCGGATGTGGCGGATTGGCTTGCTGGGGACGCTGCCGGCCTTCTTTACGGCTTACGTGGTGCTGTTCAGGCCGGACGATCTGTGGGTGCTGTACCTTTCGATCGTACTGACGCACCTGCAGGCGATCCGCCTGGTTGCGCAATATGTAGGGAAGCGGAGGGCGAACTTCCTGCCGCTGGCCGGGCTGGTGTTTTTGAGTGCGGCCTTCATGCTGGGTGCGCTGGTGGCGCATAAGCCGGTACTGGTGTTGGCGACGATCCCGGCGGAGCTGTTCCTGGTGAATGCCGTTCTGTTTAGCAGGAACTATTCTCTGCTGAACCCGGGAAACTTTGTTACGGTGGTGGGTTTCGTGCTGTGGGCGTGGTCGTCGTTCTTTACGATTGCGATGCGCAACCAGGGGACACCGGACTCGATCGTTCCGCAGGTGCTGCACCTTCCGCAGTTCCTGGTGGCGATCGGGATGGCGATGATTATCGTCGAGCAGGATGGCGCGAACTCGCGGGACCTGGTGCGGGAGTACCAGGCGTTGTTCAACAACAATCCGATGCCGCTGTGGATTTATGACCTGAAGTCGCTGCGGTTTTTGAGTGCGAATCCGGCATCCGCGAAGGCGCATGGTTATACGGTCGACGAACTCTGCCGGAAGCGTGTGACCGACATTGTGAAGGTGAACCCGGACCCGCCTCCGCACCCTTCCACTCAAGCCGAGCCTACATTGACGCAGCAGTACGCGCTGCATACGCGCAAGGATGGCACGACGGTCCCGATGAACGTGACGACATACGATGTGCGCTTCAGGGGGCGTGCGGCGCGCATTGTGCTGGCGGAGGATACCAGCGAGCGCGAGCAGATGGCGCTGCAGCTGATGTACCAGTTGCAGCATGATCTGCTGACGGGGCTTCCGAACCGGGCGAGCTTTCTGCGCAAGCTGGATGAAATTTTTGTCTCTGCCAATTGCAGTGGGGTGGGCTGCGCGGTGATCGTTCTCCGCATCAGCCGATTTGAGAAGCTGAACGAAACGTACGGTCACGTGGTGGGCGACCAGGTGCTGAAGGAAGTGGCGCGGCTGCTGCAATCGAAGATACGGGTGTCCGATGCGGTGAGCCGGACGGGCAGCCGGGGGTACATGATTGCGCTGGCGGCGGTGAAGAGCGGCGCCGCGGCCGAGGCCAAGGCACGATCGCTGTTGCAGATGTTCGATGAACCGCTGGTGATTGGAGAGCACCTGATTGAGCTGTCGGTGTGCATGGGCCTGGCGGCGTACCCGGAGGACTCTGACGATGCGAGTGGCCTGCTGCGGGATGCGGCGAGAGGGCGGTCGCATGCGCAGGCGCCCGGCGCGGAGAAGCTGGTACGGCTATCGCGGGAACTGAGTCTGCGTGCGCAGGAAGAGGCACGGATCGAGGAGCTGATCAAGCATTCGCTGCTGCATGGCGGGTTCGAGATGTTCTATCAGCCGATCCTGAATATCAAGGGTGAGCTGTGCGGGCTGGAAGCGTTGCTACGGTTGCGCGACGTCAACGGATCGCTGGTGAGCCCGGCGAAGTTCATTCCGATCGCCGAAGCGACGGGCGCGATTATTCCTGTGGGCCGCTGGGTGATGCACGAGGTGTGCCGGCAGCTGAAGGCGTGGCGGGACGCTGGGACCCACGTGGTGCCGGTCGCGATCAACGTGTCGGCGCTGCAGATTGTGCAGGCATCTTTCTACAGCGAGGTAACGTCGGCACTGCGGGAGTTCAACCTGGAGCCGAACCTGGTGCACATTGAGCTGACGGAGAGCGGCGTGATGCCGCACGACTCGCTGGCGCTGGACAACATGCTGCAACTCGCCGCGCAGGGGATACGATTCTCGGTGGACGACTTTGGTACGGGCTTCTCCTCGCTGAACCGGTTGCACCAGCTGCCGGTATCGATACTGAAGATTGACCAGAGCTTTGTGGCGCGCATGCTGGAGCCGAATGGCCCGCTGCCCATTGTTACGACCATCATTTCGATGGCGCACTCGCTTAGCCTGGGTGTGGTGGCTGAGGGTGTGGAAACTGAAGAGCAGTTCAATGCGTTGTACGAAATGGCCTGCGACCAGTTTCAGGGATATTTCTTTTGCCGTCCCATGACGGCTGAGCAGACGGGCGGGCTGCTTTCCGGGAAGTCGACGCTCTTTCACCGGTCGGAGATGTCGGGCGAACCCGGGAATGGGGTGGAGAGCCCATTCCCGACGTTGGCTACAATCCAGACTGGTACTCACCTCTGGTGATTGAGGAGCAACCGGTTACTGACGTGAAACGAGTGAGCCCTTTCGTGTGGCTGATCGTCGCAGCGCTGCTCCTGTGCCAGGCGGCGGTGTGCGTTGTAGGACGTGCGCCTGCGCTGGGTGGGAAGGTTGACCTGCGGGCGTTCTACGCCGCGGGTGCGATTATTCGCAGCGGACATGGCGCGCAACTCTACAACTATGAGTACCAGGAGCAGGTACAGAATGCGTTGATTGGGCCGCGGGTGGGGGCACTGCCATTTCTTTATCCGGCCTTTGCGGCGCTGCCGTTTATTCCACTTTCATCGATGAGTTACAGGGCGGCGTTTTTTGTGCTGCTTATTTTCAATATTTTGCTGATGATGCTGGCGGCATTGTTGTTACATGCGTGGCTGCCGTGGTTTCAGAGGCGAAGCTGGCTAGTGCTGGTGGCGTTTTATGGATGCGTGTTCGGGGTTTCGGTGGCGCTGATGCAGGGGCAGATCAGCTTCCTGTTGCTGGCGGTTTACTGCGGGACGTGGGTACTGTTGCGGCGCGGCTCGCCTCTGCTGGCGGGGTTGTTGATGTCGTTGGCGCTGATGAAGTTTCAAACTGCCTTGCCTGTGTTGCTCCTTTTCTGCGTCTGGAAGCAGTGGCGGTTTGCTGGCGGGTTTCTGTGCGGGGCTGTGGGGCTGGCGGGGGTTTCGCTGGCCATGATTGGGCGCGTGGGGGCGGTGGGATATTGGCAGAGCATGAGCGGGATGGTGGCGCAAACGGCGCTCCATGCGGACGCGGCGCGGAGCCATTACGGGATGTTTCCCGTGGACATGCCTAACCTGCATGGGCTGACGTTCGGGATTAGCCATGGCGCAAGCTGGGGCCTGGTGTTGAATGTGGTGCTGAGTGTTGGAGTGTTGATTTTTGCGGCACGGCAGCGCACGTCGCTGCTGGTTGCGCTGCCGGCGGCGATGCTGGTGAGCTATCACATGCAGCCGCACGATTTGACGCTGCTGTTGCTTCCCTTGAGTTTTGAAATGGATTGCCAGCTGAGGCGGAAGGCCGCTGGATCGGCGGGAAAGGTGCTCCTGATGAGCGTGTTGCTGCTGGTGCTGCCACTCGCGGGAGTGTTGATGACCCTCAAACTGAACTACCTGGTGTCACTGGCGGTGGGTGGGGTAATGTGGGTTGCTGCCACTATGAAGCCCGAGGGTATAACGGGCGAAGCAGCGGCTTATTCGCCGGCGGTTGAATAGATATACGGAATAACTGCGAAAAAGTTATTTCACTAAAAACGACGCACGAACGACAGACGTCAGTCAGTCGTTAGTGCGCCATGGAAATTATTATGGAGAGGTCAGAGGTCTGACTCTTCATGGGGCCTAGGTTGCGTTGGTGAGCTGTCCGCCCACGTTGGTGAAGGCCGTGGTGATGCTGTTTGCAAGGGTACCCATGGCGGCTACCGCGCCGAGACCGATAAGACCCGCGACGAGCGCGTACTCGATGAGATCCTGCCCTGACTCATCATTCATGATGGCGCGAACTACGTTAACGAACTTTGACATAACCTTCTCCTGACCTGACTGAGTTTTGGCAAGATGTAACAGCGAGAGTTATTCGCGGTTAGTACCTGACAATCAAACGATAGCGCGATGGGTTCGCTTAACTTCTAACTCGACTTGTAATTCCTTAACTGAGGTAATGGAACGTTTGGGTTATATCAACGTAGTTAATCCAAGGGCGGTTGCGAAGCGGATCGGATTTGTCGGGTGGCAGTCACAGGTTTGCTGTGAAACACTCCCGAGTGTGAGCGCCGCAGAGGAATTGAAGAGCCAGACGACTCGACGCACTGACGGTGCGGTGGCTACCGCTGCGCTGTACGTGGCGTTCTTTGGGACGGGTGTGGGACTGGTGCTGCCCGGGGCGTTGCTGCCACTGCTGCTGGTGCGCTGGGCGTTGAGCGACGAGCAGGCGGGCGCGTTATTCTTCGTGCTGTTTGTGGGATCGATGGCCGGAGCGCTGCTGGCAAGGTGGACGCTACCGCTATCCGTGATGCGGGGAAGCCTAGCGGTGGCGCTGGGTGCGGTGGCGCTGGGAAGCGCTTCGCGGATGCTCGCGTTCCCGGCGATGGCGCTGTATGGGCTGGGGCTGGGGATGGTGATGACGGGGGTGAGTGTGCTGGAGTCGCGGCGGAGAACGACGGACCGCACGGCGCATATTACGCGGCTGAATTTCGTGTGGGCGGCCGGGGCGTGCGTGGCTCCGGTGTTCGCCCTACGCGGCGCGGCGGTGTGGGGAGCGGCGTGGGTTCTCTGGCTGCTGGCGGGATGGTTTGTGGTTGCGGGGATGGTGGTGGCCGTCGTGGTGAAGCATGTTGAAGCGCCCAGTGTGAGTGGGGGGACGTGGTGGCTGCAGCTGTTGCGTACGCCTAAGGCCCTGTTGATCATGGTGCCGCTGGCGACGGGCGTGGAGAGTGCGGTGAATGGGTGGCTGTCGACTTACTCGAAGCGCGAAGGGAACTCACTGGGCGTGACGGTGGGGGCGGCGACGTGCTTTTGGGTGGGGCTGCTGCTGAGCCGGCTGGTGCAGTCGAACCGCGGGGTGGCGGCGCGGTCGGCGAGGAGTTTGCTGGCGGTGTTGCCGTGGGTGATGGTTGCGGGGCTGGTGGTGCTGGTGGCGATGCGCAGTGGCGAGGGCGTGCTGGCGGGTGCACTGCTGCTGGGGTTGGGGGTGGGGCCGATGTATCCGGCGTTGCTCGCGCGGGTGCTGGAGCGGGGTGAGGCGGGGAATGCGGTGTTTGTAGTGGCGGGGGTGGGGTCGTCGGTGTTGCCGCTGGTGACGGGTGTGGTGTCGGGGTGGACAGGGTCGTTGCGGATGGGTTTGGGCGTGCCGTTGGCGGGTGTGATGGTGATGGCGGTGTGTGGGTGGATGGCGGGGCGGGGGGCTAGTTTCGGTTCGGGGTTGGAAAGAGCTTAGAGCTTAGAGGTATTGAGCTCAGGAGTGCGGTGTTTGTTGAGGAGCGAGGGATGGAGGGGTTGAGGTTTGAGGCTGGGGGATGAGGGCGTGGATGTAGCCGGGGTTGAGGTTGGATTCGGCGAAGCGGATGTTAGTGAGCAGGGCGGCGAGTGTGGCTTCGATGAGGGGTTGGGGTGGGCGTTGGTGCTGGCGGGATTTGACGTCGGCCATGGTGCGCGGGAGTTTGGCGAAGGTGACGATGGCGTCCCAGTTGGGAGGAGGGACGAAGGTGGCTACGGCGGAGGTGGCCTGCATTTTTTTGTAGGGCCAGAAGCACCAGCCAATGTTGTTGGCTTCGAGGACGGTGCGGAAGGTTGCGATCCAGGTGTCGACGTTTTCGCCGGATTCGCCTAGCCAAATGGGGACGTTGTAGCGGTCGCGGAAAGCGAGGTATTTGGTTAACGTTTCCTGGGTGGGTGGGGCGGTGTAGCGGTGGAAGGTGTAGATGAGGTTGGGGTCGAAGGGTGGGCCGAAGACGTCGAAGTTGTTATCCCACTGCGCGCCGCCGAGGATGATGGTGTGGTGCTTGTCGACGGCGCGGATGGCGGTGGCGATGCGGCGGTAGAGGGGCTCGAGGGAGGGGTTGAGGGTTTCGAGGCCGGGGTAATTGGGTATGGGTTCGTTGAGCGGCTCGTAGCCGAGGACGGTGGGCGAGTTGGCGTAGTGGCGGGCAAGGCGCTGCCAGAGGGCGATGGTTTGTTGTTGCGCGCCTTCGTCACGGAAGAGCCAGGGGTAGCCGTCGCCGTCGTCGATGTTGGCTCCGGTCTGTCCGCCGGGAGCGGCGTGGAGATCGAGGACGACGTAGAGGCCTTCCGCGCGGCTCCAGTTGACGACGCGATCGAGGAGGCGGAAGCCTTCGGCGTTGTCGGTCTGGAAGAACTTCCAGTGGAGCGGGACGCGGACGACGTTGAAGCCCTGCGCGTGGATGGCGTGGATGTCGGCCTGGGTGATGTAGGTGTCGCGGTACTGCTGCCAGAAGGCGGCAGCGCGGGTGGGGCCGATGAGCTCGGTGATGAGGCGCTCGATTTCGGTGGGTGACTGGGGGCCGCCTTCAAGGCGCCACATGTAGCCTTCGGGGACCATCCAGTTGCCGAGGCTGGTGCCGCGGAGGAGGAGCAGCTTGCCGTGGGTGTCGATGAGGTTGCGGCCGTCGGTGTGGACGAAGCGGGTTTGCGCGGCGGCGGAGAGTGCGGTGAAGGCGACGAGGGTGAGGGCGAGGCGGGCGATCTTCACGGGCAAGGTACTCCTTCGGGGCGCATCCTTTTGTAGCAGTTGTGCGGCGACGTGGGTGGAAGGAAAAATGCCGGCCCTTGACGGGCCGGCATTGAGGAGGAGTGCATGGAACATCGAGAGGTGAGAGCAGGGGTTAGAAGAGGAGACGACCGCCTACCTGGAAGACGCGGGCGTTGCCGCCGTTGCCGGTGATCTTGCCGAAGTTGACGCCGCCGCTGAGGGAGGAGGAAGGGGTGCCAAGGTTGACGAGGTTGAAGACGTTGGTGAACTCACCGCGGAGCTCGAACTTCGTCTCTTCGTAAATCTTGAAGGTTTTTAGGAGCGAAGCGTCGACGTTGCGGTAACCGGGGACGTCAAGCTGTGCGGGGCGGGTGTTGCCGAGGAGGCCGAGAGGGCCGAGGCCGGGGCAGGTGGTGGTGGTTCCGGTGATAACGGCGCCGGGTGTGCAGTAGGCCGAGGTATCGAACCATTGATTCATCATGGCGATGCGGGAGTGGCCGTTGTCGATGAGGTGGGCCTGCTTGCCGGGGACGATGCTGACGCGGTCATTGTTCTGGCCGTCGCCGTTGACGTCAGTGCCGGTGGTGACGGTGAAGGGCTGTCCGCTGTTGGCGGTCCAGATGCCGGTGACGGTCCAGCCGTTGAGTGCGGTGCGGACGATGGGGTTGAAGCCGTTGAAGTAGTCAGGCTTCCAGACGAAGGACATGGTCATCATGTGGCGACGGTCCTGGTCGGAGCGCTGGTGATCTTCGAGCTTGGGGTAGTTGGCGTCGACAAAGAGGCCGTTGAGGCCGCCCTGGGTATCGAGCGTGTTGCTCTGGAGTGTCTTGCTCCAGCTGTAGTAGCCGCGCGCGCTGACACGGTGGGTGATGCGCTGCTCCAGGGTGACCTGCAACGAGCTGTAGTTGGAGTTCTGGTTGGAGCGGATGATGTAGACGTTGGAGTAGATGGGGGCGGTGGCGGACTGGCCGAACTGCGAGTTCAGAGGACGGCGATTGTTGACCGTGCCGCTGGTATTGGCGTACCCGCAGGCCTTGGAGGTGTCTGCGATCTTGTGTGCGGCGTCCGTGAAGCAGGCTGGGCCGGAGAGGCCGGTGTCGGGGTTGATGTTGAAGACCGGGGCGTTGATGTCGTTATAGAGCGGGTTCTTGCGGTTGAGCGAGCCGACGTAGCTGGCTCCGAAGGAGAAGCTCTTACCCAGCTGCTGCTGGAAACCCAGGTTGAACTGGTAGGTGACGGGCCAGCTGTAGTTGGGGTCGAAGGCAACGATCTGGTTGAGGGCGAGGAAGTTTGCCGTTCCGGAACCGGGGGTGAAGGTGAGAGCCGGGTAGGGGTTGACGCCGGTGGGGAACTCGGTGGGGTCACCCTGATAGGGATGGGTGAGGGAGACGACCTTGCTGTAGGTGGTGCGGACGGCGTAGGGAGCGAAGTTGGAGGGGAACTCCCACTCGTTGCCCGAGATGCCGCCGAAGAACATGCCGGCCGCGCCGTGGAAGACGGTCTTGCCGTTATTGAAGGGATCCAAAGCGAAACCAGCACGGGGTGAGAAGTGGTTGTAGGCCGTGAAAGCGCCGGTGGTGGGAACTCCGGGGTCGCCTGGGAAGAGCATACCGATGGGAGCGAGCTGTGGGCCGGTTTTTCCGAGGATGCTGACGTTGGTGAAGGCGTGCGACTGGACGCCGGGGGTGAAGTTGGTCTGGCGGTTGCCGCTGGGGTCAGTGGGGGCCTGCTGGACGTCGTACCGGACGCCGGCGTTGAGAGTGAGGTTGGGCAGGATGCGCCAGTCGTCCTGGGCGAAGAAGCCGAAGTTGAAGTAGTCGGCGTGGGCGTATAGGCCGGTGTCCTGGGCCATCGTCTGCGGGATGCCGGCGACGAAGTCAGAGAGCGCGTTGCCGGTGCGGGTGCCGGGAGTGGAGGTGAAGGTGAAGACGCCGTAGTTGGAGAGCGAGGTGAGCTGGAAGTCCTTCTCGAGACCACCTTCGCCGCCGACGTAGAGGCTGTGGCGGCCGCGGGTGGTGCTGATGACGTCGCGTACGCCGTAGTTGTTGGTGCCGGCCTTGGGGCCGGTGATGGCCTGGCCGAGGGTGAAGGCCTCCACACCGCCTACGGTGATCTGTGCGCGGGAGGGTGTGCCGGCTACGCCGAAGTCCGAACCAAAGTCCGCGAGGGTGCTGTCGCCGGGGACGGGGATGCGGCCGCCGAGCTGGCGGGTGTAGCTGATCCAGGCCTGGTTGACGGTGCGGGAGTTGATGGTCCAGATGTCGCTGATGTTGGCGTTCTGCTGCTTGTTGGCGTAGTTGGAGTAGGACCACTTCTGGGTGAAGGTAGTGGGAACGACGCGATTGCTGTAGTTGAGCAGGAAGTAGCTGAGGGTGATGCGATTGTTGGGACCGAGCTGATGGTCGGTCTTGGCGAGGTACTCTTCATTCTTCTCCGGCAGCGGAGCGCGCTCGCGGTAGGTGTAGCGTGTGTCGCCGAACTGCGCGGGCAGATTGTTGGTGAGGTTCTTGCGGAGGTAAGTAAGGATGTTGACGGCGGTGGGGTCGACCGAAGGCAGCTTGTTGTTGGCGTAGGGCAGGTGGGTGACGGGGTCGCAGACCAGGAAGTGCACGGCGGTGTTGGCGGCGGCGTTGGGGGTGGCGGCGCAGGTGGCCTGCTCGCCGGGGAGAGGGAGGTTTTCAGAGAAGTCGCCGGTGATCTGGGCGGCGCTGGGCAGGCTGCCGGTGTAGGCCGGGGAGTTGGTGAAGCGCTCTGCGCCGAAGCTGCCGAAGAAGAAGTCGCGATCATGCAGGATGGGGCCGCCGACGGTGGCGCCGAACTGGTGGCGGTTGTAGTTGCCAACCGTGCTGGCGAGGTGAGGGGTGGCCTGGAAGTTCTTCGAGCGATAGAACTCGAATGCCGAGCCGTGGAACTTGTTGGTGCCACTCTTGGTGGCGACGCTGACGACGGCGGAGGAGTAGCGGCCGAGCTGCGCGCTGTAGTTGTTGGTGACGACGCTGAACTGCGAGAGAGAGTCGGGGTTGGGGACCTGGTTGCCGCTGTTGCGGAGGCCGGTCATGTTGAGGCCGCCGTCGAGATAGTAAGAGACCTGGCCGACGAAGTCGTCGGTGGAGCCGTTGACGAGGACCTTGAGCTCCTGGTAGCCGAGGTTGTTGACGGTCGTAACGGACTGGACGCCGGGGACGAGCTGGAGGAGGCGGGAGGAGTCGCGGTTGACGAGCGGGAGATTGTCGATTTCGCGGTTGTCGATGGTGCGGCCGAGTGTGGAGTTGCCGAGGTTCACCAGCGGAACGTCGGCTGTGACCTCGACGGTTTCGTTGGTGCCGCCGACCGTGAGCTGCAGAGTGAGCTCGGCGTTCTGCATGAGGTTGAGCACGACGCCGGTGCGCTCGAGACTCTTGAAGCCGGGCGCGCTGACGGTGACCTTGTAGGGGCCGATGGGGAGAAACTCTTCACGGTAGGAGCCGTCGTCCTTGGTGGTGGAGACGCGGGTGAAGTTGGTATCGGTCTGCGTGAGCGTCACGGTGGCGTGGGGGACGGTGGCGCCGGTGGTGTCGGTGATGGTACCGAACATGGTGGCCGTGTTGAGCTGCGCGGAGGCAGCCGCGGCCAGGCCTGCGAACAGCAGGGTGAGTAGCGCATTCCGAAGGACGTTCGTGAATTTCATGAAGAGCTCTCCTAAAAATGATGCGGTGCATTTCCGTGCGATTTGCCGGTAGTTTTGCTTGCTCCTTGTGGTGCGGTGTGCGCGGCGACTGCCGCAAAACGGTGCAAATGCAATAGACAAGCGTTTATCTTTGGCTTGAAATCGTTACGCCTGTCTCGGGCGAAAGTCATGAGACAGCATTGGCGGGAGTCCTGTCAAGGATTTAGTTCGTAGACGAACGTTAATCTTCACGGCTCAGGGAAGCAGGGTGAAAACGGCGTGGGCGGAGGCGGTGGAGGCGTCACCCACCCAGAGGTCGAAAATGCCCGGTTCAAGGCCGTATTTGCGGGTTTCCGGGCTCCAAAAGGCCAGGTCTTGGGGGCGCAGGGTGAGGGTTATGGAGCGGGTCTCGCCGGCGGCCAAATGGAGCCGCTGGAAGGCTTTTAGTTCGCGCACCGGACGAGTTGCGCTGCCGGCGCGCTGGTGGGTGTAGAGCTGGACGGTCTGGTCGCCATCGATCGGGCTGGTGTTGCGGAGAGTGACGGTGGCCTGGAGCGTGCCGTCGGCGCGGAGCTCGGAGGGTGAGATCTGAAGGTTGGTGATGGCGATGCTGGCGTAGCTGAGGCCGTAGCCGAAGGGGTAGAGGGGGGCGCTGGAGGCGTCCCAGTACATGGCATCGCGGTCGTTGGGGACCTGGCTGAGGGTGTGGTTGTAGAAGCTGGGGACCTGGCCGACGTTACGGGGCCAGGTGATGGGGAGATGGCCGCCGGGGGTTGCGTCTCCGACGAGGAGGTCGGCGATGGCGTTGCCGCCTTCAGTACCGGGATACCAGGCTTCGAGGATGGCGGGGACGTGGGTGGAGGCCCAGGTGATGTCGAGGGGGCGGCCGTTGAGCAGGACGAGGGTGATGGGCTTGCCGGTGGCGACGGCGGCTTCGAGGAGTTGCTGCTGCTGGCCGGGGAGGGCGAGCGAGGTGCGGGAGGCGCGCTCGCCGCTCATGTTGTGGGCTTCGCCGAGAACGAGGATGGCGGCGTCGGATTGGTTGATGGTGTCGATCGCTTGCTGGAAGGCAGCGGCGCGCTGCTCGGGAGTGAGGAGCGTTGGGGTGGGTTCGGGGAATTGGGGATCGAAGATGGAGGGTTGGCCGCGTTCGATTTCGACGCCCTTTGCGAAGCGGATCTGGGTGGTAGCGCCGAGCTTGTTGCGGAGGCCGGCGAGGACGGTGACGGCGTCGGCGGGGTGGCCGCCTAGACTCCATGAGCCCATGGTGTCGGGTTGGGAGTCGGCGAGTGGGCCGATGACGGCCAGGGTGTGGAGCGTCTTGCTGAGGGGGAGTGTGTGGGCTTGGTTGCGGAGGAGTACGGCGCTGCGCTGAGCGGCGATGCGGGCTTCGTGGCGCTGCGAGGGGGAGAGGAGTTCGGTGGTGGCGAGGTTGGGGTCGGTGTACGGGTTGGTGAAGAGGCCGAGGTTGTACTTGGCTTCGAGGATGGCGCGGACGGCGCGGTCGATGTCGGCGATGGGGACGCGGCCGGATTGGACGCTGGCGGCGAGGGTGTCGCGGAAGTCGTGGCTGGTCATTTCCATGTCGATGCCGGCGGCGACGGCGCGTGCTGCGGCGTCGGCGGGGTTGGCGGCGAAGCCGTGGGTGATGAGGCTATGGACGGCGCCCCAGTCGCTGACGACGAAGCCGCGGAAGCCCCAGTCATTACGGAGCGTGTCGTGGAGGAGGAAGCGGTTGCCGGTGGCGGGGACGCCGTTGAGGTCCATGTAGGCGCTCATGAAGGTGGCGGCGCCGGCGTTTGCGGCGGCGTGGAAGGGCGGGAGGTAGACGTTGTAGAGCTGCTCGTCGGAGATGTCGGCCTGGTCGTAATCGCGGCCGCCGGCAGCGGCACCGTATCCGGCGAAGTGCTTGACGCTGGCGAGGATGCTGGTGGGGGCGGAAAGGGAGGCGCCCTGGAAGCCGCGGACCTGGGCTTCGGCCATGCGGGAGCCGAGGACGGGATCTTCGCCGGCGCCTTCCATGATGCGTCCCCAGCGGGGGTCTCGGGCAATGTCGACCATGGGGGCGAAGGTCCAGCGGATGCCGACGGCGCTGGCCTCGCGTGCGGCCATGGACTGTGCGTGCTCGACTAACGCGGGGTCCCATGAAGAGGCAAGGGCGAGCGGGATGGGGTAGATGGTGCGGAAGCCGTGGATGACGTCGAAGCCGAAGAGCAGCGGGATGTGGAGGCGTGATTTCTCGACGGCGAGGTGCTGGAGGCGGTTGATTTCGGAGGGATCGGTGACGAAGAGGAAGGAGCCGAGCTGGCCGGTGGTGACGAGGCCGTCGCGGAGGGCGGGGCTGGTGTCTTTCCAGGAGACCTGGGACATCTGGCCGAGCTTTTCTTCGAGCGTCATTTTGGCCATGAGGGCATCGATGAAGTGGGCCTCGGTTGCACTGGAACTGGCGGAGCTGGGACGTTCGGCGGCGATGGGCGCGAGGCTCAGAACGACGGCGAGTGAGGTGGCGACAGTGTGGCGCAGGCGGCGAAATAACACAGGGACTCCTTGGAGCGGCGGCGAAGGGGAGGGTGAGAAACAAGCGTGGCGAACTGCGTTGGTCATATTAGACAAACGCTTGTCTTGGTGTCTATATGCATGTCAGTCGATGGGCATAAATTGTTCTGTCTTTGGACTATTTATAAGTGCCGGGGTGTTGTTGAGGGTCGGCTACACTAGGCTTTCTGCGAGGACTGATGCCTGATTCTGCTGTGAAGCCCGATGGAGGACGCCCTGTCAGCCTAAAGATGCTGGCGGAGTATCTGGACCTGAGCCCGGCGACGGTGTCGTTTGTGCTGAACAACGCGCCGAACCGGTCGATACCGCAGGTGACGCGCGAACGGGTGAAGGCGGCAGCGAAGAAGTTTGGGTACCGGCCGAACTTGATTGCGCGGTCGCTGCAGGGCAAGGACACGCGAACGGTAGGGATACTGCTGCCGGAGTTTGGCGAGGGGTACCACGCGCAGGTGCTGGCGGGGGCGGGAGAGGTGCTGATGAAGGAGGGGTATTTCTTCTTTACGGCGCATCACCGGCATCGCAAGGACCTGGTGGCGGAGTATCCGCGGCTGTTGCAGGCGCGGGGTGTGGAAGGAATTCTGGTGATCGATACGCACCTGGAGGAGCCGCCGCCGGCGCCGACGGTGTCGGTGGCCGGACACGTGGCGTTGCGCGGGGTCACGAATATTGTGCTGAATCACCAGCGGGGGGCGGAGATGGCGCTGGGGCATCTGCACAAGCTGGGGCATCGCAAGATTGCGTTTATGCGGGGGCAGGATTTTTCGTCGGACTCGAGTGCGCGGTGGCGCGCGACGCTGGCAGTGGCGCGGGCTTTGAGCATCGAGGTGTCGCCGGAGTTGACGATACGGCTGGATAAGGATTTGCAGTCGCCGGAGCTGGGCTATCCGGGGGTGCAGCAGTTGTTGATGCGGCGGAAGGATTTTACGGCGGTGGTTTGCTTCAACGATATTTCGGCGATCGGGTGCGTGAGGGCGTTGCATGATGCGGGGTTGAGCGTGCCGGGGGACGTGTCGGTGATGGGGTTTGACGATATCCAGGCGGCGGGTTATTCGGTGCCGAGTTTGACGACGATTCGGCAGCCGATGCAGCACATGGGAGCGCTGGCGGCGGAGTTGTTGCTGAAGAAGATGGCGGGGAAGCGGCAGCCGGAGACGGTGCGGGTGGACCCGGAGTTGATGGAGCGGGAGTCGACGGCGAAGGCAGCGATTCGGCGAGTCAGCAAGTGAGCGAGTCTGCGAGTCAGCGGGTCAGCAAGTCAGCCGGTCAGCGAAGGCTTTGCCCGGGTGTGGTCGTTGCAGCGGCGGAAGAAGGTAATTGTGTCGTTTCGCTCCGCTGCACTCCGGCCTGTGGCAGTGCGGAAGCGTCTTTCGGCGCGGGGTTTATGGCACGGCTGAAGCCGTGCCCCTTCGAGGTCGGGTTTGGCTGCGGATGCGAAGCTGGATAAGGTGTGGCTCACCCGAGATCAGTTGCCTGCGAAAGCGGGCACTCTTGCGTCGTCGTTCAAGGCTTGAGAGCATAGCAAGCGCCGGGAGCAAATGCTGGTGCAAGTCCAGCCGACCAATCGGAACGACGGGGTTGGCGTCGTCTAAGCAAGACATCCCGGTTAAATTTCAATTTACCGACTGCGAACGACCTAACGAACTTCTCCAGCTAAGACCTCAGCGAGGTGGACGGCGCGTCTGGGAGAGTTCTGGGCGATTTGTTCGCGGCAGCTGAAGCCGTTCGAGACGAGGATGGTTTCGGGGGCGGCGGCGCGGACAGCGGGGAGAAGGCTGCGCTCGGCGAGGGTTTGGGAGACGTCGTACTTGTCGGCTTCGAAGCCGAAGGGGCCGGCCATGCCGCAGCAGCCGGAGTCGAGGAGGGAGACGTCGGCGCCGGTGGCGCGGAGGAGGGCCAGTTCGTCCTTCATGGTCATGAGGGCTTTTTGATGGCAGTGGCCGTGAACGACAATGCGCTGGTTGGGTAGTTGGGGTGGATGGTAGCCGGGAGTTTCGGCGAGGGCCTGGCTGAGCATGATGGTTTGCTTGCTGAGCATGAGGGCGCGTGGGTCGTTGGGGAAGAAGTTGGTGAGCTCGTCGCGGAAGACGCTGGCGCAACTGGGTTCGAGCATGACGACGGGAGTGCCGGCGAGGATCTGTTCTTCGAAAGTGTCGAGAATGCGGAGCAGGTAGCGGCGGGCTTCGTCGAGGAGGCCGAAGTCGTATAGCGGGCGGCCGCAGCAGATGTGATTGCGGGGGACGGTGACGTGGTGGCCGGCGGTGGTGAGGACTTGTGCGGCGGCGTGCAGGGCGGAGGGGTGGAAGTAGTTGTTCCAGGTGTCGGGCCAGAGGATGACGCTGCTTTGCGCAGCGTGCGGGGGCTGGGTGCGGAAGGCGCTGCGGAAGTTCTTTGCGGCGAAGCGCGGCAGGTTGCGCTGCGGCGCGATGTGCAGCAGCGACTTGATGCGGTTGTTGATGGCGGGAATGCCGAGCGGCAGGTTGGCGAGCGTGGGAGCGTAGGAGGCGACAGCGGCCCAGCGGTCCATGTAGCCGAAGGCGTAGTGCGCGAGCGGGCGGTGCTGGCCGTCGTAGTGGTGGGCGAGGAATTCGGATTTCCAGGTGGCCATGTCGACGTTGACGGGGCACTCGGTTTTGCAGGCCTTGCAGGAGAGGCAGAGGTCGAGGGCTTCTTTGACTTCGGTGTTGCGCCAGCCGTCCTTGATGACGTTGCCCTGCATCATTTCCCAGAGCAGGTGGGCGCGGCCGCGGGTGGAGTGCTTTTCTTCGCGGGTGGCCATGTAGCTGGGGCACATGGTTCCGGTATCGACTTTGCGGCAGGCGCCGACGCCGACGCAGCGGGTGGTGGCGTCGGAGAAGGAGCCGTGATTGCTGGCGTAGGAGAAGTGGGTTTTGAGCTTGGCGGGGGTGTAGCCGGGGCCGATGCGGAGGTTTTCGGTGGCGTCGTAGACCGCGATGGGGTCGATGAGCTTGCCGGGGTTCATGCGGTTGGTGGGGTCCCAGAGGGCTTTGAATTCGGCGAAGGCCTGCATGAGTTCGGGGCCGAACATTTTGGGGAGGAGGCAGGCGCGGGACTGGCCGTCGCCGTGCTCGCCGGAGAAGGAGCCGCCGTATTTGAGGACGAGGTCGGCGGCCTGGTCGATGAAGCGGCGGTAGAGGGCAACGCCTTGGTGGGTTTCGAAGTCGAAGGTGATGCGGAGGTGGACGCAGCCCTGGCCGAAGTGGCCGTACATGGGCGTGCGGTAGCCATAGCTGTCGATGAGCGCGAAGAGCTCGCGGAGGTATTGGCCGAGGAATTCGGGGCGGACGGCGGAGTCTTCCCAGCCTTCCCAGCCGCTCTTTTCACCGGGGACGAAGACGGTGGCGCCGAGAGCGGACTCGCGGACTTTCCAGACACGAGCGGCTTGTTCCGCGGTGTAGAAGCCGATGGTGGGGACGTGCTCGAAGGTGGCGGCGGCAGTGACGAGGGCCTGGGCCATGGCGTCGACTTCGGCGGGTGAGTCGGCGCCGAACTCGCAGAGGAGGAAGCCCTGGCCGGCGGGGAGAAGCTTGACGTCGTCGACGGCGAGGTTCTTGCGGAGCATGAATTCGACGAGCAGGCCGTCGAAGCCTTCGAGGCCGATTGGGTTGAAGGCCAGCACCGCAGGAACGTGGTCGGCGGCGATGAAGGGGTCGGCGAAACCGAGGGCGACGAGGCGGCGGCATTGCGGGCTGGGCTTGAGCTCGCAGTGGGCTTGGAGGATGGTGACGCAGGTGCCTTCGGAGCCGACGAGGGCGCGGGCGACGTTGAAGCCGTTTTCGGGCAGGAGCTGGTCGAGGTTGTAGCCGGAGACGCGGCGGGGGATATCGGGGAAGCGCTCGCGGACGAGGGCGGCGTAGGTGTCGCGGAGACGGCGGAGGCCGGCGTAGATTTCTCCACGGCGGCCACCGGCGGCGATGATGGCGTTTAGCTCGGGCTCGGGTGTGGGGCCGACGGTGAGGCGGGTGCCGTCGTAGAGAAGGATGTCGAGCGCGGTAATGTTGTCGACGGTTTTGCCGCCCATGAGGGCGTGGACGCCGCAGGAGTTGTTGCCGATCATGCCGCCGAGGGTGCAGCGGCTGTGGGTGGCGGGGTCGGGCGCGAAGGTGAGCTCGTGCTTTTCGGCTTCGGCACGGAGCGCGTCGAGAACGATGCCGGGCTGGACGCTGGCGGTGCGAGCGGCGGGGTCGAGTGCGGTGATGTTGCCGAGGTATTTGGAGAAGTCGATAACGACGGCGACGTTGCAGCACTGGCCGGAGAGGCTGGTGCCGCCGCCGCGGGAGAGGACGGGTGCGCCGAACGCGCGGCAGGCGGCGAGGGTGGCGACGACGTCGTCGATGGAGCGCGGGATGACGAGGCCGATGGGGACCTGGCGGTAGTTGGAGGCGTCGGTGGCGTAGAGGGCGCGGGAGGCGTCGTCGAAACGGACTTCGCCGCTGACGGTGGCGCGGAGGCGGGCTTCGAGCTGGGCGGAGGCGGAGAAGTCTTCGTGGGGGTGATTGGCGTTGGGCTGGAGGATGGGGAAGGCCGAAGGCATGTTGCGAGTGTGCGGGATGGGGTGGGGGGAAGTCTAGCGGGATGAGGGCTCTCGGTTGAGTGGGAGTAATGAAGGTTCCGATAAGCCGACTTGTCGTTACTAATTTGGACCGCGACGAACGATTTATCGCGAATCGAACAAGCGGCGGAAATGTCACAACGTCGTAGTTGCTCAAAACACCGTTTTTCGGGAACGACAAGTCGACCAGCCGGAGAAGATCAATTGGGAGAGCGTGGTGCTAACTACGTATTTCATTCACCACGGAAGACCATCTGAGGCAAGCGTCATTGAGCCTCCCTAAAAGGCGTCCAATCTCTTCATCGTCTGCGAACGGGTTTAGCAGGACACTGAGAGCTATATCCGCTTCGCCACTCGGCTTTGCCGACGCCTCAAACAATAGTTCGGCCTCATTCACTGCCCGGACCTGCACACGCAGATAGACGTCCTCAAACCCTTTTGCTGACTTCAGGCCCGATGCACGATAGCTCGACCAATCTGACATCTTCTGCATCCGGAGGTCCTCTTCTCGGAAAGAGAACCTTCCAAGCGCCACTCGAAGATGAGATGCAAGTTCGACCGCATTGCGTATTCCGACGGTGAGCGGAGCGTCCTGTTCGTAGTAGATGCCAGCAGAGTTGTAATGCAGGGGGGCTACGATTGCTGGGCGCTCGCCAGCCAAATAGATAGTAGCCATTCGCAAAGGAGGCTTCATCAGAGCAAGTGTAATCCCGCTACTCGCGGCGATTCTGTTCAGGATCGAGCAATGTGCCTCCCGCTGGGCGAATCTCTCGTGAAGTCAGGTTTTCGGCAAGTTCGTTTTGCCTGGGACGATTGCTCCCGATAAACGCCGTTGTCGGAAGTTACGATCGCTTTGGGTGTCCTGATGTAGGCCAAGGCTGAAGCCTTAGAGGCAAGGGCAACGACGAAGGAGATTGTTGGGAGGCGGTTAGTAGGGGCCGGCCGTGGGTTTGGGGTAGGCTTCGCCGAATTTGTTGGTGTGGTGGCCCATGATGTCGCCGGTGGTGTGGAGGGGGATGGTGCCTAGCTGGGTGTTCTGGGCGGAGATGTCGACGGGGTGGCCGAGGCGGGTGAGGTCGTCGATGGGCATGTTCTCTGCCCAGACGTTGAGCTGGTAGTGGCCGGGAGGGATGTCGTGGAGGGCAACGCTGCCGTCGCGGGCGGAGATGGCGTAGAAGGGCGTGCTGAGGGCGACAACGACTGCGCCCATCTGGGGGTGGATGTTGCAGAAGATGTAGGAGACGCCTTCGCGGTCGAAGCGGACGGTTTTGCGGGTGTGGGCTTCGTAGAGGCCGAGGTCGAAGCGCTGGCCGTTGAACATGGAGAAGACGTTGTGGAAGAAGGGGTCGAGGTTGGGGAAGTTGATGCTGCTGCCGGTGGGGACGACGAGCATGTGCGGGGTGAACTGCTTGTCCTTCTGCGCGAGGGTGTACTCCTGCGTTTTGCGGACGGGCAGGGGAATGCTCTTGTCGAGCGGCGTGAGCCAGACGACGACGTCTGCCGCCGAGGAAGCTTTCTTCGCTTCGTGATGCGTGACTTCTATGCGTGCCGTGACGTCGACGTTCTGCGACCAGGCGGAGAGTGCGGCAGCGGCGGCGAAGAGCAGGGCGCCGAGGTGGAGAGCTGTTCTGCGCCTGCGTTGGAAGGTAGGGGACGGAGTCATGTTCAGAATTGGTACCCCACGCTGAGGGTGAAAATGTTGGCGATGTTGGCTGGGCCGGTGTAGGGCCAGGTGAGCAGGCGGCGATACTCGGGCGAGAAGATGAGGTAGCTCCTGGGGCGAAAGATGATATTGCCGATGGTGGTCTGGGAGCGGGCGGCGTAGGTTTGGACACTGGTGCCTGACGGCAGGTTGAGTTTGTCGAAGGTGCCGGAGTAGGCGTCGTCCATACCGAAAACGGCATTGGCTTCGAGGATGGGCGAGAAGCGTGTTTTGAGCTGCGACCATCCTCCTGCGGCGTCGACGCCGACGATGGTGGCAAGGCCGGTGGTGATGCTGGTGCCGGAGAGGACGTCTTTGTATTGCCCGCCGCCGAGGCCGCCGATGGCGTTGCCGCGATAGAGCTCGCCGCTGAAGTCGAACCAGCGGGTGAGCGGGACCTGCCAGTCTGCGGTGGCGGCCCAGGCGTGGATGTTGCTATTGCTCTTGTAGAACTGGCTGGCGGTGTAGGCGCCGATGCCGAGGATGAGCGAACGGTCGGCGAGGCCGGTGAGGTCGCTGCGCCAGGAGAGGCGGCCTTCAACGCCGGGGCGTCGCGAGGCTTGCACGGTGCTATCGAACTGGACGGCAGTGTAGCCGGAGGACTGCGGAGAAATGAGGCCGCCTTCGATGGCCAGGCCGCGCTGGCCGGAGATGGGGATGCGCTGCTCAAAGCGGACTTGCGGTGACCAGACCCAGAGATTTCCGGAACCGGAAAGGGCGGGCTCGGCTACGTTGGCGAACGAAGTGGGCGAAAAGGGAGAGATGAGCGGCGAGGTGTAGCCGACCTGGAGGAGGGCTTTGGGCCAGTCGAGGTTGATGGTGACCTGGCGCATGCGGATGATGCCGGCCGCGGAGGTGTAGCCGGCGCTGTTGGTGGAGACACCGCCGAAGAAGTCGACGCTGACGCTGGCGGAGGTGTGTGCGGCGGCGAGGGTGGGGCCGGTGGCCTCAAAGCCGAGCAGCGACTGTTGCAGCGTGCCGCCAAGGCTGCCGTGCGCGCTACCTGGATAGCGCTGCAAGGCGAGCGTGGGGAGGGAAACGTTGTCGACGACGCCGGCGTTGGCGAAGGCGTTGAAGAGCGCAAGGCCGTTGACGCGCAGACGATACTTTGACGAGGTTTCGACCTTGGTCTGGTCGAGTTGTTTGACCTCGGCTTCGAGGACTTGCTGCTTCTCTTTCAGGGCCGTGATTTCTTCTGCCTGTGAAGACGATGAGGGCGTGGCGGCGATGACCGCGGCGGGTGGCGTGGCGGGATCAGGTTGCAGCTGGGCGCGCTGGGCGTTGAGGGCGTCTAGCTCGGCGCGGAGGCGCTGGATTTCCTGTAGCGATTGCTCGAGGGTCTTCTGCGTCTGGTCAAGAGCGGCAGTGACTTCGCTGAGGCGGCGGTCCATCTCGGCGAGGCGCTGGGCGTCGGCGGTGGATGCGGGCTGAGTGGGAGTGGGAGACTGTGCGCGGAGCGAGGCTGTAGTCGAGAGACCGAGACAGAGAGCGAGCACGGATAGGCGCAGCCTGCGGGCGGCGTTTTTCCGGCTTCGGCACTCGCTCCGTCCTGCGCGCTTCATCTGTGCTCCTGCTCGACTTCGACGTTGAAATCTGACATGGCTGCATCGGCAGACGGATTGGCGTCTGCGGCGTTGCGTGCCAGGGACTGTAAGGCGTTCTTATAGAGCAGGATACTGAAAATCGTGTTGCCGGGCTCGCTGTGTTCGAGTTTAACTTCGCCGCCGTGTTCCTGGGCGACGTGTTGCGCCACCGTGAGGCCCAGGCCGACGCCCGAAACCTTGCCGGAACTGACGAAGGGCTGGAAGAGGGTGCTGCGGATAGTAGGGGCGACGCCGGGACCGGTGTCGGCGATGGCGATGCGGATGCGCTCGTGGTCTTCGATGAGGGTGAGGGTGACAGATGCGGGGCCGCTGCGGCTGCGGGCCGACTGGCAGGCGTTGAGGACGAGGTTGTAGAGGGCGCGGCTAATCTTGGTGCCGTCGACGTTGGCTTCTACGGACTGGAGGTCGCGGGCGATGACCTGTACGTCGCGGGCGTCGGGGTGCTGGCGAACGGAGTGGACGGTGCGGTCTACAAGGCCCGCAAGAGACTCTTGTTGGATATGCAGGATCTGGCCGGTGCGGCCGAAGAGGAGGAGCGACTCGATGAGGTCGGTCATGTCGCGGACGGCTTCTTTGACCTCGAGGAGCAGCTCGACGCGCTCGTCGGCGCCGGTGTTGGCGAGGCTCATGAACTCGGCGTTGGCGTAGATGGCGGAGAGGTGGTGGCGGAGGTCGTGGGAGACGGAGCTGGCCATGCGGCCGATGGTGGCGAGACGGTCGGATTCGAGGAGCTCGCGCTGGGTGCGTTTGACTTCGTCGCGCATGCGCTCGAAGGCCAGGCCGAGCTCGCGGACTTCGACGGCGCCTTCGGTGTTGAGCTGGTAGTTGAAGTCGCCGCGGCCGAGTGCGCGGGCGCCGGCGACGAGGGCTTCAAGGGGACGCGTGACGGTGCGCGAGATAGCGGCGGCGAGGGCGAGGCCGATGAGCAGCGTGGAGAGGCCGAGGATGAGGATCCACTGGTTGACGCGGCGGAGGTATTGGCTGGCGCGATCGTATGACTTGAGGACGACGAGCTCCGCCTTGACGTTGCAGGCGGCGGGCAAGGTGGAGCTCTGGGCGATGTAGATTTCGCGCTGGAGCGAGATGCGCTGCGGGGCGGCGGCGGTGAAAGTGGGGATGAGGCTGCGGAGCGCGCTGCGGCGGTCCTGGGGGAGGGTGGTGGCGGCAACGTCGCCGTCGACGACGAAGGCGACTTCCGCAGCGGCGACGTCCGAGACTTCGCGGGCGACCTGCTGGTCGATGGCGTAGCCGAGGATGACGTAGCCGAGCTGCGAACCGTTGGAGGGAGGACCGAAGTAGAGCGGCTGGATGGAAAGGGTGTAGAGGCTCTGGCCGAAGGCGACCATGCAGGGCTCTTCAGGGCGGGCCATGCAGGCCTGCACGCCACGGCGTACGAGGGGATCGTTGAGGCCGTGCTCGCGGCTGGAGTAGGTGAAAAGCGCACCGGACGGAGCGGCGAGGCCGAAAAAGTCGCTGCCGCTGGTCTGCCAGAACTCTTCGCCGCCATCCTGGATGGTGCGGCTGTCCTGCGAGGCCATGAGGGCCTTCAGGCTGGGGAGATCGGCCATGAGCGAGGCTTCGCGAACGAGCATCTGGTCGCGCTGCTGGGCGATGTTGCGGAAGGTACTGAGGGAGTGGTCGAGGTCGGAGCTGAGGCCCTTGCGGATCTCCTGCTGCACACTGACGCGGATGATGAGCAGGCACGTTGCGGTGAGCCCGAGCGAGACTGCGAGGAGCGAGACCATCAAGGTCGACCGCATGCGCCACTGATTCATTACGTCGCCATTTTCTCGCGGGTTGGTGTCCTATGCTCGCGGAACGAATTTGTAGCCGAAGCCGTGGACGGTGCGGAAGAAGACCGGATTGCCGGGGTCGGTTTCGAGTTTTTGCCGGAGCTTGAGGATCTGGTTGTCGACGGTGCGGGTGGTGAGGTGGAAGCTGAGGCCCCAGACGCCGGTGAGGAGCTCTTCGCGGCCGACGGCGCGGTCGGGGTTGTCGAGGAAGAAGCGGAGGAGTTTGAACTCGTGCGCGGTAAAGGGTACGAGCGTGCCCGACTTGCGAACTTCCATCTTGAGGAAGTCGACGGCGATGTTGCCGAAGTTGAGCGGCAGGGTTTCGTCTCGCTTGCGGGTGCGGCGGATGGCGGCCTGGACGCGGGCAAGAAGCTCGCGGGGGCTGAAGGGCTTGGTGACGTAGTCGTCGGCGCCGCTTTCGAGCAGGAGAACTTTGTCTGCGACGTCGGAGATGGCGCTGAGGACGATGACGGGTGTGTCGCTGGACCAGGCCTTGATCTCCTTGCAGACGCTGCGGCCGGAGAGGCCGGGGAGCATGAGATCGAGCACGACGGTGGCGGGGCGCATGGCTTTGCAGGCTTCGAGGCCCGCGGGGCCCTCGCCTTCGATGTGGACGTCGTAACCTTCCGCGGTGAACTGGCGGCGCAGGGCGCGCTGGATGCGGGGATCGTCTTCGATAAAAAGAATCAGACTCATGGGCACGTTCCTGTCGAGTGGCGGTTGGAGATCGCTCTCAGAGAGATTTTCTTCTCTTAGTCTTCACCACTGAAAGCGGCGATTAAGCGAAGATAGTGTTTTTCTGACAAAGAAGTGACAAATGAGGGCGTCAGCATTGCGGGTTGTGAAGAGCTTGGATCTCAGAGGTGTTGAGCTCGGCAAGGCGAATGGGTTGAGGGGTGAGGGCGGGAGATTTGAGGTTTGAGGTGGCGAGCGGTTGGTGGGCAATGCGTTGGAAAAAGACGGCGGCGATGACGGCGAGGATGGCGAGGACGGCGAGCATCGCAGGATAGCCGAAGCGGACGATGCCGGCGCCGATGCTGGCTGACGCGATGACCTGCACGCCGGCGCTGACGAAAAACATGTAGGAGGAGGCGCTGTTGCGTTCGGACTCGGGGGTCTGGTCCATGAGCAGGCTGAAGATGCCGGGTTCGCTGATGTTCTGCATGGCCATGTAGGTGCAGTAGATGACGAGTGCTCCGCCGACGGTGTGGAGCATGGCGAGGACGCCGAGGGTGAGGGCGGTGGCGAGTTGGGTGAGCATGACGCCGAAGGTGAGGCCGGCTCGACGGAAGAGGAGTGGAGCGACGAGGACCGCGGCGAATTGGAGGGCCTGGGAAAGCGAGAAGATGGTGCCCATGCGCTGCAGCGAGACACCGAGGTGGTGAACAAAGTAGACGTTGGCGAAGGGCGGGAAGGAGCCGGTGACGAGTCCCCAGACCGCCATGGCAGGGAGGAAGCGGCGGAGGAAGGGGTTGGAGAGGTGGGCGAGCTTCTTCTTCGGCGCGCCGGTGCGGAGCTTGAGGCGCATGAACAAGGGCAGCGAGAGGATGACGACGGCGCAGGCGAGGAGCAGGGATTCGCGCATGGCCTGGGTGGTGGAGATGGGCGTGCCGGTTTGGAGCGCCTGGAGCCAGGCGGGGAGGCGTCCGGCGATGAATCCGCCGAGACCGGTGACGCCGATGCCTGAGGCGAAGGTGAGGCTGAAGGCGAAGGGGCGCTGTTCTTCGGTGGTGAAGCCGGCAACGGCGGGACCCATGCTGACCGTCCAGCAGGACATGGCCATACCGGTGAGCAGTGCGGCGGCGTACTGCATGGGCGGGGCGATGATCCAGACGCGCAGCGCATTGCAGATGATGGCGGCGGTGACGGCCGTGGTGAGGGTGCGGGCGAGGCCATAGCGTTGCGCGATGATGCCGGCGGGAAGCGTCCCGATGAGCGAGCCGATGCCGACGAGTGAACCGATGAGACCGAGCGAGCGCTCGGTCATGCCGCAGTTGATGAGGTAAAGGTTGAAGAGGAAGAAAGTGATGGAGAAGCCGAGGTTGAAGAAGATTGCGGCGGAAAAGTACGTCCAGAACTGGCCTCGGGGAGCGGAGGTGAGCCAGCGGCCGTGCAGATGGCGGAGGCGTTGCTTCATCGGGCGGAGCCTCCGCTGTTGGCGAGCTGCTCGAGTTTATCGATGGCCTGGGTGAGGGTTTCGTAGTGCAGCTCGAATCCCTTGACGTTGGCGAAGCTGGAAAGGATGCTGGCCTGGCGGGTGCGGATTTCGGCGGGGTCGTAGAAGTCGGTGTGGAAGCGCTGCAGGGTGGTATCGAGGCCGAGGGGGACAAGCCAGGCGCGGTCGGTGGGCTTGCGGTGGAGGAAGATGACGTACTCGACGCGTGCCTCGTCTGAGGTGATGAGGCCGGGGAGCTCGGCGGTGGGGATTTCGATGGAGGGCTTACCCTCGGTGCGGGGGGTGAGCTCGTATCCTTGCAGCTCAGGGAAGAGGGCCTTGGCGGCGGGGCGGAAGCGGACCTTACGCGCGTTGCCGATGACGCGACCCTGGGTGGCGCCGTGGAGGACGTAGCAGCTGTCGTCTGCGGTATAGGTCCAGCCGGCGCGGGCGCAGGCGTAAGCGAGTGTCGTCTTGCCGGCCCCCGGTGCTCCCCAGAAGAGCATGCCCTTACCGCGAAAGCTGACGCAGGCGGAGTGCAGGGGCATGGCGTGGCGCGAGGAGATGAGGATCATGACGACCGATTCGATGAAGTGATAGCGGAGGTAGAGCAAGTTGCTGGTGGCGGCGCGGGTGACGTAGATGGTGCCGTGACCTTCGCGCATGTTGGCGACCGCGTAGTTGCCGTCGCCGGCGTCGAGGTAAAGCATGTGGCCGTCCATGCTCCATGCGGGCGTGGGAGGCGGCGGCAGGCCGTCGCCGTCTTCTGAAGCGATGACGCGGACCTGCAGCATGGGGAGGGCGTAGCGCGGGGCATGATCGCCCCAGCTCTGCTCGGCGGCCTGCAGGATGGCGGGCGAATTGGTGGTGATTTCGATGGGGAGGCCGAGCGGGTAGAAGACGCCGCGAAGGGGCGTTGCTACTTCGGACCGTATTGCTTCAGCGAGGGCGTTGGTCATTGGTGGTTGGGTATTGGGCTTCCGGTACTAGCTGGCTTCGGGTTCGACCCACACTGGCTCGGAGGAGCTGATGCGCGAGGGTTGTTGCGAGGGCATGGGGTAGGCCCTGATGCGGGCGAGCTGGAGCAGGATGGCGAATAGGAACGCGGGGTTATTGCGCAGGTAGCGGCGCCAGAGGTGGCGGGGGTCCTGCAGGAGGCGATGCAGCCACTGCAGGCCGCAGAGCTTGATCCAGTCTGCGCAATCGGCGATGCGGCCGGTGTGGAAGTCGAAGGCGGCGCCGACGCCGAACATGAGGGTGGTATCGAGCAGCGGAAGGAAGCGCGCCATGAAGCGTTCCTGGCGCGGGGTGCTGATGCCGACCCAGATGATGTCGGGCTGGAGGCGGGCGACGGCGGCGATGAGGTCCTGCTCCTGCGCGGGGGAGAGCGGGCCGAAGGGCGGTGTGTAGGTGCCGACGATGCGGGTGTGGGGGAAGCGGGTGCGGAGGGAGTCGCGCAGTTCTTCGGCGATGCCGGGTTTGCCGCCGTAGAAGAAGTGGGTGACGTTTCGGAACTCTTCGCGCGAAAAAATTTCGAGCATGAGGTCGGGGCCGGTGACGCGCTCCATGTGGCTGTGGCCCTGGTGGCGGCCGACCCAGACGGTGGGCATGCCGTCGGGCGCGGTGAGGGCGGAGTCGCAGAGAATCTGCGCGACGTCGGGGTTGCGCTGCGCTTCCATGACGCCGTGGACGCCGGCGAGGCAGACGTAGCCCTTGCGCTCCTGCTGCAGGCTGGCAGCGACGCGTGCCAGGGCCTGCTGCATGTTTACCGCGTCGATGCCGATGCCCAGGACGTTTGCCTTGGGGCGATCTATTCTGCTGCTCAAGGCCGACCTCTTTCCAACGAATGAACTAAATTGCTGCTGGAGCCCGCGGCGCGCGCCTGGCTGAGGCGCGTGTACATGCCGATGTAGGCCTCCGCGATGCGGGGGCTGGAAAAGCGCTCGACGGCGGACTCACGGAATTTGAAGCTGGCGCGTGCGCGTTGCACGGCCTTCACGAAGGCGTCTTCACCGTTGGGCTCGAGTGCGGCGTAGTAGCAGTACGATCCGCCGACTTCGCGGAAAGCGGCGATGTCCGAGCAGACGACGCGGGTGTGGTGCAGCATGGCTTCGACGATGGGCAGGCCGAAGCCTTCGACCAGCGAGGGAGCGAGCAGGAACTCGCAGTGGCCGTAGCACCAGGCGAGCTCGGCGTCGTCGATGCCACGCAGCAGAATGATGTGGGGAGCGAGGCCGCTCTCCCGGATGAACTGGTGGATGCGCTCGGTTTCAGGGCCCTCGATGCCGACGATAACCAGCTTTGCCGTGCCGAGGAGGAGGCCTTCGAAGAGGAGGCGGCGGAAAACCCTGATGGCGAAGAGGATGTTCTTGTTGCGGCGGTGTTGCGCGACGCAGAGGACGAAGGGCTCGTCGCTCCAGCCGGGGATGGGGCTGGCTGCGGACATGGCGGGGCCGGGGTCGACGCAGTTGAAAATTTTGCTGGCCTTCTGCACGACCTGGCGGGGGACGATCATGTCGAGGCGCTGCAAGGTGCTGTCGGAGACGCAGGCGATGGTGTCTGCGGAGCGCAGGCACTGCTGGAGGAAGAGGCGGTTGAAGAGCATCTTGGGGAAGCCGAAGTTGGCGGGGATGTCGTACGGGTAGAGGTCGTGCAAGGTGACGACGGTGGGGCAGGGGCAGGCGCCGCGGCGGAGCGGTGCGGGGTAGGCGAGGTGCACGATGTCGGCGTTGAGCTTGCGGGCGAGGCGGGGGAGACGGAAGTAGTACCATGCGTTGCGGCCGATGGCGCCGCGGGTGACGGGGACTTCGTGCAGGTGGAGGCGGGGGTCGGTGCAGTCGAGGGTGGAGCGCACGGCGGCGGTCTGCCAGGGAGCGACGGCGACATGTACCTCGGTGACTTCCGCACGCGAGAGCAGGCAGCGCACCACGTTGATGGCGTGGCGGGAGACGCCGGAGAGGTGTTCGGATGAGGCGACCAGGGCGATGAGGACTTTCATGCGTCCTCGCAGACTGGCAGTATGCCGGGGGAAGGGATGGAGGTCGCGGGTAGGCGAAGGAGCCGCGCGAGCGGGAGATACATGGCGAGACTGACAAGGCCGAAGGCGATGCGCGCGAATGCGACGCCGCGGATGCCGGTGCGGGGGAGCAGGCAGGCCATCAGAGCGAGCATGGCTGCGCCCGCGACGAGGCCGACGAGGGTGACGGACTTGACGCGGCCCAGCGCGAGCAGGGCGTAGTACGCGGTGACGCTGAGGGCGAGGAGAGCGAAGCTCCAGACGATGGTGGTGAAGATGGGTTTGGCTGCGGTGGCTATCGCGGGGCCGACCCAGAGGCGGAGCAGCGTGTTGCCGCAGAGCAGAGCGAGTACGGTGACGAGGGCGACGAAGGCGAGGTTCGCAGTGAAGGCGATGGCGACGCGGCGGCGCAGGGCGGAGAGCGTCGAGGTAGCCTGGCGCGCTGCGAGGTACGGGAAGAGGAAGTGCAGGCCGGCGGCAGCGAGGCCGTAAATGGGTTGTGCTATCTGGACGCAGAGGGCATAGGCGGTGACGGTGGCTGCGCCGAGCGAAGCGCCGAGGATGAGGCGGTCGGCCTGGCTGAAGAGGACGCTGGAGACGGCCTGCATCCAACTGAAGATGCCGAAGCTGAAGAGGACGGTGAGAGCAGCGCGGTCGAAGGTGGGCGCGAGGTGCGGGGTTTGCAGGAAGGTTTGCAGGCGGATGATCTGGGCGATGAGGCCGAGGGTGGTGAGCGTTGCGGTGAGGACCATGATGCTGACGACGCCGTAGCCGAGGCGGGTGAGGACGACCGCGACGGCGATGGTGAGAACGCGGAGAATGAGGCTGATGCGGACGGCTTCGCCGTAGCGCTCGAAGGCCCGCTGGGTGCTGATGCAGACGCTTTCGAGCGCGCGGATGAGCATGAGGAGGCAGGCGATGCGGAGCGCGGCAATGCAGGCGGCTTGCAGCGTGGCGTCAGTGGGGACGGCGTGGCGCGCGAGGGAGGGAACGAAGGGCAGCGCGATGAGGGCGAGTGCGGTTCCCAATGCGAGATTGATGCCCATCATGCTGCGCACGGCGCGGAGGAGGGCGTCGCGGTTGTTGAGGCTGTTCATGGTGGCGACGTGCTGAGTGTTGGCGTCGCCGAAGCCCGAAGCGACGATGCCGCCGACGCTGACTGCCGCGGAGCAGACGATCCATACGCCGTACTGCGCGACGCCGAGGTGGTGCAGCAGAGCGGGGGCGGCGACGAGCATGGCGGCGGGGTAAGCGGCGTAGTCGAGCACACCGTAGGCGGCGTTGGAGAGGTGGGCCCTCATTGCGCGCCCCCTGTTGCCGGGGTGTTGCGGCGCAGGCGGGCGCGGAGGGTTGCCGAGACTTCTTTGACGAGGGTGCGGCGCGGGTCGAGGGGGTCGATCTGCTGCCAGCGGTGGCGGAAGAGGACGTAGACCGCTGTCACGATCAGGATGAAGCCGGTGAGGCCGAGCATGATGTAGAGGCGCGGGGGGAAAGACTTCTTTTCGGCCAGGATGGGGGCGTCGATGACGCGGACGACGGGGGTGTCCTTGGCTTCTTCAATGCGGGCCATCTCATCCTGCTGCGAGAGGAGCTCGAAGACGGTTTCCTGGATGCGGACGGTGCGGTAGAGGTTGGCGTAGGGCACGGCGAGGCGTGGCAGTTGACGTAGCGACGGGTAGGGGTTGCTGTCGGTGGTGGCGGTGGGCAGGTCGGCGCCGCTGCCGTTCATCTTGGCGAGTTCGCCGTGCAGGCTGGCGATGCGGGCGCGGGCGGAGCGGACGCGGACGTTGTCGGCGCCATAAATCTGTTCGAGGCCGCCGAGCTCGGACTCGGCGACGATGACTTCGGCCTGGAGGCGCGCGGTGGCGTCGACCATGGCGCGGGTTTGTTCCTTGGGGTCGAGCGTGGTGGTGGTGCTGGAGAATTCGCTGAGGGCCTTCTGCGCGGTCTGCAGGTCGTGCTGCACGGTGACGAGGCGGCGCTCGATGAACTCGCGCTCCGTGCGTGCGGAGGAGACGTTGGCGCGGGTGACGGTGGTGTTGAGCTCCTCGAGATAGGCCTGGGTGATGGCGCGGGCACGCTCGGGGTCGGTGTCGGTGTAGGTGATGGAGATGATGCCGCTCTTTTTGTCTTCGACGACGGCGGTGTGCTTGATGAGGTACTTAAGCGTGTCGACGCGATAGCGCTGGTGGTAGACGTGCTGGAGGTCGAAGCGGTCGATGATGTGGTCGCAGACGGAGCGGCTCTGCAGCAGATCCATGAATATGGCGCTGGTGGTGCGCACCCCCATGAAGCCTCCGGCAAGGGAGCTGAGACCGCCGAGACCGGAGGAGGCGCGGCCGGCGAGGGAGGCAAGCAGGGCAGACGCACCGCCACCCTGCTCGGGTGGCATGATGCTGGCGGTGGACTCGTACTGCTTGGGGATGAGGAAAGCGATTCCGGTGCTGAGCGCCAGGGCAACGATGCCGACGCGCAACAGCAGCCGGCGCTCGCTCCACAGGAGCGAGGCGTTGGTCGTCCAATTTGCGACGGGTTGGGGGGCTTGCTCCATCACAGCACCCCTGCTACGGCGGCGGTGATGGCGATGGATGAGGTGATCTGCGCGACGGTGAGCAGGTTGCGCCAGAGCAGTGAGCCGCCGATGATCTTCTGCGGAACGACGATGACATCGCCGGGGTTCATGCGCGTGGAGAGCACGCTATCCGACCAGCCGCCGGAACGTTTACCGATGACCAGGCCATTGGCGCGGACGATGAAGATCTCCTTGCGGTTGGCGACTTCGTTGGTGCTGCCCGCGCGGTCGAGATACCAGCTGGCCTTTTTGCCGGGAACGAAGGTGATCGCGGAGGCGTTGTAGACCTGGCCGCTGACGAGGACGAAGCCGGGCTGCTTGGGCACGGTGAGTACGTCGCCGCTGCGCATTTCGATGTCCGCGTCGGTGTTGGCCCAGCTGTCGATGTCTGCCGAGACGTGGATAACGAGGCGTCCGCTGGCGGGCTGGCTGCGGAGGCGCTGCAGGACTTCGTTCTGCTGCTGCTCGGCGGCGGCGATGGTGGCGGCCTGGTCGCCGGCGAGGTTGGGCGCGAGGCGAGCGGATGCGGCGCTGGTTTCGATCTGGTGGATGAGTTCGAGGCGGCTCTTTTCTTCGAGTTGGCGAACCTGGGTGCGGACGAGAATGGCGCCGTCGGCGTATGCCGTGCCGCGCAAGCCGCCGGCGCGACGCAGGACGGAGCTGAGGCGCTCGCCTTCCTGCAGGCCGTAGCTGCCAGGGAACTTTACTTCTCCGTCGAGGGTGACGGATGCGCCGATATCGTTCCAGCCGGAAATCTGGTGGATGGTGAGAATGTCGCCGGGTTTGAGTGGGGTGTCCGCGGCGCGGTTGTTGGCGAGGAGGGCGGCGCCGATGTTGATTTCTGTGCGCTGGCTGACAGTCTTTTCGCCGTTCTGCACGGTGTAGCTGGCGAGATCGGCGGAGTCGATGAGGGCGTCGCGCTTGAGGCCGCCGGCCATGCGTACGAGCTGGGCGGCGGTCATGCCGGCGGGGAAGGCGTACTCGCCAGGGTGCTGGACTTCGCCGCGGATGGTGACGTGGGGAGCGTCCTGCTCGTAACGGCCGAAGATGCGGACGGTGTCGAAGGGCTGGAGCGGGAGGTTGACGTTGCCGATGAGGGCGTCGGCGACGTTGAACTCGATGGCTTCGGGATGGAGGTCGGGCGGGACGAGGCGGATGATGTCGCCTATGGCGGCGGGCTCGGGGAGTAGGTCCTGGTAGCTGCGGATGACGTCGGCCAGGGTCATGCCGTCGTGGAAGGGCAGCTTGCCGGGGCGGGCGACGTGGCCCTGCACGTAGACAGCGCGCTGGCTGTAGGGCAGGATGGCGCCGACGTGGATGCGGTCGCCATCTTTTACCGCGACGGCGGTAAGGCGCTGCTGGGCGAGCTCGGCGGGGGCGGAGGCGGGGAGGTCGACGTTGACGGTTTCGCGCTGCTGGTTGGGTTGAACGCGGTCGATGGTGATGTGGTTGAGCGCGGCGGTGACGGTGGCGCCGCCGGCGTCGGTGAGCAGCTCGGCGAGGGTGGTGTTGGCTTTCAGCTCGTAGATCGCGGCGCGGCGGACCATGCCGTAGACCGCGACTTGCGGACCGGCGGGCGGGACGAGCAGGGTGTCGCCGGCCTGGAGGCGTTCTTCGCTGCCACGGAGGCCGTGGAGGAGGAAGTCGTAGAGGTCGATCTCGCGGATGAGCTGGGCGCCGCGCATGTGGCGGACTATGCGCAGCGAGCCGACGCTGGTGGGGCCGCCGGCGGCGTAGAGCGCGTTGATGGTGGTGGAGAGGGAGCTGAGGTCGTAGGCGCCGGGGCGCTGCACGTCGCCGGTGACGTAGACGCGGACGGTGCGGAGGCGGGCGATGGCGAGGTCGACGCGGGCGTCGCGGAACTGCTGGCGGAGTGCGGCCTGCACGGCTTCCTGTGCGTGCTGCAGGGTGAGTCCGGCGAGGACGATGGCACCGGCCTCGGGCAACGCAATTTTGCCTTCACGGTCGATGACGCGGGTGAAGCTTTGCGAGAGCCCGCCGGAGAGCGTGATGGTGAGGCCGTCACCGGTGCCGAGGACGTAGTCGGGGCCGACGGGGACGTCCATGGGAAGGTCGCGGGGGATGGAGGCGGAGTGGTCGCCGAGCGGGTCGTCGCGATTGATGAAGACGTCGGAGCCGAAGCGCCTGAGGTTGGTGTCATCCTGCGGGAGCTGGGTGTAGAGATCGCGCATGGCGAGCAGGTTGTAGGGCGCGGGGACGTGGAGGACTTCGGGTTTGTCGGTGCTGCTGCGGGTGGTGTCTTTGCGTGCGGAGGTATCGGCGCGCTGCAATGGCGTGGTGGCGGGGGCGCGTCGGTTGGTGGTGGTCCGGTCCTGGAGGCGCTCGTCGTTGGGGGAGGAGGACGGGAAGGAATCGGCGTCGTTGCGCGAAGCGGTGAGGGGGTCCGGGCCGTTGAGGCTGTCACGGCGGTCGACGTTGTTGTCGCTGGAAGTGGTGAGCGAACGATGCAGTTCGGCGTCGGAGACGTAGCCGCGGGCGCGGAGCCACTCGGTAATGCCGGCGCGGAGATCGGAGCTGGAGGCGATCTGTCGGGTGAGGGTGTCGTCGGTAATGGCGTCGGCCTGGACACGGATGCCCTGCTGCTGGAGGGTGTCGGCGAGCACGGATTTGAGCTCGGGGACGAGCTCGGGATGCTGCTGCAGGATCTGGTCGATCTCCGCGGCGGAGAGCGCGGTGCGGGAGCTGAGGTTGGTGGAGGTGGAATTCTGCGATGGAGTGGCGCTGGCAGTGTCGTCCGCAGTGGAGCGGGGCGATGCCTGTTGCAGCTGGGAGTAGGCGGCATTGCCTTGAAACGCTAGCAGGCAGAGCGTTGCAGGAAGCACGCGGCGAGCGAGCCGGGATGGGAGTGTGAGGGTCATGCGGCGGGTGTCTTTCTGGTGCGGGAGGCGTCGGTGTGCGGGCGGGGAGCACGGCGGTCGAGTGCGGCCAGCTGACGTTTCCAGCGGGCGGCTTCGCGAACGTAGCGCAGGCCTTCGACGACGTGGAAGCGGAGGCGAAACAGGATGTAACGGAGTTGGAGGAGCTCGGCGCGCAGTCGGCGTGTGGGGCCGCCGCTGGGGTCAACGTGCACAATGCGCGGAACACGGCGCAGGGGAAGCAGGCTGGCGCGCTTTTCTTTCTGCCAGGTGCGGTCGTTGGGGTGGAGTTCGTCGCGGAGCAGAAGGTAGCGCTTGGTGGCGGAGTGGCCCTGGAGGAAGTTGTTAGCGCCGTGGGTTTCGGCCCACAGGCGAATGCCGATGGGGAGGCGGTCGAGCGTCCAGGTGTTGAGGTACGCGGGCGCTTCACCGCCGAAGAGCCGGGTGGCGAGCAGCGTGGCGACGCCGATGGCGATGGGGGTCGTGCGGTCATCGCGAGAGCGATCGCGGACGTCATTCCAGAAGCGCTGGCTGGTGGCGTGGGCGTCGAGGTTGCGCTTGTACTCGAGCAGCCACGAGAGGCGGGTGGAAGGGCTGCAGAGATGAGCGAAGAGATGCTTTACCTGGGCAAGGAACTGATCGGCATCGGAGAGTACGGGGAAGTCGCCGCCTTCCCAGGCGCGGGTGTTGAGGCGGTCGAGGCGTGGGTCGCGGGCGGGTTGTTGCGTGGCGGCATCCGAAGTGAAGTGCAGCTCGACGGAGCGCTGCGGACGCGGCTTGTAGTGGTCTTCGATGCGGACGAGGTCATAGACGCCGGTCTTGAACTCACGCACGGTGCGCGTGGAGCCGGTGAGGACGTAACCCGCATCGACGAGAAGCGCGCTGCACAGGTCGACGTGCTTTCCATCTACGAGAAAGTCGAGGTCGAGCTGGCAGCGCAGCTCCGGAGACGGGGAGGAGTCCGGAGTAAGCGTGAAACCCTTGAGGTTGCAGAAGTCGATTCCGGCTTGCTGGAACGCCTGGTTGAGGCTGACGAAGTCGGCGAAGAGAGCGGCGGTGCGGGCGCGGTTGTCCGAGCGATTCTGGCGAAGGCGGGTCAGGACTTCGATGGGGAGCACGCCTTCGATGCCGGCAGACTCAACCTGGGCGAGGAAGTAGAGGGCCATGCCGCTGGCGTCGAGCCAGTTGCAGGAACGGGCCCATTGGCGGAGCTCGACCATGGCGATAGATTGGCGTGCGCGGAGTTCGGGCTCCGAGAAGACGGAAAGAACCGCTTCTACGACCTCCCTGTCTCCTGTGGCACTCCACTTCATGATGACGATCTCCTTGCGGGGTGGCCCCTAATGGGAATAGATGGCCGGTTCGCCCAGGCTTCCCGCGGGGGGAAGGTGGCGAAGGTAAAGCACGATGGACCAGCGCTCGTCATCGCTGAGGATGGTTTTCGAGGCGGGCATGCCGGAGGGCGAAATACCGTTGTCGAGGATCCACTTGAGCTGGCCGTCGGTGTAACGCTGGACGTCCGCCGAGGCCAGCGACGGCAGCGGCGGCGAAAGGGTCTCGGCGAAGGGGACGCCGGTGTTCTGGCCGTCGAGCCCGTGGCAGGCAGTGCAGTAATGGCCGAAGGCTTCTTTTCCGGCGGCGAGATTTTGAGCATTCATCGCCATCGGGTTCCTTTGCGACTTGTTTCGCACCGTGATGTGGTGCTTGGTGAAGACGACGACATGGGTTTCAAACTTTGATGGCGGGCTTACTCTGCAACCGCCCAGCAGCACGGCGGCCAACAGCAGGGCGAAGCGGATAGGGGCCCGCATGGCTACTCCGTTACGTGCATAACCAGCTGCATACCGCCGTGGCCCGAACCGCAGAAGCTGGAGCACTGGCCGACGAAGTCGCCGGCCTGGGTGGCGGTGAAGGTGACTTCCTTGGTTTCGCCCTTGGCTCCGTAAAGGGTGACGGCGGGTTCCGTGAACTTGATGCCGTGGGAGAAGTCCTGGCTGGTAAGGGAAATGGTGACGGGCACCCCCTTTTTCACGGTGATCTCTGCCGGCGAGAACTCGTAGCGGCGGGCGGTGATGGCGATCTTCTGGGGCGCGTCTTCGCGGGCCATGTGGCGGGCCGCGGCGTAGTTGACGGCGGTGAGGGCGAGGATGGCCATGGTGGCTACGGCTCTGGTTTTCATCGGGGTGACTATCTCCTGAAATGCAGTGCGGCGGTGCGGCGTTGGCTACCGGGGAGGGTAGGGGGCGTCGCCCCTAAGGGCGAAGGAAGTGGAGGATGTCGCGCTCGTCCTGGGCATTGAGCGTGGCGCGGACGCGCATGTGGCGCACGACCGTGCCGACGATGCGCGGGGAGAGCGACTCCGGTGCGTTGTGGCAACGGTTGCAGTTCTGCTGGAACTTGAGTTCGCCGGGGTCCTGCTTGGCGACCGTGCGCGGGCGGACTGGAGCGGGCGGTTTGGCCGCCTGTGCTGCCGCGTGGCCTGCTAAGAGGGCTGCGGTACTGAAAAGCACAGCGCCGAGGAGGAAATAATGCTGCGGAAAGCTGGGGAAATGAAGTCGCATAGAGGCTAGATCGTCCTGTGCCCCAAGCTAACAATGCGCACTTGACGAGGTGTCAGTGCGCTGTCATCGGTTTGTAAGTCACATCGCGAAGGGCCTATTGGCGCGGCGTTGCGATGGCGTCCAATTCGGCGCTGAGGTTGTCCTGGGCGTCGGCCAGGGCCTCGCGGCTGCGCTCCAGGCGGCTGATCATCAACGCTCCTTCCAGCGTGGCGATGATGCGATTGGCGAGGCGGCGAGGGTTGACGGACCGAGCAATTTCTTTGGCGGCGATGCCGTCGCGGACGATCGCGACGATGCGCCCCTGCCACTCGCGGAGGGCCTCGTGCGCGAGGGCGCGGAGGGCCGGGTTGCCGTCGTCGGCTTCGATGGCCATGTTCATCAGCGGACAGCCGCCGGGGACGGGGCCGCGCATCGTGACGAAGCGCTCGATCATGTGGCGGAGCCTGGGGAGGGCGCCGGGGATGGCGTCGAGGTCGCGGGTGCGGCCGGCCATGGCTTCGGTCCAGGCGTAGCGGAAGGCTTCGCCGGCGAGCTGCTCCTTGCTGGAAAAGTGGCGGTATAGGCCGCCTTTTTTGAGGCCGGTGGCGTCCATGACGTCCTGCATGGAGGTGCCTTCGTAGCCGCGCTGGTTGAAGACGGCGGCGGCCTGCTCGACGATGCGGCTGCGGGTGCGCTGTCCCTTGGTTTCGGGCGGCATGGTGAGCCTCCTTTCGCGAACGAAGAAAGTATTTCAGAAAAAGACGAATCGGTCTCTTCCTGACAGGAATCTGATGCTGAAAGAAACCGTTTGGTCTCTTTTATTCAGAATGGCGGGGGCGATTGCGGTATGGCGACGTTGGCTGTTTCAAAACCGATGGCGGAGCGGCCGCCGGCGCAGGTACTGCGGATGCCGCGGCCACCGGTACCGGCGATCAATCCGTGGGTGGTGGCGCTGACGGTGACGCTGGCGACGTTTATGGAGTTGCTGGATACGTCGATTGCGAATGTGTCGTTGCCGTATATTGCGGGCGGGCTGGGGCGATCGTTTGACGAGGTGACGTGGATATTGACGACGTACCTGGTGGCGAATGCGGTGGTGTTGCCGATGAGCGCGTGGCTGTCGCGGGTGTTTGGGCGGCAGAACTATTACATGACATGCGTGGCGCTGTTCACGGTGACGTCGTTCTTCTGCGGCGTGGCGCCGACGCTGGGCGTGATGCTGATTGCCCGGGTGCTGCAGGGTGTGGGCGGCGGCGGCCTGGCACCGGTGGAGCAGGCAATCCTGATCGACACGTTTCCACCGGCGAAGCGGGCGTCGGCGTTTGCACTTTATACTGTGGCGATTGTGACGGCTCCGGCGATCGGGCCGGTGCTGGGCGGGTGGATTACGGACAACTACAACTGGCGGTGGGTGTTTCTGATCAACATTCCGATTGGCCTGCTGTCCCTGTACCTGACCAACATGTTTGTGCACGATCCTCCGTCGTTCCAGAAGGAGCGCGAGAGTGTGCGTGTGAATGGAAAGCTGCGGGTGGATGGGATTGGTATTGCGCTGGTGGGGATCGGGTCGGCGGCGCTGGAGATGCTGCTGGATCGCGGGCAGATTGACGATTGGTTCGGGTCTGCGTTCATCTGCTGGATGGCAGCGATTGGGGTGGTCTGCCTGGGTGTGGCAGTGTGGTGGGAGTTGCACCATCCTGATCCGGTGATTGATCTGCGGTTGCTGAAAGTGCGGAATTTCGCGATTGCGAACGTGTTCTATTTTGTCTTCGGTTTTGGACTGTTTGCGACGACAACGATGATTCCGCAGATGCTGCAGTCGCTGTATGGGTATCGCGCTATTGACGCGGGGCTGGTGCTGGGGCCGGGGGCGTTTGTGATCACGGTGCTGGCTCCGGTGGGCGCGATACTGGTGCAGCGTGGGGTGGTAAAGCCACGGATACTGTTGTTTGGTGCGGTTACGGTGGTGGGCATCGCCATGATTCACTACAGCCGGATGACGCTGGCGACCGACTATGGCCACTATGCGCGGGCGCTGCAGGGGCTGGGGTATGCGTTCTTCTTTGTGCCGCTCTCGGTGATTGCGTACTCGCAGCTGAAGCCGGAGCAGAACAACCGGGCGTCGTCGCTGACGAACTTCTTTCGCAACTGGGGAGGGAGTTTTGGGATCGCGTTCATCACGACGATGAGCGAGCGGCGGCAGAACTATCACCAGTCGGTGATGGGGGCGAACCTGAGTCCGTCGTCCGCGCCGCTGCAGTCGGCGGTGAAACAGATGGCGCTTTATCTGCAGACGAAGGGGTTATCGCAAGCGGATGCCGTCCATGCGGCATATGGGCATTACTTAGCGCAGATGGAGGTGCAGACGCGGTTCCTGGCGTTCATGGATTGCTTCTATGTGATCGGGATCGTGACTTTTCTGGCTGCGCCGCTGGTGTTCCTGACGAAGAATGTTGGACCGGCGAAAGGATCAACGGGGGCGCACTAGGTTAGTGCCGCGGGTAGCGGTGGAGGCCGTTGACGCGGAAGCTGATGCCCATACTGATGCCGTAGGGATTCAGGGCACCGTAGGTGAACTGGGGCCAGTCCTGGTACTCGAAGTCGATGGCGCGGATGGCGATGCGGTCGGATACCTGGAGGTCAAAGCCGGCGCCCGGGGCAATGACGAGGTAGGTGCCGGTGCCGTAGCCGAAGGGGAAGTCCAGGCGGCCGACTCTGGCGAGGACCTTGACGTAGGGGCGGAAGTTTTCCGGCCGGAGGTAGACGTGGGCGCCGCCGAGGTAGGTGGTTTCGTGTACGCCCTGGTTGGTGTGATAGCGCAGGTAGCGGGCTTCGCCTTCGAGGCCGAAGCGCCACTGGGGGTGAACGTCTACGTAGGCGAAGCCGCCGCCGAGTTTGTCTTTGCCGTAGTCGGATTGCACGGCAGAGAAGCCGCCGCCGACGGTGATGTTGCTGCCGGGGCCGGAGGCGGCTGGGTGGGCCTGCGCACAGGCTGCAGCTCCCAACGCAAGGAGCAGGAGACCGGTAAGGAGGCAGAAGCGGCGCATGAGCTGGGGCATTGTATGGCTCACTGCGTCACCGTGAGGGTCATGTCCTGGGTCTGGCTGACGCCGGTACCAGCGCCGGTGACGGCGACCTTGAAGGTGTAGGTTCCGGCCGGAGTTCCGTTGATCTGCAGACCGTTACATCCGGTTGCGGAGAGCAGCGCGCCGAGGCCGAGGAAGAGGGCGATGAGGCTGAGCATGGGGAGTCGGCGCTTGCGGCGGAAGAGCAGGAAGCCGGCCAGCAGGCTGCCGGGGATGAAGGCGAGGAGGACGCCGTTGGAGCTGGCGTGAGCGTTGCTGACGATGGCGCCGCCGGAGCCAAGCGGGTTGCCGGTGTCGATAGTGAGCTGCACGGTGTGGGTGCCGTTGGCTTCGAGCTTCATCTGCGCGCTGGAGAAGGTGCAGGTGGCGGCGAAGGGAAGGCCGAGGCAGCCGAAGTCCATGGTGTCGGTGTAGTCCTTCACCGAGGTGATGGTGATGTTGACGACGCCGTGCTGCTTGCTCTGCAGGGTCATAGTGGGCGGAGCGATCTGCATGGTGAACTGTGTGGCCGGTCCGCCGGTGATGGCGGTGGCGATGGAAGAGGAGGCGGCGTAGCTGGCGTCGCCACTGTAATTGGCGACGACGGTTTCCGTGGTGGAGCTGACGACGATGGTCATCGTGGCTACTCCGGTGGCGTCGATGGTGGCGGTGCCGAGGGTGAGGCCGGCGGAGGTGAAGGTGATGGTGCCGGTGGGAACGGCCGGGCCGCTCCAGCGGACGACTGAGATGAGCGTGACCTGCTGGGTGTTGGTGGTGCTGGTGGTGACGGCGGTTAGCGCGGTCTGGGTGGAGCGCAATGTGACGCCCTGCGTGAGGGCGGCGGAGACGCCAGAGAAGTTTTGCGCGTCGCCGGTGTAGGTGGCGGTGACGGGATGGTTGCCGGCAGCGAACTGCGGGACGGTGATGGAGGCGTGGCCCTGGGCGTCGAGTGCCACAGTGCCGAGCAATGTGGTGCCGTCCATGAAGGTGACGTTGCCGGTAGCGGTGCCAACGCCGCTGTTGTTGACCATCGCTGTCAGCGTAACGGAGGCGAGGGTGAGTGCGGGATTGGCGCTGGAGGACAGGGCGGTGGAGGTGACCTGCTTGACGGAGAGCGCGTAGGGGGTGGAGATGGAGGCCGCGGTGTTGCTGTCGCCGGCGTAGTTGGCGATGATGCTGTGCGAGCCGGGGGTGAGCGTGGAAAGCGTGAGCGTGGCGACGCCGCTGCCGTTGAGCAGCGTGGTGCCGATGGCCGTACCGCCGTCAGTGAAGGTGACCGAGCCGGTGGCGAGCGAGCCACTGGTGGTGATGGTCGCGGTGAGTGTGAGCGGCGTGGCGTAGATGGCCGGGTTGGCGCTGGTGCTGATGGCGATCTGGGTGCTGGCGCTTTGCACAGTTTCGATGAGTGGCGTTGAGGTGGAGGCGGAGAAGCTGGGGTCACCGGCGTAACTCGCGGTGATGGAGTGCGTGCCGACGAAGAGTGCGCTGGTGGAGAAGGTGGTGGTGGCGGTGGCGTCGAGCGTACCGGTGCCGAGGACGGTGGAGCCATCGAGGAAGGTGACGGTCCCCGTAGGTGTAAGGCCGGCGGCTCCGGTGAGCTTCGCGGTGAAGACGACGGGAGCTCCCGCTGTGGCGGGGTTCACACTGCTGCCAATTGCGACCGTGGCAGGTTGAACGATGCGTTGGGCTAGCACGAGAGATGTGGCGCTAACGTGGTTTGCGTCACCGGCGTACGACGCGGAGAGGTTGTGGGTACCGAAGACCAGCGTGCTGAGGGTGAAGGTGGCAACGCCTGACGCGTTGACGGGCGTGGACGTCAGGGAAGTAAGGCCGTCGCTGAGGGTGATGGTGCCGGTGATGTTAGGGCTGGCGCTGGTGACCGTGGCGGTGAAGGTGACGCTCTGGCCGACGATCTGGGGGTTGGCACTGGTTTGCAGTGTGATGGCGGCGGCGGCCTGATGCACGACCACGGTGATGCTGTTGGACGCGGTCGTCGCGTAGTTGCTGTCTCCGCCATAAGAAGCGATCAGCGTGTGGGTTCCAAGCGAGAGGCTGGCCGTGGTGAAGGTGTACGTGCCGTTGGCGGTAGCTGCCTGCGCGCTGAGAGTGTTGTTACCGTCGCGCAGGGTGATGGCGCCGGTGGGGGCGGGGCCGGTGACGTTGAGTAGAACGGAGAAGGTGGAGGCTGTTGCGACGTCCACGCTGGCCGGGCCGGAGAGGGTGAGGCCGAGCGCGGCGACGCTGATGGTTTCGATCAGTGCGGAAGACGTGCTGGTGAGGTAGTTGCTGTCGCCCGCATAGACGGCCATGATGCCGTCGGTGCCGACGGGCAGGCTGTTGACGGAGAGGGTAGCGATGCCGGAAGCGTTCACGGGCGCGCTGCCCAGAAGGGTTGAACCGCTGCTGAAGGTGACCTGGCCGGTGATGACGCCGTTTGCGGTAGCACCGGCGGCGACGCCAACCTTCGCGGTGAGCTGAATTGCCGCGCCGGCGTTCGCTGAAGCGGCGTTGGAGGTCAGCGTGGTGGTGGTGGGGATCTGCTGGATGACTTCGATGAGCGGAACGGAGTTGCTGACCGAGTCATTGGCATCGCCGAGGTAAGCCGCAACGATGTTGTGGCTTCCGGGCGCGACGGACGAGAGTGTGAGGGTTGCGATGCCGGAGGCGCTGATGGTGCCGGTGCCGAGGACGGTGTTGCCTTCCTTGAACTGCACGTTACCGGTGGGGGTGGGGCCGTTGGTGCTGATGACGGTGGCGGTGAAGGTAACGGCGGTTCCGAACTTTACGTTGCTGGCTGATGAGGCGAGCGTGGTGAGGGTGGTGCCTTCGGTGATGGTTTCGGTGACGACGTTGGACGTACTCGCAGCGTTGTTGCCGCTGGCAGCGGTCTGCGCGGTGAGCGAGTGGACGCCGGGGCTGAGCTGCGTCGTAGAGATGCTGACAGCGCCCGCTACGAGCGTGCTGGTGCCGATGGCGGTCGTTCCATCGTAGAAGGTGACTGTGCCGCTGGGGGTTCCGGTCGGGGTGGTCGCTGTGACGGCGAGCAGTACGGGCGATGTGGCGATGGCGGTAGTTGGCGTGGCGCCGAGAACCAGCGTGACGGGCTGCTGCACGAATTGAAGCAGCGTATTGCTGGTGCTGGCGGCGTTGTTGGGGTCTCCGGCGTAGGCCGCCGTGATGCTGTGCTGGCCGAGCGTGAGGGTGGTCGTTGCGCAGAGGGCGGTGCCGGTGGCGTCGATCTGCACATTGCTGCAGATGGCGGTGGCGCCATCGAGGAAGGTGATGGGCCCGGTCCGGCTGGTGTCCGCGCTTTTGACGATGGCGGTGAAGGTGAAGCTGGCGCCGACCAGGGTGGGGTTGAGGCTGGAGGTCAGCGTGGTGATCGTGGGCTCAACGGAAAGCGCGGGGCCGGAGATGGAGATGATGCTGGGCTGGTTGGTGGCGTCGGAGTTGAGTGTGACCGAACCCTGGATAAGAGAGCCGACCACGGTAGGGGCGAACTGAACGCCGAGCTTGCATCCTGTGGCTGTGACGAGCGGACCGGGAGCGCAGGTGGTGGTGGAGGGCTCGAGCGCCGCATTGAGCAGCGTGGGTGGGGCGAAGGTGAGCGTGGCGTTGCCGTCGTTTTGAACGCCGACCGGGAACGGTGGCGAGGCCTTGGTGACGCGGATGGCGGCGAACTGCAGCGTGAGGGCGGTGGCGCTGACACGGCGAATGCGATTGTGGAACATGTCGGCGACGAGCAGGTTGCCGGTGACGTTATCGAAGAAGAGGGCGTAAGGGCCGTAGAGGCCGGCCTGGTTGGCGAGGCCGAGATCGCCGCCGAAGGTCTCACCGCCGTCGCCGACGATGGTGTCGATGAAGCCGGTGGAGGCATTGATCTTGCGGACGCGGTTGTTGCCGGAGTCGGCGATGTAGATGTTGCCTGCGGGGTCGGTGGCGATGGCGACGGGGGAGTGCAGCTGGGCGCCGGTGGCGATGCCGCCGTCTCCGGTGAAGCCTTCGCCGCCGGTGCCGGCGATGGTGGTGATGTTGCCGCCTGCGGTGAATTTGCGAACGCGGTTGTTGCTGATGTCGGCGATCAGGATGGAACCGTCAACGGCGGTGCCGAGGTTCCATGGCGAGTTGAGCTGCGCTGAGGTGGCGGCAATGTTGTCGCCGTTATAGCCTGCGGCTCCGGTGCCGGCGACGGTGCGGATCTTGTGGGTGATCGCGTCCACCATGCGGATGACATTGTTGCCGGTGTCGGCGATGTAGAGGTTGCCGGCGGGGTCGAAAGCGATGCCTTCGGGAAGGTAGAGCGTGGCTGCCGTGGCGAGATTGCCGTCACCGGTGTAGCCCTGCGTGCCGGTTCCGGCGACGGTGGTGATGAGGTGGGTGACGGCGTCTACGCGGCGGATGGCGTTGTTGTTGGTGTCGGCGAAGTAGATGTTGCCGGCGCCATCGACGATGAGGCCGCTGGGGTTGCCGATGGAGGCGTTGACGGCTGGGCCGCCATCGCCGGCGAATCCGGGGATGCCATCTCCCGCTACGGTGGAGATGAGGCCGGTGAGGGCGTCGACGCGGCGGATGCGGAAGTTGCCGAAGTCGGAGATGAAGATGTTGCCACCGGCGTCGGCGACGACGGCTGTGGGCAGGAAGATGGGAGCGTCGGTGCCGAGGACGTTATCGCCGCGGTAGAGCCAGAAATTGTTGCCGACGACGGTGTCGATTTCGCCAGGCTCAAACACGGCTAGCGATCCGCTGCCGGTGGCGGCGACCAGGGCACTGCCGAGCAGGCTGCCATCGACGGCGGTGAGCAGCACGGCGCCTGTCCGCAAGCCGGGGGATTTTGGCTGGAAGGCTACAAAGACTGTGCAGCTTTGGCCGGCTGAGTAGACGACACCGGCAGAACAGGTGCCACCGGCGGCGAGCGTGAAGTCGGCGCCGGCGAGGCCCTGAGAAACTGCCTTCGGAGTGACCGCGACGCCATTTCCTGAGATGGGGATGGTGACAGAGATCGGGATGGAGAGATGACCGGTGGCGGTCGAACCGGGAAAGGTGGTGGGGGTTTGTGCCCCGACGCTATGGCCTGCAAGAAAGAGGGCGGCAACGAGCGTGGATGGGAGGATTCCGCGGATGGCTTTGCGGAAACGACCGAGTGCGCGGACGCGCTCGGAAGGGGACGATACAACATGGGCCCGGATCATCAAGACAAACTCCAGCGGTCGCGAAAAAGATTTCAGCGAATTTTCGGAGGACGCTGATGCCATTATCATCGGCAGAGTTGCCCAGGGTAATAGCTCTTTTTGGGTAGCGTATACCCATTGGAGTTACGTCGTATAACGAATGCTTTCAATATTTTGAACAAAGGCGGCGAATACCCGGCTGAAACCGGCGAATACCTCAGGAAGCCGAAAGTTCGTCATCCCTGGTTTCCCGGATCAAGTAAAGGCCGAGTAGCGTGAGGACGGAACAGGCGGTGAGATAGTAGCCGACGGAGTTGAGGCCGTGGGAGGTGGCTAGCTTTATGGCGATGGTGGGAGCCAGCGAGGCGCCGAGAATGCCGGCGAGGCTGAAAGCGAGCGAACTGCCGGTGTAACGGATGTGGGTGGGGAAAAGTTCGGAGGTGATGGTGCCGATGGGGCCGTAGGTGAGTCCCATGAGCGCCATGCCGAGGCCCATGGCGGCGAGGGCTCCGCCAATGCCCGCGGAGAAGATGGGCGCCATGATGAATCCGAAGAGGCCGATGGAGATCGTGATGCAGGACATAATGAGGCGGCGGCCGCGGCGGACCATGAGCGCGGAGACCGGGATAGTAGCCGCGAAGCAGAGCGCGCCGAAGAGCTGGATGAAGAGCAGCGTAGTGCGGTTGTAGTGGAGCGGTTTGACTCCCCATGACGGCAGGAAGACGGTGAGGATGTAGAAGAGGACGAAGGTGGTGAAGCAGGTGAGAACGCCGGCGATGAGCGGCACGGTGTGCCTGGTGAGCACGGTGATGGTGGGGAAACGGACTGGCTCGCGGGCTTCCAGGGCGCGCTGGAAGACGGGTGTTTCCGTAATGGTGAGACGCACGTAGAGCCCGAGGAAGACCAGCACCGCGCTGGCGAGGAAGGGTAAACGCCAGCCGAAGGATTGGAATTGCTGGTCAGTGAGCGTCCGGGTGAGTATGAGGAAGATGCCGCCGGAGCAGAAGAGTCCGATGGGCGCTCCGAGCTGGGGGAACATGCCGTACCAGGCGCGCTTGCCGGGAGGGGCGTTTTCTACGGCGAGCAGGACGGCACCGCCCCACTCGCCACCGAGGCCGATGCCCTGGCCGAAGCGGCAGAGTGCGAGCAGCAGCGATGCCGCGATGCCGATGGTGTGGTACGTGGGCAGCAGGCCGATGAGGACCGTGGAGAGGCCCATGGTGGAAAGGGCGAGGACGAGAGTGGTCTTGCGGCCGATGCGGTCACCGAAGTGTCCGAAGAGGGCGGAGCCTATGGGGCGGGCGAGGAAGGCGATGCCGAAGGTGGCGAAGGAGGCGAGGGTGGCGGTGTTGGGGTCGGACGAGGGGAAGAAGAGGCTGGGGAAGACGTAAACCGCGGCCGTGGCGTAGATGTAGAAGTCGAAGAACTCGATGGTGGTGCCGATGAGGCTGGCGAACAGGACCTGGCGGGGTGAATTGACGGGCATTTGATCGGCTCTTCGCGTTAGGAAATGGTGTTCTTTCAGGCGACCACAGACGGCGGAAGAAGTCCAGCGCGGTGGTAATGGAGTAGATGACTGGCGATAGTGGCGAGTCGCTGCGATACTGAGAGACATCTGATTGGCTGGAACGTCTTACGCCCATGGCAACGCACACCGGCATCACCAATCCGAATACGCCGACGCCGGTGGGTGAGGCGCGTCCTGCGAACAACCGCTCGTTCGACAGCATCCTTTCGAGCGCGCGATCTACGGTGGCCTTCCGCGAGACGCTCAACCTGGCTCTGGACAGCTTCAGCGCCAGCAAGGCGCGGTTCCTGCTGACGATGCTGGGAATGGTGATCGGGTCGGCCTCGATCATTCTGGTGGCTACGCTCGGATTGACGGGCAGGCAGTTTGCGCTGAGCCAGATCTCGAGCATCGGGCCGAACATGATCGAGATGCAGTACGTGGGCGGCAATATCTCCGGCCCGGACAACGTGAGCACGCCGGACAACATGACGCGCGAGGACATGAACGCCGTGCTGGAGCAGGTGCCGAACATTGTGGCCAGCTCGCCGATGCTGGAGTTTCATGACCGCATCGCGATGGGCGGCGGCATCAGCAAGGACACGATGCTGCTGGGCGTGAGTCCGCAGTATAAGGATGTGCGCAACCTTAAGGTGCTGGCCGGCCGGTTCTTTGACGACCAGGACTCGATGACGCATACCAAGGTTGCGGTGATTGTGCAGCCGCTGGCGAAGGCTCTCTTCGGTAGTGAGGCGGCGGCGATCGATCATACGATTTCGGTGCAGGGCATTCCCTTCGTCATTATCGGGGTGTTCAAGGAGAGCATCCAGACGTTTGGTATGTCCGAAGTTTCGGACCAGACGATCCTGATTCCTTACTCGGTGGGGCGGTACTTTACGGGATCGGACACGGTGAAGCAGATTTTTTTCACGGTTCCGGATGCCAGCCAGGTGGAGCCGGCGTCGCGGCGGATACTGGAGATCATCAAGTCGCGGCATCGAGCGACGAGTGTTTATAACGCGTTCACGCTGACCGAGGTGCTGAGCGTAATGGGGCAGATTGCGTCGATGCTGACGATTGTGCTGACACTGGCATCGGCGATTACGCTGATCGTTTCCGGCGTGGGCATCATGAACTCGATGCTGGCGAATGTGCAGTCGCGGATTCGCGAGATTGGCATACGCAAGGCGCTGGGAGCAACGAGCCGCGAGATACGATTGCAGTTTTTGACTGAGGCGGTGTTCCTTTCGCTGAGTGGTGGGTTAATTGGGACGATGATTGGGATGTCGATTCCGCTGGGGTTGAACTTCTTTGCGAATGTGGGGATTCCGGTGTCGTGGTGGAGCGCGGTGATCGCGCTGGCGACGTCGGTGATCGTGGGGATCGCTTTTGGGACGTTGCCGGCCCAGCGGGCGGCGAAGCTTGATCCGGTGACGACGCTGAAGTACGAGTAGGTAGGTATGTCCCCTCCCCCTTGCTTTCCTTTTTGACGGCTTGTTTTGTTGGGTTTACTGCGTGGTGGTGCTGCCAAATCTCTGATTGCAGAGATGTTGGGTTGAAGATATTTGGTTTGTTGGGGTTTGGGTTTGGGGCTGCTTTTGCCTTTTTGACCTACTTCTATTCTAGTTGGTGGGTGGGTATAAGTACGCCAAAGGTTTTTGGGAGATTTGGAGTTTGTTTTGTTGGGGTTGCGGGGGTTTGGGAGGGGGTGGGGGCTTGACAAGATCTTTGGCGGGTTGCAGGAGGGCATACCCCAGGGGCTAAAGCCCCGTCTTGTGGCGGCCTGTGAAACCCGAGGCTGAAGCCTCGGGGTACCTTCAGGCAACGGCAACGGCAACGGCAACGGCAACGGCAACGGCGATGGCAACGGCAACGGCAACGGCGATGGCGATGGCAACGGCAACTGCAACTGCAACTGCAACGGCAACTGCGATGGCAACTGCAATGGCAACTGCAACTGCAACTGCATGGCAACTGCAACTGCAATGGCAACGGAAGCGGTAATCGCAGCGCCAACGGCTGCGCTACCGCCAACGGCAACGGCAACGGCAGCGGCAGCGCTACCGCCAACGGCAACGGCAACGGCAGCGGCAGCGCTACCGCCAATGGCAACGGCAATGTTAGCGCCAAAAGCAAAGCCCGCAGCCGGTGGTCTGGGTGCGGGCTTGGGTTGGAAAGGACTTTGCTTGGTTTTCTTTATTTCTTTTTGCGGCGGGGACGATCTTCTTCGTCTTCCTTGAAGTCGTTCTCGGGGATGTCGGTCTCGTCGATGATGTTCGCTGCTTCGATCACGGCGACGGCATCGCTCTTGATGTTGACCTGAACGTGAGCTGTGACGTCGCGGTGGACTTTTACCGGGACGTGGAACTCGCCGATGGTCTTGAGCGGCTCGTCGATGTGGATGCGGCGCTTGTCGATGTCGAAGCCCTGTGCGGCGAGAGCGGCTGCGATGTCGCCGGTGGTGACTGAACCGAAAAGGTGGTCGTTGTCGCCGGTCTTGCGCTCGAACTCGAGGACGACGGCGTTGAGCTGTTCGCCGAGTGCGGCGGCGGAGTCTTTTTCGCCGGCGGACTTGCGCAGGGCAGAGGTCTTCATCTGCTCGATGACAGCCTTGTTGGCGGCGGTGGCCTGGATGGCCAGCTTGCCGGGGAGGAGGTAGTTGCGGCCGTAGCCGTCGGCGACCTTGACGACGTCGCCGCGGTGGCCGAGCTTGTTTACATCTTCTTTGAGGATGACTTCCATGAAACTTCTCCGAAGTTCAAATGCGTGTTCGGGCGGCGCTTCTCGCGACGCGATCAATAGTTAGAAGCGGGCGGCGAAGGGCAGCAGGGCGATAGCGCGGGCCTGCTTGATGGCGCGCGTGAGCTTGCGCTGGAACGGCGCGCTGGTGCCGGTGAGACGGCGCGGGATGATCTTGCCGCGGTCCGAGATGAACTGCTGCAGGAGGCGCACGTCGCGGTAGCTGATGTGGTCAATCTTCTCGACGGTGAACTTGCAGACCTTCTTACGGCGGAAGAACTTGCGTCCTCCAGGACCGCCGCCAGGGCCGCCGGGGCGGGGAGGACGGGGGCCGTCGGGACGGGGGCGGAAGCCGCCTGCGGGGCGTTCGCCTGCGGGACGCTCGAAGGGTGTGGATGCAGCGGCGGGCGCTGCGGCGGGGGTGCTGGTGGTTTCGTCAGCCATGTTCGATTCCTCTTAGGTGCTGCGTCGTTTTAGGACGCTTGCGGTTCGGCTGCTTTAGGCTCCAGACTCGCTGGGGAGTCTCTGGACTGGCTTCGGTGGATTGAAGCCGCAGGAGCGTGGGCGGCGTTGAGTTTAGTAGAGCGGCTCGGTTCTCGTTGAAGAGAGCTGAGCGAACTTAGGCCTGGACGGTCTCGGGCTCTGCGGCGGCTACGGGCTCTGCAGCAGCAGCAGGAGCTTCCGTGATGGCCGGGGCAGCGGCGGGAGCGGGCGTTGCGGCGGCGGCTTCAGCGGAGACCTGAGGCAGAGCGCTGCGCTTGACGTGGGAGTCGCGGTGCTTCTTGATCTTGGCGAGACGCTTCTCTTCTTCGTCGGTGCGCACGGTGATGTACTTGATGACCGGCTCGGAAACGCGGAGGCGGCGCTCGATTTCAGCGATGAGCTGTGCGGGCGAGGAGACAATCATCAGGATGTAGAAGCCGTCGTTGAACTTCTGGACGGTGTAGGCGAGACGGCGACGGCCCATCTTCTCGGTCGACTTGATTTCGCCGCCACCGGAGGTGACGTAGCCGGAGAAGGTCTCGATGAGCTTATCGAGGTCAGCTTCTTCGGTGTCCGGGCGGACGATGAACATGATTTCGTAAGAGCGATTCATAGTGCTTCTTTCTGCGGGGTTCTGCCCCGCACCGTCGGGTTAGCGACGGTGTGGAAGATTGGTGGAGCTTTGGGTTGTTAGTTGTTGGTTCTTAGTTGTTAGTAAGAGAGCAGACTAACAACCCAAGAATTTGGAACTAACAACTAACAACTCAGAATTAACAACTATTTACTTTCCGGTTCAACTTTTTTGTTGAACTGATTCATGGCTATGCTCACGCCTTTTGTGAGCACTGCCTCGACTGCGCGTACAGCCTGGTCGAGGACTTCATCCAGCGTTGCGAGCTCTGCTTTGCGCATGGGCGCTAACAGGTAGTCGGTTCCGCCGGCCTTGATTTCGCGTCCGGATTCGAGTGGGGGTTTGCCCACGCCGATGCGGATGCGGATCCATTCTTCTGTTCCGAGCACGCCGGAGATTGACTTGACTCCGTTGTGCCCTCCGGCTGAGCCGCGCTCGCGGATGCGAAGCGTGCCGAGCGGGATGGCGAGCTCGTCATAGAGGACGATTAGGTCTTCTACCTTGAGCTCACATTCTTCGAGCAGAGCGGCGACAGCGATGCCGCTCAGGTTCATGAAGGTCTCGGGCTTGGCCAGCAGGACGTCGTGTCCGGCGAGCTTCGTACGAGCGGTTAAGGCCCGGCAACGGCGGTTCGCGATCTGGACATCGCAGATTTCGGCGATGCGGTCGATGGCGAGGAACCCGGCGTTGTGCGGTGTTAGCGCGTATTCGGGGCCGGGGTTGCCGAGGCCGACAATCAACTTCATTGCGGGTCACCGGCTGGGTGCGAGTGAATAGTGAAGAGTGAATAGTGAATAAAACTTTTTGCCGCCTTATTCACTTTTCACTCCTTCACTATTCACTGCTTTCCTACTTCTTCTTTGCCGGAGCGGCAGCGGCAGGAGCAGCGGCAGCGGCGTCGGTCTTGCCCTTCTTGGCTACTTCGGGTTCAGCAGGAGCGGCAGCGGCTTCTGCTTCTTCCTTCGCAACGGTGATGTGGGCTACCAGGGCGTGTTCGTCGCCGAGGAACTTGATCTTGTCCGAGTGCGGGAGGTCCGAGATGTGGATGGCGCCGTTGACTTCAAGGCCGGAGATGTCGATGTCGATGTGGCCCGGGATGTCGTTGGGGAGGCACTCGATTTCGACCTCGTGCAGGACCTGGCCGAGGATGCCGCCACGGGTCTTGACGCCGATGGAGGAGCCGGTGAGGTGCACGGGGACCGAGACGCGCATGGTCTTGTCCATCGCGATGCGCTTGATGTCGACGTGGAGCAGGTGGCCCTTGATGGGCTCGTTCTGCCAGTCGACGATCATGCCCTTGCCGGAGTCTCCGCCGGTGATGGTGAGGTCGAAGAGGGTGTTGTGGCCGGAGTCGGAGTAGAGGACCTTGGTGATGACCTTGGGGTCGACGGTGACGGCGACCGAGGGCTGGCCGGCGCCGTAGACGACGGCGGGGATAAGGCCCTGCATGCGGACGCGGCGAGCGAAGCCCTTGTTGAAGGTTCCGGTGCGGGGGGTTGCGGTGATGCTTTGAACTGGGTTTGCCATGTTTTCCTTTCGGGCGCGGATGAGGGTTCAGGGCCCTGGGCGCAGGGCCCAGAAGACACCGAAACTGCATCGACTCCCTTTGCGGTTTTGCCGCTGTATGGCCCGATGTTCCGGGCGAGTTTTCTGGACCCTGGGGCCTGAGCCCCCGAATCTTGCTTAGTTGAAGAGCGTCGAAACTGACGTCTCCATGTGGATGCTTTCGATGGCGCGGCCGATGAGGCCGGCGATGGAGAGCACCTTGATCTTTTCTACCTGCTTGGCTTCTTCGTTGAGCGGGATGGTGTTGGAAACGATGAACTGCTCGATGCGAGAATCGCGGATGCGCTGGATGGCGGGGCCGGAGAGCACGGCGTGCGAAGCGCAGGCATAAACCTTGAGGGCGCCCTGGTCGAGTAGCGCGTCGGCGGTCTTGACGATGGTTCCGGCGGTGTCGACGATGTCGTCGAGGATGAGGCAGGTGCGACCGCGGACGTCGCCGATGACGTTCATGACTTCGGTGACGTTCATGTCGGTGCGGCGCTTGTCGACGATGGCGAGTGGGACTTCCATCTTCTTGGCGAAGAAGCGGGCGCGCTCTACGCCGCCTGCGTCCGGTGAAACGACGGTGAGGTTGGGCAGGTTGAGGTCGCGGAAGTAGCCGACGAGGACCGGGCTGGCGAAAAGATGGTCGACCGGGATGTTGAAGAAGCCCTGGATTTGGGCGGCGTGCAGGTCGATCAGGAGGGCTCGGTTGGCGCCGGCGGTGGTGAGCAAGTCGGCCACGAGCTTGGAGGTGATGGCGACGCGGGGGCGGTCCTTGCGGTCCTGCCGGGCGTAGCCGTAGTACGGGCTGACCACCGTGATTCGGCCGGCGGAGGCGCGCTTGAGCGCGTCCATCATGATGAGCAGTTCCATCACGTTGGCGTCGACCGGGTGGCATGTGGGCTGGATGAGAAAGACATCCACACCACGCACATTTTCAAGGAGCTGGAAGTGTAGCTCGCCATCGCTGAAGCGTTGCAGCTTCATTTCGCCGACGGGCACACCTAGAAACTTGCAGACCTCCTCGGTGAGCGGCCGGTTCGCCGATCCCGAGAAGATCTTGAAGCGCTTGTCTTCGCTGAGGCGCGAGGAGCGTTTTTTCTCGCTCGCTGCCTTGGCGCCCGGAGCAGAGGCGGCCGGCGTTGGCACACTGTCGGCGGCTTGCTTCGGTTGGCCCTGGCCACTGCCCTCTGAGGGCTGCGTGGTTTCGGGCGCTTGAGAATTCGGGGAAAGAACCGCAGTCGTGTCTTTTTGATTCACGGGTGAAACTCCTCCAGGCTGGTTGACCTATTGAATGTCTCTGCTGCTTTGTCTTACTTCATGCACGACGGGAAGTTTTTTGATCTTCCCGGCTCGCGCCGTATTGCGTAGGACCCGGTTCTTTCTGAAACAGGCTGGGGAGGTGGTGTTCTACTCCCTCCGGCAGCTTTCACTAACTTCTACTCCTCCCGCATGTGGTGCGACTCTGCGGGCGTTGCAAGATCTTTGGCGGCACATTGTTGCCGCTAAAAAACGCGAAGTTCCCATATTTTCTTTCGTTCACGGGGCGCTGGATTTTGACCAGGCCTGGCGAGCGGCTAAGGTGGTTGGGCGACTAGGATTCGAACCTAGACAAACTGCGTCAAAGGCAGTTGACCTACCGTTAGTCGATCGCCCAGTACTTCCGGCGCGCTTCTTACGTTGCCGGGTAGCTACTCTGCGAACATGCCGTTCCAGTACTCCGGCCGAGGCAGGGTTTCCGTAAGGATAGCCTGCGTTCCGGTGGACTGGACGCGGTGTTGAGCAGCGATCGCGTCGGCTTTGGACTTATACAGACCAAACAACGCAGAACCCGAGCCTGACAGTGCAGCGTATAAGGCTGGACTATCCGAATCACTACCCATCAATTGACGCTTAATGTCACGCAGGAAGGGATGCTGTGAAAACGCTACTTCTTCGAAGTCGTTTTCGATCCCGGTGCGGACAAGCGCGAGAAGGGTGTTCTCGGCGAGATCCCCTGGCAAGCAGGAGATACCGGAGGGGCCGGATTCTTTACCGGGGCCTGTAAAGACGGCGGCAAGAACGTGGCTCAACTGTTTTAGTTTATCCACAGGTGGGCCGGAAGTCAATGTTTGAGTGGCGGCTATGCGGGTGTCGAGGTCTCGGAAGGCTTGTGGCGTGGAGACGCCGACCGAGGGGAGAGCGATGACGCAGGGAGTGGCGGGGAGGTCGGGCAGCTCGGAGACAATTTCGCCGCGGCCGGTGCCGAGGACGGTGCCGCCGATGAGGAAGAGGGGGACGTCGGAGCCGATCTGGGCGGCAAAACTTTCGCGATAGTTTGGCGGGAAGTCGAGTCCAGTCTCTTTTTCGAAGGCAATCATGGCAGCGGCAGCGTTGGCTGAGCCGGCGCCCATGCCGCCTTGCACGGGGAGGCGCTTGTCGATGTCGATGTGCACCTCCGCCGCGTAGCCGAGGATCTCCAGCCAGTCTGAAACGATGCGGTAGGCGGTGTTCTTTTCGGCGTCGCCGGTGGCGGTTTGGGGGACGCCGGGGAGGAGGACGCCGTCGCGGCGGCAGTCGAGGGTGATGCGGTTGGGTTCGGTCACTGGAAGGATGCGCGCCGTGACGGTGACGAAGTCGTGGAGTGCGAGCGTCTGGTAGACGGTGGCGAGGGGGTGGAAGCCGTCTGGGCGGGTGGGGCCCACGGCGAGTCCGAGATTGATTTTGGAGTATGAACGGACGCTGGTCGGCATACGGAATTGATTGTAGTGGGGCACGAAGAAACGATATAGACTGAACTAAGTCGACTTAGTCTGAAGGTGAATATGCTCAAGGTAAATATGCATGAGGCGAAGACCAACCTTTCTAAGCTGGTAGAGAAGGCGGCTAAGGGTGAATCGTTTTTGATCGCTCGCCGAGGGAAGCCGCTGGTGAAGGTGGTTCCGCTTCGGGCGGAGGATACTGCGGTGCGGGGGATTGGGTTTATGCAGGGCGAGATGACGGTGCCGGATGATTTCAAGGCGTTTGGGCGCGATGAGATTGAGGCGATGTTCGGGAAATGACTCTTCTGCTGGACTCGCATTTATTGATCTGGATTGGGCAGGCGGATGAGCGCCTGACGGACGAAGTCGTGGCGCTGGTGCAGAACGAGGCGAACACGGTGCTGTTCAGTGCGGTGAGTCTTTGGGAGATCACGATCAAGGCCGGATTGGGGAAGGCTGAGTTTCGGGTTGATCCGAAGATTTTGCGGCGCAGACTGCTGGCGAATGGTTATGCGGAGCTAGCGTTTACGAGCGAGCATGCGGTGGCGGTGCAGGAGCTGCCGGCGATCCATAGCGATCCGTTCGACCGGGCGCTGGTGGCGCAGGCGCTGGTGGAAGGGATGACGTTGTTGACGGCGGATGCAGTGGTGGCGCGGTATCCGGGGTTGGTGAGGAAGGTTTAGCGGTGACGCACGAGGCCCATGTCCGAGAATCCGGACATGGGGCACCCACATTATTCGAAGTTGACGTCCATGTAGAGGTCGACCTTGACGGGCTTGCCTTTTAGCGTGGCGGGTTTGAATTTGTATTGCCTCACCGCGTCGAGGACGGCTGCGTTGATGACGCCGCCGGGGCCGTGAACAATTTTGATATGTGTCGGCGTGCCATCGGTTTCTATCCAGAGATAAACCTGCACGTTACCGTGAAAATCCTTGCCCTTGTTGCTGACCACTTGTGGTTCTACAGAGTAGGTCACTTGAGGGGCCTTAACTTCCCGGTTGCCTTTGATCGGCTGGGCTTCCGGCTGTGATCGTGATGTGATCCCGCCGGGCTCCTGGGTCGCGGGGGCCTGTGCCATCGCCACTGTGGGGAAAATCGAGAAGACTACGATGGCGGCTATGCGGAGATGACGCGTCATGTTGATCTCTTGGTCTGTAACTAGCTGGGGTTGCGGGCGAGGATGCAGCCGACGAGGAAGCCTGTGATGATGCCGCCGATGTGGCCGGAGAGGTCGATTTCGGGGTTGGAGAAGCCGTATACGAGGTTGATGCCGATGAAGATGAGCGAGCTCTTGACGAGTTGCTGGGCGCCCTGTTTGGAGAAGACGCTGCGGCGGACGGCGACAAAGGCGAGCAGCCCTCCGTAGACGCCGAAGATGGCTCCTGAGGCGCCGGCGGAGACAATGTCGGGGTGGATGATGAGCGAGAGGAGGCTGCCGCCGAGGCCGGCGAGGATGTAGAGGGCGAGATATTTGGCGCGGCCGTAGAGCAGTTCGGTGAACGGGCCTACCTGGTAGAAGACGTACATGTTGAGCGCGATGTGGATGATGCCGAAGTGCAGGAAGCAGGCGGTGAGGAGTCGCCACCACTGGCCGTGCATGGTGGCGGGGCCGTAGTTGGCGCCCCAGGCGAAGACCTGCTCAGCGGTGGGGTTGGTGAGGGAGATGCCGGAGAGGACCATCGCGACGAAGACGAGGGCGTTGAGGGCGATGAGGGTGTAGGTGACTACCGGCGTGGGGCGGGCGCGGGCTGCCGGCTGGGGTGGTGGCGGCTGGTGGGCGTAGTCGGCGCGGGAGTTTTGATCAAACATGTGTGGCGAGTTTATTTGAATTGGACGCTGAGGGTGAGGTCTACCTCGACGGGCATGCCATTTTTCGTGGCGGGCTGGAATTTGTACTTGTTGATGGCGTCGAGGACGACGGTGTCGACTGCGCCGCCGGGGCCGTTGGTTTTGCGGTGGCGAAGACACGGGCAAAGGCAAAAGCAACGGCGTTGACGCGGAGTTCGCGAAGTTTAAGTGCGAAGTTTCGCGAAGTAGAACAGGAGACGGCAGGGGCTAATGCGGGGGGCTCGCGACTTCGGTCGAGATGACGGTTGCGGGGGTTGGGGAGAGGAACGGCAACGACGGGAGAAAGCAGGTTCCTCGCTTGCGCGCGGAATGACAGCCAGAAAGGCAAAGGCAAAGGCAAGTGCAAGTGCAAGTGCAAGTACAGAAGCAGATTCCTCCACTTCGTTGCGGAATGACAATGTTTGAGAGCAGGGTCGGTCGATAGGTTTGAGAGCAGGGTCGGTCGATAGGTTCAAGAGCAGGGTCAGTCGATAGGTTCGAGAGGAAGGCTTAGTCCATCAGCTTGCGGGTGAGGTAGACGTAGGTTTCGGCCCAGGTGTGGGATTCTTCTTTCAGGTCGGCGCCGGCGCCGTGGCCGCCTTCGATGACTTCGTCGTAGAGGAAGGGGAGGTGGAACTCTTCCATCTTTGCGGCGAATTTGCGGGCGTGCTGAGGGCCCACGCGGTCGTCCTTGGTGGTGGTGAAGATGAGGGGCTCGGGGTACTTGACGTTGGGCTTGAGCTGCTCGTACGGGGAGATGGAGGCGAGGAAGGAGCGTTCGGCGGGAACGGAGGCGGAGCCGTACTCTCCGACCCAGCTGGCTCCGGCGGCGATGTGTTCGTAGCCGAGCATGTCGAGCAGAGGGACCTGAATGACGATGGCGTTCCAGTGGTCGGGGTGCTGGGTCATCTGGACGCCCATGAGCAGGCCGCCGTTGGAGCCGCCCATGATCCCGAGGCGGCGGGGTGAGGTGATTTTGCGGGCGATGAGGTCCTGGGCGACGGAGGCGAAGTCGTCGTAGATGCGCTGGCGCTGAGTCTTGAGGCCAGCCTCGTGCCAGGCGGGGCCGAACTCGCCGCCGCCGCGGATGTTGGCGAGCACGAAGACGCCACCGTGCTCGAGCCAGAGCTTGCCGATGTTGCCGGAGTAGCTGGGGGTCATGGAGAGCTCGAATCCGCCGTAGGCGTTGAGCAGGGTGGGGTTGGTGCTGTCGTACTTGATGTCTTTGGCGTGGACGATGAAGTAGGGGATTCTGGTGCCGTCTCTGGAGGTGGCTTCGAGCTGCTCGACGGTGTCTTTGGCGGCGTCAAATAGCGCGGGCTGAGAGCGGGCGAGGGTGAGCGAGGCGGTGGCGGCGTCGCCGGACCAGAGGGAGCTGGGGGTGAGGAAGCCCGTGATGCCGAGGTAGAAAGCGTCGTCGGTATTGCTGGTGGAGATGATGCTGACCGAGACGTTGGCGGGGACGGGGAGCGGCTTGCGGCTCCAACCGGTGGCTGTGGGGGTGTAGACGTAGGCGCGGCCCTGGACGTGGTTGAGCGCGGTGAGGATGAGGTGCCCGCGGGTGGGGTCGGCGTTCTCGTAGAACTCCTGCTGGGTGGGTTCGAAGACGATGGAAGGCTTGAGGTGGGTGGGATCGGCGAGAAGGTCAGTGAGTTTGACCTCAAGGAGAGAGCCGGCGATCCAGGGTGTTTTGCGGTTGGGGGTGGTCCACTGCTCCTGGATGGAGAAGAGGACGCGGCCGTCGATCATGCCGATGGGCTGGACTTTTTCCGGGAGGGCGAGACGCTGGAGACCTTGCGCGGTGGCGACGAAGAGCTGGCGCTCGAAGGTGGTGACGGTGCGGTCGAAGAGGGTGAGGGCGTGGCCCTGGGGATCGTGGAGGGTGAAGGCGCCGGCCTGGATGTCGGATTCCTGGCCGCGGAAGAGTTCGGTGGCCTGGTCGAGCGGCGTGCCCCGCTTCCAGCGCTTGGTGACGAAGGGATAGCCGGACCTGGTGAGGGTGCCGGCGCCCCAGTCGCGGGTGACGAGAAGGGTGTCCTTGTCGATCCAGGTGATGCCCTGCTTGCTGTGCGGGGAGGTGAAGCCGCCGGGAATGAAGTGTCCGGTGCGGAGGTCGAACTCGCGGAGGGTGATGGCGTCTTCGCCTCCGGCGGAGAAGGCGACGAGGCAGAGGCTGTCGCCGGGGTAGAGGCAGCTGAGGCCCTTGCTGACCCAGGAGACTTTTTCCTGTTGGCCGAGCGCGTCGAAGTCGATGACGGTCTGCCAGCGGGGGGTGGGGTTCTGGTAGTCGGCGCGGGTGGTTTTGCGGAGCAGGCCGTGGGTGTGCTGGGCGTCGCGCCAGAGGTTGTATACGTCGGCTCCGCGGAGGGTGGGGACGGGGAGACGGTTGGGGTCTTCGGCGATCTTGAGGGCGTCGGCCTGGTAGGCGGCGAAGCGGGGATCGGCTTCGAGGATGGCGGCGGAGCGGGCGTTCTCGGCCTTGACCCAGGTCATGGCACGGTCGCTGGAGACGTCTTCGAGCCAGGTGTACTTGTCGGGCTGCTGGGCGGCGAGGGGGAGAGCGAGGAGGAGTGCGGCGAAGGCCAGAGGGAGACGCATAGCGCTACTTTACGCGCGTGGCGGGCGCGATGGGGCGGGGGTGGGGATGATCGGCGGCGGTGGAACCCATGTCCGAGAAGCCGGACATGGGCACCCAAACCTTCTGGTGTCGATTTCCGATGTGAGGGTTAGAAGATCTGGAAGTTGACGTTGATGTAGAGGTCAACTTTGACGGGCTTGCCGTTGAGGGTGGCGGGTTTGAATTTGTATTGACGGACAGCGGCTATGGCTTTTTCGTCGAGGCCCATGCCGATGCCGCGGGCTACGCGGACGTGGGAGGGGTTGCCGTGCTCGTCTACCCAGAGGTAGATCTGGACGTCTCCGGAGAACTTGGCTTTGCGGGCTTCTTCGGAGAACTCGGGTTCTACGGAAGAGAGCACTGAGGGCGGGTGGACGCCGCCGCCGAGGTGCATGGGTCCACCGCCGAAGTTGCCGCCTGAGCCGGCGTCCATGCCGTTGCCGTCTCCGCTGCCCAGTCCTGAATCGCTGCCGGTGCCGAGGGAGAAGCTCTTGAGGTTGGAGGTGGGTAAGCCGAGGTCGGGGAGCTTGTTGTCGGCCATTTTGAGGTCGGGCTGAACGACGACGGCGGGCTCGATGGCGAGGCGGGGTTGGTCAACGGGCGGGGCGGGCGGAGCGAGCAGCTGCTGCGCGAACTCCGGGAGGTGGCCAGCGGATACGGGTGCAGAGCTGTGCTGGCCTCCGCCTCCACCGAGTTTTTCTGCGCGGGGAGCGATGGGTGGGGGGGGCGCGAGGATGCTGAGTTCCAAGCGTGCATCGCGGTGGGAGCTGAGGGCCTGGGTGCGATACGCAGCGAGACTCAAGACGAAGGCGAGGACGGCAGCGTGGGCCAGGAGTGCGGTCCAGACGGAGGTGGTGCTGCGGCTGGTGTTGACGCGGTCGGAGGTGGTGAAGAGGCGGGTGGGTTGGAGCTCGGCGCTTTGCGGTGTTGAGCGCAGGGAGGCGTTGGCGAGGTGGGCGAGGAGGCGCTGCTCCATACCCGCGGGCGGAGCGGCAGCGCGGGTGCGGAGGGTGTGGTCGAGGAGTTGGTCGAAGTGGTCCATTGTGGTGGTCATGGGTGTTATCTCCCTGCGACCGCGGTCTCCCCGGGCCGCGCTGTGTGTGCTTCGTAGTGGCGGCGGAGTTCGGACCGGGCGCGCATGAGGCGGGTGCGGACGGTACCCTCCGGAAGGTTCATGACGAGACCGATCTCGCGGGAGTTGAGTTCGTCGATGGCCGAGAGCAGGAGCGGCTGACGGAGGTCGGGCGGGAGGCGGTCGATGAGCTGGTTGAGCAGGGCGGCTTCGTCCTGCTGGCGGGTGTTGTCGTAGGGGCTGGGCCGGGTGTCGATGAGGAGCAGCTCGGCGTCGGGATCGGTTGATGTGGTGCGGCATTGCAGGCGGTCGTAGGCGGTGCGCCAGACGGTGCGGGCGAGGAAGGCGCGCTCGTCGTGGACTTGCTGCTGAATGTGCTGCCAGGCGTTGGTGCGGAAGAGTTTGAGCAGGGCATCCTGGACGGCGTCTTCGGCGTCCTGCGGATGGCGGAGGAGGTTGTGGGCGACGCGATACATGAGGCGCGCGTGCTGGTGGACGATGCGGCTGCAGACCGCATCGCGGGTGATGTCGGCCGGGTTTGGCGGGTTGACCAAGTTGCCTCTCAGCTACTCAGACCGAGGCTGGGAGAAAAGTGTTCACGAAAAGCCAAAATTTGCCGTTGGGATAGGCATGGCGGAATTTCGGACAGTTAAGTTCCAAATCGGGAAAAGCGATGGGGTGTGCGCCGGGGTTGACATTGCTCCGGAGGTGCGGGGTCGCGCAGCATCGTTGCATGGTATCGGGGCAGAGGTGTGGGGTGGGGTGGCGCAGTTGCCGGTAGTGGGTGGTGGGCTCGATGCGGCTCGCCCGCGGCGGCGGAGCCGGGTGCGGGAGTATGCGGCCATTGCGGGCTGGGTGGTGCTGCTGGGTTTGATGGCGGCATCGGCGGTGCGGGCGCAGGAGCCGGGATGGGAGAGTGCGGCGGGGCGGCGGGCGCGCGCGGCGAAGTTTGTGGCGGAGCGGGGTGGGGCGCGGGCTGTGACAGCGGCGGGAAGGCCGGCGGTGCTGCCGAGGGCGGGATCGCTGGCGGCGGCTTGGGTGCCGCTGGGGCCGGCGGCGGTGTTGTCGGCGAGCTACGGGAAGGTGTCAGGGCGGGTGACCGCGGTTGCGGTCGACGCGAGCGATACGAGCGGGAACACGGTTTATGTGGGGACGACCGGCGGCGGGGTCTGGAAGTCGACCAACGCTGCGGGGGCGCTGGCGGGGGTGAGTTTTTCACCGCTGACGGATACGCTACCGGTGTTTGCGGCGAACGGTGTGGCGTCGCTGAGTATTGGCGCTCTGGCGGTGCAGCCGGGGAGTAATCCGGTGGTGCTGGCGGGGACCGGCGATCCGAATGATGCGACGGACTCTTATTACGGCGAAGGGATTCTGCGGACGGCTGACGGCGGGCTGACGTGGACGCTGGTGCAGGGGTCGCGGGATGGGGCGAATGGAAACCATTCTTTCATTGGGCTGGGTGTCGCTGGAATGGCGTGGAGCTCGGCTACGCCCGGGCTGGTGGTGGCGGCGCTGTCGCGCTCGGTGGAGGGAGAGATTGTGGGGGCGCGGAATGCGGCATCGGTGGCAGGGCTGTACGTATCGAGCGATGCGGGTGTGACGTGGCAGATGGCGACGGTTTATGACGGCGCGAGCGTGGTGCAGGAGCCGCAGCCGCTGGGCACGGGTCAGGTGGGCAACGCGGCGACGGCGGTGGTGTGGAATCCGGTGCGGCAGAAGTTCTATGCGGCGCTGCGGCAGCATGGGTTCTACGAGAGCGCGGATGGCGTGACGTGGACACGGCTGGCGAGTCAGCCGGGGACGGGGATGTCGGCTGGGGCTTGCCCGGTGGGGGTGAATGGCGCGGGTGGTGTGGGGTGTCCGGTGTTTCGCGGGGCGCTGGCGGTGCAGCCAGTGAGCGGCGACATGTATGCGCTAAGCGTGGATAGCGGGAACCATGACAACGGGCTCTGGCAGGACCTGTGCGTGGCGGGGGCCGGTGGGTGCGCAGGGACGGTTTCTTTTGGGGCGCGAATTGATGGCGGGGCGATGGAGGTGGGTTCGGGCAGCACGGTGGTGACGCAGGGGGATTACAACCTGGCGTTGGCTGCGGCAGCGACTAGCAGTGGAACGGTGCTGCTGGTGGGAACGGTGGATGTCTATCGCTGCGTGATTGCGGCGGGTAGCGGTGGATGCTCGCTGCGGAATACGACGAATGCGTTGAATGGGTGTAACGCTCCGGCGATGGTGGCTCCGGCGCAGCACACGTTGGCAGCGTTTGGCGCGGCCCCGGTGGTTTGGGTGGGGAATGATGGCGGGCTTTGGCGGTCGCTGGATGGTGTGGCGGAGACGGGGGCGCCGTGCAGCGCGGCGGATGCGCAGCACTTTGAGAATGTGAACGGAGCGTTGGGGTCGCTGGCGGAGGTGGTGGGGTTTGCGCAGGATCCTGCCGTGGCGGACACGCTGCTGGCAGGGATGGGAGCGAACGGGTCGGCGGCGACGACGAAGGCGGCGGCTGACTGGAGCGCGCGAGGGGCGTGGGCGCAGATGTCGGCGGGTGAGGGCGGGTTTCCGCTGATCGATCCGGGTGTGGCGACCAATTGGTCTATTGCGGCCGGTGCGGGTGTGAGCGAAAAGTTTTGTGGGTCAGGCGGTGCATGCACAGCGGCGGATTTTGCGGGAACCGCGACGGTGGGGGCGGTGCAGGTGTCGGGTGATGCGTCGGTGCTGGATGCTCCCGTGATGCTGGACCCGGGGTTGACGGCGGAGCTGGTGGTGGGTACGTGCCGGGTGTGGCGCGGGATGGCGAACGGGGCGGGTTGGAGCACGGCGAATGCGGTCAGTAAACCTCTGGGTGGGGGCACGGTGCCGTGCACGTCGGCGAGTGCACTGGTGAGGAGCGTGGGTGCGGGTGGACCGGTGGCGGCGTCGAGCAATGCGCAGCATGCCGGGTCGACGGTGTTGTATGCGGGCATGGCGGGGACGGTGGATGGCGGCAGGAGTGTGGGTGGGCATGTGTTTGTGACGACTGCCGGCGCTACGGCGGATAGCGCGACGGCATGGACGGATGTGGGCGTGAGTCCGGTGACGAATGACGTGGCGAATGCGCATGTTTTTAATCCGTTTGGGTTTGATGTGTCGGCGGTCGTAGTTGATGGGCACGATGCGAGCGGCGGAACGGTGTATGCGACGGTGATGGGGTTTGGGAGCCTGCTGGCGGCGTCGCCGCATGTGTACCGGTCGGCGGACTTTGGGGCGCACTGGGTGAATGTATCGGCGAACTTGCCGGATGTTCCGGCGAACGCGCTGGCGGTGGACCCGAACGATGCCAACTCGGTTTATGTGGCGACGGATACAGGGGTTTATGTGACGTCGCAGGTGTTGACGTGTACGACGGCTAACTGCTGGAGCCTGATGGGAACGGGGTTGCCGAACGCGCCGGTGACAGGGCTGGCTGCGTCGACTGCCATGCTGACCGGCGACGGGCGCAAAGGAATGCTGCGGGCGGGGACGTACGGGCGCGGGATGTGGGCGGTGCCGCTGCTTTCGGCGACGAATTTGTTGCAGCCGGCGATGGCGTTTTCGGCGACAGACTTTACGTTCCCGCAAACGGCGGTGAACGCGCAGAGTGCGGCGCAGACGCTGACGATTACGAGTACGGGGAACTCGCCGGTAACGTTTGGCAGCGTGGTGGTGGCGGGTGATTTTGTGGAGACGGATAACTGTGCAGGACAGACGCTGCCGGTGGGGGCAACGTGTGCGGTGCAGTTGCGGTTTGCGCCGAGCGTGGTGGGTCCGAGGACGGGTGTGTTGACGGTGTTTGCGAATGTGGTGGGCGGGCAGGGGACGGCGACGCTGGAAGGGACGGGGACGACGCCGGCGGCGATCGTGCTGACGCCGAACTCGCTGACTTTTGCGGCGACGATTGTGAACCAGACAACGGCGGCGCAGATCATTACGGTGTCGAACACCGGGGGCACGCCGGCGGGGCTGCAGACGCCGGTGGTGACGGGGGATTTTGCGATTACGGCGAATACGTGCGGGGCGACGTTGGCGGCGAGTACGGGGTGCTCGATTGCGATTGCGTTCACGCCGACGGCCAGCGGGGCGCGGAGTGGGACGCTCTCCATTACAGACGATGCGGGTACGCAGGTCGCGACGCTGACAGGGACGGGCAATGCGCCGGCGACCGATGCGCTGGGGCCGCTGTCGTTGACGTTTGGGCCGCAGGTGATTGGGACGGCGAGTACGGCGCAGCAGGTGTTGCTGACGAATGCGGGCGATGTGGCGTTGACGCTGGTGACGACGAGTGTGACTGGGCCGTTTACGGCGGTGAGTGCGTGCGGGACTTCGCTGGCGGCGCACTCCAGTTGCGCGGTCAGTGTGGCGTTCGTTCCTTCGGCGACGGGTTCGGTGACGGGCGTATTGACGGTTGGAGATCAATTTCGGTCGCAGACGGTGGCGCTGGCGGGGACAGGGTTGGCGCCGGCGGGGGTGTCGTTGACGCCGGTGGCTGGGCTGGGGTTTGGGCAGATTGGCGTGGGGCTGACGTCGCCGCCGCAGACGTTGACGCTGACCAATAATGGCGGCGTGGCGCTGGGGATTTCGAGTATTGGGGTGAGCGGCGATTTCCGATTGGCCTCGTCGACGTGTGGGGTATCTCTGGCGGCAGGACAGGCTTGCGCGATGGTGATTGTGTTTGTGCCGACGGTGGGTGGGGCGCGGACGGGGGTGGTGACGCTGATCGACACTGCGGCGAGCGGGACGCAGACCGTGGCGTTGACGGGGACGGGGATCGACTTTACGCTGGCGGCGACGGGGCCGACGAGTGTGACGGTGGCGAGCGGGACGTCGGCGGTTTATACGCTGGTGCTGACGGCGCCGGTGGGGGTGAATGGCTCGGCGGCGGTGGCGTGTACGGGAGCGCCGGCGCATAGCTTGTGTACGGTGGCTCCGTCGCCGGTGACGCTGGGCGGCAGTGTGAACGTGACGGTAACGGTGCAGACGGGACTGGCGACGGCTTCGGTGCAGCGGCCGTTTGCCTGGCTGGGTGATGGCGTGGTGCTGGCGTTGCTGCTGCCGCTGATGATGCGGCGGCGGAAGCTGGCGGCGTTGGTGGTGATGCTGGTGGTGGTGTCGGTGAGCGGTTGTGGAGCGGGACGGCAGTTGCCTACGGACGGCGGGAGTGCTCCGCCTACGCCTACGCCGGTTGGGACTTACAACCTGACGGTGAGCGGGTCGGCCAGCGGGGTGTCGCGGAGTGTGGGGCTGGTGCTGGTGGTGAAGTAAGGGTCAGAGGCTTCGTCCGGCGGCTGCGGCGGAGGCCCAGGCCCATTGGAAGTTGTAGCCGCCGAGCCAGCCGGTGACGTCGACGACTTCGCCGATGAAGTAGAGGCCGGGGGTGCGGCGGCTTTCGAGGGTGCGGGCGTCGAGCTCGTCGGTGTTGACGCCGCCGGTGGTGACTTCGGCCTTGGCGAAGCCTTCGGTGCCGGCGGGGATGAGGGTCCAGTTGTGGAGGGCGGTCTCGAGGCGGGCGAGGCCGGGGTTGGTGACGTCGAGTGCGCCGGAGTTCATGAGCCAGCGCTTGGCGAAGCGGGCGGGGAGAACGTTGCAGAGGGTTTGGAGGAGGGTGAGGTCGTCGCGGCGGGCGTTGGGGGTGAGGAGTGGCGCGAAGACGTTGAGGTTGGGCGCGAGGTCGAAGGTGAGGGATTTGCCTTGCTGCCAGAAGGAGGAGATTTGCAGGACAGCGGGGCCGCTTAGGCCGCGGTGGGTGATGAGGAGTTTTTCGCGGAAGGTGGGGGTGGGGCGGGGGCGGCCGCGCTGCGGGAGGGGAGTGGGTGATGAGGCGATGGTCTCGGTAGAGAGGCCGGCGAGGTCGCACCAGCGGTTGACGTCGTCGGGGGTGAAGGTGAGGGGGACGAGGCCAGGGCGGGGGTCGATGAGGGTGTGGCCGAAGCGGGTGGCGATCTCGTAGCCGATGCCGGTGGCACCCATTTTCGGTATGGAGAGGCCGCCGGTGGCGACGACGACCGATTGCGCGGTGAAGATGCCGGTGGTGGTTTCGACTTCGAAGCGGGAGGTGGGGGTGGGGTAGGGGGTGACGGCGATGACGGCGGTGTTGGTGCGGATGTCGACGTGGGCTTCGCGGCACTCGGTTTCGAGGAGGGTGACGATGCGCTGGGCGGAGTCGTCGCAGAAGAGCTGGCCGAGGGTCTTCTCGTGGAAGCGGATGTTGTGCTTTTGGACGAGGGCGATGAAGTCCGCGGGCGTGAAGGCGGCGAGGGCTGATTTGGCGAAGTGAGGGTTGGCGGAGAGGAAGTTTTCGGCGCGGGTGTGGATGTTGGTGAAGTTGCAGCGGCCGCCGCCGGAGATGAGGATCTTGCGGCCGGGGCGCTCGCCGTGCTCGATGAGGAGGACGCGGCGGTTGCGGCGGCCGGCTTCGAAGGCGCACATCATGCCGGCGGCGCCGGCGCCGAGGATGATGACGTCGAAGTTATGGGGTGAAGACATGAGTCTCGATTGTAGGGGTAAGGCGCAAGCTGTTGAGGTGCGTGGAGATGAGGTGGGAGGGTTGGAAAGAGCTCAGAGCTTAGAGCGCGTGGGCTTAGAAAGACGCATCGCCGTTGGAGGAGTAGTTGCTATGAAGATGACAGCAGGATGGGTGGCGGCAGCGGCGGGAGCATGGGCGGTGGGTCAGCTGCGGCGTGCGGCCGGTGAAGTGGCTCAGGCGGCGAGTAAGACGGTTCATAATCTGAACCGGTAAGGGTGGGGGTGCCCCCCAGACCTGGTCTGCAAAGTCTCAGATTCTATTGGGTGAGGTCTGGTCTGGGGTCTGGTGTGGGTCTCCTTCTGAAAAAATCAGGCCGTCCGGGTTTCCGGACGGCCTGATTTTTTTCTGTCTGTTTCTATTTTAGTGGATTGGGGGAGTAAGTACGCCACGATTCTGAAACGGAAATGGCCAGTGGTGGTGCGGGTTTTCGAGGTTTTGCAGGGGTGTGGGGGGTTGACAGGATTTGTGACAGTTGTGCCGCGAGGAGGGGGGTACTGGTGCGGGCGGTGGAGATTCCCCACTCATCGCGCGAGAAGATGCGCGATGAATGGGCCACCCGGCATTTGGGGCGGGTCGGCGGAATGCGGGGATCTCTCCACTGCGCATCGCAAAGTGCGCGATGCTCCGGTCGAGATGACAGTTTTTTGTGGCACGTGTGAGATTGCAGTCGGGGAATGGGTCGCCGTTCGCTAATTAGACTGTAGGGATGGCGCAGGCTTCTTCTCTTTCTTCTTCTACAGTGCGGATCAGCAGGCGGGCGGCGGATCGGCTGCGGGCGGGGCATCTGTGGGTTTACAAGTCGGATGTGGAGAGCGCGGTGGAAGGGCTGGAGCCGGGTTCGCTGGTAATGGTAGTGGATGGGCGCGGGGTACTGGGGACGGCAATTTATTCGGATGCGTCGCAGATTGCGGCGCGGGTGGTTTCGCGCGAGGCGGGAATGACGCGGGAGGGGTACATTGCCGATGTGAAGGCGAAGCTGTGGGCGGCGCTGGAGCGGCGCAAGGTGCTGGCTCCGGTGACGGAGCGGGACAATGCGCATCGGCTGGTGTTCAGCGAGGCGGATGGGCTGCCGGGGATGGTGGTGGATCGGTACAACGGGCTGGTGGTGCTGCAGCTACTGACGCAGGGGACAGCGCAGGACGATGTGCGGGGCGCGGTGGTGGAGGTTCTGCGGGAGGCGTTTGCCGGGGCCGAACTGACGGTGTGGGAGCGGCCGGATGCGCGGATTCGGGAGCTGGAGAAGCTGGCGGCTCCGGCGGAAGGGCCGCTGTTTGCCAGCGGTGAGCGCAGCGCGAAGACGGAGTTCATGCTGAATGGGTTGCGGTTTGAGTATGACGCGGGTGCGGGGCAGAAGACGGGAGCGTTTCTGGATCAGCGGATGAACTATGCGGCGGCGGCGCGGTGGGTTGCGGCGTCGGGGCGTACGGGGCGGGCCATGGATGTGTGTACCTACCAGGGTGGGTTTGCGCTGCACCTGGCGCAGGTTTGCGAACGGGTGACGGGGGTGGATGCGAGTCGCGCGGCGCTGGAGGCGGCGGATAGGAACCTGGAGCGCAATCCTGGGCTGCGTGCGGATGTGGACTGGATGGAGGCGGATGCGTTTGAGTTATTGCGGGCGCTGGATGGGGCGGGGGAGCGGTTCGATGCGATGGTGCTGGACCCGCCGGCGTTTGCGAAGTCGAAACGCGCGGCTGAAGGGGCGATGCGGGGGTACAAGGAGTTGAACCTGCGCGCGCTGAGGATGCTGAAGAGCGGTGGGACGCTGGTGACGAACTCGTGCTCGCATCATGTGGGGCTGGAGGAGTTTACGGCGGTGGTGGCGAGCGCGGCGGCGGATGTGGGGAGACGCGTGCAGGTGCTGGAGGTGCGGGGGGCGGCGGTGGATCATCCGGAGGTGCTGACGCTGGCGGAGACGCGGTATTTGAAGTGTCTGGTGTTGCGGGTGGAGTAGGGCCAATAGTGGGTAGAGGGTAGAGGGTAGAGGGTAGAGGGTAGTGGGTAGTGGGAGTGAATAGTGAATAGTGAATAAGGCAAAGGCAACAACAGAGGCGATTTTGTCGCTTCGGCTTCGCCTACGCTCCGGCCTGCGGCAGCGTGGAAGGGGCTTGTGGAGGTGGCTTTACCTAGGGCTTCGCCCTAGGCTGTAATGGGGCGCGCCTTTGGCGCTTCGGGGGCAAAGGCAAAGGTAAAGGCAAGAGCAAGAGCAAGAGCAAGAGCAAAGGCAAAGGCAAAGGCAAGAGCAGAGGTAAAGGCAAGAGCAGAGGTAAAGGCAAGAGCAAGAGCAAAGGCAAAGGCAAAGGCAAAGGCAAAGGTAGAGGTCACGCCAAAGCGACGGTGGTTGGGTGGGGTGGGATGAAGTTTTCGTCATGATGGGGTTGTAGGGTCGGCGAGGGGAGCTGGAGTGCATCTGATTTCTCCAGGCGCCCGGGGGGCCTTACCTACATGCAAATCTTTTCAGTGCGGCTGAACATGCCGAGTGGGCGATGGATGATGACGTTTTTGGCAGCGGGCCTGACGGTCGGCACGGGGACGCTGGTGGCGCAGGAGCGGCCTGACGGTGGGCCGTCCGCGGCGGCGGTGTTGCCGGATGCGCCTTCGGCGACGATGGCGGCGGCGGATGATGGCGTGCCGATCGAGGATGTGCCGCACAGCGAGGCGACGGTGCGGAGTTCGCCTAAGCATGTGCTGTTGGACCTGGGCCATATTGCTATTTCACCGGCGTATATACGGACTCGGGATTTGAAATGGCTGCTGCCGCTGGCTGCGGCATCGGGTGCGGCGTTTGCTGAGGACACGCGGACGATGCACGAGGTGGTGAGTCAGAACCCGGGGTTCAACGACCTGGCGGGGAACGTATCAGATGGCTTGCGGGATGGGTTTATCGTGGTGCCGGCGGGGTTGTTCGTGGTGAGCCATGTGACGCACAGCGAGCACTCGAAAGAGGCCGGCATCCTGGGCATGGAAGCGATGCTGGACGCGAACATCTTGGCGGAAGGCGTGAAGCTGGTAACGTTCCGCGAGCGGCCTTATGTGGACAACGGGCGCGGGAATTTCTTTGTGGGCAAGGCGGGGCCGAATGGGTCGTTTATCTCGGGCCATGCGATCACGGCGTGGTCTTCAGCGGCGGTGCTGGCAGAGGAGTACCGGTCTCCGTGGGCGCAGGTGGGGATTTATACGCTGGCGACGGGGACGAGCCTGACGCGGGTGCTGGGACAGCAGCATTTTCCTTCGGATGTGCTGATTGGGTCGGCTACCGGGTGGTTGATTGGGCACTATGTTTACCGGGCGCATCGGCACTGGCATGTGGCGCCGCGGGGGTAGTGGGCGGGGTTGTTGCTGGGTTTGGATGACGTGGATGTGAGAGCAACGGCAACGGCAACGGCGTTCGGTGGTTGATGGGTCGAGCGGGCTGGTCGGGTGCGGGCGGTGGTGCAGGTCCTTCGACTGCGCTGCGCTTCGCTCAGGATGACGGGGTTTTGCTGGGGTTGGGGAGAGCAACAGCAACAGCAACAGCAAGAGCCACTGCCACTGCCACTGCCACTGCCACTGCAGAAGCAGATTCCTCCGCTGCGCTGCGGAATGACAATCCTTAGAGGATATGGGCGGGGTTGGGCCGAGGATTGCCGGTCCTCAGGGTCTGTCGGCAGGGACTTTCGGGAGTTGGTTCATTTGGTGGATGTAGCGTTTTGAGTTGAATTTTTTACCGGTGCTGGCGGCGGACATGTAGCGGCGTTTGCCGAAGATGGGGCGGTCGAACCAGGCGCGGTCGAACTTGCCGAGCATGGCCCAGGCTATGCCGGCGTAGCCGTTGGGGTCGCGGCCGTCGAGGAAGTAGCGGTCGTTGAGGTAGATGGCGACGCGCTGGGCGATGCGGACGTTGGGGGTCCACTCGATGATTTTTTTGGCCCAGTACATGCGCAGGTAGTTGTGCATCCAGCCGTGGTGGAGCATTTGTAGCTGGGCGGCGTTCCAGAGGTCGTCGTGGGTCTGCGCGTTTTCCAGTTGGGGGAGTTTGTAGAGGGTTTCGCGCTGGTCGTGGTCGTGCTCGGCGAGGGTGGCGCGGGCCCAGTTGTCGGCGCAGTTGGGGTTGTCGTAGTCGGGTTGGTAGCGGACGAAGTTGACGGCGAGTTCGCGCCAGGCGATGAGCTCGTTGAAGTAGCTGTCGCGGGCGGGCTTGAGGTGGGGGTCTTTTTCTGCGGCGGCGTTGACGGCGAGCGCGATGGTGAGGGGGCCGATGTGGCCGAAGTGGAGGTAGGGGGAGAGGGCGCTGGTGCCGTCGCACTCGGGGTGGTTGCGGTCGCGGTCATAGGTGTGGAGCATGTTGGCGGTGAAGTGGTGGAGGCGCTTGAGGGCGGCTTGATGGCCGCCGTGCCAGGCTTCGACGGGTTTGCAGGTGCGGTCGAAATCGGTCCAGTTGCGGGTGATGTCGTTGTCGGGGCTTTCGCGGTGGAGGGAGCGGGGGATTTTGAAGGCGTGGGTGGCGTGGGGGTTTTCGTAGGGGACGAGGAACTCGGGGAGGGCTCGATAGAGGCGGGGGCGGGCTACGCCGGCGGAGAACTGGGCTTTTTCGAGGATTCTGGAGGGGACGATGACGTCGTTGTCGACGGTCCAAAAGGGGATGGTGAGGGTGTCGGCGAGGTGGCGGCGCCATTGCTCGGTGGCGCGCATGGGGTTCTCGTCGGCGATGACCATGGCGGCGTGGACTTCGGCGAAGAAGGCAGCATGGTCGCCGGTCCAGGCGGCGGAGTCGGTTTCGGGGGCGCGGCGGAGGATGAAGGTGAGGTTGCGGGCGGCGCAGTCGGCGGCGATATCGGGCAGGCCCTGCTGGAGGAAGGCGTAGTGGCGGAGGTTGGCGTGGGGGAAGTTGCTGATGGCGGCGAAGTAGACGAGGACGGGGAGGACGAGCTCGTTGGCGATGTGGATGGCGAGGTCGAGTGCGTGGTTGTCGCGGGCGCGCTGGGAGCGCTGCATCCAGTAGACGATGCAGCGGGCTTTTGGGTCGGGGAGGCCGGGGCGGCGGAGGGTGATGCGGGGGTTGTTGGCGAGGTGGCGGAGGAAGGCGGGGGTGGCGGGGTCGGCGAGGAAGCGCTCGGCTATGGCGGCGTGCTGGGCGTCGATTTGCTGGGTGGTGGGCGTGGTCATGCTGTTGGGTAGATGCTACGCGGTGGGGTGGGGCTGCGTGGGGATTGTTGCCGGCCCTGTCTTGAAAATCCGGAGATCCGGCACCCCACGGAGGGGGCGGGGTTTGAGAACATAGGAGGGTGAGGTGAGTATGTCGGCGTGTGAGTTGAAGGTGGGAGTGGTGCCGTTCAGTGGCAAGGATGATGTGGGTGAGGTTCGGCTGCGGCGGGCGGTGGCGGAGGATGCGGCGATGCTGGGGGTGGTGGGGTCGGCTACGTTTCTGGAGGCGTTTACGTGGGCGCTGCCGGGGGCGGATATTGTGGACTTCTGCACGAAGAACCATACGACCGAGGCTTACGCGAAGTACCTGGGGAAGGCGGATACGCGGATTGTGCTGGCGGTGACGGGCGAGGATGCGCCGGTGGGGTATGTGATGCTGTGTGCGCCGGAGCTGCCGAGCTTTGATGTGCTGGCGACGGATATAGAGTTGAAGAGGATTTATTTATTCTCGCGGTATCGCAAGGGCGGGGTGGCGCAGCGGCTGATGGATGCGGCGGTGGAGGATGCGCGGGCGATGGGACGGACGCGGGTGCTGCTGGGGACTCATGCGGGGAATGATCGGGCGATCAATTTTTACCTGTGGAACGGTTTTCTGGAGGTGGGGACGCGGGTGTTTCATGTGGGGGCGCAGGAGTGCTGCGACAAGATTTATGGGAAGGTGCTGTGAAGCTGACTTACACGGGGGTGAAGGGCTCGGGGATCAAGGGCGGGAAACGGGCGGTTACGACGGAGCCGGGGTTCAGGAACGGGCGGGGGCAGGTGGTGGTGGGGTCGACGGGGGCCCGGTCGACAAGCCGGGCGGGGCAGGTGATTTACCGGATGCGCTGCTCGTTTTGTGGGCTGGAGTATGGGGCTAACGGGATTGACGTGCATGGACGGTGCTGTCCGGGGTGCCAGGGTGGAGAGACCGGGGAGCCGCTGCGGGAGACGGAGCAGGCGCGGTTGTTTTAGTGGTGGTGCGAGGGAAGGCGTTTCACGCAAAGGGCGCGAAGGGGAGAAGCACGCGAAGCGGGCTAAGGTTTTAGAGGTGGGGCTGTAAACAGTGGAGGTTGGGTTGGTGGCGCCACGGTTGTGGCGAGGGAACCGGGGGCGGTGGTTGCGCGTACATGCGGTTGGAGCCGTCTGCGCGTAAACTGAACGTAGTCATTATGGAAACGAAAGAAGCATTCCGGATTGCCCTGCAGTCGTTGTGGGCGAACAAGTTGCGGACCGTTCTTACGCTGCTGGGCGTGGTGATCGGCGTGGCTTCGGTGATCGCCGTGGTGACGCTGATCAATGGCGCGAATGTGTACGTTGCGACGAAGGTGAACCGGGTGGGGGCGGATGTTTTCACGATCTCGAAGTCGCCTGGGATCGTGACGAACTATGAAGATTATGTGAAGTACGGCAAGCGCAAGATTATTACGCTGGACGAGTTCCGCCAGCTGCAGCAGAACTGCGATCGCTGCACGGCGATCGGGGCGATGCAGACGGCACGCGGGAAGATTGTGGTGGGTACGCAGTCAAGTACGGACTCGACGATACGCGGGTATACGTGGCAAATGCCGGACATGCAGAACCTGAATATCGTGGAAGGCCGCGGGCTAACGCAGGCGGATGAAGACCACGGGTCGCATGTGGCGCTGATCGGATCGGACATACAGGACAACCTGATGAAGGGCGAAGACCCGATTGGGAAGGAGATTCGCGTGGACGGTGTTCCGTACACGGTGATCGGGCTGGGCGAGAAGCAGGGCAAGACGCTGGGGCAGAGCCAGGATGACTGGGTGGCGGTGCCGTTGACGGCGTATCAGAAGACTTATGGCACGGCAAAGACGGTGCTGATTTATGCGAAGGCGGGGACGGGAGCGGCGAACCTGGAAGCGGCAAGCGACCAGGCGCGGCTGCTGATGCGGAGCCAGCGGCACGACCGTCCGGGCGAAGAGGACAGCTTTACGGTGGAGACAAGCGACTCGCTGGCCGGGCTTTGGAAACAGATTTCGGGGAGCTTTGAGCTGGTGGCGGTGGCGATTGCGGGCATCTCGCTGGTGGTGGGCGGGATCGTGATCATGAATATCATGCTGGTGAGCGTGACGGAACGGACGCGCGAGATTGGGGTACGTAAGGCGCTGGGAGCGACGCGGCAGGATGTGCTGATGCAGTTTTTGATGGAGTCGGCGACGATGGCCCTGGTGGGCGGCGTGATTGGGGTGATCGGCGGGGTGAGCGTGGCGCAGGGCGTTACGTACGCGCTCGGGTTTCCGTCGAGTTTAGCTGTGTGGAGTATTTTCGCTGGCCTGTTTGTGGCGACGAGTACGGGGATTTTCTTCGGCGTGTATCCGGCCAGGAAAGCTGCGGAGCTGGATCCGATTACGGCGTTGAGAGCGGAGTTCTAACAAAAGTGGGTAGAGTGTAGAGCGTAGAGAGTGCCTAGAGGTGAAGAGTTGGAGAGTCAGTCGTCATTCCGAGATTCGATCGCGTGGCAGAAATCGATGGATCTCTCCACGGCGATTTACAAGGCAACGCGAAGCTTTCCGAAGGAAGAGATGTTCGGGCTCACGAACCAATTGCGACGCGCGTCGGTATCTATACCCAGCAACATCGCAGAAGGAAAAGGCAGACTAACAGCGGGAGAGTTCATTCAGTTTCTCGGCATCGCACGTGGTTCGGCACAAGAAATACAGACGCAAATCGATTTGGCGATGCGACTGGCCTTCGGAATCGAAGCAGAAATGGAACAGGCGCGTGATTTGTCAGTCGAGGTCTTGAAGATTCTCAACGCATCGCTCAACACTCTGCAGCTACGTATTGCTGCAAAACGAAAACGAGCCTAAATATCAGGCTCACTACACACTACGCACTACGGTCTACCAACTAATACTATGGCTCAGGGTGAACAACGCGAAGCGGTGAAGATGGCGCTGGATACCCTGCGTGCGAATAAGCTGCGTTCGGGTTTGACGGTGTTGGGTATTGTGATCGGTGTGATGACCGTTATTGTGATTTCTTCGGTCATCAATGGGTTGAATAATAACGTCTCGAACATGGTGCAGCAGTTTGGGACGAATGTGATCTGGGTGTTCCGGTTTCCGGTGATTGGCGTGCGGCCGACGACCGAGATGCTGACGCGGAAGCAGATGACTTACGACGATGCGATGGAGATTGGGAAGCTGCCGCACGTGGTGGCTTCGGCGGCGTCGCTGCGGTATACGAACTACCAGTTTGGCGCGGGGTCGGCTGTGGCCAAGTGGGGCATCAAGAAGGTGGAGAATGTGTCGCTTTCCGGCGACACGCTTTCCATTCGCGACGTGAACGACTGGAATATCCATGCGGGGCGGTTTTATACGATGGTGGACCAGGAACGCGCGACCGATGTGGTGATCCTGGGGCACGACACGGCGGCCGATCTCTTCGGGAACGTTGATCCGATAGGGCAGGAAATTACGCTGGAAGGCCATACGTTCACCGTTATTGGAACGATGGAAAAAGTTCCGAACGCATTTGGCGGCGGGAAGAATCCGAACGACAATTTTGCGTATTTTCCGATTACGACGTTTCACAAGCTGCATCCCGAGGTTCTGGATTACTGGATCAGCGTGAAGTTCGACGATCAGAAGAACAAGCCGCTGGTGCAGGACGAGATTCGCGAACTGCTGCGGCGGCGGCGCAAGGTACGCAACGAGGCGGCGGATAATTTCGAGATCTTCGGGTCGGACTCGATTACGAAGTTGTGGGGGCAGATTACGGGCGGCTTGTTCGGATTGATGTTCGGGTTGAGCGCCGTGGGGCTGATGGTGGGCGGTGTGGGTGTGATGAACATCATGCTGGTGAGCGTGACGGAGCGGACGAAAGAGATTGGGGTGCGCAAGGCGATCGGCGCGACGAGGAAGATCATCCTGACGCAGTTCACGCTGGAGGCAGTGACGTTGTGCGCGATTGGCGGCGTGATCGGGATTGCACTGGGCGTGGGGGTTTCGCTGCTGGTGAAGCTGGTGATGTCGTGCTCGGTAAGCGTGCTTTGGATCCTGACGGCGTTTGTGTGCTCGTGCCTGATTGGGCTGGTGTTCGGGATTTATCCGGCGTGGAAGGCGGCGAATCTGAATCCGATCGACGCGCTGCGTTATGAGTGAGGCGGGGAAGCGGACGATCGATTTAGCGACATGGGCGCGGAAGGCCCACTTCGAGTTTTTCAGTGGGTTCGACGAACCCTTTTTTGGGGTTTGCGTACGGGTTGATTGCACCAAGGCTTATGCGGCGGCAAAGCGGCGGGGATGCTCGTTTTTTCTCTATTACCTTTACCAGTCACTGCGCGCGGCGCACGTGGTTGAGCCATTCCGGTATCGAATTGAGGATGGCGGGGTGGTCATCTACGATCGCCTGGGTGCGGGACCGGCCATCGATCGGCCGGACGGGACGTTTGGTTACGCCTACTTCACTTATAGCGACGATATTGATGAGTTTCTGCGGGGCGCGCAAAGTGCAGTGGATCAGGTCCGCAGTTCCCCTGACCTCAAGCCGTCGAAGGCTACTAATACGGTCCTGTACTCGGCGCTGCCGTGGCTGGATTTTACGTCGCTGTCGCACGCCCGGAAGTTTGGTTTGCAGGACAGCCGGCCGCGCGTAACGTTTGGGAAGATGACGACCGTTGAAGGAAGGCGGTCAATGCCGGTGGCGATCCACGTGAACCATGCGTTGGTGGACGGACGGGACGTGGGGGAGTATGTGGAGCGGTTCCAGGGGTTGATGGACTCGGAGTAGGTGGGCATCGGCTAGGGCATACCCCAGGGGCTGAAGCCCATTTGGTGGTGGTCTATGAGACCCGAGGCTGAAGCCTCGGGGTACCTTCAAGCAGAAGCAGAAGCAGAAGCAGAAGCAAAAGCAAAAGCAAAAGCAGAAGCAGAAGCAAAAGCAAAAGCAAAAGCAGAAGCAGAAGCAGATGCAGATGCAAGAACAGGCAACGGCAAGAGCACTTCAGTGTCTGAAGGTTCCAGCATACCTGCCAGGTGCGGACTGTTGTGCAGGTCCTTCGACTGCGCTGCGCTTCGCTCAGGATGACGAGTTTTCTTGTTCTGAAGAGCACAAGAGCAGCGACAAACGCCTATTCCTCTCGGGCATGACAACAAGAAAACAAACAGGGGAAGCGGCAGGGGGCGGCATCGCTACACTAGGGTCATGGATTTGCTGGCGTTGGTGGTGATTCTGGTTGCGACGTTGCTGACCCTGAGCGGGCTGGCTTATGGGGTGTTGGCGCTGTGGGGCGCGCGGGACTTTGAGCGGCGGTGGCGGGTGGCTAGTGGGGCTGGTGGGTTTGCGCCGGGGGTATCGATTTTGAAGCCGGTGAAGGGGGCTGACCCGCGGATGTATGCGGCGTTTGCGAGCCATTGCCGGCAGGTGTATGCGGGTGAGTTTGAGCTGGTGTTTGGGGTGAGTTCGCTGGAGGATGCGGCCGTGGCCGAGGTGGGCAGGCTGCGGGTGGAGTTTCCCGACGTTGCGATAAGGCTGGTGGAGTGCCCGGAGCGGCTGGGGACGAGTGGGAAGGTTTCGAACCTGGTGCAGATGTTGCGCCAGGCGCGGTATGAGCACGTGGTGATCAATGACAGCGACATCCTGGTGTCGCCGCAGTACCTGGCGCGGGTGATGGCGCCGCTGGAGGATGCGGGCGTGGGGCTGGTGACGGTGCCGTACATCGGGCGGGCGGAGCGGACGGTGTGGTCGCGGATGGAAGCGCTGGGGATTTCTACGGACTTTATGGCGGGGGTGTTGACGGCTCGGAAGCTGGAGGGCGGGATTCGGTTTGGGCTGGGGTCGACTTTGGCGACGCGGAAGGCGACGCTGGATGCGGTGGGGGGGCTGCACGCTCTGGTGGAGTGCCTGGCGGATGATTACGAGATTGGGGCGCGGATTGCCGCGACGGGGTTGCGGGTGGAGCTGGTGAAAGAAGTGGTGGAGACGAGTGTGCCGGCGTACTCGCTGCGGGGTTTTTGTGAGCACCAGCTGCGGTGGGCGCGGTCGACGCGGGACTCGCGGAAGTGGGGGTATGTGGGGCTGGGTGTGACGTACGTGGTGCCGTGGGCGGTGGCGACGGTGGTGGCGACGGGCGGGGCTTTGTGGAGCTTGTCGATGCTGAGCGTAGCGCTGCTGGTGAGGATGAGTGTGGCGCTGAGCGTGGGGGTGGGGATACTGCGGGATGAGCAGGTTCTGCGGGATGTGTGGCTGGTGCCGGTGCGGGATTTCTTTGGGCTGCTTTTCTGGGCCTGGAGCTTTGCGGGGGATACGGTGGTTTGGCGGGGGGAGAGGTTTCGGTTGCGGGGTGGAAAGCTGGTGAAGCAGTGAATAGTGAAGAGTGAATAGTGAATAAGGCAAGAGCTACGGTATGTGAGAGGTTGGCGGTGGCGCCGGGGCGCGGGCTGGGGGCTGCGAATGCGGTGGCGGCGGAGGCGGTACGGTCGCCGGGGATGGTGGGGGAGTTGGTGGCGGCGTTGGGGGATGAGCGCGAGGTGGTGGTGGTGCGGGCGGCTAATGCGTTGAAGAAGGTGCAGGCCGCGAAGCCGGAGCGGGTGATGCCGTTTGCGAAAAAGATTTTGCGGGCGGCTATGGGGTGTGAGGTCTTGTTTGCGCGGTGGAGTTTGGTGCAGGTGGTGGGGGCGTTGCCGCTTCGAGGGCGGGATAAGGGGCTGGCCGTGGAGATGATGTTTGAGGCGCTGCGGGGGGAGGGTGGGTTGCTGCGGACGCTGGGGATGCAGGGGCTGGTGAATTTCTCTCGCGACGATGCGGCGCTGCGGCGGCGGGTGCGGCCGGTGGTGGAGGAGTTCCTGGCGAATGGGACGCCGGCGATGCGGGCGCGGGCGAGGATGCTGCTGCCGCTGGTGCGGGGTTGATCAGGATTTTGTTCGGGGGCTGATACTTTCCGGGGTGCGATTTCGATTGTCTTGGTGAAGGCCTGCTCCGGAGTGATTTGCGGATGAGGGCGGCCTCGACTGAGGAGATCGACATGCGGTACACATTTTCAGAATTCTCTGCTGGTAGCGTGCGTTTGCGTGCGCTGCTTATTCTTTGCGCGGCTGCCGGAATGATTGCGGGAACGGCGCGGGCGGACACGTTCAGCTTTTCGTTTTCTTCAAACAGCTACAGCGGATCGGGGCAGTTTACGGCGGATGCGACGGGGACGGCGGGAGAGTTCCTGGTGACGAGTATCCAGGGAACGATGAATGAAGGAGCAGGGGATGTGGCTATTGCGGCGCTGCTGCCGACGGGGTCGTTTGGGGCGAATGACAACCTTTTCCTTTTTCCTTCTCCCGGCAACCCTTTCACCGTTCATGGCGTGACGTTTGGGTTGGCGAACAACGACCAGGTGAATCTCTTCGACGTAGCGTTGAACCTGTCGACGGTGGCCATCGTTCGGCCGATCGATGAGTTCAATGGCACACTTTTCCCGGCCGAAAGCCTGGACTTTGTGGCGACGGAGGCGGTCCCGGTAGCGGCGACGCCGGAGCCCTCTTCGCTGATGCTGCTGGGGACGGGTGTGCTGGGCGTGGTGGGGGCGAGGAGGAAGAGGGGAGTGAAAAGTGAAAAGTGAATAGTGAAAAGTGAAGAAGGCAAAGGCAAAAGCAGATTCCTTGCGGGAATGACAGCAAGAACGGCAACGGCAACAGCAACAGCAACAGCGACGGCAACGGCAACGGCAACGGCAACGGCAAAGGCAACGGCGACGGCAACGCAAGGTCGGGGAGGGGAGGGAGTCTGGGCTTTGGGCCGCTGAGGGTTAGCTCTGCGGCTCGTCGGGGCGGTGGGGTTGGTTGGGGCCGCGGAGGGTGTCGTCGATGTCGCCTAGCTTGTCGGCTAGCTGGTTGAGCTTGCGGGAGAGGTTCTGGATTTCGGATTCGGCGCGGCGGTTGACGTCGAAGTCCATTTCGCTGCGTACGCGGTCCTTTTTGTCCTGGCGGTTCTGGCTCATCATGATGACCGGGGCCTGGATGGCGGCGAGCATGGAGAGGAAGAGGTTGAGGAGGATGAAGGGGTAGGGGTCCCAGGTTTTGCCGCGATGCATGAGCAGGAAGACGTTGAGGCTGACGTAGGCGGTGAGGAAGACGCCGAAGCTGATGATGAACTTCCATGAGCCGCCAAAGCTGGCGACGTGGTCGGCAATGCGCTCGCCGGCGGTTTCCTGCTCGTCGATGAGCAGGTTGGGGTCGCGGAGGGCGCGCTCGCGGATTTTGCCCTGGGCGGTGTGAATTTCGCGGGCGAGGACGGTGAGCATGTCGAAGCCGGCCTGGGGCTTCTTGTCGAGCAGGGTGGCGATGTCGTGGCGGTCGACTTCGAGGCAGGTGGTGGGTTCCTGGGCGATGGCGGTGGTCTGGTGGACGGAGTCTTCGAGCATGGAGGCGAAGCCGAAGACGTCGCCGTGGGTGGGGGTGGCGAAGACGACTTCCTGGCCGTCCTCGTCGATCAGCGTGACTTCGACCCGGCCGGTCATGACGACGAAGGCGCGATCGCTTTTTTCGCCGGCCTTGTAGATGCGCTGCTTGGCGGCGAAGTCGCGGAGCTCGACCTGCTGGGAGAGGACGTAGAGCTCGTCGTCGTCGAGGAGGGAGAAGAGGGGGACGTGGCGGAGTTCTTCGGCGTTGCAGGGCATATGGCAGAGTGTAGATGGTAGAGGGTAGTGGGTAGAGAGTGAATAGTGAAAAGTGAATAGTGAAGAAGGCAAGAACCCGGTGGTGAAGGGGTGTTTGCGGTTGGAGAGATTAGCGGTTGGGTTGGTTGCTGAGGATTTCTTTTCCGCCGCCGGTGGCGAGGATGTAGATGGGGCCGGGGAGGGCGGGGAGCTGCTGGGGGGCGTCGGAGCTGGTGGTGGCCTGCCAGAGAAAGATGCGCTGGGGGCCGGGCCACTTCTGGGCGAGGGTGGCGGGGGTTTCGAAGATGGCGGGGGCGTCGGGGAAGAAGCTGCCGTACCAGAGGTTGGAGCTGCGGCCTTCGAGGATGTGGATGAACTCCGGGGTATTAGGGTGTGAGTACAAGAACTGAATGCGTGAATCGAAGATAGGGCGCTGGAGGTAGAAGCCGAGGGTCGAGCCCGCTTCGTACTCGCCGTGGATGATGATGAGGTCTTCGGGGTGGACTTGCGGGGCGATGGCTTTGGCTAGTTGCGCGCTGGTGAGGACGGGGGAGAAGGTCTGGAGGCCGAGGTGGGCGGCGAGGAAGAAGCCGAAGGCTCCGGCGGCGAGGGCGAGGGTTGCGGCGTGGGGTTGGTTTCGTTTGCGGAGGATGAGGGAGGCCAGCGGGCCGAGGAAGAGGCTGAGGGCGGCGAGGGCGAGGGGGAGACGGAAGAGGCCGAGGGCCTGGGCGTTGAGGTCGAGGAAGTGGCCCATCGAGAGGGCGTAGTCGCCGGGGTTCTGGGCGAGGAGTTGGGCGAGGTCGGTGTTGGGGGCGGGGGATTGGGTGTGGAGGAGGAAGAAGGTGGCCGCGAGGGCGAAGAGGGTGCCGAGGGTGAGTAGAACGGTGGTGGTGCGGAGCGCACTGTTGCGGGGATGAGCAGTGGCGAATGCGGGGATCTCTCCACTACGCTGCGCTTCGGTCGAGATGACGTTGGTGGGGGGCGCTTCGGTCGAGATGACGGTTTTTGAAGTGTGTTGTGACGTGGTGAGCCAGGAGGCGATGAGGAGAGCTAGCGCGGGCAGGGCGGGCAGGACGTAGTATTCCTGTCTCGTTGAGAGAGAGAAGAAGAGGAGGACGAAGGTGGCCCACAAGAGTAGGAGAGTTTCGGCGCGAGCGGTTGTCCGATAGAGCGGGCCTTCAGCCCTTTTTTCTTCCACTCCATTGGCTCCCTGGGGCTGCGCCCCAGGCTGGTATAGCGTCGCGCCGTTGGCGCTTGGGGGATTGCTGGACCTGCGGAGTTGGCGCAGCCGCTTGAGGGGATCGGCTACCGCGCTAAAGACGAAGGCGGACCAGGGCATGAGCCAGATGAGGCATAGGCCCCAGAAGAGGTAAAGGGGGGCGGTGTCGTAGTCGTGGGGGATGCGGAGGTTGAGATAGCGGAGGAGGTGCTCGTTCATGAAGTAGAACCAGAACCAGCCGCGGACGTTGCCGTCGGTGGGGAGAGGGACTTGCCAGTGTCCGGCTACGAAGTGGAACGGGGTGGGGTGGCCTTGCGTCGGGTTGGCGAGCCCGGCGGCGATGTGCCAGGGGGCGGCTATCGCCAGGAAGACGAGGGCGGTGGTTAGCGGGTGGAGTTGGTTGAGGCGGGTTGGGGTGGCGCGGGGGCCTCGGGTGAGGAGGAGGTAGAGGAGGACGATGCCGAGGGGGAAGACGATGCCGATGAGGCCCTTGGTGAGGACGTTGAGGGCGCAGGCGATAGCGAAGGTGTAGGCCCAGGGGCGGGCGGTTGAGGTTCCCCACTCATCGCGCGAGAAGATGCGCGATGAATGGGTCACTCGGGCGTTGGAGGCTGGCTTGGGGAATGCGGGGATCTCTCCACTGCGCTGCGCTTCGGTCGAGATGACGGCGTTGTGGTGGTGCGCTTCGGTCGAGATAACGGCGTTGGTAAGGGGGAGTTCTTCGGTGCGCCAGAAGGCGTATAGGGCTAGGGTGGTCCAGAGGCAGACCATGGCGTCGGGGATGGTGATGCGGGTGAAGATGAAGATGCCGAAGCTGGAGAGGGTGATGAGGGCGGCGTAGAGGCCGGCTCGTTGGCTGAGGAAGGCGCGGCGGGCGAAGGCTTCGACCAGGAGCGCCAGGGCGAGGATGGTGAAGGCGAGCGGGAGGCGGGCGGCGGCGGCGAGAGCGTCGGGGGTCGTGAAGCCGAGGAGCTGGGAGGTGCGCATGGCGGCGGCCATCGACCAGTAGAGGAGGGGGGCCTTTTCGAGGTAGCGGATGCCGTTGGCGTAGAGGGTGACGGGGTCGTGGCGGAGGAGCATTTCACGGGCGACTTCGGCGTGGACGGAGTCGGCGTCGTCGAGCAATGGTGGCGTGAAGAGGGTGAAGCTGGCGTAGAAGATGACCCACAGGATCGCGATGGTGAGGAGGGTGGAGCGCGAGCGGTGGGGCGGTTGGGGCATTGGGGTTAGTGTAATGGGGTGTTTGATGCGAGTTGGTTGCGATGGCGAAGGAGAGCGTTTCACGCAAAGGGCGCGAAGAAAGGCGAGTGCACGCGAAGGTCGCGAAGGTTTCGGTGGTAAGGTCGGATAGACTTGAGCCGATGGCAGAGATGAAGCCCATGCGGTCGGCGAGTGAGGACCTGGTGCGGATTGCGCCGGTGGCTGCGGCTGCGGGGCCGGCCGCGGAGATGGTGTTTGGGGAATGGTATCCGGCGCTGCGGGCGGATGGGTTGAAGCGCGGGGATACGGCGGTGACGACGCTGCTGGGGATTCCGATGCTGCTGGGGCGGAAGGCGGATGGGGCGCTATTTGCGCTGCGGGATTTGTGTCCGCATCGGGGGATTCCGCTGTCGGCGGGGTGGTTTGATGGGGAGACGGTGCAGTGCAAGTACCATGGCTGGCGGTTTGAGCCTTGCGGCGGGCGGTGTGAGGAGATTCCGTCGCTGACCTCGCACGATGACCTGGAGCCGACGAAGATTTATGCGAATGCGTTTCCGGTGGTGGAGCGGGATGGGTATGCGTGGGTGTTTGTGCCGCCGGCGGGGGCGGGGCGGGTTACGGATTTGAGTGTGTTGCCGGCGGTGCCGGAGCTGCCCAAGTTCAGCGGGCGGTACAGGAGCGCGCATTTGCAGGCGGATCTGCCGTGCAATGTGGATCATGGGATTATCGGGTTGATGGACCCGGCGCATGGGCCGTTTGTGCATCGGGCGTGGTGGTGGCGGAGTGCGGCGAGTATTCATGAGAAGACGAAGAGGTTTGAGCCGCTGCCGGAGGGTTTTCGGATGTCGGCTCATGCGCCTTCTTCGAATTCTGCGCCTTATAAGCTGCTGGGGAAGCCGGTGACGACGATTGATTTTGTGCTGCCGAACCGGCGGTACGAGACGATTGTGGCGGAGAAGAATGGGAAGCGGCGGTGGTTTGCTTCGCTGACGACGGTGACGCCGGTGACCGTGTCGACGTGCCGGATTGATGTGCTGGCGGCCTGGGATATTGGGTACCATGTGCCGTTTGTGGTGCCGATTGCGAAGTACTTTGGGGCGAAGTTTGTGCAGCAAGACCAGCAGACAATGGTGGAGCAGGCCGAGGGGTTGCGGTCGAACCCGGGGCTGATGCTGATTGACGATGCGGACAAACCGGCGAAGTGGTACTTCGCGCTGAAGCAGCGTCGGTTGAGTGGGGTGGGGGAGCATCCGCTGGCGGGTCCGGTGGAGCTGCACTGGCGGAGTTGACGCTGGGGGCTGATCGATGTCCGAATGCCTTGCCCTTCGAGTACGGTCAGGCAGGCGCGGCGTCCGGGTTTGTGGCCCTGCTTGCGAAGAACGGGAGAAAAGCAGGTCCTTCGCTTTAGCTCAGAATGACAATTTCTCTTGGAGAAATTGTTTAAGAAAGGCAAAGGCAAAGGCAAAGGCAAAGGCAAAGGCAAAGGCAACTGCCACTGCCAATGCAGGGATCTCTCCACTGCGCATCGCAAGAACGCGATGCTACGGTCGAGATGAAAGTTTTTTATGAGGGTGGAACACCTTGTGAAGAGGGTTTGACAATCTGCTGACACGCGACCGGGGCGCAAGTGGCATCCTACGGAGGAATACTTGCAGGAGAGACCTTACCTTGACCCAGGCGTATATCAATCGCATAGCGACGGCGGTGCCGGAGTTTGACGTGCACCAGGCGTTCGTGGATTTTGCTGACGGGATGCTCGAAGACCCGCGGGTGAAGCCGGTGTTTCAGCGGATGGCGCAGCGGTCGGGGATTGAGCGGCGGTACTCGGTGCTGACGCCGGAGCGCGAGGCGGAGACGACGGAGTTCACGATCAATGCGCACCAGTTTTATACGCTGGGCAGTTTTCCGGGGACGGCGAAACGGATGGATGTGTTTGAGCGGTTTGCGCCGCCGCTGGCCCGGGCTGCGCTGGACAACCTGAAGATGAGCAAGGAAGAACGGGCCGGGGTGACGCATGTGATTGTGACGTCATGCACCGGGCTTTATGCGCCGGGGCTGGATTTCGATGTGGTGGATCACCTGGGGCTGCCATCGAGTACGGAGCGCACGATGATCGGGTTCATGGGGTGTTATGCGGCGATCAATGCGCTGAAGGCGGCGCGGCATATTGTGCGGTCGGAGCCGGGGGCGAAGGTGGTTTGCCTGAACCTGGAGCTGTGCACACTGCACCTGCAGGAGACGCAGGAGCTGGAGCAGGTGTTGAGCTTCCTGGTGTTCGGGGATGGGTGCGCGGCGGCGCTGGTGAGTGCGGAGCCAGTGGGGTTCGCGATGCAGAGTTTCAAGTCGGTGATGATCCCGGGGACGCGGGAGCTGATTACGTGGCGGATTCGGGAGCTGGGGTTCGACATGCTGCTGTCGGGGAAAGTGCCGGGGGAGATTGGGAAGGCGCTGGGGGTCGGAGCGGCGGAGGTGCTGGGATCTCGCGCGAAGGAGGATGTGACGCTTTGGGGGGTGCATCCGGGGGGGAAGTCGGTGCTGGATGCGGTGGAGCGGGGGTTGGGGCTACCGGCGGAGGCGCTGTGTGCGTCGCGGGAGGTGCTGGAGCGGTTTGGGAATATGTCGTCGGCGACGGTGATGTTTGTGCTGGAGCGGTTGATGCGGACGGCGAAGGCAGGGGAGCTGGGGTGTGCGATGTCGTTTGGGCCGGGGTTGACGGCGGAGACGATGCTGTTTGAAGCAGTGGGTAGAGCGTAGTGGGTAGAGGGTAGAGCCAGTGAATAGTGAGTAGTGAATGGTGAATAAGGCGAATGCGGGTGCGGTGGATTTTTCGAGGCGGGTGGCTCCGAAGGATTTGCCGGAGCTGATGGATGGGCCTTGCTCGTATGAGGAGTTTCGGGGGTGCCTGGTTGATCTGGAGAAGGTGAACCGGTTGTCGCTGGGGTATCGGCCGACACTGAGCTGGCTGGATGACCTGGTGGAGCATGCGCGGACGGAGAAGCCGCTGGCGATTGTGGATGTGGGGTGTGGCGGCGGGGACATGCTGCGGCGAGTGGCGGCGTGGGCTCGAAAGCGGGGTGTGGCGGTCAAGCTGACGGGGGTGGATTTGAATCCTTATGCGGCGCGTGCGGCGGGGGAGTTTGCGCGGCCGGGGGAAGAGATTGAGTTTGTGTGCGGGGATGCGTTTTCGCTGGAGGGTGAGGTGGATGCGGTGATTTCGTCGCTGCTGACGCACCATCTGGAGGATGTGGAGATTGTGCGGTTTGTAAGGTGGATGGAGGCGACGGCGCGGCGGGGATGGTTTGTGAACGATCTTTGCCGGGAGTCGACGCCGTATTACTGGTACAACATGGGGGCGAAGGTGCTGGGGTGGCATCGGTTTTTGAAGCATGATGGGCCGGTATCGTTTCGGCGGAGCTTTCGCGAGGAAGACTGGCGGCGGATGGTAGGAGTGGCGGGGATCGACGGGGATGAGGTGAGCCTGCGGCGGTGGCGGCCGGGGCGGTTGTGCGTGGGCCGGTTGAAGTGAAGACCGAGGCACTGGTGGTGGGCGGCGGGCTGGCGGGGGCGGCGGTAGCGATCACACTGGCGCGGGCGGGGCGGGATGTGGTGCTGGTGGAACGTGAGGCCGGACCTAAGCATAAGGTTTGCGGAGAGTTTTTGAGTGCGGAGGCGCTGGGGTATCTGGGTGGGCTGGGTGTGGAGGTGGCGGCTCTGGGGGCGGTGAAGATTGCGCGGGTGCGCATGGCGGGGCGGGAGGTGCGGCTGCCGTTCGAGGCGATGTCGGTGACGCGGCGGGCGCTGGATGAGGCGTTGCTGGAGCGGGTGGCGGAGGTGGGGGCGAGGGTGCTGCGGGGGTCTGCGGTGGAGGGCGTGGAGCGTATGGGAGAGCGCTGGTCTGCGCGGATCGGAAGAGAACAGAACGTGGAGGCGGGGGCGGCTTTTCTGGCTACGGGGAAGCATGATTTGCGGGGGTGGGGGCGGCCGGAGGGGCGGCAGGATGGGCTGGTGGCGTTCAAGATGTATTGGCGGCTGAGCGCGGAGCAGGCGCGGGCGATGGATGGCGTGGTGGAGTTGTTTTTGTATCGGGGAGGGTATGCGGGGTTGCAGCTGGTGGAGGATGGGTCGGCGAACCTGGGGTGCCTGATTGAGCGGGAGGAGCTGAAGCGGCTGGGGGGCGGGTGGGAGAAGCTGCTGGAGGCGATGCTGGCGGGGTCGGGTGAGCTGCGGGAGCGGCTGCGGGGAGCGGAGCCGGTGCTGGGGCGGGCGCTGGCGGTGTCGGCTATACCGTATGGGATGGTGCGGGAGCGGACGGCGGGCGTGTGGTGCGTGGGGGACCAGGCGGCGGTGATTCCGTCGTTTACGGGGGATGGGATGTCGATTGCGCTGCATACGGGGATGCTGGCGGCGCGGATGTATTTGGAGGGGGCGACGGCCCGGGAGTTTCAGCGGAGAGTAGGAGCGGAGCTGCGGCGGCAGGTGGGGTTGGCGACGTGGATTTCGCGGGGGATGGTGGGGGTTCCGCGGGTGATGGCGGGTGTGGTGCGGGTGTGGCCGGGGGTGCTCGGTGTTGTGGCTAAAGGGACACGTATCGCGTCGAGATGAAGGCCGTGATGATGGCTGCCGGTGTGGTGCGGGTGTGGCCGGGGGCGGTAAAGTTCGGCAGCGGACAGTCGGGGCGGCTATCTGAAGGACAATGGTGTCGAGGGATCGTGCCATGAGTAGTCCAAACGAAGTGGTATTGCTGAGTGCTGATCGCGAGAACAATGGCGTGATCGTGACTTTTGGCGATGGAAAGCTGGCGTTTTATTCCGCTGCGCTGCTGTGGTCGGTTTTCGATCAGGCGGATGAACTGCATGGCACCGACGAGGATGCGGAAGCGGACAGCCACGCACCGCGACCCAGGTAGAGGTGCGTGGCGGGATGGAAGCGCGGTAGGATAGGGGCGATATGAGTCCATTGTCCAAGCAGCCGGCAGCGATGCCGAGCAAAATGTCGAGCAAAATGTCGATCAAGGTCGACGCGTACATTGGGAAGTCGGCTGAGTTTGCGCAGCCAATTTTGTGGCATCTGCGCGAGCTGGTGCATAAGGCCGTGCCGGAAGTGGAAGAGACGATCAAGTGGTCGCGGCCGTTCTTCATGTATCGCGGGATCATTTTGGGGAACCTTTCGGCGTTCACGGCACATTGCAGCTTTGGGCTGTGGGGTGAGCAGATTGCGGCGCAGTTGCAGGCGGATGGGATTGACTCGGCCGATGGGATGGGGACGTTTGGGAAGATACGGACGCTGAAGGACCTGCCGGGCGATAAGCAATTATTGAAGTACATCAAGCAGGCGGCGGCGCTGCTGGATGACGGTACGCGGACGAAGAGCATTGATCGCAAGCCGCAGCGGGTGGCGAAGACGGAGCTGGCGGTGCCGGCGGAGTTGACGTCGGCGCTGAAGAAGAACAAGGCGGCGGAGAAGGTGTTTGCGGATTTCCCGCCAAGCTGCCGCAAGGAGTACATCGATTGGATTACCGAGGCCAAGCGCGACGAGACGAAGATGAAGCGCGTGGAGCAGGCGGTGACGTGGATGGCCGAAGGCAAACGGCGGCATTGGAAGTATGAAAACTGCTAGCGCGGTGAAACCGAAGATAGCGCGGGCCAAGAAGGTCTCAAAGAGAATTGAAGAGCCGGTGGGTGAGGCTTCGCTGACTCCGGCGATTGGTGAGGCACCGCAGGAGCTGGATGCGGCGATGTTTCGCGAGCGGCTGATGGCGTGGTACGCGAAGCATGCGCGGGTGCTGCCGTGGCGCGGCGTGAATGATCCGTATGCGACGTGGCTTTCGGAGATCATGCTGCAGCAGACGCAGGTGGTGACGGTGCAGGAACGGTTTGTGACGTTCCTGAAACGGTTTCCGACGCTGCAGGCGCTGGCGGCGGCGCGGGAGAACGAGGTGCTGGCGCTGTGGAGCGGGATGGGGTACTACCGGCGGGCGCGGATGCTGCATAAGGCAGCGCAGTTCGTGGCGCGGGAGCTGGATGGGCAGCTGCCGGGGACGACGGCGGAGCTGAAGACGCTGCCGGGGGTGGGCGAGTACACGGCGGCGGCGATTGCGAGCATTGCATTTGGCGAGAGCGTGGCGGTGGTGGACGGCAATGTGGAGCGTGTGGTGCTACGGCTGACGGGGCAGCACGAAGAGAAGAGCAAGGCGGCGCGGGCGCGGGTGGCGAAGGTGGCGCAGGGGCTGGTGCCGGAGGCGGCGGTGCGGCGCGATTTGCGGAATCCTCCGGGAGACCATAACCAGGCGATGATGGAGCTGGGGGCGACGATCTGCACGCCGCGGGGGCCGCTGTGTTTGCAGTGCCCGGTGGTGGCGATGTGCCGGACGCGTGGCGAGCATGTGACGTTGAAACCGGCCAAGCAGAAGCAGCGGCGCGTGGCACATGTGTTGGTGATGCGGGAGCGCAAGGGACGCACGGAGGTGTTGCTGGAGCAGCGGGCGCAGGATGCGAGCTTGATGGCGGGAATGTTCGAGCTGCCTCCGCTGCCGCTGGAGGCGGTGGCGGGGATGGAGCCGGACCTGCGGCTGCGTCATGCGATTACGAACACGCTGTACTCGGTGGAGGTGTACCGGTCGGGCGAGGACTGGGCGAAGCTTGGGGTGGGGTTGATTCATTCGGTTCCGGCCAGCGCGGCGGATTTGCACTGGGCGGGGGTGAAGCAGCTGGGGCTGCTGCCGCTGACGGGGTTGGCGAGGAAGTGCCTGGTGCGGATGGGTGTGATGGAGGTTTCGTAGGTGGGGCCGCAATGGGAGAGAGCATACCCCAGGGGCTGAAGCCCCGCTTCTGAGTTGCTCTATGAGACCCGAGGCTGAAGCCTCGGGGTACCTTCGAGCAACGGCAACGGCAACGGCAAAGGCAAAGGCAACGGCAACGCAGAGGCAACGGCAACGGCAACGGCAGAGGCAACGGCAGAGGCAACGGCGACGGCAGCGGTAACGGCAAAGAATGCAAACGGCGTTCCTTATGAGCTTATGGATTCGCGGGACGGCCTATACTTTCGCAAAGTGGTTTGCGAGGTTGGGATGATGATGCGAGTGTGTGGGTTGGCGGCGGTGTTGGTGGTGGGTTGCGCGGGTGTGGCGCGGGCGCAGGTTACGGGGATTGCCAAGGCTGAGGCCAGTGTGAGTGCGGAGAATATTCGCGCGCAGGTGCAGTTTATTTCCGATGACTTGTTTGAGGGTCGGTATCCGGGGCTGCGGGGTGGAGACCTGGCGGCGAAGTATATTGCGACGCAGTTTGCGCTGTATGGGTTGCAGCCGGCCGGGGATAACGGGACCTATTTTCAGCAGATCAATTTTGTGGGCATGACGGCCAAGCCGGCGGAGACGACGTTCACGCTGACCGGCAAGGGTGCTCCGATGAAGCTGAAGTTTGCGGATGACTTTGTGGTGATGAACCAGACGCTGACGGCGGTGACGGATGTGGACGCGCCGATTGTGTTTGTGGGGTACGGGGCGAGTGCGCCGGAGTATGGGTGGGACGATTATGCGGGCGTGGATGTGAAGGGGAAGGTGATCCTGTGTATCGTGGGCGATCCGCCGTCGAACGATCCCAAGTTTTTTGGCGGCGATGCGATGACGTACTACGGGCGGTGGACGTACAAGTTCGAGCAGGCGGCTCGCAAAGGCGCGGTAGGCGCGCTGATTATTCATCGGACCGATCTCGCCAGCTATGGGTGGGATGTGGTGAAGAACTCGAACTCGGGCGAGAAGACGTTCCTGGCGGAGGACGCGAATCCTCCGCTGAAGGCGGCGAGCTGGATACAGCTGGAGGTGGCGAAGCGGATTTTTGAGGCGAGTGGGATGACGCTCGATGGGGCGTTCGATGCGGCGGGGAAGAAGGGTTTCAAGGCGGTGGAACTGCCGGTGAAGCTGCAGGCACATGTGGCTAGTGAGGTGAGGAAGTTTCAGAGTGCGAATGTGGTGGGGATGCTGCCGGGTGGGGAGCTTTGTGGACGTAGAGACAAAGAGGGTAATCTCATTGACCTTGCCGGACTGTGCCCCATGCCCGATCCCGATCCCGGTCAAGCTATGCTCTATACGGCGCACTACGATCACCTCGGGTTCGTACCGGGTATGAAAGGCGACAACATTTATAACGGTGCTGCAGACAATGGCACGGGTGTGGGCATGCTTCTGGAAATGGCTCGAGCTTGGGCTGCTGAGTTTGGGGGGTTGGAATATGACGGACCGCAAGTTGCGGGCGATGACAGGTGCTGCTGGAAAAGAAAATTGCCTCACTCCGTGATCTTTGCGGCGGTGACGGCGGAGGAGCAGGGGCTACTGGGGTCGGAGTATCTGGGGCAGCATCCGCCGATTCCGGCGGCGCAGATTGCGCTGGATATCAATTACGACATGCTGATGCCGGTGGGTGTGCAGAAGGAAGTGAATGTGAATGGGGCGCAGCGGACGACGTTCTTTCCGCAGGTGCAGGCTACGGTGAAGAAGTTTGGGCTGGCGATTGTGCCCGACCCTAATCCGAGCCATGGGAGCTATTACCGGTCGGACCACTTCAGCCTGTCGCGGGTGGGGATTCCGGCGTTTTCGGTGGATGCGGGGAGCTTGTATGAAGGGCACGATCGCGCGTGGGGAGAGGCGATGGAGAAGCACTTCAATGAGAATGACTATCACAACTTTTCGGACAACTTCGATCCCAAGTGGGAGTTCAAGGGCGATGCGAACCTGGTGCGGTTTGGGATGGATTTGGGATGGCAGGTGATCAACGCTCCGCATACGGTGGAGTGGGTGAAGGGCGATGAGTTTGAGGCGGCTCGAAAGGCAAGCGAGGTGGCGAAATGAAGCGCATGGTTGCGGTTGCGGTGATGGCGTTGGTGGCGTGGCGGGCTGAGGCGGCGTCGCATGTGAAGGTGGGGCCTCCGAAGAAGAAGGATGCTGCCGCGGCGGAGAGTGCGGGGCGGGGGATGCCGTTCGTGGTGACGAATGAAGAGCGGTTTCCGGTGGATGTTTGTCTGACGGATGCGCTGACGGGTTCGGGGAAGGTGGAGGTTTCACCGTTTTACCTGGAGCAGCAGGGACGGGAGGGCTGGGGGAGGGTAGACGGGCCGAAGGGGACGACGCGGTTTGCGGCACCGGTGACTTCGGGGCAGTCGCAGACGTTTTTTATTACCGTGAGGGAGCCGGGGAAGTATCGGGTGATGCTGGAGTATGGGAGAGCGGCGGCGGGGGATAAAGGGTGTGACACGTTGTTCAAGGGGCTGACGACGGTGGTGCGGTCGAAGGCGTTTGAGGTGAGGTAGGACGAGCTTTGGTGCGGGTTCTCCCATGTCCGAGAGTCCGGACATGGGGCACCCCATAACATGGGGCGGCTGCAACTGCAGGTCTCTCCACTGCGCTGCGCTTCGGTCGAAATGACAATTTTGTGGTGGTGCTAGTAGAAGTCGGCGCAGCTTAGGAAGAAGCCGCAGAGGTTGCAGCGGAGTTTGCAGCGGGTGTCTTCCATGCGGGTGCCGCAGGTGGGGCAGTAGACGCAGAGGTGCTCGTCGGTGGTGATGGGGCAGGCGGCGGGCTGTGGTGGCGGCACAACTGCGGGTCTCTCCACTACGTCTGCGCTGCGCTCCGCCTTCGGTCGAGATGACAGAGTGGGGGTGGGTTGAGAGATGGCGGGTGGCGGCGGCATGAATTTACGGTAATTTGATTTTGGCCTGAGGGGCTGTGGAAGAGGGGATCGCGCCAGAGGCGGGTGGTTTCGGCGATAATTCTGGAGGCACGCGAGAAACATAAGGAGACTTACATGGAACGCACAGCATCGGCAGTTTGGCAGGGTGGGTTGAAGGACGGCAAGGGCACGATCAGCTCGCAGAGCGGTGTGCTCAAGGATGCGCAGTACAGCTTCAGCACGCGCTTTGAGAATGGCATCGGGACCAACCCCGAGGAGTTGATTGCGGCGGCTCATGCGGGCTGCTTTACGATGGCTCTGAGCGGGCAGCTGACCAGCGCGGAGCACGTGCCGGAGAAGCTGGAAACGACCGCCACGGTGACGATGGAGAAGACCGATGCGGGTCCGACGGTGACGAAGATTCACCTGGTGACGCGGGCGCATGTTCCGGGCATCGAGAAAGAGAAGTTCGATGAGCTGGCGAAGAAGGCGAAGGAAGGCTGCCCGATTTCGCGGCTGCTGAAGGCAGCGGAGATTACGCTGGATGCGCAGCTGGTGTAAGGGCAGAGATTAGAGATTAGAGATTAAGTAGAGAGCCCGCCGGTTGGCGGGCTTTTTGCTGCTGTGGGTGGTGCCGGTTTAGAGGTAGCTTAGCCACCAGTCGCGGCGGCGGGCTTTGAGGGCGGCGAACCAGTTGCAGGGGAGGTAGAGGAGCGCTACTACCGAGAGCCAGATGGCGTAGACGATGGGGAGGCCGAAGCCCCAGTTGGGAGGTGTGGCGTCGTCCCAGATGAGGGCTTTGCCGATCATGATGTGCCAGTTGAGGTGGAACGCCATGACGCCTAGAAGTGCGAGGCCGTGGAGGATGAAGATGTGGGGGACGTAGTAGAAGAAGGGGACGCGGCCGTAGGTTTCGAAGACGGCACGGAGGCGGGGGAGCCAGTCGCGGGTGGCGGCGAAATCGAATGCGGCGTAAAGCAGCAGCAGGACCGTGAAGGTGGCGAGAGCGTAGTGGAGCGAGGGTGGGTACTTCATGACGCTCATGAAGGACATGGCGGTTTGCGCGGGGGTGGCGAGGTGCTCGAAGGGGAAGGGGTCGCCGTAGCCGTGGAAGAGGCGCAGCAGGGAGAAGACGGTGAAGAAGGAGGCGGCGAGGGCGACCGCGATTTTCTGGCGGCGGGCGGGAGCGGAGGCGGCGATGGGGCCGAAGGCGTAGCCGACGCAGATGATGCCGAACCACGGGAGCACGGGGTAGAACATCATGATTTCACGCTGGCCGTGAAACATGAAGAAGCCGGGCATGTTGATGATCTCCCAGCCGTTTTCAAGCCAGCCGAAGGGGTGGCGGTTGAGGGGGTCGAGGAGATTGTGGAGGAGGACTATTGTGGCGCCCAGTGTGCCGATGAGGGCGGTGGGCGGGCGGAAGCGCATGATGACGCCAAGCAGAATCATGGAAATGCCAATGGCCCAGATGACCTGCATGAACGGCGCCCAGCCGAAGCTCCAGGCGAAGCTGATGACGGTGAACTCGAGGAAGACGAGCCAGAGGCCGCGGGTGATGAGGAGGCGGCTGAGTTGCGTGGGGGTTTTGCCGCGTTTGCGCTGGAGATAGACGGAGGCTCCGGCGAGGGCGACGAAGCCGGGGGCGCAGAGGTGGGTGACCCAGCGGGTGATGTAGAGAGCGGGCCACGAGGTGTGCGGGTCGACGGGGTTGACCGGAGCGTTGGAGAAGTAATCGCGGGTGTGGTCGAGGGCCATGAGGATCATGAGCAGGCCGCGGAGGATGTCGAGGGACTCGAGGCGGCGGCGATGGGGCTCGACGGGGATGGGGAAGAGCTCGGCGGCGGCGAGGCTGCCCTGGGGCTGGGTGGCGGTGGACATGGAGGGTCCGATCGTGGAGAAGTGATGTGGCTGATTTTATGCGGTGAGGAGGTTTAGTGCGCGGGGATTAGAGGTTGGTGACGGGCCAGGAGAGGGCATACCCCAGGGGCTAAAGCCCATTTTGTGGCAGGTTATGAGACCCGAGGCTGAAGCCTCGGGGTACCTGAAAGCAACGGCAACAACAAGGACGGGCAACGGCAAAAACGGGAGAGTGCAAAAGCGGTGAAGCAGGTCCGTTCGCTGCGCTCAGGATGACAATTTCTCTGGCGAGA
>CAIQPK010000082.1 GCA_903873705.1 uncultured Acidobacteriota bacterium
AAGTTCTCAACAACCGTAAGCTTGCCGTCGTTAATCTTCGACGACACAGCCGAACGGAGCGCGCCCATCAGCTTCTTCTTGGGGAACTGATAGTCGTAGCTGCGGGGCTGAGGACCGTGGACCGTACCGCCGCCACGCCAGAGCGGCGTGCGGATGCTGCCGACACGAGCGCGGCCCGTGCCCTTCTGCTTCCACAGCTTCTTGCCGGCGCCCGATACCTTCTTGCGGTTCTTGGTCGCGGCCGTTCCCTGGCGGAGAGCAGCGCGGTAGTGCTTGACCGCTTCCCAAAGCAGGGCTTCGTTGACTTCTCCGGAGAACACCTCGTCGAGCTCGAAATCGCCGACCTTGGCTCCCGTGAGATTGACTACATTGATCTTTGCCATCGCTACTTCTTCCTTGCCTGCCGACGATGCGGCATGCCGTGATTTTGTTAGGCTGCGTGACTCGCTTTGTTCCGCGCGCAGCTTTTATTACTTCGCGAGTCAGCAGGTCAGCTTGCTTCACGTCAGCGAGCCAGCTTATTTTCGCTGACTCGCTGACTGGCTGACCCGCTGCCTTGCTTACTTCTTCTTGGGTGCAGCCTTCTTGGAAGCCTTCAGAGCATCCTTGGTGGCGGCGCCGGCAAAGCCACGACGCTCACGCGGCGGAGCCTTCGACTTCGAGACGAGCACGTAACCGTCTTTTGCTCCCGGTACCGCGCCTTCAACGAGGAGGAGGTTGTCCTCGACGTCGATGCCGCGGATGCGGAGGTTGCGGACCGTAACCTGGTTGGTTCCCATGTGGCCGGGCATGCGCTGGCCGGGGAAAACGCGCGAGGGGAACGACGATGCGCCGATCGAGCCCTGCACCTGGAACATGTGTCCGTGGGACTTGGGACCGCCGCCGAAGCCGTGGCGGCGAATAACGCCGGCGAAACCGCGACCTTTGCTGTTGCCGATAACGTCAACGAACTTGACGTCTTCGAAGATGTCGACCCAAATGCGGTCGCCAGCCTTGACGCCGGCCTCATCGACGTTTCCGGAAGTGGACTCGAGCTGCACTTCGCGGATCTCGCGAACCGGAGCAACGTTGGTCTTGGCGAAGTGGCCGGTCATGGCCTTGTTCACCTTTGTCGCTTTGACGAACTCGACGAGGCCGATCTGGGCGGCGTCGTAGCCATCCTTGGCCATGGTCTTGAGCTGCGTGATCACACACGGGCCGACCTTGAGGACGGTGACGGGGTGAACAACACCCGAGTCATCGAATACCTGGGTCATGCCGATTTTCTTGCCGAGAATTCCTGTGACTGACATTATTTCCCTTTCCTCATCATGCTGGCTTGGTGCCGGCACTGTAGGTGTTGCGGTGGAGCGAGGGCCCAGGGTTTAGGGTCCAGGGCCCAGAAAAGCTACTTGGTGACGGTCTTGATTTCGACGTCGACACCAGCTGGCAGGTCGAGCTTCATGAGCGCGTCGACGGTCTGCTGGGTGGGCTCGAGGATGTCGATCAGACGCTTGTGCGTGCGGATCTCGAAAGCCTCGCGCGACTTCTTGTCGACGTGGGGCGAGCGCAGGACGCAGTACTTGTTCTTCATCGTCGGCAGAGGAATCGGGCCGGCGACCTGGGCGCCTGTGCGCTTGGCAGTTTCGACAATCTCGCCGGTCGACTGGTCGAGGACGCGGTAGTCATAAGCCTTCAGGCGGATACGGATGCGTTGCTGTGCCATCTTTACTTCTTTCTACGTTCATCAGCTTCCAGGAGCGAGCGGAACGTTTGACCAAAGATCGTTTAGGAGTGGCTGCCGGACATCGACTTCTGGATGGGCCGGCAGCCCTCGTTATGAGTTGAACTACTTGATGATTTCCGAGATGGTGCCGGCTCCGACGGTGCGTCCGCCTTCGCGGATGGCGAAGCGGAGGCCCTTTTCCATCGCGACCGGGGTGTGCAGGGTGATGGCCAGCTCGATGTTGTCGCCGGGCATGCACATCTCCGTGCCTTCAGGCAGCTTCGCCGATCCCGTTACGTCCGTGGTGCGGAAGTAGAACTGCGGGCGGTAGCCGTTGAAGAACGGGGTGTGACGGCCGCCTTCTTCCTTGCTCAGGACGTAGACGCTGCCCTTGAACTCGGTGTGCGGCGTGATCGAACCGGGCTTGGCGAGAACCATGCCGCGTTCCACATCTTCCTTGGCCGTGCCGCGGAGGAGCAGACCAGCGTTGTCGCCGGCCAGACCTTCGTCCAGCTGCTTCTTGAACATTTCAACGCCGGTGACGACGGTGTTCTGCGTGTCGCGGAAGCCGACGATCTGGGCCGGCTCGCCGACCTTGATCTTGCCGCGCTCGATACGGCCGGTGACCACAGTGCCACGGCCGGAGATCGAGAAAATGTCTTCGATCGGCATCAGGAAGGGCAGGTCAACCGCACGCTCGGGCTGAGGAATGTACTTGTCGACCGCAGCCATGAGCTCGTCGATCTTGGCTTCCCACTGGGCTTCGCCGTTGAGCGCGCCGAGAGCAGAGCCGCGGATGATCGGGGTGTCGTCGCCGGGGTAGTCGTACTTCGACAGGAGCTCACGAACTTCCATTTCGACCAGCTCGATCAGCTCTTCGTCTTCGACGGCGTCGCACTTGTTCAGGAACACGACGATGAACGGAACGCCCACCTGACGAGCAAGCAGAACGTGCTCCTTGGTCTGAGGCATCGGGCCGTCGGTGGCGGCGACCACCAGGATCGCGCCGTCCATCTGCGCGGCGCCGGTGATCATGTTCTTGATGTAGTCGGCGTGGCCCGGGCAATCGACGTGCGCATAGTGGCGGTTGGGGGTCTCGTACTCCACGTGCGAGGTCGAGATCGTGATGCCGCGCTCGCGCTCTTCCGGAGCGTTGTCGATGGTGTCGAACGAACGAAACTTGTTCGACGGGTTGTGCTTGCTCAGAACCTTGGTGATAGCCGCCGTCAGCGTCGTCTTGCCGTGATCGATGTGGCCGATCGTGCCGATGTTGACGTGGGGCTTGCTGCGATCAAATTTTTCCTTCGCCATGGTGTTCTCCGTTGTAATGGCCGCGAGTTTCCCTCGCGGCTGATTGAAGTAACAAAGCTTGTTTTAGCGGGAAGCGGTGCGCCCTAGTAGTAGGCGTAGAGCTTGAAGAACTTATTACGCAGGGCGAGGTCGATCTGCTCGAGCGAGGCGAGATAGAGCTCGCGGATCTGGCCCTGGTCGCCGTTGGTGAGCTTGGCGTAGAGGACTGCCGTCTGGTTGCCGAGCTTGCCGGATTGCAGGACCGACTCGAAGTCGCGGATGCGGAGCGCCGCGCGCTGCAACGACTTGAGGAAAGTGGCTACGTTGCTGCTGGCGAAAGATGTCTCTACGGCCTTCTTGACTTCAGAGAAGGTCTGCTGATCGCCGATGGCCATGGGGACACGCTCGTAGAGGGCGGTGGTGCGGTCAACGGCGGCGTTAGGATTTTGAGGAGTTTCGGGCTGCGCCATGTATTTAAGAAACCTGCCTGATTAGTCGGAAAGCTGCTTTGGATGCCTTGGAAGATATGGAGCGGGAGACGGGAATCGGACCCGCGACCAACAGCTTGGAAGGCTGTGACTCTACCACTGAGTTACTCCCGCTTGTTTCGGTTGTAACTCTATCCTGGGCTAAAGCCCAGGACTACCGTTACTCCCGCCCTGCCTCACAAAAAACTGGAGCTGATGGAGAGGCTTGAACTCTCGACCTCTCCCTTACCAAGGGAGTGCTCTACCACTGAGCTACATCAGCTTACTTACTGCACTTACGGACGGCCGTGAACGACTTGCCGGAACGTCCCTATCTATCCTACCCGACGAAACCTGCCGAGGATGATTCGGACGGCGAAAAAGCCGAGCAAAACCCAGGTCAGACTCTGGAACTTTCCTGGCTCCATGGTTCGCCAGACAAGTACCGCGAGAATACCTATGACTACCAGAGCGACTGTCATGCGACCGTTGCCGGCGGGGGCAAAGTCCATGGGGCGCTCCTCCTTACTACGCCGGCGTTGTCGGCCGGGGGAAAAATGGTGCACAGGGAAGGATTCGAACCTTCGTAGCGACAAGCGCGGCAGATTTACAGTCTGCTGCCATTAACCACTCGGCCACCTGTGCACATTTGCCTGCGGGAAGCTTCGCTTGGGTGGCCGACAGCGATTGTTGCATGAGGAAGCTGCTCGCAATGACGCGGGCTGGCGGCCTGGCTACAACTGCTGGTGGACACTGCAGGCGGGAACGACACGCAGTACAACCAAACTTTGCTCTCTTCGGGAGGGTCCGGGCAAGAAACTGGAGCTGGCGAAGGGATTTGAACCCCCGACCGCCTGATTACAAATCAGGTGCTCTACCAGCTGAGCTACGCCAGCCCATACTGCTCTCGAAGAAAATGCGTCGGGCTGCAAGGCGAAAGGCTGCACAGCTCGGCGCAGGCTCAACTTTATCACAGCAGGCAGGTGGGGCCAAAAGGGTGGGTGTATGTCGTCCAGGCGACGGGTTTGCGCGTCCATGACGGTGCCGGGAAGGAACGCAGCGGGAATGGCACGATGCCGAGTATGGTTCGCCGGACGGGATGCCGGGGGGCTGCAGGACTGAAAATGGATGACACGGTTACATTACAGAAACTTTTGCCCCCGTCAGCCGTCTTGGAAGGGGAGAACTCTGGAAGAATTGGTAGGGCGCTTGTGCGCTGCGACGCAGGGTTTTTCCTGCGCGCGAAATGAAGGAGTTAGACCATGTCTGCGATCACTAAGAGTTTTGCTTTTTCCAGCTTTGCGACTGTGGTGCTGTGCGGCACGATGGCGGTGGGGGCGCAGGGACCAGTGCCCCGTACCAGCGGGACGGTGAAGGCGGCTACGGCGACCTCGTTGACCGTTACGGCGGCTCCGGGGCAGGACGTCATGGTGACGGTGACGTCTGACGCGAAGGTGCTGCAGGTGGCTCCCGGGAGCAAGGACCTGAGTGCTGCGGCGCCGATTGCGCTGAGCGGGATTGTGGCGGGCGACAAGGTACTGATTACCGGCACGGCCGGCGATGCGCCGGGTGCGCTTCATGCGACCCGGGTGATTGTGATGAAGTCTGCCGCGATTGCGGAGACGCATGCGGCCGAGGCGGCGGCGTGGCGGGATGGCAGCGGCGGCGTGGTGAAGACGGTGAACGCCGGCGCGGGCGTCATCATGATGAGCAGCGGGCTGAAGATGCTGACGGTGCAGACGAGCGCGGCAACGAAGTTCCGGCACTACTCGGGCGACTCGGTGCGGTTTGAGGATGCGGTGACGAGCCAGCTGGCGGACATCAAGCCGGGCGATCAACTGCGGGTGCGCGGCGCGAAGTCGGCTGACGGCAACACGATTACGGCCGAGGAGATCGTGGCAGGGACGTTCCGGCACTTTTCCGGCTTGCTGACCGCTATCGATGCGACGGCGGGCACGGTGACGCTGAAGGACCTGGCGAGCAAGAAGACGGTGACGGTGAAGGTTTCGGGCAACAGCGATGTGCGGCGGCTGCCTCCGGCGATGGCGGCGCGTTTTGCGGCGAAGCCGGGAGCTGCGGCTGCGGGTGCGGGAGCGGGTGGAGCGCGGGCCGGTGCGGGTGCGGGTGCTGACCTGTCGCAGATGCTTTCGCGGTTGCCGACCGAATCGCTGGGCGGCCTGAAAGTGGGCGATGCGGTGATGATCGTGGCGACGCAGGCGGCGGCGGACAGCACGCAGGCGACTGCGGTAACGCTGCTGACCGGAGTCGAGGTGATTCTGCAGGGCTCGCCCGAAGGCGAGATGCAGCTGACGCCGTGGAGCGTGGGCGGGGGTGGCCCAGATACCGGCGGCGCGTAATAATGGAAGGTAATATTACCTGCTTTGAAGCGACATGAAGCGTGAGTGCATAGCGCTGCGGGACATGTGTGGTCGTTTTTCTACAAGTTGATTAGGAGTGTGGATGTCTTTTTGTCGAGTACGAAACCTGACGAACGATCAGGAAAGATCACAAACACGGGGCTTTGGTTTCCTGCTGGCGGGCCTGTTTGCGATGTTGATGATGGTGCTGGCGCCGGTTGCGCAGGCGCAGACCGCGGCCAATGGAATCGTACGAGGCACGGTGATGGACCCGGGTACGGCGATTATCCCTGGAGCGACGGTGACGTTGACTCCGGCGACTGGTGCGCCGGTGGTGGTGGCTTCGGGCAGCGATGGGACTTATCGCGTAGCGGCTCCGGCGGGAGTCTACACGCTGACCGTGGCGATGACCGGGTTTGCCACGCTGAGCAAGATGAACCTGCGGGTGATCGCGGGCCAGACGATTGTGTCTGACGCGAAGCTGGTGGTGGGCGACCAGACGCAGGTGATTACGGTGACCAGCGAGGAAGTCGGCGTGAGCGTGGACGCGAACGCCAATGCGAGCTCGACGGTGATCAAGGGGGCGGACCTGGATGCGCTGTCGGATGATCCGGATGAGCTTTCGAGTGAACTGACGGCGCTGGCTGGGCCTTCTGCGGGTCCGAATGGCGGACAGATTTATGTGGACGGCTTTACGGGCGGCCAGCTGCCTCCGAAGTCGTCTATCCGCGAGATTCGGATCAATCAGAATCCGTTTTCGGCGGAGTTCGACCGGCTGGGGTTTGGGCGGGTGCAGATTTTCACCAAGCCGGGAACGGACAAGCTGCGTGGGAGCCTGAGCGTCCAGGGCAATGAGAATGCCTTGAATACGTCGAACCCTTTCCTGGGTGCGGCCAACGCGCAGCCGCCGTACTACACGTTTTTCCTGATGGGCAGTGTGACCGGGCCGTTGAGCAAGTTTGCTTCTTACAGCGTGAGCGGGTCTAAGCGGACGACGCAGCAGAACGTGATTGTGGACCCCACCGGGTTCTACTCAGCCACCGCGAGCGACACGACGCCGTGCGCGCCAGGGACGGTGACCGGGTGCTCGAACTTCGTGTTCCCCGTTTCGGCACGGGCGGTGTTCCAGCCGCAGGACCGCTGGGATATTTCGCCACGTGTGGACATTGCGCTGGGGACGAAGAATGTGTTGACGGTGCGCTATCAATACGAGCAGGGCAACACCAAGAACAGCGGGTCCGGCGGGAATGCGCTGTTGTCGACGTTTTCGAACCAAAGCAGCAACGAAAACACGATCCAGGTTTCGGACACGCAGACGTTCAACGCGAAAGTGGTGAACGAGACGCGGTTTGAGTATCAGCGGTCGACGTCGAATGTGGCGGCGAACTCCAGCGATGCGAATGTGGTGGTGCAGGGCAGCTTTATTTCAGGCGGCGCGAGCACGTCACTGGCGAACTCGGTGAGCGGGCATATTGAGCTGCAGAACTATACGTCGGTGGCGCTGCAGAAACACTTTGTGCGGTTTGGGGGACGACTGCGGACGACGGGGCAGTCGGCGACGAACCTGCCGAATGCGAAGGGCATCTTTACGTACAACTACCTGCTGGATCCGTGCTCGGATGCGACGGTGACGAATAAGCCGGCGACGTGCGTGACCCCGAGTGCGACGCCCTGTCTTTCTGCCAACACGCTGGGCACGTCGTCGTACCAGTGCGGCACGCCAAGCCAGTTCAGCCTGACGACGGTGCAGAAGGCTACCGTGAGCACGCGCGAGACCGATGTGGGGCTTTACGCGGAAGATGACTACAAGGTTTTGAAGAACCTGACGGTGACGGCTGGCTTCCGCTTTGAGACGGAGAACGCGGTCAGCAACCACGACATTGCTCCGCGCGTCCAGGTGGCGTATGGCATTCCGCGGGGCAATGGAAAGAATCCGATTACCGTGATTCGCGGCGGATACGGGATTTTCTAGGACCGGTTTTCGCTGGGGAACTTTTTGAATGTGGCGCAGCTGCAGCCCGGCGTGCAGACACAGACGACGGTGCTGAAACCGGGGGCGGCGTGCAATCCGAACTCGGCTAACTACTTGTCAGCGTGCACGGGCGGAGCGAATGCGGCGAACGGGTTGACGACGACGTACTCCCTGGCACCGAACCTGCGGAGTTCGTACACGATGCAGGCGGCGATCGGGGTGGACCAGCAGCTTGGCAAGATTGGGTCGATCTCGGTGAATTACCTGCCCTCGCGTGGGAACCACGAGTTCTTTACGCGGGTGACCGCCAACGGAAACCAGTTGAATTATCAGTACCAATCGGAAGGCGTGTTCCGCGAGCAGCAGTTGTTTGTCAATGCGAGCGTGCGGACCAAGACGCTGACGGGCTTTGGGTACTATGCGCTGAACCTGGCGAAGACGAATGCGGGATCGGCGGGCTTTATTCCGACCAGCACCAATCCGAGCGTGGACTACGGGCGGGCAGCGTTTGCGAATACGCACTTCGCGGTGATGGGCGCGAACTATACGGCGCCGTGGAAGATTGCGCTGTCGCCGTTCGTGATCATGCATTCGGGCAATCCGTACAACATTACGACGGGAACGGACAACAATGGCGACTCGGTTTACAACGACCGGCCGTCGTTTGCCAATGGCCTTTCGGCGGTTTGTACGGACAAAACGACGTTCAACGGGTCTACGGGGACGGCCAGCGAGATTCCGATCAACTACTGCACCGGGCCAGCGGCTATCACGGTGAACCTGCGGGCGGCGCGGACGTTCGGGTTTGGACCGAAGCTGGCCGTGGCGGGAGCAGCGGGCGGCGGCGGACGCGGCGGTCCCGGTGGCGGGCCGCGTGGCGGACCTGGTGGCGGCGGCGGCGGACGCGGACCGGGAGGGCCTGGCGGGCCTCCGGGGGGCGGCGGTGGCAGCACCGGCCGGAAGTACAACATGACGCTGGGCGTGCAGGCGCAGAACCTGTTCAACGACGTGAACTATGCCGCGCCGACAGCAACGAGCGCGTTGACGAGCACGCAGTTCGGACGGCAGACGCAGCTGGCGGGACGGCCGTTTGGCACTCCCAACGCGGTGCGGGTATTGCAGCTGCAGGCTACGTTTAATTTCTAGAAGAGAGAGATTAGAGAAGAGAGATTGGAGATTAAAGTGCGAAGGCCCTCCGGTTGGAGGGCCTTCGTGTTGTCGCGCTTTGGCGACTGGGTGCGCGCGGTTGTGAGTGTTGCGTGGAGTCAGGGTTTGAAGTTCTTTCTGAGGGACTGCCAACATTCGAAGTACTCGTGCTGAAGCTGGGCGGTGTCCATGGCGAACTTGGTGGGACGGCAGGCAAAGCGGGTCTCCCACATGAAGGCGAGTGTGCCTTCGAGCTTGACGGGTTTGAGGTCGGCGCGGCTGGCGCGGTCGAATGTTTCGGCGTCGGGGCCGTGGCCGGACATGCAGTTGTGGAGCGAGGCGCCGCCGGGGACGAAGCCTTCGGCCTTGGCGTCGTACTCGCCCTGGATGAGGCCCATGAACTCGTTCATGAAGTTGCGGTGGAACCACGGGGGGCGGAAGGTGTGCTCGGCGACGAGCCAGCGCGGGGGAAAGAGGGCAAAGTCGACGTTGGCGGTGCCGGGGAGTTCGCTGGGCGAGGTGAGGACGGTGTAGATGCTGGGGTCGGGGTGGTCGAAGGAGACGGAGTTGATGCAGTTGAAGCGGTTGAGGTCGTACTTGTAAGGCGCATAGTTGCCGTGCCAGGCGACGACGTCGAGCGGGGAGTGGTCGAAGTCGGTGGACCAGAGGTTGCCGAGGAATTTGGCGACGACTTCGAAGTTCTGGTTGTCGCGGTCATCATAGGCGGCGACGGGGGTGAGGAAGTCGCGCGTGTTGGCGAGCGAGTTGGCGCCGATGGGGCCGAGGTCGGGGAGGCGGAAGGTAGGGCCGAAGTTTTCGAGGACGTAGCCGCGGGCTTCTTGGTCAGCGAGTTCGACGCGGAACTTGATGCCGCGGGGGAGAACGGCGATTTCTCCGTTGGCGATGGCGATGAGGCCGAGTTCGGTGTGGAGCTTGAGGGCGCCGAGCTGGGGGACGATGAGGAGCTCGCCGTCGGCGGTGTAGAAAAAGCGGTCGGTCATGCTTTTGTTGCAGGCGTACAGGTGGATGGCGACGCCGGAGTGCAGGGTTAGGTCGCCATTGCCGGCGAGGGTGGTGAGGGAGTCGAGCCAGTCGGTGGGTGTGGTGGGGAGCGGGAGGGGGTCCCAGCGGAGTTGCGATGGGGTGGTTTCGACTTCGTTGAAGGGGGAGGAGCGGATGAGGCGGTTGTCGGTGCGGCGGAAGGGTGGGTGCATGACCGACGGGCGGATGCGGTAGGTCCAGGTGCGGCGGTTGAGATGGCGGGGCGCGGTGAACGGGGAGCCGGAGAGCTGCTCGGTGTAGAGGCCGAGCGGTGCCTTCTGCGGGGCGTTCTGGCCGACGGGGAGGGCGCCGGGGTGGGCCTCGGTGGCGAACTCGTTGCCAAAACCGGATTGATAGCCGGGGTGATGCTGGGGAAGGCCGTTTGCGGGCATGTGGAACTCCTCGCCGCCGGGTGATGTGGCGACCGGATAGGGTAGCGCATGCGAGGGTGCTTCGGCGAGGGTGGCGGTGAGGTGAGGGGTGGGAATGAGCTCAGAGCTTTGAGCGCTTGAGCTCAGGAAGGCGGTGGTTGTTGAGGAGCGAGGGCAGATGGATTTGAGGGGTGAGGGTCAGGGTTTGAGGGTGTTATTGGTGCGGTCGGTGTCGGGTAGGTCGTGGGTGGGGTCGATGGTGGCGGAGGTGATGGGTTGGGTGGTTTTGAGGGTGAAGGTGTGGGTGTTGCTTTGGAACCAGGTTTCGGCGGGGACGGGTGTTTGTAGTTTTGTGCCGTCTTTCTGGGTGACCTCTAGCGTGGTGGGGACGATGAGCTGGCCGCGGGTTTCGATGGTGACCTGGACGCCTTTGGCGGGGTCGTTGTCGATGTACTTGGCGGTGGTGACGGCGAAATCGAGGGTCCAGTTGTTGATGTAGAAGCCGCGCCAGAAGTAGTCGAGGTCTTCCCCGCCCTCGCTGGAGATGGCGCGGAAGAAGTCGGAGGGTGAGGGGTGTTTGAAGGCCCAGTCGGCGATGAACTTGCGGAAGGCGTAGTCGAAACGCTGGGGGCCGAGGATGTTGTCGCGGAGGAGCTTGAGGCCGAAGGCGGACTTGAAGTAGGTGACGGGGTGGCGGTACTTTTCGCGGATGGTGTCGGCGCGGGAGAGGATGGCGGGGGCAGCGGGGTCCTGCATGACTTTGGCGATCTCGTCAGCGGGGTTGCCGCCGCCGGGAGCGTATTCGCCGTCACGCTTGGGGCCGTAGACGCCGCCTTCGAAGTCGTCGGACTCGAAGATATCGATGAAGGTGTTGAAGCCTTCGTCCATCCAGGCGTTGCGGCGCTCGTTGAAGCCGACGATCATGGGAAACCAGGTGTGGCCGATTTCGTGGGCGGTGATGAAGAAGAGGACCTTGCCCTTGTCGGTGATGCCGTCGAAGAGGATGCCGGGGTACTCCATGCCGGAGGAGAAGCCGGCGACGTTGACGGCGTTGGGGTAGGGGTAGGGGTACCAGCGCTGGGAGAACCGCTCGACGGAGTCTTTGAGGTATTCGGTGGAGCGGCCCCAGGCGGCGTCGCCCACGCTTTCGATGGGGTAGAGAGACTGGGCGAGGGCGTGCTTGCCGGCGGGAAGATTGATACGGGCGGCGTCCCATACGAAGGCGGGTGAGGCGGAGAAGACGACGTCGCGGGTGTTGTCCATGGCGAAGTGCCAGGTCCTGGTGGAGGCCGGGGTGGGCAATGCGGCGTTGGCGGTAGCCTCCTCCGGGGTGCGGATCATGACGGTCTTGTCGGAGGCGCGGGCCTGGGCGAGGCGGGCGAGTTCGGTTTTACCGAGGACTTCGGGGGCGTTGACAAGGTCACCCGAGCCGGTGATGAGGAAGTTGGCGGGGACGGTGATGAAGTAGTCGAAGTGGCCGTACTCGCAGTAGAACTCGTTGCCGACGTAGGGTTGGGTGTCCCAGCCGCGGAGGTCGTCATACACGGCCATGCGCGGGTACCACTGGGCGATGTCGTAGATCTCGCCCTGCTGGGCTTTGCCCCAGGAGGTGCGGCCGCCGAAGGTCCCGGGAATCTTGTAGTGGTAGCGGATGAGGACGTGAATATGGGCGCCGTGGGCCAGCGGAGAGGGCAGGCGGACCTGCATGCGGGTGTCGGTGACGACGTACTCGGCTTTGACGGCGGGGCTTTTTGGGGCGCTTCCCTGCACTTCTACGGCGTCGAGGACGTAGCCCTCGGTGAAGGCGTCAGCAGGACGGGGACGTGAGCCGCCGCCTAGCGCGGTGGAGCGTGCGTTGGGGAGGTAGGTGTTCTGCTCCATCTGGATCCAGAGGGAGGGGAGGGTGTCGGGGGAGTTGTTGGTGTAGGTGATGTTCTCGGTTGCGGTGAGGGTCTTGGTGGCGGTATCGATGGTGGCGTGGAGGTCGTAGTCGGCGCGGTTCTGCCAGTACTGAGGGCCGGGAGCGCCGTTGGCGGAGCGGTAGGCGTTGACGGGGTCAGGCAGGGTTAGGGGGGCGAAGGTCTTGAGAGGGTCAAAGGCAGGAGCTTGGGAGCGGAGCAGGATGGGCGAGAAGAGCAGGAGCATGGGGAGAAATCGGACGCGCGGGCTACGAACGGACATGATCGAGTTGGCCTCGGAATGATTTTTTGAATTCACCAGCACTAACTGGTTGAAGCTAGACTTCTTCTGCACGCAGCGTTACATGACGACATGACGAATTCTTCATGCGAATAGTTACTCTCCAGGCACAACGGCCAAGGATAAGGCTTGCATCCCAACGCATGTTCCGTAACCCAAAAGTTGTAGATACGAACCCAATGGGTAGAAGGAACAAAATTGTGCGCATTCCGACAATTAGGCCCCGGGCCCCAGGAGAACTATGAAGAAGTTGTTGTTGTCTCTTACCCTTGCGGGTGCGCTTTATGCGCCCGCTGCGATGCACGCAGACCCGTTTTTTGGAACCCTCGGTATCAACCTCCGCAATGTGAGTGTTACGCCGAAGCTCACCGGGGGCGTTCCTACACCTCTCGACCCCGTTTCCGGGATTTCATCCCTCAACTACGTGAGCGCAGGCTATTCCGGCGACTCTAGTCCTCAATTCCCCATCATCACAGCCGGCACCAACGGCATAACCGGTTCGACCTCGCTCTATCCTAATGGAGTGCTGGGTGGTACTGCAGGATCGCCTTACACGCTCACGTTTGGGAACGCTACCACCGGCGATGTGTACGGCACGTTTGTGGAGACCGGCAATCCGTTTATCGTGGACAATTCGGCCACGAGCGGTGGACCGACTGATCCGTACCCCGAAGACCTGGTTGTTCGCCTTGACGGTATCTTCACTCCTGGAGCTTTTTACACGGGTGCGACGCCGGCTGCTTCATCCCTGCTGTTCTCGTTTACTGAGAGCTCCGCGGGTGGTGTGAGTTATTCGGGTTCGGGCACGCTGTCCGTACTGGGACAGAATCCGCCAGCGGTACCAGAGCCCTCCAGCATCGCGATGCTGGGTACGGCGGTACTGGCCGGTGCCGGCTTCCTGAAGAAGCGTTTGATCGCTTAGCAGGAATAGAAGTCGAGCCCGTAGTTGCAGAAAGTCGATGGGCGCCAGAGTGATCTGGCGCCCATCGTCGTTTAAGGATGGTTGGAAAATCAGGCGATGACGACGGTCTTCGCGTTCATGAATTCGCGCATGCCGGCGGCGCTCAGTTCGCGGCCGTAGCCGGAGAGCTTGATGCCGCCGAAGGGAAGGCGGGGGTCCGAGGCGACCTGGGCGTTGAGGAAGACGCTGCCGCACTTGAGGTCGGAGAGGAAGCGCTGCTGCTCGGTGGGGTCGGTGGTCCAGGCGCTGGCGCCGAGGCCGAAGGGGGTGTCGTTGGCGATGGTGATGGCGTCGTCGAGCGAGGTGGACTTGAAGAGCAGGGCGACGGGGCCGAAGAACTCTTCCTTGCAGATGGCAGCGTCGCGTGGGACGCCCGAAATGACGGCCGGGGCGAAGTAGTTGCCGCCGCCGGTGAGGCGGTCGCCGCCGGTGAGGATGCGGCCGCCAGCGGCAGAAGCGGCGTTGACCTGCGCGAGGAGGTCGTCGACGATCTGCTTGGTGGCGAGGGGGCCGATGTCGGTGCCGGGGAGTAGAGGGTCGCCGACGTGGAGGGCGGCCATGGCGGCGACGAAGGCCTTTTCGAAGCGGGCGTAGACCTGCTCGTGGACGATGAACCGCTTGGCGGCGATGCAGGACTGGCCGTTGTTGATGCAACGGGCCTTGACGGCGTTGGTGACGGCGCGGTCGACGTCGGCCGAGGGCATGACGATGAAGGGGTCGGAGCCGCCGAGCTCCAGGACGGACTTCTTGATGAGGTAGCCAGCCTGTGCGGCTACGGCGCGGCCGGCGGCTTCAGAGCCGGTAACGGTGACGGCGGCGACGCGGGGGTCGGCGAGGACTTTTTCTACCTGGTCGGCGCCGACGAGGAGGGTCTGGAAGACACCGCGGGGGAAGCCGGCACGGCGGACGAGAGACTCGATGGCGAGCGCGCATTGCGGCACGTTGGAGGCGTGCTTGAGCAGGCCGATGTTGCCGGCCATGAGCGCGGGAGCGAGGAAGCGGAAGACTTGCCAGAGGGGGAAGTTCCAGGGCATGACGGCGAGCACGACGCCGAGCGGCTCCCAGCGAACGTAACTGCTGGAGTGCTCGGTGGAGACGGGCTCGTCGGCGAGGATGCGGGGGGCGTTTTCTGCGTAGTAGCGGCAGGCGGAGGCGCACTTTTTGACCTCGGCGCGGGCGGAGCTGAGCGTCTTGCCCATCTCGGAGGTCATGGTGAAGGCGAGCTCTTCGATGTCGGTGTCGAGGAGAGCGGCGAGGCGACGCATCCAGAAAGCGCGGTTCTCGATGGACTCCTGCGGATAGGTGCGCGCGGCGAGGGCGGCGAGGGCGAGGCGGGCTTCGAGGGCGTTGGGGTTCAGCGCCTCGAAGGTGCGGAGGATGTTTCCGTTGGCCGGATTGATGGATTGGATCGGCATAGGTGCAGACGGTAGAGCGTAGACGGTAGTGGGTAGAGACGACTGCTTCAGTTTAGACGCGACTACTCGCTGGCGAGTCTGGCGAGGGCGAGGGCGAGGACACGGGTGCCGAGGGCGATGCTCTCGGGGGTGGCGTACTCGTCGGGGCGATGCGAGACGCCGTTGCGGCAGGGGATGAAGATCATGGCGATGGGCGCGATGCGGGCGATGAAGTTGGAGTCGTGGTAGGCGCGGCTGACCATCTTTTTGTAGGTGGCGCCTTCTGCTTTGCAGATAGCTTCGAGGGTTTCGACGATGTGTGGGGAACTCTGCGCGGGCTGGTCGGCGTTGATGAGTTCTTCGGTGACCTTGACGCCGCGTTTGGCTTCGATGGCGGCGATGTCGGCGTGGAAGGCGGCCATGACGGCGTCGCGGCGGGTGACGTCGGTGTCGCGGATGTCGAGCATGAGGGTGACGCGGGAGGGGACGGAGTTGACGGCGCCGGGATGGACGGCGACGGTGCCGACGGTGGCTACGGTGTCGACGCCGCCGGATTTTGCGTTTGCGGCGAGGGCGTGGCGCTCGACGGAAAGGATCATTTCGGCGGCGGCGGCGAGGGCGTCGCGGCGGTCGGGCATGAGGAGTGCGCCGGCGTGGCCGCCGAATCCTTCGACAACGTAGCGGTAACTGGCGGGCGCGGCGATGCCGGTGACGATGCCCAGCTGGATGCCGTCGCGCTCAAGCAGGGGGCCTTGCTCGATGTGGAGCTCGACCCAGGCACCGTAGTAATTGGAGGCGAGTTTGACGGAGGCGAGGTCGCCGTGGAATCCGGCGCACTCGCGGACCTGCTGGAGGGTGAGGCCTTCACGGGCGGTGGGTTCAGTTTCGGGGAGGCGGTCTTTGAGGGCGTCGGCGAGGGCGGGATCGAGGACGCCGCCGAGGAGGCGCGAGCCGAGGCAGCCGAGGCCGAAGCGGGTGGGCTCCTCGCTGGTGAACATGAGGGTTTCGATGGAGCGGCGGGGCTGGAAGCCGGACTCCTGCAGGGCGCGCATGGCTTCGAGGCCGCCGAGGACGCCGACGGTGCCGTCGTACATGCCGGCGTGGGGGATGGCGTCGGTGTGAGAGCCGGTGCCGACGGCGGGCAGCGCGGGGTCGGTGCCCTGCCAGCGGATGAAGGTGTTGCCGACGGCGTCTGTGCGCACGCTGAAGCCTGCGGCCTCAGCGACAGAGGTCAACCAGGCGCGCGCTTCAAGGTCTCGGGGGGTGAAGACGATGCGGGTGACGGCGGTGGTGGGCGCGGGGAGGGTTTTGTCCTCGGTGGGCGGGCAGTCGGTGAACTGGGCGAGGCGGTGGAGCTCGCGGAGGAGGCGGTCGGTGTTGATTGTGGGGTTCGTCATGTTAGTTGAGTTTCCGAAGATCATATTCTGGCGGCGATTGTTCAGCGCCGGTGAGTCGCCTTCCCTGTAGCCACTCTTGGTGCGCTAGTGGACCTACCCAGTATGCATTGATCTTAGTGAAGGACTTCGTCATGGCCGTGTGGAAGGCACGCATAAATGCCTGCGCTTTTTGGCCTTGTCCCATCGTGTCGATCAAGCCAGCGATAACCATATCTTTCCAGCGACCGGCGTGTATCAACCGTATATTTTCGAGGTGGTCCGCGCTATAGAGGTCATAGCGCAATTTTCCGTCTGTGGTGAAACTATGTTTGGGAATTGGGATGGTTGTAAATGGAGAAACCATGTAGCTGTGGCAGGCAATTGTTTGTTCAACGTTCGCGATTCCCAGGTTTGGCAAGGACGCGCCTTCAAGAAACCGCGGAGGATCGGGATTACGCATTTGATCGAATCCCGTAGCTGTATATAGAAGGGAATGCTTACGCTCAACATGCGCGAAGACTGATTGCCAATCTTCTCTCACGGCAAAAAAGTGGATGCGTGACCTCATGCAAGCGTGTGGCGGTTGAAGTCTTTGTAGATTAGGTATTTTGCGGGGGTCTTGCCGATGGCGCCGAACCACTGGGGGCAGTAGGGGGCCATCCAGATGAAGTCGCCGGCGGTGGTGGGGTACCAGCTGTCGTTGAGGCGGTAGATGCCGCCGCCCTGGAGCATGAGGAGGCCGTGCTCCATGTAGTGGATTTCTACCTGCGAGAGCGCGGCGCCGGGGGCGTAGGTCATAGTGTTGCAGGCGAAGTCGAAGCCGAGCGAGGCGGGAAGCAGGGCGCGGACTTCGAGGTCGGGGTCGCCGTTGAGGAAGGTGGGGGTGAGGTCCTGTTCGCGGCCGACGATAATCTCCGGGAAAGGGGCGTTGTGGAGCTCCGCTTCGAAGGGGTCGAGGGGGAGGAAGGGCTTGTCGATGACGGCGAGGCGCGATTTTGTGAGCGCCGTTATGGCGTGAGCGTGCTCGGTGGGCAGGTAGGCGTAGCTACCGGCGGCCAGCTTGTGAGGCTTCTTCTGGCTGGGCTCGGTGAGCGTGAGCTTGCCTTCGAGGACGTAGATGAGGCGCTGCGACGGGCCCTGGATGAGGGTGCCGTTGGGGTCTAGCTCAACCGTCATCTGGGTGAAGGCTGCGCCGACCTGCGGGGCGACGTGGACGATGGCCATGCCGCCGGTGAGGCCGGGGAGGGGCGTGCGGATGAAGGTGTCCGGGGTGAGGAGGAGGTGGTCGCGACGATGGGCGCTGCGGGTGTGGCCGAGTTCCTGCATAGGGGTTTGATTCTACTGCGGCGGCTGCAGCGCCGCCACAAACGCGAGCGTGGTGGCGATGGCGGCTTCGACGTCTTCTTCGCTGACGCTCTCGTCGGGGTGGTGGGAGAGGCCTCCGGGGGAGCGGAGGAAGAGCATCGCGGTGGGGACGTGGGGTGCGAGGATCATCGCGTCGTGGCCTGCGCCCGAGAAGAGGCGGAGTGGGTTATAGCCGGCGCGTTCGGCGGCTTCGGCCAGCTGCGCGGTGAGGTTGTGGTCCATGGGGACGGCCTTTTGCTGGAGCTGGATTTCGGCCTGGACGTGGACGCCGCGATGCTGGGCGGCGAGCTCGGCCTTGGTGAGGAGCATGGCGACGGCGGCGTGGCGGTCGTCGTCGCTGGGGTGGCGGACGTCGAGCGAGGCGCGGACGGTGCCGGGAACGACGTTGCCGGCGTTGGGTTGGACTTCGACGCGGCCGACGGTGGCGACGAGCTGCTTGTCGTCGAGGGCGAAACGCTCGACGTCGCTGATCCAGTGAGCGGCGGCGGCGAGGGCGTCGTGGCGGAGGTGCATGGGGGTGGCGCCGGCGTGGTTGGCGTGGCCGGTGAAGGTGAGCGTCAGGCGCGACTGGCCGACGATGCTGTCGACTACGGCTAGTTCCCTGCCCTCGGCTTCGAGGACCGGGCCTTGCTCGATGTGGACTTCGAGGGCGGCGAAGGTGTTCGCGGGAAGAGCACACGATGTGGCGATATTTGCGGGATTGAGGCCGAAGTTGGTGAGGGCCTGCGCGACGGTGATGCCGTTGGCGTCTTCTTTTGCCAGCTCTTCGGGCGTCAGCTGGCCGGTGACGGCTTTAGAGGAGAGGAAGGGGAAGCTGAAGCGGACTCCTTCTTCTTCGGAGAAGGCGATGAGCTCAATGTCGAAGGGGAGTTGCGCCGTCGCGATTTCTTCGATGACGGTGAGGGCGAGGATGACGCCGAGGGGGCCGTCAAAGGCGCCGGCGTTGGGGACCGTGTCGATGTGCGAGAAGAAGAGGAGCGTGGGGGCGTTGGGGGTGCCGCAGCGGCGGAGGGCGCGGAGGTTGCCGGCGTCGTCGGTGCGGGTTTCGAGGTTGGCGAGGGTCATCCACATGCGGATGAGTCCGTGGGCGTCGCGGGTGGCTTCGGAGAGGAAGAGGCGGGTGGTTTCGCCGGGGACCTCGGTGAGGCGCGCGAGGTCCCGGCAGCGGGCGATGGTGCGGGTGGCACGGGTTTCGGGCGTGGTGGTCATGGGTTGCGGTGTGAGACGTGGCTGGTGAAGTGTTGCGGCTCCCATGTCCGAAAATCCGGACATGGGGCACCCACATTTTCGCGGGCAGACTCTAGGCGCGGCGGATGGTGGCTTCGATGGTGCCGTGGGGTTCGTCGGTGGGGACGAAGATGTGGTTGGGGTTGTCTTTGCCTAGCTTGTTGAGGTCGGCGAGGAGCTGGTGCTTGTTGGGCATGAGCATGTAGACCTGGTCGATGATGTCGGTGTGGGCGAGGGCGGCTTCGGCCATGGCGTAGAGGGTCTGCTGGACCGAGAGCGAGTCGTGGTGGGCGAAGGCGGCGACCATGACTTCGCGGAGGTGGTGGCGGACCTTGTTGAAGTCGATGCCGGCGGCAATGGCCTTGTCCGTGTAAGGCCAATGGGCTTCGAGGGCGGTGGCAAAGAGGCGGTCGGTGGTTTCAGGCAGCGTGGTGAGCGAATCCTTGATGTAGCCGACGAAGCCGGAGTTGGCGGTCTTCATGATGGTGAGGCGGTCGAGGCCGCTGGTGATGGAAAATGTCCCGCCCTGGGCACGGGAGACGGTGGTGGTTTCGCGCTCTTCCGAACCTTTCATGAAGCCGGTGGGGAAAGGCTTGCCGTCGACGTGGAGGCGCTTCCAGAGGGTGGCTTCGATGACGACTTCAGCGGAGGAGACCTGCGGGTTGCGACCGAGGAGGAAGTCGACGAGCTCCCTGGCGTAGTCCTCCATGCTGGTGGCCTTGCTGTCGCGGGCGACGGCGTAGACCGTGTTCTTCATGGTGTCGGTGGGGAGAATTTTGGAGTTATCGCCGAGGGTGTGGGCGGTTTCGAAGTCGCCGGTGAGCAGGACCTGAACGGTCCACTCGTCTACATCGTGATGGCCTTCGTGCCGGGTGACGCGCATGAGGCGGACGCGGGATTTGCCGTAGCGATTGGTGTGGAGCTTTGCGGACATGGGTCAACTTCCTCGGTAAGTAGAGTAACCGTTGGCGGTCAGCAGTAAAGGTATGTGGTAGTGCTGCGCGGGGTCTGTGACGGTAAACACGACGTCGACGTAGGGATAGAGGCCGGCAATATTTTTCGCGGTGAAGTAGTCCGCCGTGATGAAGCGGATGCGGTAGGTGGAGGCTTCGAGGGGACGCTCGCCGAGCAGCGTTTTGCAGCGGCCGTCGTCGTCGGTAATGCCCTTGCCGATCTTGTGCCAGGAGTCGCCGTCGAGCTTGGCGAGGACAAGGTTGACAGCAGCAGCGGGTCGGCCGAGTGAGGTGTCGAGAATGTGGGTGGAAAGTCCCATGCGGTGCTTGCCTGCCTTCGCGAGGTTGAGATTCGTGGTTGAAAGCTCCGGGCGGCTCAGATGCACTGAGCGGTCCCGGGCTCCTTCGACTGCGACCCTTCGGCTCGCGGTGCTCGCTCCGGGGCTTCGCTCAGGATGACAGATTACAGGTTCGGCTGGCTGCGTTCATGATGACTAACGTAATGGTAATGAAGGAGATGCGGGTTAGCTGACGCCAAGCCATTTACGGAGGCGGAGCTGGGTGATCTGGCGTTGTTGCTCGGCAGCTTCCTTGAGTTCGGTGGCGGGGTCGTTGGCGAGGCGCGACTTGAGGATGGCGAGCATTTCGGCGGCGGATTTGCCGGTGGCGCAGACGATGAAGATGCGGCCGAATTTGATCTCGTACTCTTTATTGGCTCCGGCGAGTTCGGCCTTGATCTTGTCTGCGTCGGAGGCGGCGCTCTGCTCGCCGGCGGACCAGGCGAGGCTCTTATCGGTGGCGGCCTTGGCTTTGTGCTCGCCGATGCGGGGGTGAGAGTCGAAGGCTTGCTGCCAGTCGGCGGGGGTGAGCGCGGCCCAAACTTTGTCGGAGGCGGCGAAGCACTCTTCGGGGTTTTCGAAGGAACGGGCGTTGACCATGCCGATGGCCCAGGCTTTAGAGCCGTTGCAGGGGAGGATCGTCTGCATGGCGTCTTCCTGTTCGAGGCGGTTCCAGTTTTCGAGGACGGTGTTGACGGGGTGTGGGAGGGTCATAGGTCAGTGGGTAGATGGTAGAGCGTAGTGGGTAGTGGCTAGTGGGTGAATAGTGAAAAGTGAATAAGGCAAGGACGGTGTTACTTGAGATGACAGGATAGCGCGTACTCGCGGCCGTGGGGCTGGGTGGGGAAGGTGTCGGTGACGAGTGGGGCGTTGGAGTGGAGGGTTCGGGTGAAGATGCGCTGGCCGCGGAGCCAGGTGCCGTGGACGACGCCGGTGAGGGTTTCGCCCATGTAGGGTGAGATTTTGTGGCGGTAATGCAGGACGTTGGGCGTAATGGTGAGCTGCGCGGCGGTGTCGAAGGCGACGAGGTTGGCGTGCTTGCCGGGGGTGATGGAGCCGACGTGGCAGTCGAGGCCAGTGAGTCGGCTGGGAGCGGCGGAGGTCCACTCGGCGAGGCGGGTGAGGGGGATGTTGCGGCGGAGGCAGTCGGTCCACAGGATGGGCAGCGCGGTGGAGAGGGAGGCGATGCCGCCCCAGGCTTCGTCGAAGCGGCCGCACTCTTCGCCGGGCTGGGTTACTGCGAGGCGCTTCATTTGGGGCGGGCAGGGGGAGTGGTCAGTGGCGATGAGGTCGATGATGCCGGAGAGCAGGCCCTGCCAGAGGAGTTCGCGGTTGGCGGCGCTGCGGATGGGTGGGGCGCACTTGTAGAGGGTGGCGCTGTCGGGAATTTCTTCGGCTCCGCAGTGCAGGTAGTGGGGGCAGGTTTCGACCGTGACGGGCAGGCCTTCGGCTTTCGCCGCGGCGAGCATCGGAAGGGCTTGCGCGGTCGACAGGTGCACGATGTGGAGGCGGAAGCGGTAGGTGCGGCAAAGGTCGAGGAGCATGGCGATGGCATCGAGCTCGGCGGCGTCTGGGCGGGAGGCGAGGTAGGTGGCGTACTGGTGCCAGTCGGCTTCGGCGGCGTTGAGCTGGGCGCATGCGGCGTCGATGCTGGGGGCGAGCTCGGCGTGGACGAGCAGCGGCAGGCCGGTGCGGGCGATGTGCGGGAGGGCGCGCTCGAGGTTGGCGCGGTCGATGGAGGTAAAGCCGTCGCAGCCGGGATAGATGAGGAAGCACTTGAAGCCGGGAACGCCGGCGAGGGCGAGGGGTTCGAGCTCATGCTGGTTGCCGTCGACGGCGCCGCCCCAGAGGGCGTAGTCGACCATGCATTGCGACTGCGCGGCGGTGCGCTTTTGCTCGAGGGCGTCGACGTTGATGGTTTCGGGGAGGCAGTTGAGGGGCATGTCGACGAGCGTGGTGAAGCCGCCGGCGGCGGCGGCGCGGGTGGCGGTGGCGAAGCCCTCCCACTCGGTGCGGCCGGGCTCGTTGATGTGGGTGTGGGCGTCGATGAGGCCGGGGAGGAGAGCGAGCGGGCCGAGGTCTTCGACGGAGATGTTTTCGTTGAAGGCGCTGGCGTTGTGGACGGCGGTGATGATGCCGTCTTCGATGACGACGACGGCGTCGCGTTCACCCTCGGGTGTAACGACTCGACGAGAACGCAGAGCATGTACCATGAAGGTGATTAAAGCAGGGATTCCGTTTCAGAGATTAGGTTTTAGAGATTAGAGATTAGGAAGACGATGGCGCAGGGTAATGCAGAGTTTATGAAACAGGCGATTGCGCTGGCGACGGAGAATGTCACCAGCGGGCGCGGCGGGCCGTTTGGGGCGGTGATTGTGAAGGATGGTCAGGTGGTGGCTACGGGTACAAATCTGGTGACCTCGTCGAATGACCCTACCGCTCATGCGGAAGTGACGGCGATCCGCAACGCCTGCCAGGCGCTGGGGACATTCGTTCTGGATGGCTGCGAGGTTTATACAAGCTGCGAGCCTTGCCCGATGTGCCTGGCGGCGCTCTACTGGTCGCGCTGCAAGGCGATTTACTACGGCAACAACGCGGCCGATGCGGCGCGGGTGGGTTTCGATGACTCGTTTCTATACGACGAGGTGAAGAAGCCGCTGGAGGAGCGGTCGATTCCGATCGTGCGGATGCTGCCGGATGAGGCGTGGGAAAGTTTTGCGGCCTGGGAAAAGAGCGCGTTCAAGGTGGATTACTAATGTCAGAAAAAGTATTGCGCGTCGGTTTGCTGGGGTTTGGAACGGTAGGTAGCTCGTTTGCGGAAGTGCTGGCGGCGAGCCAGGCAAAGGACATTCAGCTGACACGGATTTTCAATCGCGGTGTGCAGCGGAAGAAGACGCATGACAAGGCGCAATTTGTGCCTGCCAACGTGGCCTGGACCGAGCGCGTCGAAGATGTGCTCGAGGCGGGCGATGTGGACGTGGTGGTTGAGCTGATGGGTGGGTTGGACCCTGTCGAAGGCTGGCTGCGTGCAGCACTCAATTCTGGCAAGAGCGTGGTGACGGCCAATAAGCAGCTGATTGCTTATCGCGGCGCGGCGCTGTTTGCGTTGGCGGCGGAGAAGGGTGTGCACCTGCTGTATGGCGCTGCGGTTGCCGGCGGCGTGCCGGTGATTCCGGGCGTGGCGCAGGGCTTGAGCGGCGACCAGATCAAGCGCGTGAGCGGGATCGTTAACGGCACGTGCAATTTTATTTTGAGCTCGATGGAAGCGGGCGCCGACTACGGCGAGGTGCTGAAGACCGCGCAGGGATTGGGTTATGCGGAGGCCAATCCTTCGGCGGATGTGGATGGGTTCGATGCGCGGGCGAAGCTGTGCATTTTGTCGCGGCTGGCGCTAAGGGCGGAGATCGATCCGGATACGGTTCCGGCGCAGACGATCTCGACTGTCTCTGCGATTGACTTTGCCTATGCGAAGGAGCTGGGCTGCACGATTCGGCAGGTATCGCGCGCGCAGAAGGATGGCGATAAGGTGACGGCACGGGTGGGGCCGATGCTGGTGCCGATGACATCGCCAATTGCGTGGTCGCATGGGACGCAGAACATGGTGGTGACGAGCGGGCGGTTTGGCGGCGATGTGGTGTTCAGCGGCCATGGTGCGGGCGGACATCCGACTGCTGTGGCCGTGATGAGCGACGTTCTGGCCGTGGCGCATGACAGCTCGCCGGTGCGGCTGCCGGCGCGGAAGGTGGCCGTGTCGGGCGATGTGATGGCGCCGTATTACATTCGGCTGGTGGTGATGGATAAGCCCGGGATTATTGCGGCGATTGCGGGAGCGCTGGCGAAGTTCGGGGTGAACATCGACTCGATTCTGCAGAAGCGCGGGTATGGGACGGAGCGGCTGCCGTTCGTGGTGACGACGGAGCCGTGTTTGACGTCGACGATGGAGCAGGCAGTGGCGGAGATGGCTTCGCTGGACTCGATGGTGGAGCCACCCATGTGGATGCAGATCCTGGTGGTGGATGATCCGGCAACGGATTAGCGAGCGGTAAGCGTGACGTAGAGCTCGGAGCGGATCTTCCAGCCGACGGGCCCGTGACGCCACATCGCCATGTAGGTTCCTGTGAAGGCCACTGAGCCGTCGGGTTTGGTGCCGATCCAGTGGCCGTGCTCGGCGGCGAGGGGCGCGCTGGCGGAAACCTGGACGGTGTCGGCGATGCGCTCGTAGCGGATCGCGGTGCGGGGTGAGTCGAAGTCCTGCTTGAAGAGGCGGAGATACTCGGCGCGCGTGGCGACGAAGCTGCCGTCGCCGACGATGGCGTTGAAGTCGGTGTCGAGGGAGTCGCCCACGCCAAGAAGGTTGCGGCGCGCGATGGACTTGTTGGAGAAGGAGCGCGCGGCGCGGATTTCCGCCTCGTCCTGGGCGGGCGTCTTGGCGGCTTGCGGATGAGCGGGTAAGGACAAGAGAATCACCAGGAGCGCGGCTGATTTGAACATGATTTGTTCTATCAGCGGAAGGTATCGCGTGCGAAGAATGAAAAACTCGCTGCCGAAGCAGCGAGTTTTTCCTTTGGGAGCGGTAATGGCTAGTACTTGGGCAGGGATGGGTCGATGCGGTCGGCCCAGGCCAGGATGCCGCCGGCGAGGTTGGAGACGTTGGTGAAGCCGGCCTGCTTGAGGGCGAGTGACGCTTTCTGCGAACGCGCGCCGGACTTGCAGTGGACGACGATTTCAGCGTCCTTGGCGACGGGGATTTCCGCGATGCGATCGGGCAGCGAGCCTACGGGGATTTGCGGTACGCCGAGGTTGACGATGGCGTACTCGTGGGGCTCGCGGACGTCGAGGATGAAGGGGGCGGTGCCGGCGTCCATGCGGGCCTTGAGCTGCTCAACTGACATCTGCGGGATGCCTTCGACGATGGCTGCGGAGGCGTCGACTTTGCCGTGGGAGGAGACTTCGAGCGGGCCTACGGCGGCGGGCTTTTCGATGCCGCAGAACTGGTCGTAGTCGATGAGCTGCTTGATCTCGTGGGTGCCGCAGGCAGGGCACTCGGGGTTCTTGCGGAGCTTGAGAGTGCGGAAGCTCATGCCGAGGGCGTCGACCAGGAGCAAGCGGCCGATTAGGGGTTCGCCTATTCCCAGGATGAGCTTGATGACTTCAGTGGCCTGAATTACTCCGACGAGGCCGGGGAGAATGCCGAGGACGCCGCCTTCAGCGCAGCTGGGGACGAGACCGGGCGGTGGAGGTTCGGGGTAGAGGCAGCGGTAGCAGGGACCTTCCTCGGTGGCGAAGACGCTGGCCTGGCCTTCGAAGCGAAAGATGCTGCCGTAGGCGTTGGGCTTGCCGGTTAGGACGCAGGCGTCGTTGACGAGGTAGCGGGTCTGGAAGTTGTCGGTGCCGTCGGCGATGACGTCGTAGTCCTTGAAGATTTCGAGGGCGTTGGCGGAGGTGAGCATCGTGTTGTGCTTGACGACGTTCACGTTCTTGTTGAGGCCCTTGAGCATGATTTCGGCGGAGTCGACTTTGAGCTTGCCGACGGTGGACTGGGAGTGGATGATCTGACGCTGGAGGTTGGATTCGTCAACCGTGTCGAAGTCGACCAGGCCGATGGTGCCGACGCCCGCCGCGGTGAGGTAGAGGGCGAGGGGGGCTCCGAGGCCGCCGGTGCCGACGCAGAGGACTTTGGCTGCTTTGAGCTTCTGCTGGCCTTCCATGCCTACCTCGGGGAGGATGAGGTGGCGGGAGTAGCGGGCGATTTCTTCGTTGGTTAGCTTGGGTAGGTTCGTGGTGTCGATCATGGTGTCCTTCGGAGGGTGCTGCGCGCGGCAGGAGAAGCAGATTCCTCCGCTGCGCTGCGGAATGACAACTCTAAAATAATGCGTCGCGCATGAAGCTGATCCTCAGCGGCGGCGGTGCGATTCGGGTGTCGGGATTTCTGGGGTGTTTTCGCGGCTAGCGACAACAACCGGCCGCGGCAGGGGTGCCGCCGGCGATGGAGGGGATGATGGTGAGTTCGTCGGTGTCGGCGACGGTGGTGTCTTCCTTGGCGGGAAGGTAGCGGACGTCTTCATCGTTGAGGTAGACGTTCACGAATGAGCGCAGCTTGCCTTCAGGGGTGAAGAGATGCGCGCGCATGGCCGAGTGCTTCTGGACGAGATTCTCCAGGCCTTCGGCAACTGTGGTGGCCGGCACCGAGACGGTTTCCTGCCTGTCGGTGAAGGCGCGCAGCGGGGTGGGGATGTGGATTTCCATTGTTCCTCATTCTACGAGATGCGCGGGGTGGGGGGCGAGATGCAGGTATTCGGAGCGGCGGGGGAGGAAATGCGGGCAGCGATTTCGGCCTAGGAGTGTTTTGCAGCGGCGTAGGATCCCGGAGGCTCGCGGAAGGGCTCGACGGAGATGCGTTCGTAACGCACCTCCAGAACGGTCAGGCGTTCCCTGCCGCCCGGCGCTTCGAGGACAACGCTGTCGCCTTCGGCCGACCCCATCAAGGCACGGCCCAGAGGTGAGACCCAGCTGACGTGGTTGCGGTCGAGGTCGACCTCGTCGACGCCGACGATGCTGACCTGGCGCTCCACTCCGGCGGGGTTGGCATAGAGCACGGTTGCGCCGAAATAAACTTTCGCCGCCCGGAGGGCCGATCTCGGCGCTTCGGGGTCCACCACTTCGGCGGCTTCCATGCGCTTGGACAGATGGCGAATCCGGCCATCGATCTGGCGGAGGCGGCGCTTGGCGTACTGATAGTCGGCGTTCTCACTGCGATCGCCGTTGCTGGCGGCCCACGCTACGACCTCGGTGACGACAGGGCGGTCCCTGGTGAGGAGGAATTGGTGCTCGTCTTTCAGGCGCGCGAGGCCGCCGGGCGTGATGTAGTTCCTGACGTGGACGGCCGGGGAGTCGGCTTGTGGGTGTCTGGTGGAGCCTTTGCGCATTTCGTATTATTCCATCGCAAAAACCAGCCGAGAGCGGATCATTTCAAAGCGAGGGGATGTTTGGACTCGACTCCGTTGAAGGTGCCCACCGGGAAGCGGCAGCCGGGGTGTCTTTGCAGGTGTTCGATGTGGGCCCGGGCTCCGAGGCTTGATTCTTTGAGCGCCTGCACCGGGCCGTAGCAGTATTTGCAGCGCATCAGCTGATCGCGTTCGATGAGGGCTTCGTAGAGCGTGCAGGGCAGCCAGCGGCCGCGCACCTTTACTTCGCATTCCGTCATCACCGGCGGTCTCTTCTTCGCAGCCATTGATGGGTTTAGATGCGTCGCGACGGAACGCAGAGTCCGGGTTCATGGGGCTCGCGCCTCCTGCCCTGATGGAACGGGCCTTTGGCCCTGATGCTGGTGGGCGGTCCGTGATGGTGATGGCTGCGGTTAGCGGGGGTTGAGGGTTTGGAGCATCTTGATGGCTCCGAGGTTCTTTGGGTTTAGGGTGAGGGATTTGCGGTAGAAAGCGATCGCGTCGGGCTTGTCACCGGCGTCGGCGTAGGCTTCGCCGAGGCTGTCGTAGACGTTGGCGGAGTTGGGGAAGACTTCGGTGTTGAGCTGTAGGACGCGGATGGCTTCGGCGAAGCGGTGCTTGTTGAGGAGCTGGTAGCCGAGGGTGTTGAGCTCGGGCTCGTCGAAATTGTAGGTCTGGGCGGCGGTGGCCTTGAGGGTGCGGTACTGCTGGAGGGCGACGTCGGTGCCGCTGGAGGCGATGGTGGCGGCGAGGGTGTCGGCGATGGAGATGCGGGGGTCCAGTGCGGCGCGGACCCTGGGGGCCCAGACGGCGGCGGCGGTGGCCGCGGTGCCGGCTCCGAGGCCGGCGGCGAGGACGAAAAGGAGGCTAGCGGTGGCGAAGCGGAGGGTGGTCGTGCCGTGCTGGGCGCGGAGGTAGAGCTCCAGCACGGCCAGGGGGATGAGGTACTGGCCGTAGCTGATGAAGTTGACGAAGGGGCCGGTGAAGGTGGCGACGTCGATGCCGTACGGTCCGCCGGGAATGAGGAGCATGAGGAAGGTGGCGGCGCGCAGGAAGAGCGCGGATCCGACGGTGAGGTAAAGGCGAAGCGCCCAGCGGCGGTGGGAGCTGAAGTCGCGCGCGACGGCCGTGCGCCATGCCATGACGGCGAAGGCCATGATGAGCGCGGCGTTGAGGTACTGGGCGATGTGCTGCGCGGGGGTGCCGACAGTGCCTCGGCCGACCATGGCGCCGACGCCGCCGAGAGCGAGGCTGAAGGCGGCGAGGATGTAGAGGCGTCCGTTCCAGCGATGAAGGCGCGGGGCGCGGCGCTGGATTGCGGGGATGAGTTGCAGGGTTCCGCTGAGGACGATGAAACATGCGGCGATGATGTGGGCGGCGATGATGGCGTTGGCGAAGGGCTCGCCGGGGACGTAGGCGTGGGGCGTGCCACGGTTGAGGCGGCTGAAGTCGCCGCGAAAGCTGGGGGCGCCGTAGGTGAGGAAGATGGCGATGGCGAAGAAGAGCTGGCCGAGTGCCACGATGATGAACCAGAAGACGGCGGCGGCTTTGAGGGTTCGGCGGGAGGCGCGGCTGGCGGAGGCGGGAGGCGTTGCGTGGGGGAGCGAGGCGGCGGGAGAGGTCAGCACGAAGCACTCCTCAGATGAAGCGGGAATTGAGCGGCAGGCTAATGGCTGTTAGTACGGCGAGGTGGTGGTGGTGGTTCCATTTTATGGAGAATAAGTGGATGGAGCCACACTGGTTCCAGACCCTGCGGATCGGCGCAAGCGGCGGGCGGCGGTGTCAGAAAGCGGCGAGCTCTTGTTGCGCGATGAGTTTCTTCGGGGTCCTTCGACTGCGTAGCTCGCAAGGTGCGCGAGCTACTTCGCTCAGGATGACAGATTTTAGACGGCTGACGGGTGCTGACGATCGGTTGCGGGTCGCTAGGCGCTGATGATGCCCTGGCTTAGCTCGGTGGCTGGGGTGGCGTCGATTTTGTGGAGAGCTTTGGCGATCATGTGGAGCTGGCCGTACATGCGGGTCTTGCTTAGCTTGCTGATGCAGGCGTCGGGGGCTTCCATGTTGAGGTAGGTGGGGCCGGCGAAGTAGCCCATGGTGGGGATGTTGAGGTTGCCGATGCCGGCGGCTTCTCCCAGGTAACGGCCCTTGGC
>CAIQPK010000083.1 GCA_903873705.1 uncultured Acidobacteriota bacterium
GATTCTCCTGCTCCCCAATCCCACGCCCAACGCTCACGATCACCTGCGCCGCGCTCAGGTCGACCGTCTGCGCCGCCACCCGAAACGGCTCGCCCGGCACCGTCCGAATCTTCCCCGCCTCAATCACCGGCGCAAACGTCTTCACCTCCGCCGTCCCACTCTCCACCGCCTCCGCCTTGAACGTCCCCGCCTGCACCGACACCAGGCAAACGCCCTCGCCCTTATGCCGATAGTCGGCATTCAACTTCCCCTGCATCCACTGCCGCACAAACACCGGTCCCGCCTGGATCGCCGTCACATCCGAAATCAACACCTGCCCCAGCCGAGTAGCCAGCGCCGGCGCAAAATCCCGCACCTGGTACGTATGCGGAAACACCACGAACCCAGGCGTCGCCTCCGCAATCAACTGCGCCAGCGCCGCACACCATCCATCCGCCGTATACCGCGCCAGCAACCCATGCCCGACAGCCCAGACAGCCTCCAGCTTCTTCCCCGCAAGCTCACTCGCAAGCGCCGCAACATCACCGCCCACCACCGCAGCCGAGCACCCCACACCCATCTCACCGGCCAGCTTCTGCCCGGCCGCCAAAGCCTCAAAACTCATCCGGTGCCACCCCGAACCCTGCGTCTCCATCACCACCAGAACACCGCTCATAAACTCTCCCAGACTCACCGTCGTTTTTCTAACCCCTAATCCCTAACCCCTAATCCCTAATCCCTAACCCCTAATCCCTAACCCTGATCCCTGCTTCTCTCAACCTCTCCACCATCTGCGCGGCTACCTCCTCCGCCGACCCGGTCAGCATCTCCGTCCGCTTCACCTTCTCCGGCGGATACACCCTCACAATCTCCGCCACGCCCGCACCCGCCGCAGCAGCCTCAACGGCCCGCGTCTCTTTCGTCTTCGCCTTCTTGATCCCCATCAACGTCGCATACCGCAGCCGGTTCCCGCCCGACTGGATCGTCAACAACGCCGGCAGCGGCATCTCCACATGCTGAAACCACCCATCCTCCAGCTCGCGCTTCACGCGAATCCGCGCTTCCCCGCTGACTTGCTGACCTGCTGACTCGCCGACTCGCTGCACCTGCATAATCAACGTCGCATGAGGCACACCCAGCAACTCCGCCATCACCACGCCGGTCTGCCCCGCCCCCAGGTCATCGGACTGCAACCCCGTCAAGATCAAATCCGCCGCCTCACCGCGCGCCGCATCCGCCAGCAACCCCGCCACACCCAACGTATCCCGCGCCGCCAGCGACCCTTCGCCTTCATCCGCAGTCACGATATGAATCGCCCGGTCAGCCCCCTTGGCCAGAGCCTCACGAATTGTCGAAGCCGCCCGCTCCGGCCCCGCACACAACACCACCACCTCGGCTGGCTTGCCCGAAGGATTGCCTTGTTCGTTATCCCGCTCCTTCAGCTGCAACGCCTCTTCCAGCGCATAAGCATCCGGCTCATTGATCGTCCAGCTCGCATCGCCCTCATCAATGCTCCGCCCATCCGCCCCCACCCGCACCGCCGCATCCCGCTCCGGAACCTGCTTGATCGCCACTAGAATCTTCATCGTTTCTCCACCTGCTTAGACGCAACGTTCAAGACTACCGCAACTCCGCGCCGCCCGCTCGCCAGACAATCCTCCCGTCCACCGCCTACAATTCCCGCATGAATTGTTACGGATCAAAAGAAATCGCCGCCAGCTTCCGCACCGTGCGCAACAACACCCTCCAGATCGCCCACGACATCCCGGAAGACCAGTACAGCTTCCGCGCCGCCGAAGGCACCCGCACCGTCGCCCAGATCCTCATTCACATCTCGAACGTCCACCGCTTCGTCACCACCATCCTCCGCGACGAACCCCGCTCCTCCATGGAAGGCTTCAATTTCCCCGCCTTCATCGGCCCCATCGCCGCCACCGAGCAGGAACCCCTCACCAAGGCCCAGATCATCGCCCGCCTCACCGCCACCGGCGAAGACTTCGAGTCCTGGGTAAAAACCCTCTCCGACGACTTCCTCTGCCGCGCCGTTGCCATGCCTCCCGGCGGCAGCCCACCCTCCCGCACGCACTTCGACATGCTGCTTTCGGTCAAAGAGCAGGAAATGCACCACCGGGGTCAGCTCATGCTGATCGAGCGGATGCTCGGCATCACGCCACACCTGACGCGCATAGCCCAGGAACGCCGAGCCGCTATGGCCGCCGCAGCCAAACCCTAGGCCAACCCACAACCCGGGTGCCCCGTTCATGACAGCCCCACCGTCATGAGCGGGCCGCCACAAATCCCCGAGGACAACCGCGCCTCCACACCCCTCCTCAACCTAAGCGCTCAACGCGCGACACCATAACAGCCTGGGCCGAAGGCCCGGGTAAACACCCCGTCGAATTCGCCTCGAATTCGCCGCCCCCACCTCAACCCTGAGCGCTGAAGGCGCGACGCCATATCAGCCTAGGCCGAAGGCCTAGGTAACGACCGCGTCGAAGACGCTTCCTCGCTGCCGCAGGCGGGAGTGAAGCGAAGCGCAACGACAAAATTGCTTCCTCGACACCGCCACCCATCCCACCCTCTCGCTACACTCAACAAACTCACCGACAATGCCGGCGACCGAACACCACGCCGCATCCTCACCTACGTCCCGTTTCCAACGGCGAATAAAGATCATGCAGGCTCCAATGCTCCAGCTCACGTGCCGGCACTTCATCATTCTGAATACGCACCCATCGCGCCGTCCCGGCTGCGACATCAATAGCCCGTTCCAAATCCAATACCTTCGTCGGAAGCCCCGCCCCAAGCCCTGACGAATCATCTACGTTGTGTGTCGCCCCGTTGATCGTAAGGCTGATTTCGTCGTCACCTGCGTCAAACGCGCCCACGTACACAGGCAGCGCCGCCAAAAAGTTAGCATCTCTAAAGCGCGCCACCAGCGCTGCAACCACAGCGGGCGAAACGCGCCCGGCCTGCATTCCCTTCACCGCCACGTATGCGAAGCCTTCATACGCGACCATTCCATCTCCGTTGATCGAAACAGAGTAAACGGGACACGCACCTAAACACCCATGACGCTGCAGCTTGATCACAACCGTTGCCAGATCAACTGAAGGAAACGGGACCGTCGCGCCAAAACGCTCCGGAGGCGCAATCTCCACCCCGCTGCTCAACGTTACCGGAACCGCACGACCCTTGATCGTCCACGGCCTGAACTTCATGGAGCGCACCAGTAGATCCGCTTCGTCAATATGAGCCATCAACAGTGCAGACGGCTTTGGCGGCATAGGATTACTACCGCACGTACCTTCATAGTCCCGCAACGTCGCCGACCGGACATCTCCCGTAGAAGAAACTGTCAGATCGTAAGGCACCCAATCGGGTTCACAAGGTTCACTCCTCAACGCCTTCCACTCCGCCTCCGACAGGCGGAGCGGGACCTTCTCACTCATGATGTGATTCCAGTATTCTCCCGAGTCGACCCGCACCGGCGCCGGTTCCCGCTCGACACGCCGACAACCGACGCACGAAAGCAGAATGCAAAGCAGCCCAGCAGCAACGACACAAAGGACGACTGGAACGCGCATACCAATAACGATCACAACACGCAATATGCTACCGCCCCTTCGGTGCCGATCCACCAGGCTTTCAAAACCGTCAGCTTCCGCACCCGCTTTCCTGTTAAATCTTGTCAACCCCCAAAACATCTCATCTCCAACAAACCAAACCACATCCCCGTGGCATGTTATATCCCTCCAATCCACTAAAATAGAAACAGGGCTCAAAACCGAGCCGAAAACGCACCAAAACCTAAACCCAACAAACCAGATATCTTGCACCCAACATCTCTGTTTTCATAGACCTTACCACCCACACCACCGCTAAACCCAACAAACTAAACACCAGCCCTCAACCAGAGGGGGGAGGGGACACCATGGTCCGAACCAGAAATTGCTTCCATCCGAGCTTCGCCTTATCCTCGCCCTAATGGACTTCCCGCGAAAAACCACCGAAGCCGAGCGCCTCGTCTCCGCCGGCAAGGTGGACGATGACGACGCCGTCGAGCTCAAGCTCCGCCCCCAGCGCCTCGCCGAGTTCATCGGCCAGACCAAGGCCAAGGAGCAGCTAGCCATCGCGCTCGCCGCCGCCAAGGCCCGCGGCGAAGCCCTCGACCACGTCCTGCTCTTCGGTCCTCCGGGCCTCGGCAAGACCACGCTGGCCACCATCATCGCCAACGAGCTCGGCGTCGGCTACCAGCAGACCTCCGGCCCGGCCCTCCAAATCCAGGGCGACCTCACCGCCATCCTCACCAACCTCCGCGAGAAGCAAGTCCTCTTCCTCGACGAAATCCATCGCCTCCAGCCCGTTCTCGAAGAAAAGCTCTACACCGCGCTCGGGGACTACCAGATGGACATCATCATCGGCCAGGGCCCCAGCGCGCGCACTCACACGCTCGAAATCAAACCCTTCACCTTCGTCGCCGCGACGACGCGTCCCGGCCTGCTCTCGTCGCCGCTGCGCAGCCGCTTCGGCATCCTGCTTCGCCTCGAGTTCTACACCGACGACGAGCTCCGCTACGTCGTCGAGCGCAGCGCCGAAGTGCTCGGCGTGCCCATCGACCGCGACGGCGCCGCCGAGATCGCCATGCGCTCCCGCGGCACACCCCGCATCGCCAACCGCCTCCTCCGCCGCGTACGCGACTACGCCGAAGTCCGCGCCAACGGCCGCATCGACCGCGAAACGGCCATGGCCGCCCTCAAGCTCCTGGAAGTCGACGCCCACGGCTTCGACGAGCTCGACCGCCGCCTGCTCCGCACCATCATCGAGAAATACGACGGCGGCCCCGTCGGCCTCAACACCCTCGCCGCCGCCCTCGCCGAAGAGCAGGACGCGCTCGAGGAAGTCTACGAACCCTTCCTCATCCAGATCGGCTTCCTCGACCGCACCCCCCGCGGCCGCGTAGCCACCCGCCTCGCCTACGAGCACCTCGGCATCCCCATGCCCCGCAAGGCGCACACGTTGTTCGAGTAGCTTTCCTCAACGATTTCAATACGCACAAAGGACGGCCGAGGACGATTCGCCGTCACCTTCTTTACATTCTGTAGTTTCTGTATATACTGAAATTACAGAAGTGGAGGAAACGTATATGCCCTTCTCCAACGCCGCTAAAGCCTTCGTCCTGCACTGGGGAGAGATGGGCTCCCGCTGGGGAGTCAACCGCACCGTGGCTCAGGTCCACGCCCTGCTTTATCTCTCCCCTGATCCCCTCACCGCCGAAGACATCGCCGACGCCCTCTCCATCGCGCGTTCCAACGTCAGCACCAGCCTCCGCGAACTCCAGAATTGGCAGCTCGTCCAGGTCGCGCACCAGATGGGCGACCGTCGCGACTTCTTCACCACCTCCCAGGATGTTTGGCAGCTTTTCTTTACGGTCCTCGAGCAGCGCGTCGAGCGCGAAATCGAGCCCACGATTGCCGCTCTCAACCGCTTGGCCGCCGAAGCCCGCGCGGAGAAACAGCCTGAAGTCACCGCCCGCATCACGGCCATGCACACGTTCCTCGTGGAAATGCACGGCTGGTACAGCCAGATGGCGAAGCTACCGCCCAGCACCTGGCGCAAGCTCCTGGAGCTTGGCACCGGTATTACGCGCTGGCTGCCCAGGCCCCGCGTCGCAAAGTAGCTGCACCTTGGAAGTCGCTTCACCTGGTAAAGGAGAAGTCCATGATCACCGCCACCACCTCAACAGACACAGCCAGCGAAAGAGAATCCGTTAGTTCGGAACCCGCGGCACAGCCCGCGCCGCACATTGGCTTGGAGCAGTACTACAGCGAAGCCGGCCCTGACTATGCTGCGTGGAGCGACGAATTCAACATGCACTTCGGCTACTTCCGCGCCGGCATGAACCCGCTCAACCGCGAAGTTATGCTGGAGCAGATGAACGCGGAAGTGCTCGCGGAGCTTCGCCTGGACAGCATCGCCGAGCCCCAGTTGCTCGACATGGGCTGCGGACTCGGCGCAACGCTGCGCAGCTTCGCACGCCGTCTCCCTCGCGCAAAACTCCTCGGCATCACGCGCGTGCCCTGGCAGGTAGAGCGCGCCCATGCACTCAATCAGGCCGCGCAGTGCGGCGATCGCGTGCGTGTCATCGACGGCGACTACGAAGACACCATCCTGCCCCGCGCCAATTACGACGGCGTCTATGCCCTCGAAAGCAGTTGCCACGCCCACGGCGCCGATAAGGCACAGCTCCTCGCTGAAGCGCATCGCGCTCTCCGTCCCGGCGGCCGCCTCGTCATCGCCGACGGCTTTCTGGCGCACAACCACTCGATGAGTCCACTGCAGCGGCGCATCTATCGCAAGCTCTGCGAGTGCTGGGTCATCGACGAACTCGGACAGCTGGTGCCATTCACCGCGCGACTTGAGGCGCTCGGCTTCAAAGACATCACCGTCGAAAACATCCAGCTGCGGGTCGCGCCGTCCGTAATGCATGTTCCCTGGGTCACGCTGAAGTTTCTGGTGCAGGATGTCTTGTTCGGTGAACGCAAGATGACCTCCGCGCGCTGGAACAACGTTCTCGCCCCGATCATCCTGCCGCTCGTCAGCGCGCCGTTTGGACCGATGGCCTACTACATGGTGACCGCGACCAAGGCTTAGCCCGCCTGCTTCATACCCGAGTCTTACAGCGCACGCGACAGCACCCCACCAGCGACGTTGAGCTTCTTCTCCGCAGCCTCGCGCGAAAGCCCCAGCTTGCCCATCACGATCGCCGTCTTCACACTCTGTCCCGACGCCACCAGCAACCGCGCCGCATCCTCCGCCGAACACCCCGTCGCTGCTGCGATGATCCTCCCCGCGCGGTCCACCAGCTTGGCATTCGTCGGACGCACGTTCACCATCAGATTCCCATACGTCGCCCCGGTCCGCACCATCACGCCGGTCGAGAGCATGTTCAATACCAGCTTCGTTGCCGTCCCCGCCTTCATGCGCGTACTGCCCGTCAACACCTCCGGCCCACTCGCCGGTGTAATAGCAATATCCGCAGCCTCGGCCACTGCCGACCCCGGCACACAACTCAACCCCACCACCAGCGCTCCCGCATCCTTTGCATACGCCATCGCGCCGAGCACGTAAGGCGTCCGCCCGCTCGCCGCAATCCCCACCAGCGTGTCATCCTCGTCAAACCCCGCTGCCGCCAGATCGCGAGCACCCTCTTCGCGCGAATCCTCCGAGTGCTCACTCGATAACCGCAGCGCGCGATCGCCACCGGCAATCAATCCCTGCACCAGCTCCGCACTCACCGAAAACGTCGGCGGACACTCACTCGCATCCAGCACCCCCAGCCTCCCGCTCGTGCCTGCGCCGATATAAAACAGCCGTCCCCCGCGCCCAAACCGCGCCGCAATGTCATCCACGGCCAGGGCAATGTTCGGCAACTCCGCTCGGACGGCCGCGGCCACCTTCGCGTCTTCATCGTTGATCACGCTCAGCATGTCGAGCGTCGATAGCTGATCGAGCTTCTCTGTCGCCGGATTGCGCGCCTCGGTCAACAGCTTCGCCAGCGCGGGTTGGTCAGGTGCCTGCATAGCAATCCATGATAACGACTCGCCACAACCTCCACACAAGCTGTCGGTTGTGAAACCATAGACCCATGCCCGAAGGTGAGCGAACCACAGCAGCTGGAACCATAGCCTGGCGTTCGCGCGATTTCCGCTTCTACCAACTGGGCCGCCTGTTCGCCGTACTCGGCGCCGAAGCCCAGAGCGTTGGCGTCGCCTGGCAGGTCTACCAGCTCACGCACTCGCCGCTCGCGCTCGGCTATACCGGCCTCGCGCTCTTCCTCCCCGGCCTCTTCTTCGTCCTTCCCGCGGGCCACGTCGCCGACCGCTACGACCGCCGCGCCATCATCCTCATCTGTTATGCCGTGCAGGCCATCGCAACGGCCGCGCTGCTCTGGCTTTCGCTGCACGGCGTGGGCAGTGTTTGGCCGGTCTATCTCATCCTCTTCATCATCGGCCTCGGCCGCGCCTTCAGCGGTCCGGCATCCAGCGCCTTCGTCCCCTCTCTCGTCCCTAAAGAACACTTCGTCAACGCCGTCACCTGGGGCGCCACCATCTACCAGGTGGCCAACGCTTCCGGCCCCATGTTCGGCGGCATCCTCTTCACCCTAGCCCTCACCGGCAACCTCACCCACTTCAACGGCGCTCCCCTCGTCTACTGCTTCACCCTCGTCTGCCTCCTCGGCTTCATCATCATGATCAGCATGGTCGCGCCCCGCCCCGTAGACCCTGCCACCCGCAAAGACGTCACTATAGAAACGGTCCTCGCCGGCCTGCGTTACGTGCGCAGCACCCGCCTGCTGCTCGGCTCCATCTCGCTCGACCTATTCGCCGTGCTGCTCGGCGGCGCCGTCTCGCTGATGCCTGTCTTCGCACACGACGTCCTGCACGCCGGCGCCACCGGCCTCGGCGTGCTGCGTGCCATGCCCAGCCTCGGCGCGCTCACCGTCTCGCTCTCGCTCCTACTCTCACCGCTCCGCCGCCGCGCCGGCAAGACCATGCTCACCTGCGTCGGCATCTTCGGCGCCGCCACCGTGCTCTTCGGACTCAGCCGCAACATCTGGCTCAGCTGCTTCGCCCTCGTCATCATCGGCGCCAGCGACATGGTCTCCGTCGTCGTCCGTTCCAGCATCCTGCAACTCGCCACGCCGCCCGAAATGCGCGGCCGCGTCTCCGCCGTCAACTGGCTTTTTATCGGGACCTCCAACGAGTTCGGCGAGTATGAAAGCGGCCTCACCGCGCACTGGTGGGGAGCCGTCCGAGCCGTCATCATCGGCGGCGTCGCCAGCCTCGCCGTCACTGGCCTTTGGAGCCTCTTCTTCCCCGCACTCCGCCAAGCCGACGAGCTCACCACCGAAGGCCTCACCGCCGTAGAGCAGCAATTCAGCGCCGCCGAACCCCACGACTAGCACCACGCCATCGGCACGATACACTTTCCTCGCACACCAGTTTTCGGGAGACCAGCCTTCATGGAAAACGGAAAAAAGATCGCCATCGGCGTCACGTCGGTGATGGTGCTCGCGGTAGCCATCCGCGTCGGGCTCATCTATCGTGCTAACCACGATCAGGGCCCGCCGGCCAGGCCCGCTTACACCCAATACACCATCACCGACGACGAGGCCGTGAACTACACGCTCCACAAGGAGCACCCCGACTCGCTCAAGGACGAGAAATCCCTCATCGGCAAAACCCTCTGGGTCTCCGCCGGTGGCCAGATGGACTACTACCGCGACGCCGCGCATCATGCTGACTACGCGCACCCCGTCGGCGTCCTGCTTGGCGCCCAGGAGCTCGTCGTCAAGGACGCCTTCGAGCAGGTCGCCCCGCACACCCTCCGCGCCACCGCCCGCATTCCTGCCGGCCAGCGCCAGATGCTGCTCGCCTTCACGCTGCCGAAATCATCCGACCCGCAAGCCGAATACGCCGTCCCCGTCGGCGACTTCGACACCGGCAGCTACACCATCCTCACCGACCAGATCTTCTTCTACGACGACCCGCACACCCTCTACAAACACTGGGGCCCCGAAACCTGGGCGCACATCGATAAGCACGAAGTCGTGCTCGGCATGACCGAAAATCAGGCCATGATGTCCCTCGGCCAGGTGCTGGTCTGGCACGGCGGCACCCCCGGCAACCGCTCCATCACCTACGATAACGACGGCCATCCCATCAGCATCATCTTCACCAACAACAAGGCCACCAACGTCACGCCGAGCACCTAGTCCACGCCTCAGGAGAATCCCGATGCTCGATGTTCACGCGCCCGAACACAAGATCGGCGGCGCCCGCGACTTCATCATCCACATCCTCACCATCACGGTGGGTCTGCTCATCGCGCTCGGCCTTGAAGCCAGCGTGGAAGCGCTCCACAATCGCCACGAACGTGAAGAAGCCGAGGCCACCATCCGCGCCGAGCTCCGCGACAACCGCGACGCTCTCAACAAGGCACAGGCCGACATCAAGCTCGAAGAAAAGAACATGGTCGGCGTCCTCGACTTCCTGCAGGCTCGCCTCCAGAACAAGCCCGCCGACCCCAGCGGCCTCACCCTCGGTTTCCACGAGGGCCCCCTGCAGGACTCCGCCTGGCGCACCGCCAACTCCACAGGCATCCTCCGCCTCATGGACTACGCCCAGGTCCAGAAATATTCCCTCGCCTACAAAGAGCAGGCCCAGTTTGAAGAAATGGAAACCCAGGCCCTCAACCAATACCTCGAACTCGACTCCTTCGTCGTCAAAGGATTCGATCCCAACCACGTCACCCCCGACGACATGAAGGCCGCCATCCCCGTCGTCCGCCTCGCTCTCGCACGCCTCGTCGGTATGCAGGACATCAGCCACGGTGCCCTGATGGCCTACGACGAAGCCCTGAAATAACCGTCGCCACCACAGCGGGTGGCCCATCCTTACGCCCTGCCCACGATCAAGTAGCCTTCCGCCACGCAAACTTCAGCGCCGACCAGTCATCATCCACCGCGCAAACCTTATAGTCCACCAACCCGCGCGCCAGCCCGGCATCGCGTACATCGTTCTCGTTGTACCCCGGCTTCAACCGTGCCTTCGGCCACACAATCCACGCCGAAGACCCCACCGGCAGTTGCCCAGCCAGCAGCTCCACCACCGCCCGCACCTCATCCGCACTGCGCGTAAAACATAGCGCCAGCTCCGTCCCCTTCGCCAGCTTCTTCGTGAACTTCACCGTCTCAGGCAGCTCGCCAAGCTGCGCAACTAACCCCGCCGGCGCACCCAGCAACGCCACCTCACGCAAGCTGCTCTTCGCGCTCACAATCCCCAGCTTCTTCGCCAACGGCGTGGTGTAAACCTTGTGCGCGGTAGCCATGGCGAAATATTACTTCTGCCGCAGGCTCTCGTAAACCCGTAAATGCGCATATGCCGCCCGCAGCAGCGGCGTCGCCAGGTCATGCGCCGCACCCCGCCGCAGCAGGTCGCCGATGATGTGCTCCACCTCCACCGGCGCCCCCTTCTTGATGTCCCGAAACATCGACGCCTCCAGCGCGCTGCCCTGCTCCGTCAGCCGCTCGCGGATATTCGCCAGCGCCTTCTCCGCCGTGGCATGACCCTCCGCCGCCGCAATCGCCGCGCACTCATCCACCATCCCATTAGCCGTCGCCACACCTTCCGGCATCGCCGCCACCGCACCAATGCTCCCCCGCATCATGCACGTGATCGCAGCCAGCGAAGCCAGCACTACCCACTTCTGCCACATCGCCGTCATCACTTCGCCTGACAGCCGAGCATCGAACCCCGCGCCACGCATCGCCGCGTCCAACACCTTCACGCGCTCCGTGATCGTGCCATCGCGCTCGCCGTACGTCACATCCTGGATCGGCCCCAGCTGCACAATCCGCCCCTCGCCATCCAGGTCCGTCGACACCCGAGTCATCCCACCCAGCACCGGCGCCTCCCCAAACCGCCCCACCAGCGCATCCATATGACGCATCCCATTCAGCAGCGGCAGAATCATCGTCCCCGCACCAACCGCCGGCGCAAAATCCTCCATCGCCGCTTCCAGCGCAAACGCCTTAACCCCGAAGACAATCACGTCGTAAGGCCCATCGATATCACCAGCTCGCACCGTCTTCACCGGCATCGTCAAGTCGCCATGCTCGCTCACAATCCGCAGCCCATCGCGCCGCAGCTGTTCTGCGCGCGCAGACCGCACCAGGAACGTCACGTCGCGCCCGGCCGCAGCCAGCCGCCCGCCAAAATACCCGCCCACCGCACCCGCGCCGATCACCAGTATCCGCATTTCGCACCTCTTACGCCGTCATCTGCTCTTCCAGCTGCATGCCCAGCTCTTCCCACTCCGCACTCAACGCCGCATGCTTGTCCCGCAACGCATCCAGCTCCGCAGCCAGCCTTTGCGCCGCATCCGCCGTCGTAAAGTTCCCCTGCTGCTGCTCAGCCTGCGCAATACGGTCCTCCAACTGCGGCAACTCCTCCTCAATCGCCGCCACGCGGTCCTCCAGCAGCTTCAGCTTGATTGGATTCAGCCGCTTCACATTCGATTTCGCCACCGGCGTCACCGGCTCCAGCGATCCCGCCATCTCATGCAAGCTCGGCGCGGAAGCCGGCGGAGGCGCCGCGCTGCCCGTCTGCTTCACCTCGCGAAACATCCCCGTCGCCGGATCGATGTTCGCATTCGTCGCCGAGTCCGTCGTCAGCATCGCCTTCAACGCAGCCGTATTCGTCGGAATCCCACCCTGCTTGCGGAACAAATAATCCTCATAGTTTCCAGGATAAATATGCAGCCGGCGATCCTCCACCTCGAACACCTTCGTAGCCAGACCATCGATAAAGTACCGATCGTGCGACACAAACAAAACCGTCCCGCTGAAGTTCTTGATCGCATCCAGCAGCACATCCTTCGCGCGCAGATCCAGATGGTTCGTCGGCTCATCCAGCAGCAGAAAATTCGAGGGCGACACCAGCATCTTCGCCATCGCATACCGATTCCGTTCCCCACCCGAAAGCACGCCCAGCTTCTTGAACACATCGTCGCCCGAGAACATGAAGCATCCCAGCAGCGATCGCAGCGTCACCACATCGACCTTCGGGTTCGCGCCCGTGATGTCGTCCAGCATCTCCGACCCGTGATCGAGCACCTTGTACTGGTCCTGCGCAAAGTAATCCAGCAGCACATTATGCCCCACCTTGATATCGCCCGAAGTCGGCTTCTCCAACTGCGAAAGCAGCCGGATCATCGTCGATTTACCCGCACCATTCGCTCCCACCAGCGCAATGCGGTCGCCGCGCTCAATGTTGAAGCTGATATCGTCCAGCACCCGCTTCATCCGTCCATCGGGCGTCGGATAATCCTTAGTCAGGTGCTTCACCTCCAGCACCGTCCGGCCGGAAGCAATCGGCTGCGGGAAACTGAAGTTGATCGTCGCCTCTTCCTCCGGCACTTCAATCCGCTCAATCTTCTCCAGCTCTTTAATCCGCGACTGCACCTGCTTGGCCTTCGTCGCCTGCGCACGGAACCGGTTGATGAACGCCTCCAGCGCTTCAATCCGGTCGCGCTGATTCTTGTAAGCGTTCATGATCTGCGTACGCCGCTCTTCCTTCTGCGTCACGTACTTCTCATAGTTGCCGTGGTAAACATGCAGCCGCTTGTTCCAGACCTCGATGACCTTGTTCACCACCTGGTCCAGAAAATAACGGTCATGCGAAATCAGAATGTAAGCCTTCGGATACCCATGCAGATAATCCTCCAGCCAGTTCCTGCTCTCGAGGTCAAGATGGTTCGTCGGCTCATCGAGCAGCAGCAGCGACGGCTCCTGCAGCAGCAGCTTCGCCAGCGCAATCCGCATCTGCCATCCACCTGAAAACTCTTCTGTCCGCCGCGCCCAATCTTCCTTCGAAAACCCGAGCCCGCCCAGCACCGCTCCCACCTGCGCATCCAGCGTGTAAATATCCCGCGAATGCAGCAGATCGAAAATATCGGAGTACCGTTCCGCCGCCGTCGCATACTCCTTCGACTTCGGGTCCTTGTCCGACATGATGTGCGTCAGCTCTTCGGACTCCTTCTCCAGCGCAAACAGCTCATCGAACACCGAAAGGCACTCGTCGAACACCGTGCGCCCGCTCAGCGCCAGGCCGTCCTGCGGCAGGTAGCCGATCGTCATGCCGCGCACCCGCGTCAGCTGCCCGTAGTCCAGTTGCTCCACGCCCGCCAGCACCTTCAGCAGCGTGGACTTGCCCGTACCGTTGCCGCCCACCAGCCCCGTGCGCTCGTCCGGCGTGATCAGCCAGTTGGCCTCTTCGAATAATAGTTTTTGGCCGAATCGTTTGCCGGCTGCAGATAATTGAAGCATCGTCCCCTATTTTCTCATCCGCCCGTCACACCGCGCTTCCCGGCGTGCATACCGGCACGTTTCCGGTGCATCGAATCACTGAGAGGCTTGCGGTGACGGAACCAGAAACCAAAGCACAACCCCGCCGCTGGTGGCAGAAACGCTGGCTCCAGGCGCTCGCCACCATCGCCGTGCTCGGCCTCATCGCCTTCGCCACCGCGCTCGAGTACGCCGCCCGCCACGCCGAACCCATCATCCGCCAGCGCATCATCGAAAGCATGTCCAGGCGCTTCGACTCCCCCGTAGAGCTCGACCGCGTCGACGTTTCCGCCATCAAAGGCCTGCAGGTCGAGGGCTTCGGTCTCCGCGTCAAGTACGTCGCCGGCGCCAACTCACCCGGCAACGCCAACGACACCCAGCCTATGCTCAACGTGCAGCGCTTCCGCTTCCGCACCGACCTCCGCGCCCTCTTCCACGCCACCTCCAGCGTCGGCATCGTTTACGTCGACGGCATGGAACTGCACATCCCGCCCGCCGAGCAGCGCGGCCCATTGCTGCACAACCCCAACAGCCTCTCCGCCAAACAAGGCCGCATCCCCCTGCTCGTCAACCACGTCGTCTGCGACGACGCGACCATCTACATCGAAACCAGCAAGCCCGGCAAGGAGCCCCTCGAGTTCGACATCCAGCACCTCGACCTCACCGACATCGGTGTCTCCAAACCCTTCCACTACGACGCCGTCCTCACTAACCCCAAACCCACCGGCCTCATCCACGCCGTCGGCAGCTTCGGCCCCTGGGCCAGCGACCAGCCGCGCAACACTCCCATCGACGGCGACTACAACTTCTCCCACGCCGACCTCAACAGCATCCACGGCATCGGCGGCATGCTGTCCTCCACCGGCCGCTTCAGCGGCCAGCTCGGCCACGTCATCGTCGACGGCGTCACCGACACCCCCGACTTCTCCATCGACACCGCCAATCACCCCATGCCGCTGCACACCCAGTTCCACGCCATCGTCGACGGCACCAGCGGCGACACCACGCTCTCGCCCGTTGAAGCCCGCCTCGGCCACTCCACGTTCACCGCCCGCGGTACCGTCGCGAAAATTGGCAAGCAGGGCCACGACATCGCACTCGACGTCGACATGACCAGCGCCCGCATCGAAGACATGTTGCAACTCGCCGTCAAAACTCGGCCACCTATCATGCGCGGCGCACTCGGCATGAACACCAAACTCCACATTCCTCCCGGCCCGCAGCGAGTGGCGGAAAAACTCCAGCTGGCCGGACGCTTCAACATCCGCAGCGTCTCCTTCTCCAACCCAGCCACGCAGGACAAGATCGACGGCATGAGCCTCCGCGCCCAGGGCCGCCCCAGGGAAGTCCAGCAGGCCAGCTCCGATCACACCGCCGAAGTGCAATCCGAAATGAAAGCCGACTTCACGCTCGATAGCGGCATCACCACCATCCACAACCTCAACTACCAGATCCCCGGCGCACTCGTCCTGCTCGACGGCGTCTACTCCCTCGACGGCCAGGTCTTCGAGTTCAAAGGCCACGTCCGCACCGACGCCACCGCCTCCCACATGACCACCGGCTGGAAGGCCTTCCTGCTCAAGCCCGTCGACCCCTTCCTGAAGAAGAACGGCGCCGGCTTAGAGCTCCCCATCTCCGTCAGCGGCACCAACGGAGACGTCCACTTCGGCCTCGCCCTCCACGGCTCCAGCAACGAAACCACCGATCAGATGAAGCAGGACCTCAAGGCCCAGGCCAAGCTCAAGAAGCAGGAGGCCCGGGCGGCTAAACAAAAGCGCTGACCGTGGCTGATACGATAAGGCCATCGCGGACAGCGCACTCGGTTGCACTCCCGTTTGCTCGCCCTGAACTCACGCAATGCCCAAACCTCTCGCATCGCAGGCCCCCACACAAGAGCTTCACCCTAACCCGCCCATCGGCGTGCCAGGCGTTTCTCCTCTTGACCCCCTTGCCGGGCCACTGCCACCGATGGAGCCCCCACGCAGCTTTTCTCGTCGCGTAGCCCGCGTTCTCGGCGTCGATCGAGCCATCGCTTTCACGGTTCTAGCGCGCGGCTGGTCAGGATGCGCCGGCATCATCACCGCAGCCCTCATCGCGCGCCGCCTTTCTCCCGTCGAGCAGGGCTACTACTACACGTTCGGCTCCCTGGTCGCATTGCAGATCATCTTCGAGCTCGGATTTTCGGTCGTCATCCTTCAGCTCGCATCGCATGAAATCGCTCACCTCGTTATCGACGCCACCGGTGCCATCAGCGGCCCCGAGCAACACCACTCCCGTCTTGCTTCCATCTTCCGCAAAGCCATCAAGTGGTACAGCGTGGCAGCGCTGATCATGGCCGTCGTGCTCATCCCCGTCGGCTGGCATTTCTTCGCTACCTCAACTAAAGCGGGCACAGGCGTTGCATGGCGACTGCCTTGGATCGCCGTCGTCATCGCTTCCAGCATCACCTTTCAGATCGACCCCATTTTCTCCTTCCTCGAAGGCTGCGGGTTCGTCGCCCGCGTCGCGCGCACTCGCCTCACTCAATCCATTACCGGAGCCGCGCTCGCCTGGGCCGCCCTTCTGCTCCATCACGGACTCTTCGCTCCGGCATTGATCATCTTCGGCCAGGCCCTGGCCGGCATCGTCTGGATCGCCCGCCGCCGTGGCCTCCTCTTTCATCTCTTCCGCCATCCCGTCGGTCGCCACACCATCGACTGGTGGACCGAGGTCTGGCCCTTCCAGTGGCGCATCGCTATCAGCTACGCCTGCGGCTTCTTTATCTTCCAGCTCTTCAACCCGATCCTCTTTCGCTATTGGGGAGCAGCTGAAGCCGGCCGCATGGGCATGTCGCTCAACATTTCCAACGCCGTCGGCACCATTGCCATCGCCTGGATCAACACCAAGGCGGCTCCCTTCGGCGCCATGATCGCGCGCCGCGAATACGCCACGCTCGATCGCACCTTCTTCCGCGCCGTCGCTCAGACCCTCGCTCTCTGCACCCTCGGCTCCATCACTGTATTGGGCGGCACCATCTTCCTGAACGCACACCACCTCGCCTTCGCCCAGCGCATCCTTCCCCCCCTGCCGTTCGCATTCCTGCTGATCGCCATGATCATCAATCAGGCCGTCAGTTCGATGGCCCTCTACCTGCGCGCCCACAAGCAGGAAAAATTCCTCATCAACTCCATCCTCGGCGCCATCGCGCTCACCCTGTCCACCTACCTGCTCGGACGCCCTTTCGGAGCGGTCGGCATGGTCTCCGGTCAACTCGTCATCGCCGTCGTACTTGGCCTCGGGTATGGCACCTACACCTTCCTCAAGTGGAGGCGCATCTGGCATACCGCACCGGCGGAGAACACCGCATGATTGAGGCCACGTCAACCCAGCGCCGGCCCGGTCAGCCTCTTCTTACGCTCGCCATTCCCACGTTCAACCGCGCCAGCTATCTCGCCGAACTGCTCGAATGCCTGTTGCCACAAGTCACCGGCATGACCGATGACCTGTTCGAATTTCTGGTCTCGGACAACTGCTCAGACGATGACACCGCCAACGTCATGGCGCGCTTTCAGGCCCGCGGTCTCGATTGCCGCACCGTGCGCAACGCAACCAACATCGGGTCGGACGGTAATTTTCTCCAGTGCCTCAACCTCGCGCGCGGACAATACGTCTGGGTCATGGGCGACGATGACCTACTGGAACCCAACGCGATTCCCGACCTGCTCGACCTCCTGCAACAAGGCGAGTACGACCTGGTTTACCTCTCCACCTATGGTTTTTCCGGTGGCGCCCGGCAAGGCCGCAGCCTCGACGCCTTTGGCCGCTACGCGGAGGTAGTCACCGATGGCGCTTATTTCATCGGAAAAGTAAATGCGCTTATCGGCCTGATTAGCGCCAACATCGTGAATAAGAACCGTCTGGAAGCAACTCCACATCCCGATCTTGAGCTTCTCCGCAACTCAAATCTTATCCAGGTCGGCTGGCTCTTTCCCCTTATTCATCAACGCATGTCAGTGCTTTATGTGTGGCGCCGCCTGGTGGCTTACCGCCTCTTCAACAGCGGTGGATGGGGCATCTGTGAAGTCTTCGGAATCCGCCTCCAGAAGATCGCCGCCGAATACTTTGCCCGTGAACCCCGGATCGCCGCGTCCCTGCTAAACAACGTCCTGCGCTACTGGCTCTGCACTTCAATCATGGAGATGCGCCGCGGTCTCCACGCTGACATGAACCAGGAAAACTTCGCCCACGATATCCGCCACCTCTTCCACTCAAACTGGCGCTATTGGGTCTTCGTCTACACCGTTGCCGAACTGCCCATGCCGATTGCCGAACCCGTTTACCGCGTGCTCGTACTCCTGAACAAGCTCACCCGGGCAGCGCAGGGCGTAGCGAGACACCTCCTGCACCACGGACGATACCTGACACCATCGGGACGATAGCTCCCTCCGACACTGAAACTGCGGACATTTTGTGCTATTCTGTTTATGCGCAAGGCACCAAGCGCAAGGCACACGCGGGCAGATGACTCCGAATGGATTCGAGTCTGGCCAGAGACCGCGAGCCGCCTCAAACCCCTCCCACCGCATACTTTGCGTTGGTTGCTCTGGCTAGCAGGCAAGTCCAATTGGGACATGCCTCGCCGTGCAGCAGCAGCGCTTCGGTTCTTCCAGGCAATGCTGATTTCAGAATCCATGACGCACTCACTCGCGCCAACGCCCGAGCCTCGCGTCTCTGCATGCCTCATCGATTGACCTACGAACCTTAAGGAAAACCTTGTCTACTCTTACACTTGAATCAATTCTGAACCCTGCACCACTTACCCCGTCAAAGCACATCACCCAGGCCGACGCCTCCGCGCTCCACTTCAACGACTTCGCGATATCGGACTCCATCAAGCAGCGCCTCGCCGCCGCCAAGTTCAGCATCCCCACCCCCGTACAGGCCGGAGCCATCCCGCCAGCGCTTGAAGGCGCAGACATTCTTGCCACCGCCTCAACCGGCACCGGCAAGACCCTCAGCTTCCTCATCCCCATGATCCAGAAGATGGACAACACCTCCGTCCCCTCGACCAAGGGCAAGCGCGGCCCCATCCGCTCACTCATTCTTCTTCCCACTCGCGAGCTCGCCATGCAGGTCCTCGAGGCCTACCACAAGCTCGTTCCCGCCACCAAGAACGACGCGGTCCTCGTCTGCGGCGGCCTCTCTGAAGGCAACCAGCTCGACCAGCTCTCCCGCGGCCCCCGCCTCGTCGTCGCCACCCCTGGCCGCCTCGAAGACTACCTCCGCCGCCGCGCCATCAAGCTCGACGAAGTAGAAATGCTCGTCCTCGACGAAGTCGATCGCATGTTGGACATGGGCTTCCTCCCCGCCATCAAGCGCATCGTTCAGGCCCTGCCCAAGCACCGCCAGACCATGTGCTACTCGGCCACCCTCGACGCCAACATCCGAGAGATCGTCCGCGACTACGTCAAGAACCCCGTCCGTGTCGAAATCGGCCAGACCTCCAAGCCCTCTGACCGCGTCGAACTCCGCGTCTACACCGTCATGCAGGACCAGAAACTCTCCCAGCTCGACAAGATGCTCAACGAAGAAGAGGGCACCTACCTCGTCTTCTCGCGCACCAAGCACGGTGCCGACCGCATCGCCCGCAAGCTCGACAAGCTCGGCCACGCCACCGAAGTGATCCACGGCGACCGCTCGCAGTCGCAGCGGACCGCTGCTCTCAAGAGCTTCACGCTCGGCAAGAGCCGCATCCTCGTCGCCACCGACGTCGCCGCCCGCGGCATCGACGTCTCCCACATTGCTCACGTGGTCAACTACGACCTCCCCAACGGCTCGGACGACTTCGTCCACCGCATCGGTCGCACCGGCCGCGCGGGCGCCAAGGGTATTGCCACCACCTTCATCACCCCGCTCGAAAAAGGTGACGCCCGCAAGCTCGAACGCGAACTGAAGATCCAGTTCGATTGGCGCATAGCCGACAAGAACCTCGCCAAGGAAGAGCGCAACAAGCCCGTCGACTTCAAGAGCAACGACATCTCGCAACTCCTCCAGATGGAAACCCGCGCCTGGAAGACCGAGAGCAGCGCCGCCGACGCGCACCACGGCCACCAGTCCGCCCCGCACCACCCCAAGGGCGGCAACAGCAGCGACCGCGGACGCTCCCACTCCGGCCAACGCTCCAGCTTCGGCGGACGCTCCGGCTCCGGCGCAGGCGGACGCAGCTCCGGCCGCCGCAGCCGCTAGCTCACCGCAAAACAAAAAGGGGCGAGGAGAAATCCTCGCCCTTTCGTTTTCCGCCTCTGATTACAAAAACTTCGCCAGCAATCCACCCAGCAAACTCGAATCTCCGCCGTTCTGCGAAAAGTGCGCCAGCACCATCGGCAACACCGTCGTCATAGCCTGACGCGCCACTTCCGGCGACACGCCGGCCTTCTCCGCCGCGCTCTCCAGCAATCCCGTTCCGGCCATGCCCGCATCCACCTGGTCAGTGGTTGTCTCTGGCGTCTCGCCGTTCTGGATGGCGTCAGCATGAGCACCCATCCCGTTATTGCGCAGATTCTCAAGCACCGCGCCCAGCCCTCCGGGATTCTCCTGCAACGCCGCCATCAAACCGCCGGCCACCTTCACATTGTTGTTGTCACTCCCGGCCATAGCCTGCGAGGCCATCCCTTCCAGCGAGTCAAGCAATCCCATTCGTCGTTCCTCCGCCTGCGATATTACATTGTCGGCGTCACAACCCAGCTTGCGCCGCACCCACCTGCAAGCAGACAATCTCCTCATGTCCACCAAATCCCCCATCGCCACACCCGACGCCCCCGCCGCCATCGGCCCCTACACCCAGGCCATCCGCGTCGGCAATCTGCTCTACACCTCCGGTCAGATCGCACTCGATCCCGCCACCACCACCATGATCTCCGGCGGTATCGCCGTGGAAACCACACGCGCCTGCGAAAACCTCAAGGCCGTCCTCGCCTCCGCCGGCTCCAGCTTCGCGCAAGTCATCAAGACCAACGTCTTCCTCAAGGACATGGCCGACTTCGCCGCCATGAACGCCGTCTACGCCACTTACTTCGCCCCCGAAGGCGCCATCCCCCCGGCCCGCTCCACGGTCCAGGTAGCCGCCCTCCCCAAAGACGGCCTCGTCGAAATCGAGTGCATCGCCCTCTGCGACTAGCACCGCCCCGAAAAAAAGGCCCCCATCGCTGGGGGCCAATCTGCCTTGGTTCTCTCCCGTAGGAGAGGTTTTTGGCGTGCGCACGGTTTACCGCACAACATCGCCAAACCGCCGAGGCACGGAGGGCCCAAGCCGGAGCCGATATCGCACTTCCGGGGCCCAGGCTCCGCGCTTCTATCTGGTTAACGCTAGATTTTGCCCTCCGGATTGCCATCAAAATTCCGGGGCCACAAAATACGGTCGCCAGCACAGGCGACCGTTTCGTCTCTTAATCTCTAATCTCTAATTTCTAATCTCTGCTCTACTTCGTTCCCACCGTAATCGGCCGAATCTCGGGCAACGTCTGGTTCCAGTTCTGATTGATGTTTTCAAAAACCAGACGAAACTCCCGCTGCGCCCCGGGTCCCAGCGGATCGGCGCTCACCGGCTGCGTATCTACCGCCGGCTCGCGTGTGCGGATCAGCGCCAGCGGCACGGTCTCCACCTCCGGCGCCATCCCCGTATCGTTCCGGAACAGCACCTGCACCATCACCCCGGTCACCGTCTTCGGCCCATGGTTGGTGACAATCCCCTCAACATAAATCGACTTCCCGCCTGAAAACGACGTCGCCTCCAGCATCTTCTCATCCGTAAACGCCAGGCTAGGCGCATAAGCCGCCAGCGGCTGCACGGCGTTCACAGCTTGACCATCCCGCCGCCCCATCAGGAACAGAAACCCCACCAGGATCACCACGGCAACCGTGGCAATCGCCACCGCAGTAGTCGGAAAAGCCTTCTCCACAGGAGGCTCCGAAAACATCCCGCCAGAAGACGAATTAGAAGGCGCTGTACCCATATCAACCTCAATCTACAACCGGATGATACCAAGCTGTCCCGCGAAGGGCTTCCACGAAGCCCGGTGCCCCCTTTCGTGACAGTCCCACCGTCAAGGGTAGGCCGCCACAAATCTCAACACCTCACCCAAACCGTGCCCGCGCCACACCCTGCCGAAAATCCGCCCCATGCACCTCCACGGCCACGCACATTTCCTGCAGCCGAGACCGCATCCGCTCCCCGATCCTGTCCCCCAGCGTCTCTTCCCGCACCGCCGCCTTCGGCCCACTCGCCGCCACACCCGGCTCCAAATTCGCATAATTCGTCGTAATAATCGTCGTCCGCCGGTCGTTATACCGAGTATTCAAAATGTGCGCCACCGTATCCCAGACCCAGTCCGTCGGCTTCGACGCCCCCAGCTCATCCAGCACCAGCACCTCGGCCTCAAACACCGGCGCCAGCACCTCCAGCTCCGTAGCCGACACGCTCTTGTTGTACGAGTTCTGCACCTGCTTCAGCAGATCGCGATAGTCGACAAACAATCCCTTAGCGCCCCGATCGGAGATCAACGCCTGCAGCATCCCTACGGCCAGGTGCGTCTTCCCCACGCCAATCGACCCGGTCAGCAGCAGTCCCTTGCCCTCGGTCTCCAGTGGATAAGCCTTCACAAAGTTCCGCGCCTGCATCAGCGCCCGTCCCAGCGATCGGTCAGCCGAAGGAAACTGCGTCTCGTAATCCTCCAGCGTGCAATGCGCATACCGCTGCGGAATCCGCGCCTGCTCCACCATCCGCGCCGCCCGCCGCGCAATGCGGCAAACGCAATCCGTTGCGGCCCGCGAGCCGTCCGCGCGCTCCACCATCCGCATTCCCATCCCACCGCAAATCGCGCACACGTCAGCCATAACGTTTCCTAGTATCGCAGTCTTCCGACAGGGCAACCATCTGTGCGAATCTAGCTCCCATAGAGGAAAGCCAATTGAAAGGCACCCCTTCTCCCTAACCATTAAGAGCGGGCAGCATCTTCGCCGGACGAAAATAAGGACTCAAGCAGCCAGCTAGGTCCTTCGGAGCCAAGATAACGATGGAAGAACATAGCGCTACGACCCCATGGAAAGCGTCACGATCATTCCTGGCTCTGATGATTACCTTTGGAGTCTTGTGCGTCGGTTCTATCGTTCTGTCCTGGTTTGACAACACGACGGAGCTCATTCCAAACCATAGTGATGTACTGAATTCATGTTTTGCGATCGCCGGTCTCATCGGACTCATCTTCGGTTTCGTGGCATTCAAGGCCAAGAAAGGGGTGTCCTTGTGGCGACGCGCCATGGGCACCTGCGCGTTCGCCATGATGGGGCTTATCAGTGCGTTCATGTTCTGCAGTTACACCACAGATATCATCGAAGGATGGATTGATTTCCCTGCCAGCAAGACGGTCAGCCTTCAGTCACTGCTTGTCATCTCGCGCGCCTATCAAACGCACGGGAAAAGCAGCAGTTCCAATATCCAGACAACACCCATCTGGTCAAACCTCGATATCACATCTGAAGACTATCGCTTCATGCAGACCCACCGGCGTCCCGGCGATGTTGGCCGCGATCCCGATGAGATTTCGAGCCACGGTTACTTCTGCGCCAAGGTGACGCTGCAACAGGCGGGAGGCGCCGTACGCGTCTTACACGCTGGCAGACAAACTTTGCCTAAAAACACTGTCATCATTTGTCCGTGGAATGTACCTCCCAACCCCGCTGACAACGGAAACAGCCCATCCTCGCCGAAGTGATAAACTAATTCAAGCGCCTGAAGCCCCGGGAGACGGGGCCCAAGCTCGCAGCGCGACAGGAACATCGATGTCGGCCAACGTCCCTCAGTGAGTTTTTCCTGATCCAGACACCCGGCAAGCGAACCGTTCTGCGGCGGGATAGCTAAGGAGAA
>CAIQPK010000084.1 GCA_903873705.1 uncultured Acidobacteriota bacterium
CAGGTGGCCGATGCGCGAGGGGAGGCCCTTGAAGAACCAGACGTGCGAGCAGGGGCTGGCGAGCTCGATGTGGCCGAGGCGTTCGCGACGGACCTTCGAGAGTGTGACTTCTACGCCGCACTTGTCGCAGATGACGCCGCGGTGCTTCATGCGCTTGTACTTGCCGCAGAGGCATTCCCAATCGGTGATGGGTCCGAAGATGCGGGCGCAGAAGAGGCCGTCGCGTTCGGGCTTGAAGGTGCGGTAGTTGATGGTTTCGGGCTTGGTGACCTCACCATGCGACCAGGAGCGGATCTTCTCGGGGGAGGCGAGCTGGATCTTGATGGCGTCGAAGTCGGTGATGGGGCCGGTCAGTTCAAAGGGGCTGGAGCGGAACATAGTTTCGAGTCTCCGTTGTGGCAGCGTGGGCTGCGGGTTTGTGTCACGCGATGACTTTCGGCGCATCGCGTTGCCGGTGGTTCTGGTGCTGTTGCGTTTTTGTCTTCGATTGTCTTGCGGCGGTTGTGGCGCGCCGCGGGCCTTGGTTCTGGTGCTTATGGGTCGGGCTTACAGCCCTCTGAATCTTTGTTGCTGCTTACCTGGGGCTTTGCCCCAGGCTGTGATGGTGCGGGCCTTTGGCCCTTTTGGTTTGTGCCGGCCTGATCGATCGAGGCTGGATGGAAAAAGACCCGGGGCTAAAGCCCCTTCGAATTGGTTCGGAGGTCAGGGGCCTAAAGGCCCCTGCTCCCTCCGGTAAAGCGATGCGGTCGTTCGTGGCCGTTCCCTCTTGCTGGTTGCCACTCCGAAGGAGAAGCAGATTCCTTCGCTTCGCTACGGAATGACAACTTCAGAAGGCGTTGGCCTTGCGGTGCGGGGTTGGTGCCCTGCACCGCAAGGCTGATGCGTTAGTCGGCTACGGCCAGTTCGGGCTCTTCGATTGCGGCGGCGTCGGCGGTGGGGGCGTTCTTCACCAGTTCGACGTCGAGGCAGAGGGATTGGAGCTCGCGGATGAGAACGTTGAACGACTCCGGTACACCGGGTTCGATCGCGGCCTCGCCCTTGACGATGGCTTCGTAGATCTTGGTACGGCCGAAGACGTCATCCGACTTGGCGGTGAGCAGCTCCTGCAGGATGTACGCGGCGCCATAAGCTTCGAGCGCCCAGACTTCCATTTCTCCGAAGCGCTGTCCGCCGAACTGTGCCTTGCCACCCAGCGGCTGCTGCGTGATGAGGGAGTACGGTCCGATGGAACGAGCGTGGATCTTGTCGTCGACCAAGTGGGAGAGCTTCAGCATGTAGATGTAGCCGACCGTAACAGGCTGCTCGAACTCTTCGCCTGTCATGCCGTCGAACATCGGGGTCTTGCCGGAGCTGGGGAGGCCGGCGGCAGCGAGCAGCGCCTTGATTTCGCCTTCCTGTGCGCCGTCAAACACTGCCGTGCCGAACCAGATGCCCTTGCGCATGCCGGCGGCGACGCGCATGGTCTGCTCGTCGTCGAGGCTCATGAGCTGGGTGAGAGCGGCGGTGTTCTTGAACGCTTCCTTGAAGATCTCGCGAACTTCAGCGGCCTTCTCCTGCTGCGCAGCGAGAGCGGCCACCTTGGCGCCGAGCTCATGTGCAGCCCAGCCGAGGTGCGTTTCGAGAATCTGGCCGACGTTCATACGGGAAGGCACGCCGAGCGGGTTGAGGACGATTTCTACCGGCGTTCCGTCGGGGAGGTAAGGCATATCCTCTTCCGGCAGAATGCGGGCGATGACACCCTTGTTACCGTGACGACCGGCCATTTTGTCACCGACCGAAAGCTTGCGCTTCATGGCGATGTAGACCTTGACCATCTTGATGACGCCGGGCGAAAGTTCATCGCCCTTCTGCATCTTGGAGATCTTCTCGTTGGTGATCTTGCGGAGAACATCGATCTGACGCGAGGTCATCTCTTCGATCTCATCGATCTGCTCGTTGACGCGCGGGTCCTTGTCGGTATAGCGAATACGCTTGAGGTTACGCGTCGAGATCAGCTCGATGATGTCGCGGTTGAGGATGTCGCCCTTGGTGAGGAGCTTCTTGTTGGTGCGCTCATCATGCAAATCCGCCAAGACCTCTTTCTCGCCCAAGATGCCTTCGAGACGCTTGAGACGCTCGTCGGTAAGAATGCGGATTTCGTCGGCGAGGTTACGCTCGAGCTTCTCGATCATTTCCTGCTCGATCTGCAGCGCGCGCTGGTCCTTTTCCTGGCCCTTGCGGCTGAAGATGCGAACGTCGACGACGGTGCCTTCGATGCCCGGAGGGCACGTCCAGCTGGCGTCGCGAACGTCGCCGGCCTTTTCACCGAAGATGGCGCGCAGCAACTTCTCTTCCGGCGTGAGCTGGGTTTCGCCCTTGGGCGTTACCTTGCCGACGAGGATGTCGTTGTGGCCGATCTTGGCTCCGATGCGGATGATGCCCGACTCGTCCAGGTCACGCAGAGCGTGCTCGGAGACGTTGGGGATATCGCGCGTGATTTCTTCCGGTCCGAGCTTGGTATCGCGAGCTTCGATCTCGAATTCTTCGATGTGGATGGACGTGTAGTAGTCCTCCTTCACGAGCTTTTCAGAGATAAGGATCGCGTCCTCGAAGTTGTAACCGCGCCAGGGCATGAAGGCCACCAGCACGTTACGGCCGAGGCCGAGCTCGCCCTGCTCCGTGCAAGGACCGTCCGCGATCACCTGACCCTTGATAACGCGGTCGCCCTTGCGGACGATCGGCTTCTGGTTGATGCAGGTGTTCTGGTTGGAGCGCTTGAACTTGGTGAGCTGGTAGATGTCCGAGCCAACCTCACGCGAGAGCAGCGTGGGGTGGTGCTCGCCTTCTACACGGACGAAGATGCGCTCGGAATCGACGGAGTCGACGATGCCGTTGCGCTTGGCCAGGATGACGGCGCCGGAGTCGCGCGCGGTGACGCC
>CAIQPK010000085.1 GCA_903873705.1 uncultured Acidobacteriota bacterium
AGCAGTGCCCACGGAAGAAGGCTGGGTCTTTGCCAATCCCCGAACGAACCGGCCCTACTATCCCACCGAGATCCAGAAGCGGCATCTTCGCCCTTCGGGTTGCTGTGTGGTGGAATGTCCGACGTGCGGGGCGGCACCTGGCGTTTGGTGTAACCAGGATCAGAAAACCGGAAACGGCGTTCGCATGCTTTTGCATGACACGCGCGTAAAGAACTCCGGCAAGTATGGGGGCATCGGCTGGCACACGTTCCGTCACACGTATCGTTCGTGGCTGGACGAGACCGGGGCACCGATGAAGGTGCAGCAGGAATTGATGCGACACGCTTCAATCCAGACGACGATGAACGTCTATGGACAAGCGATGTCGTCATCGAAGCGGGAAGCGAATGGGAAGGTTGTGGAAATGGTGCTCAAGCCGTTGAAAGCGAGCGCCTGATTTGCGATTTTTCTTATTGGGAGATATTGGGAGCCGATTCGATTTTGTCGACTCCCAGAAGTTGTTGATTTGATTGGTTGCGGGGGTAGGATTTGAACCTACGACCTTTGGGTTATGAGCCCAACGAGCTACCGGGCTGCTCCACCCCGCAAATCGATTCTACGACTGTTATGACTCAGGGTCAAACTAGGCAACCGTTTGCCACTGAGATCAAATGCGATGAGGCCACCGGAACTTTTGCTGGAAACTTGCGTCTCATTGAGTGGCGGCCTGCGGGCACGCCATCACGTTGTGCAGTTGGAGGTTGGCGATGATGGTTCCGATGAGGACGGGTTTCGGTGTAGTGGTTCTGGCCGGTGGGATGACGCTTGGCGCGATGGCGCAGGAGAAACCCGGTCTCCCGGATGCGCAAGTGGAAGCGAATGTGCTCCGCGCACTGGCCAGCGCGCCTGAGCTTGCGACACAGAATATTCAGACGACGACAGTTTATGGGGTGGTGACCTTGAATGGGTCGACCACCGATGAAGCGGCCCGCACGAAGGCGGAGAACCTTGCGGCACGGGCGCTGGGCGTGAAGAAAGTTGTCGACGAGATGACCATTGGGCCGGTGACCGTGACCGGAAACGGAGCGCCTCCGTCAGGCGAAAGCCCCCAGGAAGGAAACAATGGGCTGGTGCTGCAGTCGGATGGAACGTATGCGCCGGCGGACCAGGCGCAGGCCGGGCCGCCGCAGCCCACGGGAGCACCTGAGCCGGGCTACTCGTCGCCTCCCGCTCCCCCGGCTGGCGGACAGTATCCGCAGGGAGGAAGGGCTGCCTATCCGCAGGCGGAGACGGGGCAGTACCCGCCTTCTGGCGCTCCCTATCCTCAGCAGGCTCCGCCACCGAACGGGCAGTATCCTCCAAGGCGGCCTATGTATGGAGCGCAGCAGGGTGGGTATCCCTCTCAGCAGGGCGGTTATCCGGTCGAGGGCGGACAGGTTGCTGGACGCCAGGTTCTGGTTCCGGCTGGAGCGCTTATCCGTATCCGCGTGAACCAGGGCATCAGTACGCACCGTGCGCAGCCGGGGACGGTGTTCGATGGCACGGTGCTCAACGATGTGGTTGCCGATGGTGCCGTGGCCATTCCGCGCGGTGCTTCCGTGCAGGGAACGGTAGTGGAGGCCAAGGATTCGGGTGCGCTGAAGGGCCGTGCTGAACTATCGCTTCAGCTCACGCGGCTGATCCTGGGTGGCCAGAGCTATGCACTGGCGTCGGACGTGTGGTCCCAGCAGGGTGCGGACAAGACGAAACATACGGTGAACTCGGCGATTGGGCTGGGGGCGCTGGGTGCGGTGATTGGTGCGGTGGCCGGCGGCGGATCGGGCGCGGCGATCGGTGCGGGCGTGGGCGGAGCGGCCGGTGTGGCTTCTTCCGCTGCGTCGCCCGACGGCCGGGTGATCGTGCCGCCGGAGGCGATCCTGACGTTCCATACGGCGCAGCCCACCCCGGTTACGACGGTGTCGGAGCAGGAGATGTCTCGGCTGGCGTATGCCGCGGGGCCGAGTACGGCGCCGCAACCGGTGGTACGGCGGCGCTACCCTGCGCCGTACTACGGTCCTTATGGACCGTACTAACGGGCTGATCGCCTAGCGTGTAAGGCAGCCATCGATGCTGGCGGCCTTTAGCTTTTGCTCAGGCAGAAAGCGCAGATCGATGGGGGAGGCGGCGATTTTCGACCTGCTGCTGATTTATACTTTTCAGGAGCCCCTGCAGCAGGAGTGGTGCGTCCGCGACGCGGACCTGAACAGCCTGCGCGCAAAACCCCGGGCATGCGGTGCGCACTATGCGCTCGCACGAAGTGAAGGTCTTTAGCCAAGCATGATCCGCATTCTGCAGCAAGACAACCGTGTCACCAAAGCCATCTTTGCCGTTGTCATCGGCGCCGCTATCCTTACGATGGTCATCACACTCGTTCCGGGTATTTTTGACAACGACACGACCGGCAACTCGGCGGTTTACGCCACGGTGCACGCCCCCGGCTACTTTGGCCGCCTGGCGGGCGACAGCAAGACCATCACCGTCGAAGAGGTGAATCGCGCGGCGCAACAGCAGCTGCAGCAGCAAAAGCTGCCTGCGTTCCTGCTGCCCTACATGATGGAGCGAGCGGGACAAGGCCTAATTGAGCGCAAGATCCTGGAGCGCGAGGCTGACAAGCTCGGGCTGAGCGTGAGCGATGCCGACCTGGCGCGCGAGCTCAAGACGGGCCCATTGGGTCAGTACATCTTCCCGAACGGCACGTTCATCGGCGACGACAAGTACATCGATTTTGTGCAGTCGGCGTTCCAGATGTCGGTTGCAGATTTTGAGCGCGACTTGAAAGCTGATCTGGAGATGCAGCGCCTGATGGCGCTGATCACCGGCGGCCTGACGGTTTCCGACACCGCCGTGCGCGATGCCTTTCGCGAGGCGGGCACCAAGGTTCAGTTCAACTACGCCGTGATTTCCGCGGTGGATGTAAAGAAGACGATCAACCCGAGCGATGCGGAACTCGAAGCGTTCTTCAAGCAGAATGGCGCGCGCTATGCGACGGCTGTTCCGGAGACACGCAAAATTGAGTTCTTCGCGTTCGATCCGTCGAACCTGCCCGGCGGCAAGCCGAAGGTGACGGATGCGGACGTTCAGGCTTACTACAACGCTCATCAGAAGGAATACACCGTTGAGGAGCAGGTACAGACGCGTCACATCCTGATCCCGGTTCCTGCGGGCTCGAATGCGGCTACCGATTCGGCGGCCAAGGCCAAGGCCCAGGACGTGCTGAACCAGGTGAAGGCCGGCGGCAACTTTGCCGACCTCGCGAAGAAGTACTCGGAGGACCCGGGCAGCAAGGACAAGGGCGGCGAGTTGCCGATGATTCCGACCAGCGGTCTGGATCAGGCCTATGCGAAAGCGGCGATGGCGTTGAATCCGGGTCAGACTTCTGACCTGGTGAAGTCTCAGTTTGGCTATCACATCATCCAGACGATCAAGAAGGATTCCGCACACACCAAGAGCATTGCTGAAGTGAAGGACACGATTATGCCGGCGCTCGAGCAGCAGAAGTCGGCTTCGACACAGCAGAATTTTGCACAGCAACTGGCTGCAGAAGCGAAGTCGGGCATGCAGAAGACCGCAGATGCGCACGGCCTGAAGCTGGTGACGACCGACTACGTGGCGAAGGATGGCGTGATCGGTAGCCTGGCAGACGGTTCCGGCGTGCTGGCTCAGGCGTTCTCCACCGCCAAGGGTGCTCCGCCGGCAACGGCATCAACGGGTGAAGGCTATGCTGTGTTTGTGGTTGACGACGTCAAGGCGGCGCATGCGCCGGACTTCGCTTCGTTCAAGCCAACCGTGTTGAACGACTTCCGCGACCAGAATGCGCCGACGATCCTGAACAATCAGCTGACCAAGCTCGCGGATCGTGCGAAGGTGTTGAACGATCTGAAGAAGGCAGCTGACGAGGCGAAGATTCCGCTGAAGAGCAGCGAGTTTGTGACGCGCGATGGCCAGGTACCGGAAGTAGGCTCGATGGCAGGGCCGGCTTCTGTGGCCTTCACGATGCCCAAGGGTTCGATCTCTGCGCCGCTTAACACAGGTCAGAGCGGTATTTTGCTGCAGGTTATCGACAAGCAGGAGCCGACGGCCGACGAGATCGCGCAAAACTTTACGGCGACGCGCGAGCGCCTGCTGGGCAGCGAGCGGCAGGAGCTCTTTGCAGTCTATGCGGAGACGCTGATGAACAAGTACGAGAAGTCGGGCGCGATTGCGCTGGCGAAGCAGCCCACAGCTCCGGCGATTCCGGGAGCACCGGCGACTCCGGCAGGCAAGTAGCGAGACGAGCGGCCGGTTGGCTGCATCGTATGTGGCAGTGAGGATCGGATGACACAGGAACGGATATCCGGTGTGCTGCTGCATGTGACGTCGTTGCCATCGCATGGCGGCGTGGGTGACTTCGGCCCCGCAGCCTACGCGTTTGTCGACTTCCTGGTCGCAGCCAAACAGAAGATGTGGCAGGTGCTGCCGTTGAACCCTACGGGTTACGGCAGCTCGCCGTATTCGGCGCTCTCGGCGTTTGCGGGCAATCCGCTGCTGATCAGCCTGGAGTTCCTGGCCCGCGATGGGTGGATTGCGTGGGAACGGCTAAATGGCCTGCCGGGACCCGATGGTCCGGCGGATTTTGGTGCGGCATTCGAGCGCAAGCAGCCGCTCATTGAAGAAGCAGCCTCGAACTTTCTGGATCGCGCCAGCGACGAGGTGCGGCAACGCTTCCAGCGGTTCTGCCAGGACAACACATCATGGTTGACCGACTACGCCATGTTCAACGTGCTGCGGCGCGAGAACAATTACGCAAGCTGGCACGAGTGGCCGGAGGAGCTTGCGTTGCGCAACTCTGACGCGCTGGCTCGGCTGATGAACGAGAAGGGCCGCGAACTTGCGATCGAGCAAGTGGTCCAGTTCTTCTTCAGCGATCAGTGGGGCTGCCTGCGGGCCTATTGCGCTGAGCGGCAGGTGAAGCTGATGGGCGATGTGGCCATCTTCGTGAGCTACGACAGCGCGGACGTGTGGACGCATCCGGAAATTTTTGAGTTGGACGAGAAGCGGCGGCCGCTGCGGGTGTCGGGTGTGCCGCCGGATTATTTTTCTGCGACCGGGCAGCGGTGGGGCAATCCGCTGTACAAGTGGGCACTGCTGCAGGAGCATGGCTTCGAGTGGTGGGTGGCGCGAATTCGGCGATCGCTGGCGCTGTATGACGCGATTCGGCTGGACCACTTCCGCGGGTTTGAAGCTTATTGGTCGATTGCGGCGGAGGAAGAGACGGCGTTGAATGGGCAGTGGGTGAAGGCCCCCGGGCAGGCGCTTTTTGTGCGGTTGAAGGACGTTTTCGGAGAGTTGCCATTCATTGCTGAAGACCTGGGGCTGATCACCATTGAAGTGGATGAACTGCGGGAGTCCTTCGGCATGCCGGGCATGCGGATTCTGCAGTTTGGTTTCGCGGATCGAGGCGGGCATATGTATCTGCCCCACCGGTATGTGCCGAACACGGTGACCTATACCGGGACGCATGACAACAACACGACGCTCGGCTGGTGGAAGCAGGATGCGACGGCGGTCGAGAAGGCAAACGTGCAGACCTATCTGCAGCCGATTGAGCATGACGGCGAGATTGTGTGGGCGATGATCAAGGCGGCGGCACGGTCGGTGGCGAACCTGTGCATCTTTCCGCTGCAGGACATTCTGCACCTGGACAGCGACGCACGGATGAACACTCCCGGAGACTGTCAGGGCAATTGGACCTGGCGGTATGAGCCTGACGCGCTGCATCCGGATTTTGCGGTAAAGCTGGCGGCACTGATGGAAATGACCGATCGCGACGGGTATCAGAAGCCGATTGAGGGCATGAGTGCGGGAATGCCGAGCGATGAGGCGCACCTGCGGGTGGATGAGGGAACGAAGTATTGAGGCTCGCGTGCGAAACGTGTTATCCGCTGGCGAGACGTCTAGAATAAGTAAGAGATCTTAGGAGAACAACGTGCCACTTTCCGGGGAAGCTATTCGCACCATGAACTACGTCGACGATATTTCTGTCACGTTGCGCCGCATTCTTTCCACGCTGCCGATGCTGACGGACGAAGAGAAGGCGCGCGTCGCCGAGCATATCAAGTCGGCTGATCCGAGCTACGAGACCGTCGTCAACGCTGTCTCGGCCAAGTAATGATCCCGGTAGAAGCGATTGCGGTGATCGGCGCGGGAACGGCTGGTCGCGCTTTTGCGCTGGCTTGCGCGCGGGCCGGTTATCGTGTCGCGCTCGAAGACGTGATGCCAGAAAAGCTGCGGCGCGCGCAGGATGAGTACAGCGTGGTTGCGGGGGCGATGACCGGGTCGCTGCGCTATGCGACCACCGTGGAGGGTGCCGTCGAGGATGCGGACCTCGCAGTAGACTTTGTGCCAGATGAACTGGAGTCGAAGCTGGAGATTTTTTCTCTGCTCGACCGGATGGCGCCGCCGCGGACGATCCTGGTGACGCCGACCAATGCGTTGAGCATCACTGACCTGGCTTCGTGCACGTACCGCGCTGACCGATGTGTTGGGGTGCGGGGAACATTTCCGCTGGCTGGTGATGCGGCGCTGATGCGGAGCAAGTTTCTAAACGACGAAGTTGAGGCTGCGGTCATCGAGGTTTGGAATCGGCTCGGTGTCAGCGTTCCCGTGGTGGAAGATGTTGAGCCCATGCTCGTAAAGAACCTGCCGGAACAGCGGCGGTAGTCCGCCACAGCGGCCCGAAGGCTTTGGCGCAACGACCTAACCCTCCACGCTAATCGGCCTTTTCCTGCTTGTAAGGCTTCTGCATCAGAGCTCGCGCTTCATTCACGGCGCCCTGCGTGTTGTCGTTGGTCTGGACCGCGAGGCGGTACTCGTTGACGGCGCGCTCGCGCTGGCCGGTGATGTCGAAGATGCGGCCGAGCTCAATGTGGCTCCAGACCTCGACCCACTTAGGATCGCCGTCGCCGCGGAGAGCGTCGCGGAAGGTGTTGGCCGCGGACTGGTAGTTCTTCTGCATCATGAAGATTTCGCCGAGACGATAGTTCGCGAGGGCGCTGGCCTTATTGGCGTCGAGCGCCTTCTGATACTCGCCGATGGCGCCGATTAGGTCGCCCTGGGCGACAGCCTGCTGGCCGCGCAGGACGGCGACGCGGACGGCGAGGTCGGGCGTGGATTTCAGAAGCCAGTTGTCCGGGTCGATCGTAATCTTGCGCGGGCGGCCAAAGGTTTCGATGATGAACTGACTCTCGTTGCCGGAGAGGTCTACACGCCGGATTTCGGTCTTACCTTCGGTTTCGATACGGAGCTCGACGGGCATGGAGAAGAGGTCGAGGTCCTGCGTGACGGAACCGATGGTCCGGAAGCCTTTGTTGTTGCCGAGGCGCAGAACGGTGTACTTGTTGGCGAAGGCAGGTGCACCGGTGCCGTTGACCCATTGCGAGAAGAAGGCGGTGAGCTCGAGATGGGATTCGGCCTCGGCTACTTTCTGGAGATCGGCCAGGCGGACGGGTTTGTCGGCAAATTGCGTCAGGAGCGCGCGGACGAATTTCAGGAAGACGTCGTCTCCCATCTCCCAGCGGAGCATGTGGAAGACCATGGCGCCCTTTTCGAGCGTCATGGATTGAAATTGCGGGCTGAAGGGATCCTGGCGGCCGAGGGTGGAGAGCGGATCGGTGTCGTAGGCGAGGGCGCCGGCGGAGATGTCAGTGACAGCGGCTTGCAGCGCGGTTTTGCCGGCGGAGTCTTCAAGGTTGAGCAGTTCGGCGTAACGGCTCATGCCGTTGGTGATCCAGGCGTCGTTGAGGGTGGCGGGGGAGATCTGCGATCCCCACCACTGGTGGGCGATGGTGTTGGCGAAGAGGCGGGCGTTGCCACGGTCGGGGCGGATGGCGACGACTTCCGGGCCCCAGGCGGCGGAGACAGCATCGCCGGGGAGCTCAACGACGTCCAGCTTGCCGGACTCAGCGGGGCCGAATGTGCTGGAGAAGAACTCGAACTCCTTGACGACGGTGGAGGCGAAGTCCTTGGCCTGGGTCTTGTGCGCTTCGGTGGTGAAGACGCGGACGTTGGGAATCCCAGGCGGGCTATAAGGTTCGACGAACTTGCCGGCCACGATGGTGCCGGGAAAACCGGGCTTGGACCAGTTGAAGGTGTACTCGGTCTTATTTCCGGTTGTCTTCTGGCCGGTGAAGCCGCTGCCGACGACGCGCTCGCCGGCGGGGACGGTGATGTGGGTTTCGGCGGTGAAGCGGTCGGTGAAGAGGCCGGGGAGAGCGATGGGGAACCAGCGGCCGGCGTAGAGCAGGATGCTGACGGGGTCTGCGATGGCGGCGAGCTTGATGCCGTCGACTGGGCTGGAGTCGAGGGTGAGCGGGCCGGAGTACTCGAAGGTGTAGGCGGTGGCGGTGTTCCGGGCGATGGGCGAGGCGGGCAGGACGCGGAGTGTTGAGTCGGCTGCGACGCGCTCGGTGGTGAGGACTTTGCCGGTGCCGTCGATGACCCTGGTGACCTGCAGTCCGTTGTTGAGGCCGAAGACGAGGACGTTGAGGTCGTCGAGGGTCTGGAAGTTGACGGTGACGGTCGCTGTGAGCCGGCTTGCCGCGGGATCGATCTCCGCATGGATGATGTAGTTCGTGACGTCGATCTGCGGGCGGAGGGGAACGGCTGCGCTAAGGGGGAGGCTCGCGGAGAGGGCGAGCAATACGAGGCACAGGAGGCTGAGACGCTTGACCATGCGATGAAATCCCTGGGGCTGAAGTCGCCCGGTTTGACGTGTCAAAAGCTGTGGGCAGAGTACACCCTTCAACCTGTTAGACGTTGATTGTACGAGTTCGGACCTATGGGGGGATGTCGGGTAGTTGTCTGAGTTCTGTCAGCGGCCGAGAGCGGCGAGGACGGCGTTGGCCAGGCGGGAGATGGAGGTGCCGGTGGGGCTGATCAGGGAGTGGCGGACTTCGGCGAGGCCGGCGATCTGGGTGACGCGCTCGGGGGTGTCGGCGAGGAGCGGGGCGAGGGTCTGGGCTACGTTGGCGGCGGTGAAGGTGTCCTGCAGCAGCTCGGGGATCAGGCGGCGCTGGGCTATGAGGTTGACCATGGCGATCGGCGGGGCTGGCGAGTCGGCGCGGAGGGCCTGGAAGTCCTCGGGGAACTCGTGTGGGTATTGGACGAGCTTGCGGGCGAGGGCGAAGGTAAGCGGCGAGACGCGGTAGACGACGATGAAGGGGTTGCCGATGACCGCGGCCTGGATGGTCGCGGTGCCGGAGGCGACGACCGAGGCGCGGGCGTGGTGGAGAGCTTCGCGGGCATCGGGGACGAGGGTGAGGCGCGGGTTGTTGGTGGTCGGTTGTCCGCTCTCGGTGAAGTAGCGGAGGGATTCGCGGTCGAGGTCGGCGATGTACTTCTGGAGGTCGGTGGTGTTGATGGTGCTGGCTACGGGGAGGAGGAACTCGTAGTGGGTGTAGAGGGTTGTGGGGAGTTCGAGGTGGTCGCCGTCGAAGGTGATGGCGGCGGATTGTGTGGCGATGAGGTCGGAGACGGCGAGCTCGTGGAGCGTGGGCAGATTGGCGCGGATCTCCTTCCAGCGCGAGCCGGGGAGGAGGGCGATCCAGGTCTTGGCGGGGTCGAGGTGGTGCTTTGCGGCGTAGTCTTCGCGGCTGATGGTCGGTAGCGGAACTTCGGCTAGAGGGTGGCCGACGAACTCGGCTACGACGCCTCGGTTGCGGTAGAAGGTCTCCTCGAAGGGGAAGATAACCATCATTCTGGAGACGCGTTGCTGGACCCAGCGGAGGCGGTCGCGCTTCCATGCCCAGAGCTGCGGGCTGACGAACCAGATGACCGGGATGCCGGCCGCGTGGAGATGTTTGGCGAGGCGGAAGTTGACGTCGGGAAAGTCGATGAGGATGGCGACGTCGGGCTTTTCGCGCTTGATGGTGGCGACGAGGCGGCGGTAGCTGGCGATGATGATAGGGATGTGGCGGACGATTTCGGTGATGCCCATGACGGCGACGTCCTGGGCACGGACGGTTTGTTGCTGGCCTTCGGCGGCCATCTCGTCTCCGCCGAGGCCGATGTAAGTGGCTTGCGGGAGGCGGGTTTTGAGTTCGTGTATGAGGCGGGCGCCGTAGTGGTCGCCGGAGGCTTCGCCGGCGGAGAGGAAGAGGCGCGGGTTGGGCTGGGTGGCGATGGTTAGAGTTTAGCGGAGGTCGCTCGAGGGGGGGGGTGCCCCCTCCAGACCTCGGTCTCAAAGTCTCTGAAAAGAAAGGCCCAGGTCTGGCCAGACTTCGTGGCTGGTCTGGTGTCAGGGGAGTGTGAAGGGCCCTATGAACAGGATAGCGGGTTGGGGGAAATAGTACGCCAAGTTTTTGAAATGGAAATCGCTCGTGGGGGCGCGGGTTTTGGGAGTATTGCAGAGGCTGGGGGGCTTGACAGGTTTGTGGCTGGTTGAGGAGGGCATACCCCAGGGGCTGAAGCCCGATCTGTGGCGGGGTTTGAGACCCAAGGCTGAAGCTCTGGGGTACCTTCAAGCAACGGCAAGAACAAGAGCAAATGATTTGACGCAAAGTGCGCGAAGTTTAAACGCCAAGTTCCGCCACGGGGTTGCCAGGTCTTGATAAGGGGTTGTGGCTAAGATAAGGGCGGGAGAGACGATGGCGGGCAAGTTGGTGCGTGAGTTTGAGGCGGTGCTGGAGAAGGGGGACCGGGCGCTGGGGTGGACGATTGCGCGGGTGCCGTTCGATCCGGCGGCGGTGTGGCCGAAGATGGTGCGGCTGCGGGTGCGCGGGACGGTCAATGGGTTTGGGTTTCGGACGTCGCTGTTTCCGGATGCGGCGCGGCCGGGGTTCTATTTTCTGCTGGTGAACAAGGCAGCGCAGAAGGGTGGTGGGGTGGCGCTGGGGGATATTGCCGAGTACAGGCTGGAGCCGGATATGGAGGCTCGACCGGCCGAGTTGCCGGATGAGCTGGCGGTGCTGTTGGATGAGGCGGAGGGGCTGCGGGAGTGGTATGACGCGCTGACGGAGTACACGCGGCGGGAGCTTGGGAAGTGGATCTACGGGGTGAAGAGCGAGGCGGCGCAGATGAAGCGGGTTGAGCAGATCGCTGAGCGGCTGCTGGCGACGATGGAGGCGGAGGTGGAGCTGCCACCGCTGATTGCGGGGGCGTTGAAGAGGAATGCGAAGGCGCGGGCGGGATGGGAGAAGATGACGGCTACGCAGAGAAGGAATGAGTTGATGGCGGTGTTTTATTACCAGTCGCCGGAGGCCCGGGAGAAGAGGTTGGCGAAGATGGTGGCGCTGGCGGCGTCAAAGGCTTGAAGCGCGGCTCCCTGGAGTAATGATGCATCTCGGAATCTCAACGCTGGCATCGTGCCTTACCACCCATGTGGCCAATAGTGCGCGGCAGGAATGGGGCACCCGGGGCTTTGGTGCCGCTATTTGCGAAGAACGGGAGAAAAGCAGGTTCTTCGCTTTAGCTCAGAGTGACAATTTCTCTTTGGAGAAATTGTCTAAGAACAGCAACAGCAACAGCAAGTGCAAGTGCAAGTGCCAATGCGGGGATCTCTCCACTACACTGCGCTTCGGTCGAGATGACAGTTGCGGGGGTGGGGCAATGTTGGAAGTGTGAACGCGTTCAGGCGGTGACTTCGAGTTCCTGGTCTTTGTATTGGAGCTGGTAGAGCTTGTAGTAGAGGCCGCGCTCGGCGAGGAGTTGCTGGTGGGTGCCTTGTTCGCGGAGCTGGCCTTTGTGCATGACGAGTATGGTGTCGGCGCGCTGGATGGTGCTGAGACGGTGGGCGATGAGGACGCTGGTTCTTCCGGTGATCATGCGTTCGAGAGCGAGGCGGACGCGGAGTTCGGTGTCGGTGTCGACGGAGCTGGTGGCCTCGTCGAGGATGAGGATGCCTGGGCGGTGGGCGAGGGCTCTTGCGAATGAGATGAGTTGTTTTTGGCCGGTGGAGAGGGTGCTGCCGCGTTCGACTACGGGCTCAGCGTAGGTGTTGGGGAGGGTCTGGATGAAGTCGGCTACGTTGACTTCGGTGGCGGCGTGCTCGACTTCCTGGTCGGTGATCCAGTCGGAGCCGAGACGGATGTTTTGCGCGATGGTGCCGGAGAAGAGGAAGGGGTCTTGCAGGACGACGCCGAAGCGCTTGCGGAGGGCTAGGAGGTCCTGGTCGCGGACGTCTACGCCGTCGACCAGGACCTGTCCGGCCTGGACGTCGTAGAAGCGCATCATGAGGGCGGTGATGGTGGTTTTGCCGGCTCCGGTGTGGCCTACGATCGCGGCGGTTTCATCGGGGTGGATGGTGAAGGAGACGTTGCGGAGGATCCATTCGATGGAGGGGTCTTCGCGGGGGTCGGCGGTGGTGTTGGCGGCTGTAAAGGCATACCCCAGGGGCTGAAGCCCCGCTTCTGTGCTGGGCGATGAGACCCGAGGCTGAAGCCTCGGGGTACCTAGAAGCGCGTTGGTGGCTGGGCCGGCTTCTTGCGATCCCACCTTAGCCGACGATGAGGCCGTCGGCGAAGATGGGGCACCCAGAGTTTGTAAAGAGTCGAGCTGCTCGGGGGTGAGGCGTTGGTAGGTGAACCAGACGTTGCGGAATTCGATGCTGCCGGTTTTTTGGGTGGCGATGGGGGTGGTGGGGGAGACGATTTCGGCGGGGGTGTCGAGGAGCTTGAAGATGCGCTCGGCGGCGGCCATGGCGGATTGGAGGATGTTGAATTTGTCGGAGAGGTCCTGGATGGGGCGAAAGAAGCGCTGGGCGTATTGGATGAAGGCGATGAGGATGCCGATGGTGACGGTGTTGCCGAGGAAGCTGAGGTGGGTAGTGCCGGCGGCGTCGAGGTAGCGGTGGGCTGTGGACCAATGCTGAGAGGTGGCGTGAAGAATCGAGGTGCCGCCTTGCCAGATGACGAGTGCGATGGCGATGGAGCTGAGGAGTTCGACTACGGGGTAGTAGAGGGCGTAGGCGAAGATGGCGTCGGTCCAGGCGAGCTTGTTCTCGTGGTTGGCGGCGGAGAAGTCGTCGAAGGCGCGCTTTTCGCGGTTGAAGAGCTGGACGACGCTCATGCCGGAAACGTACTCAGCGGTGAAGGCGTTGATTTTGGCGGTGGCGCCGCGCTGGCGGCGGTAGCTGTCGCGGACGTGGTCGCGGAAGCGCTTGGTCGCATACAAGATGCCGGGGATAACGGAGAGGGCGAGGATGGCCAGGGGCCAGCTCATGCGGAGCATGATGACGATGATGAAGGTGAGCGCGAGGACGTCTTCGAAGATGGCGAGGACGCCGGAGGTGAACATTTCGTTGAGGGCGTCGACGTCGGAGGTGAGGCGGGTGACGAGGCGGCCGACGGGGTTGCGGTCGAAGAAGGCGACGTGCATGGACTGGATGTGGCGGAAGATCTGGGAGCGGAGGTCGAACATGATCTTCTGGCCGGTCCACTGCATGAGGTAGGTCTGGACGAACTCGAGGACGAAGGTGAGCGAGAGGGCGGCGAGGTAGAGGAGGCCGAGCTGGGTGATGCCGGTGGAGGGGTCGGGGGAGAGGTGCGCGCTGAGCCAGGAGGGGCGGACGGTGCTGGTGAAGTAGGTGTCGACGGCGACCTTGACGAAGTAGGGGCCGGCGACGTCGGAGGCTGACTTGAGGAGGATGGAGAGGGCGGAGAAGGCGACCTGGAGGGTGTAGGGGCGGAGGTAGCCGATCAGGCGGCGCATGAGGCGCGCGTCGTAAACCTTGCCGACGGTGTCGGCGTCCTGCCTGGCGGTGGAGGCGGGCTGGGGCTGGTTGTCTGTGTTGGGCTTCGCGGCCTGGTCTGCCATGTGGTTCTATTTTAGATGGCCGTGGGGTGCGTGAAAGAATGAGGTATGTCTGCGCTGACGCCGCTGGGTGTTTATATTTCTGTGCCGTTCTGCAAGGCTAAGTGCAGCTTCTGCAATTTTGCGTCGGGGGTGGGGACGGCGGAGAAGATGGCGGCGTACGTGAAGACGCTTTGCGCGGAGATGGACGCGGCGGCGGCGACGTCGGAGAGGCTGGGGGCGGAGCTAACGCGGCGGGTGGATACGGTTTACCTGGGGGGAGGGACGCCTAGTCTGCTGGAGCCGGGGCAGATGGAGCGGGTGTTTGCGGCACTGCGGCGAAATTTTGATGTGGACGGCGATGCTGAGGTGACGATGGAGGCCGCGCCGGGACAGATTTCGGATCCGTCGCTGGAGATGGCGATGCGGCTGGGGGTGAATCGCGTGAGCCTGGGGGTGCAGAGCTTTGTGGACCGCGAGAGCCAGGCGGTGGGGCGGTCGCATACGGGCGAGAGCTGTTTGGCGGAGATTGCGCGGCTGCGGCGGGCGGGGGTGAAGGAAGTGGCGGCGGATTTGATTGCGGGGCTGCCTTATCAGACGGCGGCGAGCTGGGAGTATTCGCTGGGGGCGGCGGTGGCGTCGGAACTGACGCACTTGAGTGTTTACATGCTGGAGGTGGATGAGGACTCGCGGCTGGGGCTGGAGGTGCTGGCGGGTGGGGTGAGGTTTCATGCGCATGGGGTGCCTAGCGATGAGGTGTCGGCTGCGCTGTATGAGCAGGCTTGCGAGGCGCTGGAGGCGGAGGGGTTTGGGCAGTATGAGATTTCGAACTTTGCGCGGGGGCGGGAGCATGAGTCGAGGCATAACCGGAAGTATTGGGAGCGGGGGGCGTATGTGGGGTTCGGGCTGGATGCGCACTCGATGCTGATGAGGCAGGGTCCAGGGTCCAGGGCCCAGGGTTCAGAAGGCGTGCGGGTTGCGAATGTTGAGGAGTTGGGTGGGTATGGGGCGGCGACGTGGGGTGGTGGTGTGGTGCGGGTGGGGGTGGATGAGGCTTTTGAGGAGAGCTTGTTTTTGGGTTTGAGGCTTTGCGAGGGCGTGGATGTGGCGGGGTTGCGGGAGAGGTTTGGTTCGCGGGTGGAGACCGTTGAGGGGGCGGTGGGGGAGTTGGCGTCGGGTGGGTTGATGGTGGAGGAGGGTGGGAGGTGGAAGCTGACGCTGCGGGGGCGGATGGTGTCGAATGAGGTTTTTGGGCGGTTGCTGGAGGGAGTGGCGGTTTGACGGAGGGCCAAGGCGTTTCACGCAAAGAAAAGCGAAGGTTGAAAGCACGCAAAGGGAGCGAGGGTTTCGGTGGTGGATATGGGTTGTGGATATGGTCAACAGGATGTGGATGGATGTGAGGGTGCTCAATGAGTGTGATTGATTTGCGGAGTGACACGGTGACTAAGCCGACGGCAGCGATGCGGGCGGCTATGGCGGCGGCTGAGGTTGGGGATGATGTTTATGGCGAGGACCCTACCGTCAACAAGCTGGAGGCTCGGGCGGCTGAGGTGTTTGGGCGGGAGGCGGCGATCTTTGTGCCTACCGGGACGATGGGGAACCAGATTGCACTTCGTCTGCATACGCAGCATGGGCAGGAGGTGATCTGCGAGGCGCGGTCGCATGTACTGGATTGGGAGATGGCGATGGTGGCGGCGTTTTCCGGATGTGTTCCGCGGACGGTCGTTGGGGAGCGTGGGGTGATGCGGTGGGCGGATATTGCGAAGGCGATTGCGCCGAAGATTTACTATCGGGCGGCGACCGCGATGGTGACGGTGGAGAATACGCACAACATGGCGGGTGGGACGGTTACGCCGGTGGCCGTGCTGGAGGAGATCTGGGCGGGTGCGCGGGAGGCGGGGTTGAAGACGCACCTGGATGGCGCTCGGGTGTTCAATGCGGCGGCGGCTCTGGGGGTGGATGTGACGGCGCTGACTTCGGGGTTCGATACGGTGATGTTTTGTTTGTCGAAGGGGCTGGGGGCGCCGGTGGGGTCGATGCTGGTGGGGAATCGGGAGGCGATTGATCGGGCTCGGGTTTATCGGAAGGCGCTGGGGGGTGGGATGCGGCAGGCGGGTGTGCTGGCGGCGGCGGGGTTGATTGCGCTGGAGGCGATGCCGGGGCGGTTGGGGGAGGACCACGCTCATGCGCGGATGATGGCGGAGGCGGTGGCTGAGGTCGATGGGGTGGAGTGTGATTTGGGGAGCGTGCAGACGAATATTGTGTTCTTCCGGCTGGCTGGTGGAGGAGCAGCGGAGTATGTGGCTCGGGTGAAGAAGGCCGGGGTGTTGTGCAGCGCGATTGGGCCGGACCAGGTGAGGCTGGTGACGCACTTCGATGTTTCTCGGGAGGAGTGTGAAAGGGCGGTGGGGGTGTTGAGGCAGGGAGTAGGGAGTAGGGAGTAGGGAGTAGGGAGTAGGGAGTAGGCAGGTGCGTGGTCCCGGGGCTCTCAATTCGGGGTTCCTTCGCTTCGCTCGAGGATGACGGCGAGAAACAAACAACGGCAGCTCCGCGGCGAATGCAGCTGCCTCGGCCGACGCCAATGCGGGGATCTCTCCACTGCGCTGCGCTTCGGTCGAGATGACGGTGGTGAGGTAGCGGGAAGCGGTCAGGCTTCGACGGTGGGGAGCTCGGGGCGGGTGGCGGCGGGGCCGGTGCGGGGGAGGAAGACCGTGATGGTGGTGCCCTGGTCTTGCGGGATGATGCTGCTGCGAATGTCGATGGTGCCGCCGTGCTTTTCGATGATGCCCTTGCTGACCCAGAGGCCGAGGCCGGTTCCGCCTTCTCCCTTGGTGGTGAAAAAGGGCTGGAAGATGCGCTCGAGGGCGGCGGGTTCGATGCCACTGCCGGTGTCGGCGACCTGGATGACGACGCCGGGGCGGGAGCTTCCGTCGCGCGCGGAGGAACGGGTGGCGCTGATGGTGATGCTGCCGTTGGCGGAGCAGGCGTCGACGGCGTTGGCGACCAGGTTGGTAAAGACCTGGCGGAGCTCGGCGGGGTAGCCTTCCACGCGCAGGCCGTCTGCGATCTGGTTTTCGACGTGGATGGTCTTGTTTTTGAGCTGGCGGTCAAGGAGGACGAGGACGCTTTCGAGCATCTCCTTGATATCGATGGTGATGGCGGACTTGGCTTCGCGGTAGAGGCCCAGCATGGCGCGGCTGATCTGGCCCATGCGGCCGAGCTCCTGCTGGGCGAGATCGAGGTAGTGGTGCGAGGTGACGGTATCGGTCTCGTCGCGCATGAGGTAGAGGAGGTTGACGACGGAGTCGAGCGGGTTGTGAATCTCGTGCGCGATGGTGGCGGCGAGGCGGCCGGCGACGGCGAGCTTTTCGGTGGCGAGGAGAGCGTCCTGTGCGCGGCGCTCGTGGGTGATATCGCGGAAGACCATGACGATGCCGGAGAGTGCGCCGGAACGTTTGTAGATGGGCGCGCCGCTATCGTCGATGTTGATTTCGGTGCCGTTACGGCGGATGAGGATGGTGTGGTTGGCCAGGCCGACGACGCGCTGGAGGCGCTTGACCTTGGCGACGGGAGTTTCGACGAGCTCGCGGGAGGCCTCGTTGACGATGTGGAAGACGTCCTCGAGGGGGCGGCGGAAGGCTTCGGTCTGGGACCAGCCGGTGAGCTCCTGGGCGACGTTGTTGAGGAGCTCGACGCGGCCTTCGGGGTCGCATACGATGACGCCGTCGCCGATGGAGGTGAGGGTGGTGCGGAGTCTCTCTTCTGACTCGAATGTGGCCTGGGCGTGAAGGCGGAGGCCGTTGAGGGTGCCCTGGTACGCGTCCGAAACGCGGTGAAGGCGGCTGACCGTGAAGAGACTGATGACGACACCGGCTCCGAGTGCGAGGACGATGAGCGCGATGATGGTGACGCGGGTCTGGCGGCGCCAACGGGCGACTTCCTTCTGGCGGACGGCGGTCTCACGGGCGAAGATGTTGTTGATGTCGGCGCGGACGCTGTCCATGGCGACTTTGCCGCGCATGTTCTGGGCGACACTGCGGGTGTCTGCTCCTCCGGCGACTTCTGCGATGAGGGGTTGCGCGAAGCTGAAGCGCCAGGCCTGCTCGTGAGCTTCGAGGTCGAGGACGGGCTGAATGGATTCGCCCTGGGACTGGAAGATGCCCCTGAGGGTGTTGAGCGCCGCGGCGATGTCTGGCGCGGACTGATAGTAGGGCTGCAGGAACTGGGTGTCGGAGGTGATCTGGTAGCCGCGGAGGCCGGTTTCCTCGTCGATGGTGCGACGGTAGACGAGGCCGGTGGTGGTCATGCCCTGGTCGGCGGCCTGGATGGTGGCGACGGTTTTTTGTGCGCTGCGGACCTGCCAGACGAGGACGGTTGCGACGCCCGCTAGCGCGAGCACCGGGAGGAGCAGGGTCTGGATGAGAATGCGATTGAACTGGCTGAGGTTCACAGGGTTTCCGCGTCCAGCTTAACGGGCTTTGCTCTCTGTGACTTGAGACCGGCTGCTGGATTCAAAAAGATAATAATGCTTTCGAACTTATTCGACGCCTGACGTGAGAAGCGTGGGATGGGGCCTCAGCGTGAAACGGTTGGAACTGGCTAACTCGAAACGATTTGACGCTCTTTATTTTGAAACAGGCTGCCTAGCTTCTGCAATAAAACGGGAGCGCCTTCGCCCTTGGTCATGTAGACGTTGACGAGATCGGTGACTTCGGCGGGGAGGCCCATGTAGGCGGAGAGGAGCAGGATGGGGACTTCAGGTTTGGCCTGGCGCATGCGGGCCGCGACTTCACCGCCGTGCATGCCGGGCATAGAGTAGTCGAGTACGACGGCGTCGACGGGGTTTTCCTGGAAGATGGTGAGGCCGGATGGGCCGTCGAGCGCGGTGAGGACGGTGTAGCCGGAGCGCTCCAGGATGAGCTTGCGGACCTGGAGGCCGACCACTTCATCGTCGACGCAGAGCACGACATGGCTTTCCTGTGGCAAACGGAGCCCCCCGGGCGTTCCTCAATCCTGCCTGAGGATATCACCGGAGGTAGTGGGTTATCAGTGTTGGAGGAGAGTTTCGGATACATCTTCGGGGGCATGTGAGGGCCAGGAGATGAGGCGGGGGATGAGGGGGTAATAGAGGGCGAGCATGATGGGCTGCCGGTGCGGGCCGAGGGCGGTGAGGGCGCGGGCGTAGGTTTCGAGCTGGGCGCTGTACTTGGCGCGCTCCTGCTGGTCGAAGAGCGTGTCGGAGCGGGAGCCCTGCTCGGTGGTCTTGTAGTCGACGATCCAGAGGTGGGTGGTGCCGGTGGAGAGTGGGGTGGGGCCGGCGAGGAAGGTGCGGTCGACGCGGAGCTCGCCGGTGGGAGTGCGGAGGGCGTGCTCACTGCGGGAGCCGGGGTGAGGTGTGAGGGTCCAGAGGCCGCGGGGGTCGGCCAGCGACTGCTGGAGGGCGGAGAGGGCGCGGGGGGCCAGGCGGTCGAGCTGGCTGGGGGGAAGGCCTTCGGCACGGAGGCTGGCGGTTAGGCGAGGGAGCCATGAGGGAAGCTCGGCGGCGAGGGCGGCGAAGTCGGGGAGCGCGGCCAGGCGATCGGCGAGGAGCTGGAGGAAGCGGTGGACGACGTTGCCGAAGGCGCGGACGGCGAAGGAGCCTTCCGGGCGGTCGAATGCGGGTAGGTGCTGGAGGGCGTTGGCGGGGGTGTAAGGGAGGGGTTGGGTTTGGGTCAGGCGGGTGAGGGGGTTGAAGGAGAGGGGCAGACGCTGGATGGTTGGGGGCGCCGGGAGGGCTGGCTCGGCTGCGGCCGCGAGGGCGAAGGTGGGCTGGGCGAAAGTGGGTTGTTGTGAGGACTCGTTTTCCAGAGATTGGCGCCAGATTTCCACAGATGAGGAAGAGGGGATTTCGGCGAAGTGGGGGGCGGCGGCTGGCCAGGCAGCCTCAAGGAGTGAGCCGCGGGGGACTGAGGGTTCTCCGTTCTTATAGGGGAAGACCGCGGCGAAGAGGTGGAGTTCTTCCCTGGCTCGGGTGCAAGCGACGTAGAAGAGGCGTTTGCGCTCGGCGGCTTCGCGGGCGTTGCGGTTGCGGGTGAGCCAGGTGTGGAGGGCGTCGGGTTCGCCGCCTTTGCCGTAGATGGGGGCGAGGATGACCGAGGCTTCGGCGGTGTCGGCGGGGTTGGTGGAGGGGGAGTCGAGCTCAAGCCAGTTGAGGAGCTGGGTGTGGCTGGACTGGCCCATGCGTTCGAGGGCGGGGACAAAGACGACGTCCCACTCGAGGCCCTTGGCGCGGTGAATGGTGCTGAGGTCGACGAGGTTTTCGCCGGTGCGGGGTGCGGCGTAGAGACGGGCGACGGCGGCGTTGAGGGCGGCGAGGTCGACGCGGCCGCCGGGAGATTCGACCTGACGGAGGGCGCGGAGGAAGGCGTCGACGTTGGTGAGCTGGTCAGGGCGGAGGGCGGCGTCACCGCCGAGGGAGTGCCAGGTGCGCTGGACGAGGGTGGCGGTGGAGGAGCGGCCGCGTTCGTCGAGGGCGGTGATGAGGGTGGGCCAGATACGGTTGAATTGGCGCTGGCCGTCGGGGGTGAGGAGGTGGCAGCGGTCGGCGGCGGTGGCGGGGATGGTCTCAGCGAGGGTGCCGGGGAGGCCGTTGCCGGCGAGGGCGAGGAGGTCCGCCAGGCCGAGGCCGCACCAGGGGGCGCGCAGGATGGCGAGCCAGGCGGCGCGGTCGGCGGGGTGGAGCAGGGCGCGGGTAAGGGCTAAGACGTCAAGGACTTCCGGGCGATTGTTGAGGAGCTCGATCTCATTGGCGCGGTAGGGAATGTTGTGGCGGTTGAGCTCGGCGATGGTGGGGGCTAGGTGATGGCGGGCGCGGGCAAGGATGGCGATGGTCCAGGGGGCGGTGCGGCCTGGGGGAAGGGGCTTGGCTTGCCAGAGCTCGATACGCTGGCGGATGGTGCGGGCTTCGATGAGGGTGTTTTGTTCCCTGGTGATGAGGGTTGGCGTTGAGGTTTCGATGGAGGCGGCTATGGCGAGGTCCGCATTGTGCGACCCCACCCGTGACGGTGAGAATGTCACGAATGGGGCACCCGAATTTGGGGTGGTCCCAACTGCAGGTCTCTCCACATCGCTGCGCTCCGGTCGAGATGACAGATTTGTGGAGGATTTTTCGGGGTCACCGAGGAGGGTGGTGTTCCAGACTAAGGCGGCGGCGGTGGGGGAGGGGTCTCGGGTGGGGTCGGCGTAGACGAAGGGGACGTCTATGGCGTTGGGGTTGGGTTGGGCGTCGGTCGCGGGGAAGATGGCATTGAAGTTGTGGTTGAAGTCTTCTACCAAGGTGGCCTGGGAGCGAAAGTTAGCGGTGAGGTGAAGGACGCCAAGGGGGATGTCGCCGAGGCGTTGGGTGCGCATGGCGCGCATGAAGCGTTCAACGCGGGCCTGGCGGAAGAGGTAGATAGATTGCTTGGGGTCGCCGACGAGGAAGAGGGTTTGGCTATGGCCGTCCCAGCTTTGGGAGAGCATTTCGATGAGCTCGTATTGGCTGGAGGAGGTGTCCTGCATCTCGTCGACGAGGAGGTGGCGGAGGGTGGCGCCGGCGGCGGAGGCGAAGTCGGCGGGTCCGCTTTCGGAGCGGAGGGCGTGCTTGGCGGCGATGGTGAGCTCGGTGAAGTCGCATTCCTGGCGTTCGGCGAAGAGGACTTTGAGCTCGGCGAGGGCGCGGAGTAGGAGGTGGAAGAGGGATTTGGCGACGGCCCACTGGTTGTCGGGGTAACGGGCGGGGGGAAGCTCGCGAACGGCGCAGAGGGTTTTGCAGAGGCCGGTGTCGTGGCGGACCTGGTCAATGAGTTCTTTGAGGAGGGCTTTGTCATCCGGGGAGAGCTTGAGGCCGACGTGGTCGACGTTGAATCCCTTGCGCCAGTCGCCGCTGTTGGTGACGAGGAGGCCGATGAGGGCGGTCCAGTGGTCGAAGTGCTCGGCCTGGGTTTCAGGTGGGTCGGATTTGTTGGCGCAGATGTAGAGGGGGTTAGGGAAGTCTTTGTAGCCGGGTTCGTGGGCGAGGCGGGCGGCGAGCCAGGAAAGGGCGATCAGCATGTCCGGCGGCATGGCGTGGGCGGCGCGGGTTAGGCCGGCGCAGACGATTTGCTCGAGGGCGCGTTCGAGGCGGGGACGGACGATGGTTTCGAGGGCGTCGTCTTCGAGGTCGGGGCCGAGAGGGACGAGCTCGCCCCACTGCTCGCGCTGCTGGAGCATGCGGGCGAGGAGGGTTTCGCAGTCTGAGAGGGAGCCGTCGCGGTGGAGGAGGATGTCGCGGATGGCGGCAGAGAGGCGGGGGTTGGGTCCTCCGAGCTGCATGAGGGTGCGGCGAGCGGCGAGGTGGTAGAGGGGGTCGGCGTTTTCGGATGGGGTGCGGGGGGCGCCGGAGCCGGAGAGGAGGGGAAGGGTAGCGGCGATTTCGGCGGCGATGGAATCGATGGTGCGGATGTTGAGGCGCTGGGGGCGGGTGAGGAGGCCCCAGTTTTGTTGGGCGTCGCGGGCGAGGACGGCGGCGGCGAGGGTTTGGGAGGTTTGGTCGAAGGGGGAGAGGCCAGGGTTCAGGGACCAGGGTTCAGGGTCCAGGGGTGAGGGTTGAGGGGTCGAGGGTTCAGGGGTCGAGGTGGTCCCAGCTGCAGGTCTCTCCACCGCGCTGCGCTCCGGTCGCGATGACAGATTTGTGGAGGGGATGGAGCGGGGGGAGGCTTTGTGGAGTTGGGCGAGGACGCGTTCGCGGAGCTCGGCGGTGGCTTTGCGGGTGAAGGTGATGGCGAGGACTTCTTCGGGTTGCTGTACGGTGTCGGAGGCCAGAAGCTTGAGGAAGCGCTGCATGAGGAGGCCGGTTTTGCCGGAGCCGGCGGGGGCTTCGACGATCCAGGAGGCGGTGATTTCGAGGGCCTGGTCGCGGGCGGGCTGGTCGAGGGGCGGTTGGGTTTCGGTGGATCCCACGTCCGAAGGTCCGGAGGGGGGGCACCCCTTTTCTTGCGGGTCTGATGGGAAATGCAGGAGGTTATTCGGCATCGGGGGCCTCGGCTTCTTCGCCGGTGGCGAGGGTGGCGATGTCGAGGCGGCAGAGGAGGCGCTGGTCGCAGTGGGTGCAGGTGAAGGGGTAGTCCTTGGGCGAGACGACGGGCTGGCCGTGGGCGAAGTCGTGGGCGAGGTGTTCGAGGACGGTGCGCCAGCTGGCGATCTGGTCTTCGAGGGTGGCTTGTTCCATGGGTGAGGGTTTGGGCAGGGGGCCGTAGCCGGACCACTTCATGTCTTTGCCGGGGCGGATTTTGGCGAAGGCTACGCCCTGGAGGTTGGCGGCTTCGGGGAGGAGGGCGTAGAGGGGGAGCTGGGGGTCGTCGGGGCGGGGACCTCGCCAGTCGGCGGGTGAGGAGCGGGCGCCGGTTTTGTAGTCGACGAGGAGGGTGCCGCCTTCGACGGCGTCGATGCGGTCGACGCGGAGGTTGAGGGTGAGGGGGCCCACGGTGACGGCGCGCTTCTGCTCGCTGGAGGTGACGGTGAAGGGGGCGCGGTCGAGCTCGCGGTCGAGCCATTGGAGGAGGAGGTAGGTCATGCGGTCCTTCTGGACGGCGATGTAGGCGGCTTCCCAGGGGCTGTTGGCGGCGGGGCGGGGGAAGGTGGCGTCGATGGCGGAGCGGAGGCCGGTGGTGCGGTCATCCGGGGACATGGAGCGGAGGTTTTGCTGGGTTTCGACGTGGCTCCAGAAGTTGGCCATGACGGCGTGGAGGAGGGTGCCGGATTCGCCGGCGTCGAAGCCGGGGGTGGTGGTGTTGAGGGGTGTGGCGTTGAGGCGGAGGGTGGCGAAGGCGCGGAAGCTGCAGGCGGCCTGGAGCTTGAGGACGAGAGAGCCGCCGCGGACTGCGGTGGAGGCGAGGCCGGGGAGCGGGGCGGTGTCGGGGAGGGTTTCGAGGGTGAGTAAGGGTCCAGGGTTTAGGGCCCAGGGCTCAGAGAGCAGGTTGGTGGTTTCGATTTGGGGCCAGTTGAGGTTGGCGATGAGGGGTGAGAGGCGTTGGGGGCCGGTTTCGTCTTCGACGGCGTAGAAGAAGAGGACGGTGGGGGCGGCCTTGGTGAGGCGGGCGGTGGCTTCGGCGGCGCGGGCTGAGGCGCGGGCGGGGTCGGCGCCAGGCATGTGGAGGTCGTACTGGAGGGGCCAGGGGAGCAGGGGGTTGGGCCGCTCGGGGGTGGGCCAGTTGGCGTCGGTGGCGCGGAGGAAGATGAGGGCGTCGAAGATGAGGCCGGCGGCGTCGGCGGGGGTGAGGATTTGGAGGGCGGGCTCGATGGTGCTGGGGGAGCTTGTTGTGGCGCGGGCCTGGCGTTCGATGGCGGCGAGGGCAGTGGCGAAGTCGACGCGCTGGCCGGCGAAGTCGAGGGTGGCGACGGCGTCGAGGACGTGGTCCCAGGTGCGGGCGTCGCGGAATTCCTGGGCGGTGAGGGGGCGGTAGCCGGGCCAGTGGACGGCTTCGAGCGTATTGCGGACGTGGTCGGTCCAGTCGGCGTAACTGGCCGTGGTGGGGATGCGGGTGGTGAGCGGAGTGAGGATTGGGGTGATGGCGGGGTGGTTGCGAGCGAGGGTGAGGAGGGTGGGGATGTCGAGTTCGGGACGGAGGAGCTCGGTTCGGCGAAGGGTGAAGGCGTCGAAGGTGGCGCGGTCGTCGGTGGTGTCGATGGCGCCGAGGTAGGAGGAGAGGAGGAGGGCGGAGATGGTGTCGAGGGGGAGGGGGGCGAGGGTCCAGCGGAGGAGGTCGAGGGCGGTGGTGATGAGGGCGGTGTCCGCTAGCGGGATGTTCGTTGAGAAGGCGAAGGGAGCGGAGGAAAGGTCGGCGGTGATGGCTTCGAGCTCGGGGGAGAGGATGTGGCGGAGGGTGCTTTCGAGGAGGGGTTGCTCGTCGGCGAGGGTGGGGACGATGAGGGCGACGCGGTGGGGGAGGTTGGCGGCGGCGCGGGTGAGGATGAAGTGGCGGACGTAGTGGGCGGCGGTTTGGAGCTCGTCGGTGGGGTTGGGGGCGCGGACGATTAAATGGGTGGGGTGTTCGGGGGAGAGCGGTCGAGCTTCGCTCGATGCCCACCCTAACGACGATGGAACTGTCGTGAGGATGGGGCACCCGGGTTCTGGGGCTAGTGCAGGGAGGTTTATGTGGGTGATGTGGGTGCCGCTTTGGGTGAGGGCGGTTAGGAGGTGGGTGCGGGCGGGGGTGTCGTCGTCGAAGGCGATGAGGGTGATGGCGGGGGGCGGGGTGAGGGTTTGGTTTTCGAGGTGTTCGCGGAGGGCCTGGGGGAGTTCGGATAAGGATAGGAGGGCGCGTTGGTCGCAGCGGCGGTTGAAGGCGGTGGCCCAGGTGGCGAAGGTGCGGGCGTCGTGGGTGGTGGCGGTGCGGCGGAGGTGGGGGAGAGCGTCGTAGGCGGCGGCGAGGGAGTAGGCGGATTGGGCGAGGTCGGCGAGGGAGTCTAGGTCGGTGAGGGCGGAGAACTCGGGGGTGGCGGCGATGATGTCGCGCCAGAGGGTGTGCTCCTGCGGTGGGTTGAGGAGGAGGCGGTGGTCGGCTCCGTTGAGGATGAGGGTGGACCAGAGGGAGCGGAGGAAGGTGTTCCAGCTGAGGACCTGGGTGGTGTCGAGCTGGGTGCGGAGGGATTGCGCGGCGCGCTCGCTGGCGGCGAGGAGGAGGGAGCCTCGGGCTAGGGCGGCTTGGAGCTCGGCGGGCATGGAGTACAGGTTATATGGGGTGAGGTGAGCAAAGGCAAAAGCAAGGCGTTTCACGCAAAGAACGCAGAGGAGAAAAGCACGCCAAGGGCGCGAAGGTTTTTGGGGTGGGTTGGAAGGGTGGGTTTAGTGGGAAGCGGTGGAGGTGGTGGGTAAGTCGGGGGGATGGAGGTTGGGGAGGAGGCTGGGGACGGGGTCGGGGGAGGGCATCCAGAGGCAGACGGCGAGGAGGCCGATAGCGGCGAGGAAGGGGACGACCATGGCGATGCGGAGGGAGTTGGCCTGGCTGGAGATGATGCCCATGAGCCAGGTGAGAGCGGCGGCGCCAAGGCCGGAGACGGCGAGGATGAAGCCGGCTTCGCGGGCGTGGGGGTGGCGGCGCATGAGCAGGGCGAAGGTGGAGGGGAAGATCGACGAGAGGCTGAGGCCGAGCAGGATGCAGACGATGGAGAGGGACATGGCCGTCGTGCAGCGGGCGAGGGCGGGGATGAGGATGACGGCGCAGACAAGGCCGGTGCGCTGCACGGTGGTTTCGCGGATGCGGCGGAGGAGGAGGGCGGTGATAGCTCGGCCAGCAGTGAGGGTGGACCAGAGGACGACGATGGCGGATTGGCCGCCGAGGATGCGTCCGTCGGCGTAGCGCATGGAGAAGGTGGTGAGCCACTGGGAGAGGCTGGTTTCGAGGCCACCATAGAGAAAGAGCATGAGGCCGAAGCCGATGGCGGCTTTGCGAGCGAGGGCGTAGGGAGGGATCTGTTCCTGGACGGTCTCGATGCCGGAGCGGTCGGCGGAGTTGAGACGGCCGCCGATGGCGATGACGATGAAGGCGGCTGCGAAGGTGAGCAGGAACTGGCGGAGGGTGTGGTTGGGGAGGAAGGCGGCGATGAGGACGCCGACGGCGACGGCTCCCAGGCTCCAGAAGAAGTTGATGGCGTTGAGTGCGGCGCCGGTCTGGTGGCTGTAGCGGCGTCCGGCAAGGATGTTGGTGGAGGCGATGATCTGGCCCAGGCCTACTCCGACGCAAAAGAGGGCGATGGAGGCGGTGTAGAGGCCGGTGGCGTAGGCGAAGCCGGTGAGACCGGCGCAGGTGGCGAAGAGTCCGAAGAAGATGCCGTTGCGGAGGCGGTTGGGGACGGTGGACCCGCCGACGAAGGCACCGATGAATTTGGCGAAGAGCAGGAGGCCGGCCTGATAGTCGGGCAGGTGCCAGAGTTGGGAGAGTGCGGGGAGAATGGGGCCGAGCAGGACGGTACCCATACCGGCGAGCAGGAAGCCGGCGCAAAGCCAGGGGGCTGTTGGACCTGCGCCTTCGGGTTCGTTCGCTTGCAGGGAATTCACGGACACGCGCTCCAGAGTTCTCGACGGTGCGGTGCTGCGCGGGGACGCGGGGAGCGTCGGGGCGGTTCCGGTTCCAGGCCCGCAGTAGCCGCCGCACACGGTCGGCTCTGTTCGAGGAACACGATGGGTGAGATGCTAGCACGGCGCAGCGGGGGTTGTACGAGAACCGGTGGGGAGTGCGGCTATCATGGAGACGTGAAGCTGACGACGATTGCTTTTTTGAGACGGAACGGACGGGGCGCGATGGGTTTCATGGCGCTCATGGTGGCTGCGCTGGTGGTGGCCGGGTGTCATGGAGGGGCTAAGACGCCGCCGGTGGAGAAGCAGTATCCGGTGCGCGGGGTGATCATGGGGACGGTGCCGGATAAAGGCGAGATTATTCTGGACGCCGAGAATATTCCGGGATTCATGGAAGCGATGACCATGCAGTACAAGCTGGGAGATCCGGGGATTATTTCCGAGCTGCATAAGGGCGACAAGATTACGGCGACGCTGATTGCGGGGCAGGACGCGGCGGGGCCGATTAACATGCGGCTGACCAACATCGTCGTGGTTGGGCAGGCGAGGCCGGACTCGGTGCCGAAGGTGGTTTACCACGTGCCGGCGCCGGGGGACGTGGTTCCGGATTATCCGATGCTGAATCAGAGTGGGAAGAAGATCAAGATCAGCCAGTTCAAGGGCAAGGTGGTGTTGCTGACGTTTGTGTACACGCGTTGCGCGATGGCGGATTTTTGTCCTCGGATGAGCAAGAACTTTGCGGAGATTGACAAGGCGCTGGCGAGCGATCCGTCGACTTATGGGAAGAGTCATTTGCTGAGCATCAGCTTCGATCCGGGGTTCGACACGCCGGAGGTGCTGCGGACCTATGGCGGGGCTTACACGGGGAATTATTCGAAGGAAACGTTTGGGCACTGGGACTTTGCGGCGCCTTCTGTGGCGGACCTGCCGAAGGTCGAGCAGTTCTTCGACCTGGGGGTGACGGGCGAAGGGAATACAGTGATGCACTCCCTGGCGACAGTGATTGTTGGCAAGGATGGCAGGGTGGTAGCGTACTATCCGACCAACGACTGGACCGTAAGTGATGTTTTGAAGCAGGTTCGGACGGCTGTGTCGATTTAGCGACGGTTTGGCGATTTACGGAGGATGTGCGATGGCGAAGACGACGGTAGCGTTCGGTGGGTTGTTGATCCTGTTGGGAGCGATTGGGTATATCGGGACCGGGATGGAGCATCCGACTGCGCTGATTCCCGCCTTCGTGGGCATCATCCTGTGCGGTGCCGGTGTGTTTGCTAACACTGAGGACACGAAGAAGCGGATGCTGTGGATGCACATTGCGGTGACCGTCGGGCTGCTGGGCTTCCTGGCCAGCGCGGGACGCGCCGGCATGGTGCTGGCTAAGGGCGGGTCGGCGACGGCGCCGGGAACGCTGGCTAACCTGGCGATGGCGTTGATCTGTGCGGCGTTTGTGGCGTTGTGCGTGAAGTCGTTTATTGCGGCTCGTCGCGGACGTCTTGCTGAAGCGTAAGTTATTCCCAGAACATCTGATCGGTGTGAAGGCGCGCGGCGCATCGCTGCGCGCCGAAGTACACTGGTGGGTACATGGGAAGTTTTGGACATTCTGGAATGGGTGGGGGCATGCGCTCCGACCGGCCTGCGCGCGGCACGGGCAAAGCTGTTGGCGCCGACCTGACGAAGTCGCGGCCTAAGCCGAAGCTGAAAAAAGTGATGCCCGAGGTGTGGAAGCTGGTGAAGCCGCGGGCTCCGCTGCTGGCACTAAGCTTTGTGCTGATGGTGATCAACCGGGGCGCGTCGTTTGTACTGCCGCTCTCGTTCAAGCCGCTGGTGAACCAGGTGTTCACCCTGGGGCGGATGGACCTGCTGCCGAAGATCATTATTGCGGTGGTAGCGGCCACGCTGCTGCAGGGCTTGACCTCGTTTGCGCTGACGCAGATGCTCTCCAAGGGCGGCCAGCGCCTGATCTCTGAACTGCGAACGCAGGTGCAGGAGCATATTGGGCGGCTGCCGGTCGCGTTCTACGACGAGAACCGGACGGGAACGCTGGTGGCGCGCATTATGAGCGACGTGGAAGGCGTGCGCAACCTGGTGGGGACCGGTGTTGTGGACTTTGTGGGCGGCATCCTGTCGGCCATGATTGCGTTTGTGCTGCTGATCCGGATCAACCGGCTGATGACGCTGCTGACGTTCTGCATCCTGCTGGTGTTCGGCTTCATTTTGCAGAAGGCGTTCAAAACGATCCGGCCTATCTTCCGAGAACGGGGCAAGATCAATGCCGAGGTGACGGGCAGGCTGACGGAGTCGCTGGGCGGCGTGCGGGTGGTGAAGGGTTACCACGCCGAGGCGAGCGAGGCGAAGGTGTTTGCGGGGGGCGTGAAGCGGCTGCTGGATAACGTGGTGAGCTCGCTGACGGCGCAGTCGATTATGACGCTGTCGTCGACGGTGGTGCTGGGTGTGGTGGGCGGGCTGGTAATGTTCCTGGGCGCGCGTGAGCACTCGCTGGGGCGACTGGACACGGGATCTTACTTTACGTTTACGTTCCTGCTGGCGTTCCTGGTAGCGCCGATTGCGCAGCTGGTGGCGATCGGGACGCAGCTGACCGAGGCGCTGGCTGGGCTGGACCGGACGACGGAGATCCTGGCGGAGGCGGAGGAAGATTCCGAGCCGTCGCGGGTGACCGTGCTCGATCACATTGTGGGCGATGTGGTTTTTGACCACGTGAATTTTGCGTATGAGAAAGACAAGCCGGTTCTGCACGATGTGAGCTTTGAAGCGAAGCCGGGAACGGTGACGGCTCTGGTGGGGTCGTCGGGGTCGGGCAAGTCGACAATCATCAGCCTGGTGTGCGGGTTCCACACGACCGGGACGGGGCGCGTGCTGGTGGATGGGCACGACCTGGCCAGCGTGCGGCTGAGCAGCTATCGCGAGCAGCTGGGCGTGGTGCTGCAGGAGACGTTTCTGTTCGATGGGACGATCAAGGAGAATGTAAAGTTCTCGCGGCCCGGGGCGACCGATGAGCAGTTTGAGAAGGCGTGCTCGATTGCTCGGGTGGATGAGTTTGCGCTGCGGTTTCCGGAGGGTTTTGGGACGATCGTGGGGGAGCGCGGGGTGAAGCTGTCAGGCGGTCAGCGGCAGCGGATTTCGATTGCGCGTGCGATTCTGGCGGACCCGCGGATTCTGATCCTGGATGAGGCGACGAGCTCGCTGGACTCGGAGTCGGAAGCGATGATCCAGGCGGGCTTGAGCTTTCTGATGCAAGGGCGGACGACGTTTGTGATTGCGCACCGGTTGTCGACGATCCGGCGGGCCGACCAGATACTGGTGGTGGAGCAGGGCGTGATCGTGGAGCGGGGGACGCATGAGGAGTTGTATGCGATGAAGGGGCGGTACTTCGACCTGTACACGCGGCAGCATGGGCTGGAGACGAATTTGTTCCTGGCGCCGGGTGAGGGTGATGGTGGGTTGGTGGAGGCTGAGGCGTAGAACGGGAGTAGGATTAAGACATGGGGACGCTGAATGTCAATCCGGAGATGGATGAGCTGGTTGAGCAGCTCACTGCGACGACTGGTGAGCCTGCGGATGTGGCGGTGCGGGTAGCTCTGCGCGAGCGGCTTGATCGCGTAACGCATCGCAAGGGGCGTGAATTGCTGGAGCGAATTCGACCCATCCTTGATCGCGTTGCGGCCATACCGGAGCGTGATCCGCGACCTGCGGAAGAAGTACTGGGGTACAACGAGCACGGGCTCTTCGATTAATGGTTATCGAGACATCTGTTCTCGTTGCCATCGTCCTTCGCGAAGCGGATTTCGAAAATTTAGTATTCCTGATCGCTGAAACGGAGGCGCGTTTTGTCTCGACCGCCAATTACCTCGAAGCTTCATTGGTCCTTTTTCAAAAGCGCGATGAAAGTGCGTTCCTCGAGTTAGATCGGCTTATCGATGAGATGGAGATCACTGTTGTTCCCGTGACTCCGGCCCAGGTTCGGATAGCGCGGGAAGCTTTCGGAATATATGGCAAGGGCCAAGGCAATCCAGCACAACTCAATCTCGGAGACTGGTTTGGGTATGCGTTAGCTAAGCAGATGGGCGAACCGCTCCTGTTCAAAGGAGACGATTTCCTCCACACCGATGTGTTGAAGGCTTAGGTCTGACTCGGCTCGATACCTAGCTCACGGAGGAGGAAGGCGTAGTCGAAGGCTATTTCCTTCAGGTAGTCGTAGCGGCCTGAGGCGCCGCCGTGGCCGGCGTCCATGTTGATGTGGAGCAGGAGCGGGGTGGCGTTGGTTTTGAGGGTGCGGAGCTTGGCTACGTACTTGGCGGGTTCCCAGTACATGACCTGTGAGTCGTTTAGGCTGGTTTTTACCAGCATCGAGGGGATGGCTCCGGGGGAGAGCTTGTCGAGGTTGTCGTAGGGGGAGTAGCTGCGCATGTAGGCGAAGGCTTCGGGCTCGTTGGGATTGCCCCACTCTTCGTACTCGGCGACGGTGAGGGGGAGTGAGGCGTCGAGCATGGTGTTCATGACGTCTACGAAGGGGACGTGGGAGAGCACGGCGCGGAAGAGATTGGGCTTGCCTTGTTCGGCGGCGATGTTGAGGACGGCGCCCATGAGCAGGCCGCCGGCGCTGCCGCCTTCGATGGCGACGCGGGTGGGGTCGCCGTAGCCGTTGCTGGTGAGGAATTCGGTGGCGTCGATGAAGTCGGTGAAGGTGTTGCGCTTGACCATCATTTTGCCGGCGTCGTGCCAGGGGTCGCCCAGTTCTCCGCCGCCGCGGATGTGAGCGTAGGCGATGACGATGCCGCGGTCGAGGAGCGAGAGGCGCGAGACGCTGAAGCCGAGTGGCAAGGGGTAGCCGTAGGAACCGTAGCCGTAGAGGTAGAGCGGGCGCGTGCTGTCTTTGTGGAACGCGGCTTGTCCGGGAACCTCCCGGCGGTAGATGAGGGAGATGGGGATTTTGGTGCCGTCGGTGGCGGGGAACCAGAGGCGCTCGGAGTTGTAGAGCGAGGCGTCGAAGCCGCCGGGGACTTCCTGCTGCTTGAGGAGGGTGGAGGTGTGGGTGAGGGTGTCGTACTCGAAGATGGAGGCGGGGCGGACGAGCGACTGGTAGTTATAGCGGTAGACGGTGGTGTTGAAGTCGCGGTTGACGTCGCCGGAAGCGGCGTAGGCGGGGTCGGGGAAGCGGATGTCGTTGGATGCGCCGAGGGTGCCGTCGGGGGTGAGGGCGAAGACGCGGAGGACGGGGAGGCCGGCTTCGCGGTAGTTGGTGACGAGGAAGTTCTGGAAGAGGTCGAAATCCTGCAGCGGGGCGTCTTTGCTTTTTGGGAGGACTTCCTCCCAGAAGGCGCGCTGGTCGGCGTCTTCAAAGCCGATGGGAACGCGCATGAGGCGGAAGAGTTCGGCCTGGTGGTTGGTGTGGATGTAGAAGTAGCCGTCGCGGTGGTCGACGTGGTACTCCTCGTCGTCGACGCGTGGGGCGAAGAGGCGGAAGGCGTCTTCGGGTGTGGCGGACTCGAGAATATGGATCTCGTTGGTGGTGTGGGAGCCGGAGTCGAGGAGGATGTACTTGCGGTCGCTGGTGCGGCCTACGCCGAGGTTGAAGCGCTCGTCGGGTTCGGTGAAGACGAGGACGGGGGGCTGGCCGATGTTGAGGCGGTGGAGCTGGTCCTGGCGCTTGGTCTGGTCGTCTTCGGTGGTGAAGAAGAGGGTGGTGGAGCTGGCTGCCCAGGCGATGGAGCCGACCCGCTCGGCGGTGTCGGGGAACTCGGTTTTGGTGGTGAGGTTGCGGATGTGGAGGGTGTACTGGCGGAAGCCGGTGTTGTCGGTGGTGTAGGCGAGGAGGTTGCCGTCGGGACTGACGCCGATGGCGCCGAGGGACATGAAGGGCTGGCCTTCGGCGAGGGCGTTGACGTCGAGGATGACTTCTTCGGGGGCATCTGGCGTGGACGCGGGGCGGCGGAGGAAGATGGGGTACTGGCTGCCCTTGGCGGTGCGGGAGAGGTAGATCCATTCGCCGTCGCGGTAGGGGACGGAGACATCGTCTTCCTTGATGTGGGAGAGGATTTCGTCGTAGAGCTGGGCCTGGAGCGCGGTGGTGTCTTCCATCGCGGCGGCGGTGTAGGCGTTCTCGGCCTCGAGGTAGGCGGTGACCTCGGGGGCGCCCTTTTCGCGGAGCCAGGCGTAGTCGTCGACGAGCTCGGTGTTGTGTATGGGGGTGGTTTTGGGCTTGCGTTCGGCGACGGGGGGTGTGGGAAGGGTGTGGCTCATTGAGGGTTCGTAAAACTCCAGTCCATGAACAGCATAAAGTGTCCGGGGCAACGCAGGGTGGAGCGGAGGTATCTGAATGGCTGTACGACGCACGTACATTGACTTGCGGCCACGCCGCAGCGGGGAAATCCAATGAAAAATATGAATAAAGTGATGTGTTGCGCCATGCTCGGCTGCGCGGCAATGATGATTCCTGCCAAGGCGAAGGCTGCCGATGACAACGATAAGAAGTTCCTGGCTATGGCGGCGCAGGGCGATGTGAACGAGATCAAAATCAGCGAGCTGGCCGAGGGCAAGGCGAGCAATCCTGCGGTGAAGGCGTTTGCGAAGAGGATGGTGATGGAACACAAGATGATGTCGGCGAGCATGAAGCCGTTTGCGGATTCGTGGGGACTGAATGCGCCGATGGACGTGGATGCCGATCACCAGAAAGAGTGGCAGAAGCTGAACGGGCTTTCGGGCAAGGATTTTGATAAGGAGTACATGGACGCGATGGTTGATGACCACGGCAAGGCGCTGGATGCGTTTACTTCGGAAGCCAAAGATACGAAGGATGCAAAGTTCAAGGCTGCTGTGATCAAGGGCAAGACGCATGTGGCGGCGCATAAGAATATGGCTTATGACTTGAAGAAGAAGCTGTAGGTGGGTCTGATTGGGATGCGGCCCTTCCCTTTGGGAGGGCCGTATGTTTTTTGGGGGGTGTGAAGCGAAAGCAAGAACGGGAGAAGGCAAAAGCGGTGAAGCAGGTCCTTCGCTTCGCTCAGGATGACAATTTCTCTGTCGAGAAATCGTCTAAGAACAGCAACAGCAACAGCAACAGCAACAGCAACAGCAACGGCAACGGCAACTGCAACGGCAACGGCAGAAGCAGATTCCTTCGCTGCGCTACGGAATGACAACTCTGGGGACTGACATTCATGGCGTGGAATGACAACTCTGGGGACTGACATTCATGGCGTGGGATGACAACTCTGGGGACTGGCATTCATGGCGTGGGATGACAACTCTGGGGACTGACATTCATGGCGTGGTGGATGCCGCGACGGAACTTTGTGTGGACGGCGCGCGTAACATGGAGAGTATGAGCGCTCGATGTTCAGTCTGGGCAGGATGGAAGTGGACGCTGGCCGTGGCGGTGGCCGGCCTTTTCTTTGTCGCCATGGCTGGCGCGGAGACGGTGGATTCGCTGGCCAAGCCCACCGGGTATGTGAGCGATTTTGCGAACGTGTTCGATGCGGCTTCGCAGCAGCAGATGGAAGCGCTTTGTGCGGAGATCGATAAGAAGGCGCACGCACAGATCGCTATTGTTACGGTGAACGATACGGGCGGAGCGGACCCGATGCAATTTACGCACGATCTTCAACAGAAGTGGGGTGTGGGAACGAAGCCTGACAACCGTGGCATCGTGATGCTGTTTGCGATCAAGACGCACAAGCGGTGGATCGAAGTCGGGTATGGGCTTGAGGGCATTCTGAACGATGCCAAGGTTGGGGATATTGGGCGCACGATGGTGCCGCAGCTCGAGGCCGGAGAGTATGGCCCGGCAGCGCTGAATGGAGCGCAGCAGATTGCGGATGTGATAGCGAAGGATGCGAATGTGACGCTGGATGCGCCGGTGGTGCATACCTATCATCGTGAGGCGAGCCAGTCGAGTCGTTCCGGTGGGCGGGGAATTGGGTTCGGCACCATCATCTTTATCGCGATTTTGATCTTCCTTTTTTCACGCGGCGGGCGGGGAGGGCGGGGCGGTGGCGGCGGCGGGTGGCTGTGGTTTCTGCTGGGCAGCATGATGGGCGGCGGCGGGCGCGGCTATGGTGGCGGCAGTTTTGGCGGTGGGGACTCCGGTGGCGGCGATAGCGGCGGTTTTGGAGGCTTCGGCGGTGGCGACTCCGGTGGCGGTGGCGCTGGCGGCGATTGGTAGTACGTAGAGCGTAAGCTGTTGGAAGTGCGCTTAAAACGCGCGAAAGGATGAAGTGATGAAAGCTGGATTGATTGGACTGGGCGTACTTGTTCTGCTGTTAGTGCTGGTTGGCGGCAGCTACGTCAGTGCGAAGAACCAGATGGTGGTGTTGAACGAAAACGTGACGCAGCAGTTTCATCAGCTGGACGTGGTGCAGCAGCGGCGTCTGGACCTGATTCCTAACCTTGTGGCCAGTGTGAAGGGCTATGTGAAGGAAGAGGAGACAGTGCTGACCAACATTGCGAATGCGCGCGCGGGTGTGATCGCGGCGGGGTCGAATGCGGCGAGCAGCATTGATGCCAACAAGCGGCTGGATGTGGCGATCAGCCCGTTGCTGCGTTTGCAGGAGGCGTATCCGGACCTGAAGTCGAACCAGCAGTTTATCCGCCTGGAAGATGAGTTGGCGGGGACGGAAAACCGGATTGCCGTGGAGCGGCAGAAGTACAACAAGACGCTGGAGACGTACAACGTGTTTGTGCGACAGTTCCCGAACAGCATCTGGGCGAATATGGCCGGGTTCCATTACCGGGATGAGTACTACACGGGAAATCCGGCGAATGCGAATGCGCCTACGGTGGATTTCGGGAAGTAGTGAACAGTGAAGAGTGAATAGTGAATGAGGCAGGAGCACGGGCCATCGCTGCGGCGGTGGCCCTTTGCTTTGGGCTGGGTGTAGGGGCGGGTACAGGCGAGAGCGCGGGGGCGCGATATGCGGTAGGTTAGGGGTATGGGTGCGGCGCACAATCCGGTGGTGGCAGCGGGGATTCCGACGAGCGTTTCGGCGCTGGTGGGTCTGGCTGTGCTGGATGATTCAGGCAAGAGCCTGGGGCGGGTGCATGAGTTTGCGGTGGATGTGGAGAAGGATGCGGCGCATGTGGGGGCGCTGATTCTGCGGCGGCGTGAGGGTGGTCACATGCGCGAGTTTTCGCTGCCTGTGGCGAGCCTGGAACAGCCGGGAGTGAGTGCGTCGAAGTTGAGGGCGACGGCGGCGCCGGTGCCGGCGGGAGAGATTGCTGATTTTCTGCTGCTGGAGCGGGACCTGCTCGATCAGCAGATTATCGATGTGGATGGGCACAAGGTCGTCCGCGTCAACGATGTGGACCTGGTGTGGGAGCCGGCTGGGGATGCTTCGCAGGCGCTGGGGTTGCGGATTGCCTCGGTTGAAGTGGGGTTGCGGGGGGCTTCCCGGCGGCTGCTGAAGGGGTTGCCGAGCCTGGCTGTGGACGGCGTTTCGGACCGATTCAAGCAGCGGTCGATTCCGTGGGAGTTTGTGGACCTGATTGTGCGCGATCCGGCTCGGCGGGTGCGGCTGAAGATCGATCAGAAACGGCTTTCGAAGCTGCATCCTTCGGACATTGCGGCGATCCTGGAAGAGCTGGCGCCGGCGGAGCGCGAGGCGATCTTTACGAGCCTGCCGGAGGAGACGGCGGCGGAGACGCTGGAGGAAGTCGGGCCGAAGCTGCAGAAGGAGTTGCTGGAAGGCCTGGACTCGGACCGCGCGGCCGACATTGTGGAAGAGATGGACCCGGCGGCGGCGGCTGACCTGCTGGCGGAGCTTTCGGAGGCGCACTCCGAGGCCATCCTGGAAGAGATGGAGCCGGAAGAACGGCAGGATGTTGAGGAACTGCTCGAACATGATGAGACGTCGGCTGCGGGGCGGATGACGACGGATTACGTGTCTGTACTGCAGAGCGCGACCGTGGCGGATACGGTGGCGGCACTGCGGGAGTTCGAGGGCGATCCCGATACGATTACGGAGATTTATCTGCTGAGCGAGGAAGAGAAGCTGAAGGGCGTTGTGCCGCTGGCACGGCTGCTGATGGCGCAGCCGGAGACGCTGGTGGCAACGCTGACCGATGGGCATCGCGTGAGCTGTCCGGTGGGGGCGAAGGACGCGGAGGTGGCGGAGCTGTTCGATAAGTACAACCTGCGATCGCTGCCGGTGGTGAACAAGGATGGCCAGGTGGTGGGGGCGATCCATGCGGAGCAGGTGATTGCGCAGCTGCTTGAGGGCTAGGCGATGAGCTTGAGTCCAGCATCCGGCGTTGCGCCGCTGAAGATACTTTATGGGGCGGGGTTGTCGGCACAGGACTCATCGCAGTATCGGGCGTGGGCGCTGGCGCGGTTGGGGCATGATGTCGTCGAGTTTAATTTTTATCCGTATGAGTCGGGGAACTGGCTGGTGCGGAAGGTGGTGCACCGGGTGGTCGCGGGCCCAGGGGTGGAGCGGTTCAATCGCGACATTTTGGCGATGGCGGAGCGCGAGCGGCCGGATGTTTTCTGGGCGGACAAGCTGCTGTGGCTGCAGCCGGAGACGCTGGGCAAGCTGCGTGCGATGGGGATTGCGACAGTCAGCTACATGATCGACAACCCGTTCGGGACGCGGAAGGACCCGGGGTGGCGGCTGTATATGAAGGACATTCCGTACTTCGATCTGCACGTGGTACAGCGGGACAGCAACATCGCCGACTACATGGGACGCGGGGCGCGGGACGTGATCAAGATCCAGACGGCTTTTGAGCCGACAATCCACTTTCCGCCGCCGGCGGGGTGGAGCGATAAGGACCGGGACCGAGGCGTTTCGTTTATCGGCACATCGTACGATGAACGACCCGCCTTTTTGACGCTGCTTTGGCGGGAGTGCGGATTTCCGGTGGTGATATCGGGCGATGCGCAGTGGAAGAAGCGGCTGGAGCCAGATGCGCTGGCGGCGCTCTACACGGGTGGGGAGCTTTATCTCGATGGCTATCGTGAGGGTGTGTGGCGGTCGAAGATCAACCTGAGCTTTATTACTCATGCGAACAAGGATGAGTTTGTGCATAAGAGTTTTGAGATCGCGGGGTGTGGGGGATTTCTGCTGGCGGAGCGGTCTGAAGGGCACCTGGCGCGGTTTGTGGAGGATGAGGAGGCCGTGTTCTTTACGGGGTTTGAGGAGTGCGCGGAGAAAATTGGGCGGTATCTGCCGGATGAGGCGGCGCGGGCGCGGATTGCGGCGGCGGGATGTGCGCGGGCGGCTCGGGATGGGTATCACAATGATGCGCAGGTGGGGAAGATCGTGGAGCGGGTTCGCGGCATTTTGACGGCGATGGGGTAAGGTGGGCTGTCGAGCCGATGGGAAGGACGGGTTCTGTCGAGCTTAGAACTCAGAGATATTGAGCTTAGAAAAGGGGTTTCTGTTGAGGGTTGGGGTTTTGAGGTTTGAGGGGTGAGGGGGAGCGGTTAGTCTAGGGGGAGACATGTTGAGCATCGGACAATGCGGGGTGGGTAAATGAACCGGTGGAAGCGCTGGAGGACCAGTGTTTTTCTGTTCCTCGCGGTGCTGGGGCCGGGGTTTATTACCGCCAATGTCGATAATGACGCCGGCGGAATTCTGACCTACTCGCAGGCCGGGGCGCAGTACGGCTACAAGCTGCTGTGGACGATGATTCCGATCACGATTGCGCTGATCGTGGTGCAGGAGATGTGCGCGCGGATGGGCGTGGTGACGGGCAAGGGCCTGAGCGACCTGATCCGCGAAGAGTTTGGGCTGCGGATGACGTTCATCATCATGATGCTGCTGGTGGTGGTGAACTTTGCGAACGTAGTGACGGAGTTTGTGGGCATCGCGGGGTCGCTGCAGCTGTTCCACATCAGTAAATACATCAGCGTGCCGTTGTGCGCGGTGGCGGTGTGGGCGCTGGTGGTAAAGGGCGACTACAAAGGAGTGGAAAAAATATTCCTTGCCGCGAGCGTTTTCTATATTGCCTACATCATTGCCGGCGTGATGAGCGAGCCGGACTGGCACCAGGCGATGGTAGAGACGGTGAAACTGCCCGGACGCGAGGTGTGGGCAGACAAGAACTATGTCTACATGACGATCGGTGTGATTGGGACGACCATCACGCCATGGATGCAGTTCTATCTGCAGGCCTCGATTGTGGACAAGGGCGTGGGCATCAAGCAGTACAAGGCTTCGCGGCTGGATGTGATCGTGGGGTCGTTCTTTACGGATATTGTGGCGTGGTTCATCGTGGTGGTGTGCGCGGCGACGCTGTATGCGCATGGGATGCGGGACATCAGCGTGCCGGCCGATGCGGCGGAGGCGATGAAGCCGATTGCGGACCGTTACGCTTACATCCTGTTTGCGGTGGGGTTGTTCAATGCGTCGTTCTTTGCGGCGTCGATTTTGCCACTGTCGACGGCTTATACGGTTTGCGAAGGGCTGGGATTTGAGGCGGGGTTGGACCGGACGTTCAAGCAGGCGCCGTTCTTCTACTGGTTCTACACGGCGCTGATCGCTGGCGGAGCGGCGATTGTGCTGATTCCGCGTTTCCCGATGATGACGGTGAGCGTGTTGTCGCAGGTGTTGAATGGCGTGCTGCTGCCGTTCATCCTGTTCTTCATGCTGCGGCTGATCAACAAGAAGGCGCTGATGGGTAAGTACACTAATTCGCGTTGGTTCAACGTGGTGGCGTGGACTACCGCGGTGATTGTGATTGGGTTGTCAGCTGTGATGGTGTGGCAGGCCGTGGTGCCGGGGAAGAGCTAGAGCTGGCGGCAGTGGCTTTGACGCAGCGTTCGCGAAGTTTAAACGCCAAGTTTCGCCAAGTAGGATGAGCAGCAGCGAGAAGCCGATTGCTTCACTGCGCTATGTAAGGGCAGCTTTTGGAATGGCGTGCCCAGGGCGTTAGAGGAGCTTTCCGTCGGCGAGATCGCGGATGAGCGAGAGGTCGGCGGCGAGGAAGTCGAAGTCGGGGAGCGCGGTGAGGGAGCTCCACTGCATCTGCTGAAAGATGCGGTTCTCCATTTCGCCTGAGAACTCTAGGACGCGGAAGAACTGGATTTCGATGGCTCCGCCGTTGCGGTAGGTGTGGCGGAGGGTGGCGATGCGGTCGCCGACGGTGGCGTCGATGCCGAGCTCTTCCTGTAGCTCTCGGGCGAGGGCGATTTCGGGGGTTTCGCCGGGCTCGATTTTGCCTCCGGGGAACTCCCATTTGAGGCCCATGGGCTGGTCGGCTCGGCGCTGGCAGATGAAGACTTCCTGTTCGGGGCCGGTGCCGCGCAGCATGAGGGCCGCGACGACGTGGCGCAGCGGCCGGGCTGCGGGGTTGGGTCGGCGGGAGTCCAGTTTGCGAATGGGTTCCTTCACGTCTCTGCCAGTTTAGACGGGCGACACACCCTTTTCGCTGCAAGGGGAGGAATGGTGGGCGATTACGGAGCGACGGACGCAGGGTAGTACACGGGCCAGCCTTCGGCGGCGGCGCGCTGGAGCAGGGCTGGGGACGGGTTGACGGGGAAGGCTCCGCTGCGGCCGTCGGCGGCGATGGCGATGGCGAGCATGGCGGCATCGTGGACGGAATTGCCGAAGACCGCGTGGGGCGCGGTGATGCCGACGCGGTGGAGGCTGGCGACTTTGCCTTCGTCGGTGGGGACGTCGATGAGGCGGTCGGTGGCGATGCCGTGCTCGGGCGCGACGCAGGCGGCGAGGACGCGGTTGGCGGGGATGTTGAAGCGGCGGACGCCTTCTTCGATGACCCAGTCGCAGGTGGAGCTGACGGCCCAGATGTCGACGCCCTGCTGCTGGAGGTCGCTGACGAGGGCGAGCATTTCGGGGAAGATGTGGTGCTCGATGTGGATCCGGAAGAAGTCGGCGGCGGCGGCGCGGAGGCTGTCGACGGAGAGGCCGCGGTAGACCTGGACCATTTCGCCGCAGATGGCGAGCTCGGAGACTTCGCCGCTGTTGTAGCCGGCGTAGCGCTGGTTGATCCAGGCGATCTGCGTGGGGGAGATCAGGCCGGTTTCGATGGTGTAGCGCATGAAGCTGGAGCCGGCGTCGCCGGACCAGAGGGTGCCGTCGCAATCGAATACGGCGACGCGGGGTGAGAGGGCGTGGACGCGGGCGTGGAAGTCGGGTGTGGAAAGGGTGATGGGTGTTGCTGAGGGCAAGGTGGCTCCGATAAATGGTGTTGGCTTAAGTAGAACAGCCGGGGCGGCGCGTGCCAAGTGTGATGGCAGCGGCTAAATTGGCGGCGCAGGAGGCGGCAAATTTTGGTAGGCTTCAGTGGCGGGGATTTTGTTCGGACTTCGACATCTCTGCGGGAGCTTGAGGATGTTGAGTTTCGAACGACTATTTCCGGCGGAGAGTGGAGCGCGCGCGGTGGCGCTGCGGCTGTACGAAACGGTGCGGGAGTTGCCGATCATCAGCCCGCATGGACACTGCGATCCGCAGTGGTTTGCGGATAATCTGCCGTTTCCTGATCCGGCGGCTTTATTTATTCAGCCTGACCACTACATCTTCAGGATGCTGTACTCGCAGGGTATTGCGATGGAGCGCCTGGGGGTGCCAGATGCCTGCGGCAAGGTGTGCGCTGACCCGCGTGAGGTGTGGCGGCTGTTTGCGAAGAACTACTTTTTGTTTCGCGGGACGCCGACGCGGCTGTGGCTGGATTATGCGCTCTCGGAGCAGTTTGGGTTGACGGAACGTTTGAGCGCGGCGAATGCGGATGAGTACTACGAGGCGATCGATCGCAAACTGCGGACGCCGGAGTTTCTGCCGCGGGCGCTGTATGAGCGGTTCAACATTGAGGTGCTGGCGACGACCGATGCGGCGACGGACTCGCTGGAGCATCACCGGAAGATCAAGGCTTCAGGGTGGGGTGGGCGGGTGCTGCCGACGTTTCGTCCGGATGCGGTGATCGACGCGGAATACGCGGACTTTCGCGCGAACGTGGAGGCGCTTGGGGAGGTGTCTGGCGAGGATGTGGGATGCTATCGCGGCTACCTGGCGGCACTGCGGAAGCGGCGGAATTACTTCAAGGCGAATGGTGCGACGGCCACCGATCATGGGCATGTGACGGCGATGACGGCCGACCTGCCGGCGCATGAAGCAGCTGCGTTGTATGAGCGGGTTTATACGGGGCGGACGCGCGCTGGGGATGTGGAATTGTTCCAGGCGCAGATGTTGACCGAGATGGCAGGGATGAGTGTGGAGGATGGGCTGACGATGCAGCTTCATCCGGGTTCAATTCGGAATCACAACAAAATGGTTTACGAGCGGTTTGGACGGGACAAGGGAGCGGACATTCCTTCGCCGACCGACTATGTGCGCGGGTTGCGGTCGCTGCTTTCGAAGTATGGCAATGAGCCGAACTTTACGTTCATCCTGTTTACGCTGGATGAGTCGAGA
>CAIQPK010000086.1 GCA_903873705.1 uncultured Acidobacteriota bacterium
GGCGCGGGCGCGGGCGGCGAGCGGGAATGCGGCGGGTGCTCGCGAGGCGTACCAGCGGCTGCTAAAGATGTGGGAACATGCCGACCCGGACCTTCCTGCGCTGGTGGAAGCGAAGCGGGAGATGGCGAAGCTCTCCTGAGAGCTAAAATCGGACGCAACGGAGAACCTGACGTTTGCCTTTGAGTCCCGCTCGTTTCGCACCGCTGCTGATGTTCGGGATTCTTCGCCTTGCGGCTGCGCAGGTGATGGAGAAGCCGGCGGCGGTGCCACTGGCACTGGTTTCCGAGAACGCGACGCGCTTGCCGAGTCTGAACACGGTTCTTGATGGTTTCAATGGCAGCGTAACGTTTGCCGTGGCGCACGATTCTTATATCGGGTGGTACGACGTGGTGACGCCGGTGTTGAGTTATGCGTTTACGCCTCGGTATTCGGCGGATGTGAGCTTCTCGGTGTATCCGTACCGGCTTGCGCCGAACCAGAGCGCTACGGTGACCGCCGCTACCCGGCTGCTGACGACGAAGGGCGACCTGAGCGATGTGTTGCTGGCGTTTCATGCGACGTTCCGTCCGGGAGTGCTGCAGGACGCGGTGACGTTTTCGATGACGGCGCCGACGGGGAATCGGCCGCACGGGCTGGGGATGGGGCAGAGCACGTTCGACCTGAGCAACTATATGCAGCGCTACACGCGGCGGGGCGGGTGGCTGGTGGAAACGGGTGTGGGTGACTCGGCGGGACTGTTCAACCGGCTGGTGCCGGCTGAGGACGTGTCGGCTGCGCCGGTGGCGCACTTTCAGGCGGGTCTGTTTGCGTGGATGGTGGGGCGGAGTTACCTGGAGAGCGTGGCCTATGAGCAGCTGCCGATCGGCGATCAGAAGCTGTACACGACGGTGGTGGTGCGGCCGGGATTTCCGCCGCAGGCCGTGGTGACGGGACGCCGGGTGGCCGAGGACAACGGGTTGACGACGTCGGTGGGGGTGCCGCTGTCGTCGCACGTGACGTGGACGACGGCTTACAACCGCAGCCTGCGGTTGCACCTGGATACGTTTTCAACGGGGGTGACTTATGTGTTCCGGTCGAGGCGGCGGTCGGATGAGGCGCTGATCGATGCGGCTCTGCGTGAGGCGGAGCGGACGCAGTAAACCTACTGCAGCTTTTCGATCCTGGCGACCTGGTCGGGGTCCATCTGCTGGCGGATTTCCAAGAGCACCTTGATGGTGGTTTTCTGCAGGGCAGAGCGGGCCTGCGCGACAGCGTCAACCTGCGCGAAGACGGCCGCCTGGTCGACGTTGGAGGCCTTGGTGAGCTGGTCGAGCCGGGCCTTCTGGGTTTCGAGATCCTTGTAGCTGGCCAGGATGGCGCCCTTGTTGGCGTCGAAGATCGAGTCCATCCTGCGCTGCTGGTCTTTGCGCAGGCCGATGGAGTTGACGACGGTCTTGTTATCCCACCAGCGGCCGGGAGGGCCGAGGGGCGTGGCCGAACGCGAGGCGTTGCCGTTATTGGGTGATGCGGCTGGGTTGGCCGACGGTGCGTTGCGGGGCTCGCGGATGGGGCCACGGTCGCCGCGATCGCCACGTTCGCCGGGCATGCCCATGCCGCCTGGGCCTCCTGGCATGCCTGGGCCACCCGGGCCGCGCGGCGGGCCGCCGGGGCCACGGTTCTGCGCACTGGCGCTGAGGGCCAGCGCGGCAGTGAAGCAGGAAACCGTCAGGAGATGTCTTGCCAGTCGAGCGGTCATCTCGGTCCTTGGTGGAAACCGCCTGGAAACGTGCGGCATTGATACTGGGCTTGTTACTCGGCGCTCTGGGTGTTTGCCGATCCGGTTACAAGTGGATCATAAAACCGGGATCGCCTTTTGCCTATATCAACAGAGACGACAGAAGGGGGGGTAAAGGTTACATGGAATACAGATAAATTCTGCGGCTGAGGCGAGATACGCTGGCCGGGCGGCCACCTGGGGTGCGTTGCCGTTGGCGCAGGACTCCGAAGTTGCCGGGTGGGCTGGCAAGTGGACGGTGGTAAGGATAGGATGATGGGCAGTAACGATGAGTCCCAACTAATTTTTCTGACGCCGCAAGCCGGCGTACAAGAATGGAAGAATTGATGCGAAAAGCGAGTTTGACGATGGTATTGGCGGTATCGGTTCTGGCGGTGGCTTCATTCCGGGGCGCGATGGGGCAGGCTAAGGCTGCTGACGATGCGGGCGCACGCCAGTGTGTCGCTAACTATATTGATGGCTTCAATCATCACGACGCAAAAGAAGTGGCGATGGCGTTTGCCGAGGATGCGGACCGGACCACGGTGCGCGGCGACTATGCGCATGGCCGCGAGGAGCTGGAGAAGAGCTATGCCGGGCTGTTCAGCGGACGGTTGAAGAACGCCGTGCGGACAGCGAAGGTGACGAGGGTGCGCTGGGTGGCGCCGGGTGTCGCGGTGGTGGATGCTGACTGGGAAATGACCGGAGCGGTGACGGAAACCGGCGCACCGGCCCCGGCGGGCAAGGGCTTTATCGACCTGGTTGCGACTAAGGTGAAGGGTGCGTGGAAGATTACGGTTTTCCATGAGGCACAGTTTCCGGCGGCTCCTGCACCGGCCAAGTAGAACGCGCTCGATCTGGTGTACGACGAAAGCCCTCCTTGTGGAGGGCTTTTGCCTGGGTGGCGTGTCGGGGTAGAGCCGACGTGGGGAGCGGGACAGGGCTTCAGCGCGCGGCGGTTGCTTGGCTTGCCTTCGGGGCGTTTTTCTTCGCCTTCTCCGCCTGACCGGCTTTGGTTTTCAAGCGCGATTGTTCGTACATCTCGATCCACTGCTCGCTTGAAATTTCCGAGATGAGTTTGCCGATGGCTTCGAGCGGCAGATCCTCCGGCGACTTGAAGTGCACGCAACATTTTCCCATGTCGAGCTTCTTCCCGGCCGCTTTAAAGACGGCTTTGAGCTGCTCGAGTTGGCTTTCACTCCAGAACGCGCCCATCAGGTAGAGCGAGCAGTAGTTCTTCTGCGAAGCGACGGCGACGTAGAGGATCGGCTGCTGGTTGTACGTATCGGGATAGCGTGACAAGGGGATCGTCCAACCGATGGTGCCCCAGACAAGGCACTCATGGTAGCCGGGCGGAATGTATTTGTTGACGAGGGCTCGGACCGCCGTGATGGTCTTGGCACGGTCGGCAGGGAGCGAGGCGATGTATTGGGCCGGTGTCTTGACGTTGGGTGGTGGCTTCATGGGTTCGTTTTCTCCCGGTGCGGTGGATTCTGCTACCGTGGCGGAGGGTTGTCAATGGAAACGGGAGTGGTGGGGGAAGAGCAGGGTGACTCTTCCTCCTGAAACGATGGTTGGTTCATGACCGGACGTTTTGAACAATCCCCTTGGCTCGCAGACCGGCCTCAGCCCTGGAGAAATAGTCTTCGACCGTTCCTTGAGTGCCGATCCACTCGATGTAGCGCGCAATACCTTGCTCGATGGTGGTTTGTGGAACGTATCCGATCGATCGCATGCGACTGATATCCGAGATCAAGGAACGAATCTCTCCGGGACGAAACTCTCCCCGGACGAGTGGGGCGACGTTGACCCCGAGCTGATTTGCGATGATGCCGGCAAGGTCGCGCACGCTGGTTGCTCGTCCGCTGCCGACATTAACTGGCAGACCATCCAGGTCACTGCAGGTGGCCGCAAGCAGGTTGGCTTGTGCGATGTCTTCGACAAAGCAGAGATCGCGGGTCTGTCCTCCATCTTCGTACATAACCGGGGGCTGGCCGTTCAAAAGACGGGTGCAGAAGATGGCAATGACGCCGGTGTAGGGATTGAAGAGCGATTGACGCGGACCGTAGGTGCAGGAGTAACGTAGCGCCACGGTCGGGATGCCGGTCTGCTTGCCCCACAGAAGGACGAGCCGTTCCTGATCGACCTTGGTCAGTGCGTAAACGGTTTCGCCACCGCCGGGCGTGGCTTCAGGCGTGGGGATGGAGGTGGTGGGCTTGCCACAGAGGGGACAGTGGACACTGAAGTCACCGGCGCGGAGCTGCTCTGCGGGACGCAACAGAGGAACGACGTGGCCATGTTGCGGGCAGTTGGCCGCGCCCTCGCTGTATACGGCCTGCGAACTGGCTACGAGAACCTTTTGGATCGGTAGATGGTGGTCGCGAATGATCTCCAGCATCTGCGCTGTGCCAAAGCTGTTGACCAGGACGTACTTCGCCATCTCCGGCATATAGCCGCCGTAAGCGGCCTCGTGAAAGACGACATCAATGTCGATGAGGGCGGAGTGCATCGTTTCGTAGTCCTGTACGTTTCCGAGACGCAATTCCGCTGCGGGGTTTACCCACTCGGGCTTGCCGTTCTTGTGCGTCTGCGGCTCCAGGTTGTCGAGGATGCGGACAGTCCAGCCCTCGCTCAGGAGGAGATCGACGATGTGAGATCCGATGAGACCGGCGACGCCGGTGACGAGTGCACGCTTTCGATGTGTGACCATAATCCGTCTCCGTAAAAAATTGCCGAGTAACGTTGTGAGGCCTACGTGCGGCCAGGATAAGAAGTGCGAAGGAGCACGGCGAGAATGCGGACCCCGGTCTTCAAGGATGCCATCAGGTTGCCCGATACTTTACTCAATCCGCCTCTTCTGCACTGGTAGTCGACGGCAATCTCCTGAATGCGGAGGTGCTGCTTCGCGGCCTTGGCCTGCATTTCCAGGTTCCAGCCGTAAGTCATTTCGGACATCATCAGCTGCTCCAGCGACGACCTGCGAATCGCGCGGAACGGGCCCATATCGGTGTAGCGAACACCGTGAAGAAGACGCAGGAGCAGCGCTACGAAGTGTCCTGCGAAGACCTGGCTGGCAAGCATTGAACCGGGCTCACGATGGCCTCGAAGCCGCGAACCGATGACGAAGTCCGCTTCACCTGCTGCGATGGGAGCGACAAGGCGTGGGAGGTCGGCAATGACGTCGCTGCCATCGCCATCCATGAAGACGAGGATCGTACTGCTGGTTATGGCGGCACTGGAGCCGGCGCTGCAAGCGGCGCCGTAACCTCGGGGCGAAGTAACGACGCGCGCTCCAGCCGCGGCGGCAATCTCCGCCGTGCCATCACTGGAGCCGTTGTCGACAACGATGCACTCGGCGATGCTGGACCACGGCATCGCGGCGACGACCTGCCCGATCGAATCCTGTTCATTGAGCGCCGGGATGATAACCGAGATGGTTGGTGAACTCACGAACTCATGCTCTCCAGCTTTGGCCTTTGACGAGAAAACGAACGGCGGCGAGTCATTGCCGATGCTCCTGTACGAGCCTGAAATAGGGCCGATGAATGGGCCAGCGACGCAGCAATACATCCAACAGGAACGCGGTGAGGACGCCGCTGTACAGGATTTTATTGAGCAAATATTGTTGCGGCCCGGCGCCTACGGCGAGAGCGGTAGTGCACATGTAGAAGAGACCGCAAACGTAGGCGAAAACCGTGAGGTCCGGAACCAGCGTGAGGAAGGGCACCAGCCACGCGACGTACCAGGGGTAGTGCGGCGAAAAGAGCAGCATCAGCGCGAGCGCCAGCGCGAAGGCGGGAACCAGAAAGCCGGCATCGGCAGGAAGGCCGAAGCGACGGATTTGCGCACTGTCCGTTCGGACGGGCTGCGGTCGGCAGCACGTTCTCCAGCACCAGGCGACGAGTGCGGCGAAGATGAGCGCAGCAAAAACAAGATACGGTACGGTCGAAAGCTGATGAAGGCCCGGGGTGTGTTGCGCGAGTTCGAGGAGGAAGTAGCGCGCTCCGCTGTCCATCCCCTCTTCCTGCACGTAGCTTCCAAGGAAGCCAAAGACCCGGATGCCGACGCTGGAGTAACAACCGTAGCCGAGCGCAATGACGGCGGCGACCGTTGCGGGCATCTTGTATTCTCCGCGGCGAAAGAGTGCGGGCAGCAGAACGAGCGGATACATCTTGGTCATGATGGCGAGGCCCAGGAAGAGCCCGGTGAGGATCGGCTGCTTGCGGTAGCGCGACAGAAGAGCGAGCGCGATGAAGGCCATGGCGATGGAGTCGAGGTGGCCGGAGCTCCCGATCTCCCAGACGAGTAACGGGCACCACGCATAGAGCAGCGATTGCTCACGGCGGATGCCGAGTTCGCGCAGGAATTTTATGAGGGCGTACAGGGTCAGGCCTTCGAAAAGAACCATCGCCGTTTTCATGAACGTCATCGTGGGGTTGATGAAGGTGATGACGTAGAAGAAGAGCTGCGCGACCGGCGGATAGATGGTATGGGCGTAGTCGCGGCGATTGATGTTGTCGAAGAGTTCCTGGTTCGGTTCGCGCAGAAACGAGAGGGCCGGATCACCGGGCACATAGCGGTAGGGCGAAATGCCGGCGTGCTGAACGACACCGTCCCAGGCATAACGGTAGATATCGGATGAGAGGTGCGGCGGCGGAAACAAGGTGACCAGGCGGAAGGCAACCGCAAAGGCGAGGATGATTCCGAAGGTGTAACGATCGACAGGCTGCGTGAGGATGATGATGACGGCGAACGCGTAAAGGATGGCGGACCAGCCGGAAACGCCTGAAAAACCCATGGTGAAGTGGTCGAACTCGCTGACGAGTTGGCGCGTGAGAAGAAGTAGGCCCGACCCGATGAGGATCAGGGCGGCGTTGGTCTGCCATGGCCGTGCATGGCTCCAATGGCCAGGGCGTGTGAGCTTCATGGGCGCGGTCCAAAAAGTTGTTGGAGGAATTCGCGGCTATGCGGGGCTGGATATCCAGGAGCTTGCGTAAAGTACGGCGGCTTGCTCTCGAGAAGTTCATCGCAAAGCAGATCGAGGGTCTTGCCGTCGTCAACGTCGTACCAGATGGGAAGCTCCATCAGCTCAATGCCTGCACTGGCGATGGCCAAAGCCGTCTCGGCGTAGACGGCTGGCGTGCTCCAGTTGATGTTGGCGAAGGGTTCCGGGTGCGGTTGCTTGAGACCGATCAGGTAGTATCCGCCGTCATCTGAGCCGCCCAGTACGATGCGGTCGCCGGGACGGTTCAGCTCCGCAGCGGCCTTCTCAAAGACACTGGCGGGTACGGTCGGAGAATCGGAGTCGATCAGGCATACCGCGCCAAAACCGCACGCAAGGAGGTCTTTCGCAGCGGCCAGCAGCCTTTCTCCAAAGCCGTCACCGCGTTGAGGAATGAGCGCGAAGCCGTCGGGAAGGAGGCCATCGAAGAGGTCCTCGTCCCCAACGGGAGTGTAGGAGATAAGGCCGGATGCCACTCCGCCCGCGGCCACTTCGGCAATGTTCTGGGTCGTATCCCTAAGGAAGCAGATGTTGAGCGCTGCTGACTGCTCGAGCGTAAGAGGGGGACACAACCGGGTCTTCACCTTACCCGGGCGAGGCGCCTTCGCCATCACGGCAAGGGCACACTTCGACCCTAACGCAGGGTCGAAGTGCGATGGATCAAGAATGAGACAGGACATTCAGGCGGCACTCCGGTTGGACTCGTCGATGTGCAACTTGCCCTTTTCGCAAATCGCATATTGATACCAGCCATCGTAGTGCACATCCACCGAAGCCCAGCGGGGTGTCTGAACCAGTGCAACGAAATCCGCGCGCGGCATGACCTCGGCCTGTTGTGGCTCGCGGTATTTCTCCGCGGGGTTGGCGGTGAGGCGGGCCAGCAGCCACATTGCGCTCAGGGGCAGGCGAGTTCGGAATCCGGAAGTGGGTTCCGCGATGAAGCATCGGCCGCCCGGCCGCAGGACGCGAAAGATCTCCGCGAGGACCGCTTTCTTGTCGGGAACGATGAGGAATAGGCGGGACACGATCACCGCATCTACGGAAGCCGTGGGCTCGGCCAGCTTCTGGGCATCGCCCTCGGAAAAACTGCAGTTCCGCAGACTGAGGTTTTCGGCGCGAGTCCGGGCCCGGCGGATAAGGCGTTTGGATAAGTCGATGCCCGTCGCCGTGATTTGGGGAAAGTCCTTGGCAAAGCGACAGGCATAAAGCCCTGGACCACATCCCAGCTCAAGCACCCGGGCGCCCGCAACCGGAGTGCCGCCGGGAAAAAACGCGCTGGTAATTTCCGGAGTGTGGTCGCGAAACAGGTACTCCCGGCAAAGCGCATATAACCAGTGACATCGTTCGAACAGGCTTTCCGGCGCGGCCGCCATGTTTTGGCCGGCGATATCGTATTGGTTTAAATCCATGGTTTCAGCTCACTTGAACCTGGGATGAGAGGTAAAGCATAGGCAAGCCGGTTGCAGGATATATTCCGACAATGTTGGACGCCGAACTGCAGGAGTAGAGTCTGGGCGGGCAAGCCGGGTTGTATGGTCAACCAGCCGGTCATTTGCCGCCTGTTATGTGTTGACGGCAACGGCAGTGATGACGCGTGATGTTTTTCATAGTCCGGCGTACCAGTCATAGCCAAGTTTGGTCCAGTAATCGTCGGGTCGCCGATTGGTGTAGCTGATCAACCCTATGCGCTTGATCTGTTTGTATCCATATTTGATGGGCATGTGCAGGCGCAGCGGAGCTCCGTGAAACTGCGTCAGGGGAACGCCCATCATTTCCGTGACGAGCAGCGTCTGCGGATGGCGGCAATCGCTGAGATCGTAGCCGGTGTAGTAATCGCCGTCCGGTGTCTCCATGTAGATGTACTTTGGCTCCTGGCCGTCAATAGAGTCGGGCGGATAGGCGTCGAGGAAATCGGCCAGGCGAACGCCGCCCAATGGACAATCTCGCTCCATCCTTCAATGCATTTGAATTGCGTCACCAACTCGTGCCGCGGAAGCGCCAGGATGTCTTGCATCGTAAGCAGCAGGCCGGGGGTGCCAGGCATGAGGGTGCTCCTGCTCTCGCCGGCTTCTTCCTGGCCGCGTGGCATTCTGCGGCCAGTGCTCTCTTCAGCCTGCCCAGCCAGACTCAACATCGATTCCGGAGCCATCTTTGCGGCTGTCCTGGCATTGGGATCAACCTTGGTGTCGTGGCCTTGGCTTTCGCCATTGATCACAGTCTCATACCGGTATTCCCAGGCAGTGACGTCGTTCGTGAAGCGGGGGTGATGGGCGGCGTTCCGCACTCCGACCAACTGCAGACGCCAGCTTTCTGGAGCGAGCATCTTCTTCAGGCCGTAAACACCGTTGACGCGGAGGTCCTTTGCCTCTTCGGGGGCGTAAGTGGGCGCGAGGGCGTGGTCGCGAGAAAGCGCCTGCGCGATAGCTGCGTTGGCGAGAAAGGCGCGGCGGAGAGGAGCGGGCTGCATCTCGGCACCGGGGCTTTGATCGATCCAACGATAGAAGCCGTAGCCTGCCACGGCGGCTGCCGTCGCACCCACGAACGAACGACGGGTATGCTTGCGGGACTCCTCCAGAACGGCAGAGTCAGCTGCCTCATTGCGCGTCGCGGCGGAGTCCGCATCCGCGGGAGAGGCGGCTGGACTTGTCGTAACTTGCGGCGCGTCGGTCGCGGCTGGCACTTCCTGTGCGGCAGGCGTCTCTTCGACGGCAGATCCGTCTTCCCGCGGGTCTATGGGCAACTTGTCCTGTTCACTCATGCGCGAGTCCTCCGTGCCTTTTCGACCGAAGGAGCATCGATGGGTTGAATTTCTCTGCCGCTGACCATGGCGCGAAAGTTATTCCATCCCGCGAGCAGGACCTGGACGACGTGGACAACGAAAAAGCCGAGAAAGCTCATGGTGAGCCAGAAATGCAGCCAGCGGGCCATCTCGTAGCCGCCAAATAGAGTGGTGAGCCAGTGCGCCTGGGTGGGCTTGTAGATAGCGAGACCAGTCGCCAGCATGCCCGCACCCATCAGGATGACTGACGTATAAGCGATACGCTGCGCCCCGTTATATTTTGTTTGATCGGGCAAACCCTTGCGCAGATGAAGGTCCACCAACATCACCTGAATCGCGTCGCTCAGGCTGCGGCGTTCCGGTAGCAGGAAACGCCATTCACCCGAAAGAGCGGTATAGAGCACGTAGGCCATACCATTAAGCGCGAAGATCCACATAAAGAAGAAGTGATAGCCCAGGCCCTGGGTGACGTGGTAGGGGACATGCAGCTTCTGGTAAAGCCACTCCGGGAAGAATCGAATGAGGGTAAATTTGCCGATGCCCAGACGATAGACGGCGTGAGGGTGCTGATAGGCGTTGTCGGAGTCGTTCCAGTAAATGAGAAGGCCGCTCCAGATCATCGTGAACAGCACGGGAAAGTTCACCCAATGCATCCAACGGATGACGAGAGGGTGCTTGAGTTCTAGACGGACCGACGCATTTGAGTTGGCTTCAGGCATAGATGCTGCTGCGCGTGCTCCGTTGAGTGGAATTGAACCGGCCAGACCCGCGTTAGAGCGGCACGGGCGGCCAAAGGTTACAAGGAATTGCAGGCCGCGGGTTCTGATCTCTGAACGCCGCTCGATGGGTGAAGCTGTTGGGGTTCATTATGAGGCCGCGAGAAGCAACTGAAAATTCTTTCGCTGTGGTTTGATCGCGACAGCAACAGAGAGCCTGCAACTGGCAAGCTCTCTGTCGCTCAAGTCGTGACGGCAGTCCTTCAGGGCTTTACGGCAACCGTGGCCTCATAGAACGCGTGGATGTGCTTGGAGATGTAAGGCAGGCAGTCTTCAACGGCGAAGTGCCCGGCAGTCAAACGGTGCAACTCGGCGCCTGGCAGATCGTGCAGGTAGGCCTCGCCGCCAGCTGGCGTAAAGAAGATATCGCCCTGTCCCCAGAAGATCAGGGTCTTGGGCTGCCGCTCTTTGAGAAAGATCTGCCACTCAGGGTAGAGGGCAACGTTGGTCCGGTAGTCGTAGAACAGGTCCAGCTGAATCCTCCGCGCGTGCGGACGCTGCAGCGTCAAGAGATAATCCGAGTTCCAGTTGTCAGGGCTGATCAACTCCGGAATCGATGAGCCGGTGAGATACACCGCTTTGACCGTTCCGAGTTCCAGCAGCCCGGCGGCACCCGCTTCGTTCTCTTCACTCCTGTCCAGCCACAGCTTGTTGCGCAGGCCTGCCCAAGCTTCACTGAAGCCGATCTCGTAGGCATTCGTGTTCTGGATAATGAGCCACTCCAAAACCTCGGGCCTGCGGGTGATGATGCGAAATCCAACCGGACCACCATAGTCCTGCACAAAAAGGCCAAACCGATGAAATCCCTTTTTCTGAAGGAAGCGCTCGACGACGTCCGCCAGCTTGTCGAAAGTGTAAGCGAAGGTTGCGGGATCGGGCGCGTCGCTATCCCCAAAGCCGGGGTAGTCCGGGCAGATTACATGAAAACGATCGGCCAACGCCGGTATAAGGTCCCGGTATTGATGCGAGGAAGACGGCCATCCGTGAAGCAGGACCAGCTTGGGGTGGGATGGATCGCCCGCTTCGCGATACGCAATGTTGAGTCCGTCGACCTCGATTGTCTTGTAGGTGACCGTTTTGGGTGAAATTGCAGGGGCATAAGTCGATGACATGGTCGTTCTCTCTTCCTCAGGAGCTCTGACTGCGGCTACGTGAGTGATTGGACAACCTGTGCAGTTAGAAGTTACAGCGTTCTTATTACTGACTATCATCGAAAATACCGATAGCACAAGCGATGAGTGATACGCTGCTCTGCATGGAACTGCGTCATCTCAGATACTTTTGTGCCGTAGCTGAGAACGGAAGTTTTACGCTGGCTGCGCGGCAACTCAACGTATCTCAATCCGGAGTGAGCGGCCAGGTCGGCGATCTCGAAAGAGAGATCGGCGTCATCCTGCTGCGGCGGAATCAGCGCGACGTGACGCTCACGTCCGCGGGGAAGATTTTCCTTGATGAGGCCACTGAAATTCTGATCCGTGCCGAGCGTGCTGTGGAGCTTGCTGTTCGCGCTTCCACGGGCCAGTCAGGAACCTTGACGGTGGGCCTGTGCGGACCTGTCACGGCGACATTTCTTCCAAAATTGATGCGCACATTTCGAAAGCAGTTTCCCGGTGTTTCACTGGCGCTGAGAGAGCGGGCGCCCTCGGAGCAGGTGGACGCCCTGGTGAACGGTCACATCGATATTGCCTTTACCCGCGGAGTTCCGCGCGAGTCCAGGCGGCTGGTAAATTACGAGACACTTTTCCGGGAGCAGGTGATCGTGGCCGTGCCAAAGGGACACCTGCTGGCGAGAAATCAGACGATCGACGTCGGCAGCCTTGCTTCCGAACGTCTCGTTCTTTATTGCCGCGAGGGCGCACCGGAGTTATTCGATGCCATCGTTGCGCTGTGCGCGAGTGCAAAATTTTCGCCCAGGATCGGCGACACGCCGCGATCGTGGCAGTCCGTGTTGACGATGGTCGAAGCCGGTGAGGGCATAGGATTGGTCCCGGCCTGCGTCCAATATCTGCGTGCCAACGACATCGTCTTTCGCCCCCTAACGGGCGGGCGGTGCAAGGTGGAAGCGATTTTTGCCTGGCGCCGCCATGAAAGCAACCCTGCCATCGAGAGTTTCCTTTCGCTGCTTCGGGCAAATCGTGACGGATTGTAACTATTTAGCCGCCAACATCTCTAACATTCCTGAAGGTCCGTTTCCAGGCCTGCAATTCGTGCAAGGCCATGCGGTTCGTCTTCAGGGCGGAATCGATCAGATGAAGTAAAGGGATGATGAAGGTAAGTGATGCCGTTGCCGGGGGAGCCGTTGAGACCGATCGACCACTCCGCTGTGGGCAGTGGCGCGATCCTGACCCGTATGGACGTCGCACTCACAACCCGCAACGAAGCTGAGATGATCGCCTCCATCCTTGGCGGAGATCCGGAGCGATATCACGAGCTCATCCGGCCGTACGAGCGCCACGTCTATCGGATGGCCTTGTCTTTCGTAAAAAATGAAGCGGACGCGGAGGACGTTGCCCAGGAAGCTTTTCTAAAGGCTTTCCATCACCTGGCAAGTTTTCGCGGACAGGCCAAATTCAGCACCTGGCTCATCAGCATCGCCTTGAATGAGGCGCGAAGCCGTCTGCGGCTGCAAAGCGCTGTCCGGATGGAATCGCTCGATGAAGGTCCCGGCGAAGACGGCCAGATCTCCCCTGCGCTACTGCGGGACTGGCGAGAGATTCCATCACAGGCACTGGAGCGGAAGGAAGTCCGCGCCATGGTGCGGGCGGCGATCGAAAACCTTTCCCCTATCTATCGTGAGGTGGTGATCTTGCGCGACATGGAAGAACTCAGTATTGAAGAGACGGCCGCCATGCTGACCATTAGCACTGCATCTGTCAAAGTTCGCCTGCATCGTGCGCGCATCATGCTACAGAAGGTCCTCGCACCTCAACTGAAGAGTTCAGCCCCCCAAAGGAGGTGGTTTCCGTGGTCATAGAGTGCAAACACGTTTGGGACCACCTCTCCGGCTATCTGGATAGTTCGCTGCCGGCTGATACTCGAGCGCTGGTGCAGAAGCACCTGGAGCATTGCGAAATATGTTCGGCAATTCTGGATTCAACGCGGAACATCCTTATTCTCACTGCCGATGACCGCGTCTTCGAGTTTCCTGTCGGATTCAGCGAACGACTTCACGCTCGACTGAATGAAGAGTTTCATCGCGATACGGGAAAGTAACCTGAGTACCTGGCCGGTCAGATAGTCCGATGAAAGTGGAGATGACCGAACCATTCGAAAGCGAGAAGCAGAAGGCTGACCGTGGCCAGAGCAATTTGAATGGTCTCGGCACGCTTGTCAGATGGCTTGGTCGGGCCTACTCTCCACTGCGATGACGGTCGCGAACGAAGCGACCGTATCCGCCAAACCGCGTAGAGATTGAGGAGAGATCCGGCAACGGCCAGAATCTCCATGGGCGTGCGAATCGCGCGGCCATGGATAGCGCCAAGAAACCTCAAACTTGAAGTGGCGAATCCAAGTGAGCCGATCCCGATTGCGAGGCGCAGGCCACTGATGGCCATGAACGCCGTGCAAGCGCTCTGCAGCAGGACGAAAAAGAGGCTAGTTGATCCGACGATCCAGGAAGGTCGGTCCCCCGGCATCATGTTCGGCGCCGCAGTCTGGGCTTCCGGTTCGATCATTCCATACCCCCATCCCCAAGTTCCTTCACTATTCTGCACCAAGGCAGCTGGTATTGAGGGGCTGACTCAAAAGGAGTTGGAGGTTATTGGAGATGAGCAGCGATGCTGACCTGCCCCCTAGCTGATCCCACCCAGGCGGACGGCCGCTAGTCCGGGTGCCCCAGGGTTTCCCTTTATCTCTTATGGCAACACGAATGCGGGGCGCGGGCGACGGTGAAGGTCGAAAAGGCAACGTCGGTGTGCGGTAGTCCAGCGAACTATGCGGAGGCTCGTGGTTGTACTCGTCGCGTCCGGCTGCCCGAGTCCACCGGACATCGTGCAGCGGCCGGAAGCAGCTTGGGGCAAGGCGCATCGTCGGGGCAACGCGGCACTCAGGTGCGTAGCAGGCGTCCGGCACCGGGCACCGTCGCCCTGACGCCTGCTGTTCGTAGCGCGTGCCACATCATCGCGGATGCCGCGGAGATCACTGGCTTACCGAGGTCGCACTCCATCGCCTCGATCGCGTCCAGCGTCGGCATGCCGACGCCGCTGATGAACACCGCCTGCGCCTCCGGATGGTCAGCCATCCGCCCAAGCTGATAGGCCCGCTCGGGCGTCTCGTCGTAGATGTTCGTGGCGCCGGGCAGCGAGACGTGGTTCGGCACGCTCAGGCCGTGCTGCTCGAGTAGGGCCTTGCCGCGCAGGGTATTGCTCATGGCGTAAGGCGTACCCAGCGCCACGCGGCTGACGCCCAGATGCGCCAGTGCCGCTATGACGCTGCCGAAGGCGGTGATGAAGCGGCAGCCATGGGTCGCCTCCATGCGCGCGACCAGGTCCCGCTCGCCGGAGACGCCCAGCGTGTAGCTCGTCGCGGTGTGCGCGAGTACGATCACCTTCGGCTGCACCATCGCCAACAGCGAGACGCACTGGTCCAGGCTCGCGATCTGCTCGAGGTTGCGCTCCTCCTGCCCCTGCAGACTGCCGGTAATCCCAGACGCGCTCATGCGGGCGTAGTGTACGGAAACGCCGTGTGGCGTCATCGCCGTCATCTCCGGCTCGACAGTCGGGTTGCCGGGCGGCACCAGGAAGCCCAGCCGTGTACGCCATCCGATCATTGCTTGCTCTCCGCCGTTTTTCGGCCAGCGTTCTCGGCGATGAACGCCGCTATTTTGCGTGCGCACGCGTCGGGATGCGTGGCAGCGATGTGGTAAGAGTTGGCCGGGATGGTTTCCAGAATGGAATTTGGAACCTTGCGCTGCAGTCCGGCGATGGCCGATGCGCTGGGCCGTTGGTCGAACTTTCCAGAAACGTAGGCATCGCCCTCCGCGGCCAGGAACAGGGTCGGGCACAGTATGCGCTCCGGGTGGGGCGCCTCCTTGATGCCGGGCAACATGCGGAAGCAGTGGATGACCGTCTCGGCGGGTGCCCTGCCCATGAGGTCAGTCCACCATTGCGTGGCCGCCGGCGTAAGGTTGTCGGCCATGCGGCCCGGCATGGTTTGCGCTGCCCATTCCCGGGAGCCGCCGCTTTCCACGAGCTTGATCCAGTCATCGATCCATGCCGCAAGCGATCCCGCCGGCGAGGCTAGCATGCCGGGCAACGAGAGGGACTTGACCCAGCCATGCTGCCGCTGCGCGATCTCGAAGGCGATGAGCGCACCCAGCTTGGTGGCCACGAGGTGGACGCGCTCCGCTTGAAGGTGGGACACCAACGCTTCCATGTCATCAGCCCAGTCGGCCAAGGCGAACTTCCCGCCCGGCGGAAGTGCGGAGGAGGCGCCAAAGCCGCGCAGATCAACGGTGACGACCCGGTACTGCCTGGCAAGATAGGGGATGAACGGTCGCCAGATGCAGGCCTCCTCGGCGATGCCGTGCAGCATGATGACCGTGTCGGCGGTGCCCCACGGATCGCTGTAGTCGTCCACGACGTAGCGCATCTGCCCCCCGGAAAGGGGCAGCATCGCTTCGCTATGTGTCGGACGTGCTGCAAAACTCATCGTCATCTCCATCATTGCGCCTCGGCGAGGACGGGCCGCGGTCGCCCGAGCGTCAGGGTCACGGTTGCGGCCACGAGAGCGAGCAATACCATCGGCAGCAGCCCCATCCTGAAGCTGCCGGAGAGGTCCTTGATCCACCCCACCAAGAACGGGCATACCAGGCTTGCAATGTTGCCCACGGCGCAGACCTGGGCAATGCCGACGGGCGAGGCGGCGGCTGACAGCGACTCCGCGGTGAGCGCGAAAATGGGCGCCTTCGCTGCGTAGATGCCCACCAGCGCAACGGTCAGCGCCAGCATGGTGGGCGTCAAGGTCGTCATCATCATGCACGCGCCCAGACCCGCGGCGGAAAGCAGCAGCGGCAGCGCGGTGTGCCATACGCGCTCGCCGGTCGTATCGGACCGCTGCGCCCAGAGCACCATGGCGACGGCGGCAAAGCCGAATGGGATGGCGCTGACGAACCCGGTTTGCAGGTTGGTAAGCCCGAACGATTTCACGATCTGCGGCTGCCAGTAGGAAAGCGCGTAGGCGGCGCCCACGCTGCCTGAATAGATCACGGCCAGCGCGAGCACACGCGGGTGCAGCATCGTCTTCCAAGGCGAGTGGGTGGCGACCAGGGCCGGGTCAGTTCGCTCGGCGGCCAGCGCCGCAGCCAGCCAGTCCTGCTCGGCGGGTGTCAGCCAGGCGGCCTCCCGCGGCGTTGACGGCATCCAGATCAGGGCCAGGAGCCCCAGAATGACGGCCGGCACAGCCTCAATGATGAACAGCCACTGCCAGCCATGTAGTCCCAGCCAGCCCTCAGTCCCGAGCAGGGCGCCCGAGATCGGCGAGCCGATGAAGTTGGAAATCGGCAGCGCCATCACGAAGAAGCTCATCGCCTTCGCGCGGTGCTCGCGCGGGAACCAGTAGGTCAGATATAGGATCACGCCGGGAAAGAAGCCAGCCTCCGCCGCGCCGAGCAGGAAGCGCATTGCGACAAAGCTCTTGACCCCGGTGATGAACGCTGTGGCTCCGGAGATGATGCCCCAGGTGATCATGATGCGCGAGATCCAGAGCCGGGCGCCGAAGCGGCGCATCGCCATATTGCTCGGCACCTCGCACAGGCACAGTGTGACGAAGAACGCGCTGACGCCCCAGCCGAAGACGGTGGCGGTGAAGTGCAGGTCGCGGTTCATCTCCAGCGCTGCGAAGCCGACGTTCACGCGGTCAAGATAAGAGATAAACATGCAGATCACGACGAACGGGACGATCCGAAGGTTCACCTTGCGCATTGTTGACGTGGCTGTGGCGTCCGGTTCGACCATCGTTTCTCCCTGCCGAAGGCATCTTGCGCGTCATGATTGGGGGCAGCTGCCACCGCCCCGGCCTGTTGAGTATAAGCTGTCGGGCAAAAGAACTTTTGTGGCTTTCTGAAGAGCCGCGCTCGTAAACTTTCGGCGGCTTGAGCATCTTCGTCGTTTGCGGCCGGCGAAAAGTTGTCACCGGCTACAGCTTCAGCATTCCCATCCACCACATGGTGTCCTTGCCCGTGTCGATGTCGTAAACGCGCTCAAAGCGCAGCGTGCCATCGCTCTGGAGGCGAAAGACCGTGAGGCCAGCGGCAACAACGCGGACACTATCGCCGTCGCGAACATTCACAGGAAGATTATGCTGCACGACCATGATGCGTTCGCTTGGATCGATCTGGAACGTGCGGGGGTGAACCTTCCGGGTGTCCATGCGCTGTATCGCGGTGGGTTTGCCGTTCGCTGGGTCGATTGAAAATACCGAGATGCTATTTTCGCCTCCAGCAAAGACCCTTCTGCCGGCGAAGTCAACGGTGCTGTCGGCGCGGTTCGCGACATAGACGAATTTACCGTTGGGATGGATGTGGATGGTGCCAGCGATCTGCCGGGGCATCTTGCGACCGGGATCGGCGACGGTATCGGTCATAAAATCCGGCGCGCTGGCGAGGCGTCCCTTTTCGAGACGGTACATCAAAAGCTTGCTTTGGGTTTCCAACGAGACATAGACCCACGGGCGTGTGGGATGGAAGTCGAGGTGCCGAGGACCGAATCCTCTGCCTCCATTGGGTGCGATCGAAACTTCGTTGGACAAGACGCCGCGATCATAGTCGAACATCTTCAGACCGCCCGGGTCTTCGGGCGTCGTATCAGTGGCCGGACTGCCGCGCGTTACCAGGATGGCGTGCCGGTCGTCCGGGGTTACGCGGATCTGGTGTGCATAGAAGCCACCGTCAACGACTCCGGGTTCGGGCACTTCGGCACCGACGCTTCGATCCGGCTGCACGCGAAACACCCGCAACCCACTAGGAATATTGAAAGCTACGAGCACGAAGTGGGACAGAAGGTCGGTGCTGACATGGATGGGACGGTAGGGGAGTGCGACGGACTCGCCGAGTTGAGAAAGTTCGCCGGTGGCCGGATCAACCTTGAGGGCAGTAAGGTGATGGCGTCTGGCATTGTCGCTGGACACCACATACAGGCATCGCCGGGAAACATGCGGCCAGGCGTACTGAACGCCTGCCGGCAAGGTGAAAGACCCGCGGCGAGTGAGTGTGGCATTGGCGGCGTCTACTTCCCAGTGCCACAGCACCGCGCCAACATTTGCATACAGGGCCACCCTGCCCGTTTCGAGCGACGGAAGGCCGGCTGCTGCGGAAGTGGCCAGGCTGCCTAGAGAGAGCGATAAAAATTTTCTGCGATTGATCATGGCGTGGGCGCTCTATGAGTCAACAAGCTAACACTGCCGGGGTTCGATTGGCTAAGACTGTTCCCCTTACTTGCGATCCGACTCTCGGTGCAATGTCCAGCACGGCAACTCTCTGGATAGTGGTGAGCACCACGTAGAGAAGTGTCCGTCCAGCGAGACGGCGCAGGTTCATGGGTTTGGAGGCCGGTGCATTTTATGCAAAACGGGACGCCCGGGGCGGATACTACTACGGTCGTGTCCAACACGGTGACGGTCACGGTGAAAGCTGCAGAATAGTGGGCGCGATAACTGGACCGGGTTTCAGTTATGCAAGTATTTGCCTCAATGTACGGAGGTTGCAAAATCATGCCTGGCCCGCGAGAGATTGGCCGCAAGACCGCATGGCGGTGCCTGCGGCGATGCCGGACGGATCGGCTACGGAATCCGACGTCGTTATCGCGGGCGTTTCAGGTTTGGTGAGGTCACACGGGCAAGCGTCGAGAAGCTCACACCTAAGTGATGTCGCGCCGGACGCCATAAGAATTGGTGGATTACTCTATCGCGGTCTTGTACTCTTGGTCGAGTTTCCGGGGATCATCCCAGCGCCACGGAACAATAACCATTGGAGGTCTCAGTGCGGGGTCGCAAAAATTATCTCATCTCCTTTGTGTGCGCCATGCTTTTCTCGGTATCCAGCCCCCGCCTGGTTGCTCAAAATACCGCCAGCATTTCGGGCACTCTCAAAGACACCTCCGGCGCCATCTTCCCCGGAGCCGCCGTCACTCTCGTTTCCTCCCAGAATGCGCAACCCGTTACCGCCACCGCCAACGCGCAGGGCGGCTTTGAGTTTCGCCGCCTTGCCCCTGGCAGTTATACCGTTACTGTTGATGTGACCGGCTTCGTGCATTACGAGCAGGGAATCGAAGTCAGCGCCGGACAGCCCCAGCGACTTAACATCACGCTCACCATCGCCACTGTGCAGGAACAGGTTGACGTCGACACCGACGCCGCGCAGGTCGGCGTTAGCGCTCAGAACAGCGCCAGCTCCATTTCCCTCAACGCCACGGACCTCGACGCCTTTTCCGACGATCCCGATGAGCTGGAAACGCAACTTCGCGCGTTGGCCGGTCCAGCGGCCGGTCCCAATGGCGGCCAGCTTTACGTCGACGGCTTCACGGCCGAAAGCGGAACGCTGCCGCCCAAGAACTCCATTCTGGCTATCCGAGTGAACCAGGACCCGTTTTCTTCCCAATACGATCGCCTCGGTTACGGGCGCGTTGAGATCCTTACCAAGCCCGGAGCCAGTGTTTATCACGGCAGGTTTCAGGCATCCGGAAACGATCTCGCCTTCGATACCAAGGACCCCTTTGCTGTCTCCGAACCCGGCTACTATTCTCTGCTGACTTCCGCCGACCTCAGCGGTCCTCTCGGCAAGAAGGGCTCTTTCTTCTACACCTATCAGCATCGCAATATCGACAATAACGGCATCATCACCGCCTATAAGCTGGACTCAAATAACAATCCCGTCCCGGACAATGCCACTCTGGGTATGCCGAGCCATCTCGATGTCACGGGGCCCCGTTTCGATTTCCAGCTCAGCAAAAACAATGTCTACAGCTTCACCTACCAGTGGTCGAAGCAAATCCAGAACAACCTCGGCGTCGGACAGTTTTATAAAGCTGACCAGGCATACGCTCTGGAAAGCCTGATGAACCAGTTCCGCATGAGAGACACCCAAGTCGTCGGCAGCCGATTTGTGAATGAGATCAACTTTCAGATGCAGGATCAGGCCTACACCGACACCCCAGCCAGCATGCTGCCGGAGAGAGATGTGCTGGGCGGATTCATCGACGGCGGCAACAGCCTTAGTTACCTGAATGAACATCACCATCACACGGAAACGAACTACCTGGCCACGCTCTCGCTCCGCAATCACACCGTCTCATTTGGCGGCCGCTTGCGCACTGTCCAGGAACCCTATGTGAGCCCCGGCGACTTCAATGGCACGTTCACATTTACGTCATTGAACACGTTCGCAACTAAAACGCCTTCGCAATACCACCTCACCATCGGCGATCCCGTGACCAAGCTGTACTCCGACGATTTGGGTGTTTTTATTACCGATGACTGGCGCGCGCGACACAATGTGCTGGTGAGCTTCGGTGTGCGCTTTGAAAACCAGAACTACCTGCATGACCAGGCCGACTTTGCGCCGCGCGCCAGCGTTGCATGGGGAGTAGGGAAAGGTAAGTCCACACCTAAAACCGTCCTGCGCTTCGGTTATGGCGTCTTTTTCGACCGTTTCAGCCAGCAAATGCAATTGCAGGAAATGGAGTTGAACGGCGTGAAGCAGACGGAATACCTACTCCGATTCGGAACAGATGGGCCGGGCCTCGCTGCCGCCACCAGCTTTTACACCAAGTACTATCCACAGAGTCCCGGTGGTCAGTACCTTACTCCCAAGGCCTCAGATCTACTTTCCCTGGGCGCGGTCACTACCTTCTACCAACCTAATAACAAGTTGCACGCTCCCTACACACTGCAGGCGGCCTTGGGTGCGGAGCGTCAAATCTCAAAATTCATCACGGCGTCCGCCACCTGGTTGAACTCGCGCGGCGGTGACCAGTTCATCACCACAAACATCAATGCACCGAGAGCCGACGGCACGCGACCCACTCCCACCGCCGGAAACATTTATCAATACCAGTCCGCGGCCATTTTCCGTCAAAATCAACTCATCACAAACGCCACTGTCCGTTTCCGCCGCATCTCGTTGTTTGGCAGCTACACCCTGACCTATGCCAACAGCGACAGCGCCGGCCCAGGCAGTTTTCCTGACGATCAATACAACATCGCCGGGGATTACGGCCGCGCCTCTTTTGATATCCGCCACCGCGCCGTCACGGGCGGAAGCGTCCCTTTCAAATATGGAATCACCTTTAGCCCACTGATGAACGTGCAGTCGGGCGCGCCTTACAACTTCACGCTCGGACAGGATTTGCGGGGCAGCACCGTCTTCAACCAGCGCCCTTCTTATGCCACGCCTGGCGCGACCGGGCCGAACATCGTGAAGACGGCCTTTGGCACCTTCAACACCAATCCGGCTTATACCGACGCCCGCATCCCTATCAACCTGGGACAAGGACCTGCAGCCTTCGTCTTCAATCTGCGCGCCAGCAAGAGCTTCGGATTCGGGAAGAGAGGTGGTAGCGGCCCAGGAGGCGGAGGAGGCGGCAGCGCGGGCATGGGCGGCAGCGGCGGTTCCCCCAACACGCGTCCCGGCACCAACAACCAGGCTGGCGCCGGGGGCAACCTCGGCGGTCGCGGACTCGGTGGAGCCGCTGGCGGCGGGGGCGGCAGCTCTGCTAATCGGCGCTTTGGTCTCACTGTCAGCGCCGAGGCGCGCAATCTCTTCAACAACGTGAACCTCGGTCCGCCGGTGGGTATCGTGACTTCGCCTCTACTGGGCAAATCGAACAGGCTGGAGGGAGGCGTCTACTCCTTCTCCGGCACCAATCGCCGCATCGATCTGCAGGTAGGCCTCAGCTTTTAGTCATGCAATAACGGTTGCAGCTGGGACAGCTGCTGCGGAAACATGCTGAACGACAGCAGCGCGAGCAACAGATAGGCGATGAACTCCCGGCTATGCTTGATCCAAAGTAGAACGCGATGATAGCCGCCACAAAGCAGGCAGACTCGCGCATCGCATCGCGGGTGAACTGAAGATATTTGCTAAATGACTACATTATGGCTACACAACAACAAAGCCCCCAAGATTTTCGGGGGCTAAGTCGTTGAAAAATTTGGAGGCGCGGGTCGGGATCGAACCGACGCATAAAGGTTTTGCAGACCTCTCCCTTACCACTTGGGTACCGCGCCTCAGCTCAGCTGCCTGAATTGGGAGGCGCCGTGCGAACTGCTCTGATTGTTTATGGAGTGTATCGCAGATGAGGTTTTTTGGAGCGGGAGACCGGGGTCGAACCGGCGACATCTTCCTTGGCAAGGAAGCACTCTACCACTGAGCTACTCCCGCCCTGCCTTTGCAAGTATAGCGAAGGGGGGATGTGGGGTCAATCTGGGGCCACGGTGACCACTGGCACTCACCTACACCCTACCTGAACTACGCCCGACTTCTTGGTCAATGTACAGACGGTCAACCTCTTACTCAGCTCGATAAAGAGCCCTGATCGTACACCCCGATATTCGCAGACCATCTGCACGCCGCTCCCTTTATCTGCGTTTGTGACGTACCACGTCTGAAACCAGTCGTCGCCCTCCAGACGTGACTGGTCCGCCGCGAGTGGCGTTCGGTCATTCTCCATCGTCCTTGTCGCACTCGACGTTGTCCACGCAAAGAAAGCAGCATCGGTGAGGGGCTTGCCCTCGCGTTTAGCAGGGCAGGTGACGACCTCGGCTGATGCCGAAACGACCGTCAACAACAGTAGAGAAACGACCGCTCTTTTCATTCCGGTTCCGAATTACTGTTCCACCACGCTGACGTTGGCCACCAGCCGGCGGCTGGCGATGATGCTGGAGCGGCGACGGACGATGGCGGGGGTGATGGTGATGAGGAGCTCGCCGGAGTCCTTTTCTACGGACTTGTCGGTGCCCTGGAAGCCGGGGATTTCGCTGAGGCCGGGGAGGCCTTCGATGGAGTGCTGCTCCATGCTGGAGACTTCGCTGGCGAGCAGCGCGGTGCCGCCCATGGGGACGGTGATGTCGGAGGTGAGGGTGCGCTGGTTGAGGACGGGGATGCCGTTGAGGGAGCCGGCGCCGAGGGCTTCGACCTTGAGGTCGAGGTGGACGTGGACGTCGCCGGACTTGAGCGCCTGGGGCGTGGCCTTGAGGGTGAGGCCGAGGTCTTCGTATTGAATTTGCGGGACGGTGAGGCTGTTGGATGAGCCGAGGTACTGCGAGAGCAGTGCGCTGGCCGGGGTGCCGTTGATCTTGACGCCGGCGAGCGCGGAGGTGAGGGCGCTGCTGACGCTGCTGGAGTACGTCGACGTGGTGATGGGGTAGCGGGTGCCGGAGCGGAAGGTGCCGAGCTGGTTGTCGGCGACGCGAAGCTGCACTTCGTCGAGCAGGTGAATTTCGCTGGAGTTGAGCAGCGCATTGAAGCTGGCGCCGGAGCCGAGGAAGACGCCGGCTAGGGTGAGTCCGCCGCCGAAGTAGCCGATGAGGTTGGAGACCTGCGAAGCGCTGACGAGGCCGGAGCCGAGCAGGAAGCCGAGTTCCTGCTCAAGCTGATGCAGCGGCGAGCCGGTGAGGGTGAGGTAGCCGGCGGCGATGGCTTGCTGCAGGATGGACTGGTTGGCGCTGACGATGGACTGCGCTTCGGCGGCGATGCTGAAGGCGCCGATGGAGGTGGGTAGGTCGGCGCCGACGCGGCGGATGTGCGACTTGTCGACTTCGTAGAGTCGGATCTGGAGCATGACTTCGGCGCCGCCGTCGAGGAGGTCGGCGAAGGTGGCGTTGACGAGCTTCATGGCGTCTTCGCTGCCGCGCATGACGATGCGGCTGCCGCTGGCCTGGACGGCTACCTGCTTGAGGTCGTAGATGTTTTTGGCAACGTTGGAGAGCTCGGTGAGCTGCTCGGTGGGAAGGCCGGGGAGGTAGAAGGTTTCTTCTACCTGGGGGGTGAGGCGGTCGTGGTTTTCCTGCGTGTCCCTGGCGATGAGGACGCTGTGAGTGTCGAGGGGGGTGGCGAAGACGTCGGCCATTTGATTGAGGACGCGGATGGCGGTGGGGAAGTCAACATCGTCGAGATCAAAGCGGATGGCGCGGGCGGTGAGCGAGGGGTCGAAGGTGGGACGGATGCCGTAGGCGGTGTAGACCTCGCGGATGAGTTCCTGGGCGTCGCCGCGGCGGTGGAAGCTGTGAGTGCCGGGGGTGGAAGCGAGGCGGATGGGGCCGGCGAGTCTTGAGATGGCGTCCGAGGCGTTGGTGGCGCCGGGCTCTTCGCCGATGGCGAGGTTGATGCTGCCCTGGTCGAGGTGCTGGGTGACGATGAGGTTGTCGGGATCGAGCTCGCGGGCTTCGGCGAAGAGGCGGTCGGCTTCGGCGGTGTGTCCGAGGAGGCGGGCCTTAGCGGCGGACTGAATGAGTGCGGTGACGTGATGCTCTTTGGCGACGGCGAGGGAGAGCGCGTAGTCAGTCTTGCCGGGGTCGAGGGAGAGGGCGCGGGCGAAGCTGTTCTGGGCGGCTGCGGCGTCGTTGGCGGCGAGCTGGCGGGCACCGGTGAGGTAGGCGTTGGAGGCGGCGCGGGCGTTGCGGGGGGAGGCCGGTGGCTGGATGGCGGCGGGTTGCTGCTGGGGTTCGGGGGTGGCTTCCTGTGCGGGGAGAGTGAGGGTGCAAAGCGCCAGCGCGGCAGTAGTGATGATGCGGCGGTGGGCTGGGGAAGGCATTGATCTACTAGGTTAGACGACGCAGGGGATGGAATGCGAGTTGGCGCTCTTTTTGCGTGGCGTGCCCTGTGGGCGAAGTGAGCGAGAGCATACCCCAGGGGCTAAAGCCCAACCCGTGTTTGTTCCTATGAGGCCCAAGGCTGAAGCCTTGGGTTACCTAGAAGCCACGGCAACGTCACAAGCGACGCATATGCAGTTGCTTCAGGGTTCGCTCTATGGGATGGCGCTTAGCGGATGTTAGAGACGACCTGGAGTGCGGGGCGCACGGAGCGGGGTGGGCGGCGGAGGCCGCGCTTGATCTGCTCGGTGTTGAGGTCGAGCTCAGCGAGGGTGCGGCTGAGGGTGTTGCGGTGCATGCCGAGTTCTTCGGCGGCCTTGCACTGGTTGCCGCGATGGCGCGCGAGCACCTCGGTGATGAAACGCTTTTTGAACTCGCGTACGGCATCGGCGTAGGGGATACCGGCGGCGTGCATCTGGAAGACGAGATGGTCTAGTTCGCGTTTCACGTGAGAGATGTTCCTTCGTGCAAGTGGACTAACAACAGTGTGAGGCTAAGGGGCCGGTTTGATCCAATCGGGTGTCGTGTGCTTGATGCGTGCGACGCCGTCGGTCAACTTGTGGCTGAGGTCTTCCGGTACGACGAAGGATACAGCATGTGCGGCCCGGAGAAAATAGGGTGCCATAACCGAGTCGCGAATCCAAGGGGCCGTGGGAAGAAAAGCGATAAAAGCCATCAGCACTGCCGTTCCCAGAAGACAGCCGCGCACAAATCCGAACACAGCGCCGCCAAGGCGGTCAAGCAGACCGAGGCCGACGGCGGAAGCGGTCTTGCGGAGGAGGCGACCGGCGAGGTTGGCGATGACCATCGTTGCTGCGAGGATCAGCAGGAACGCCGCGAACTGCGCTATGGGTTGCGACGTGATGAGGCCAGTGAGGTGCTGCGCGGCGGTGCGGTAGAACCAGCTCGCGAGGAGCAGGCCGATGACGATGCCGCCGAGCGAGAAGGCCTCGCGGAAGAAGCCCTGCATGGCCGCGCGGATGACGGAGTAGGCGAGGAGCGCGGTGAGGAGCCAGTCGAGAGGGTTCATGTTCACGATTTATTTCTCGCGGCTATTTCGGAGCGGAGCACGGCACTTGCTTTCTGCATGCGGCGCTGCTGGGTTGATATTTGTTTGGCCGAGGTGATCCAGTTGCGGTACTCCTTGCGGCGGGTGAGGCTCAACGATTCGAAGCCGGCTAGAAGTTTTTGCTGACGCAGCAGACGGAGAAAAGCTGTTGGCAATTCGACTGTACGCGGAGCGTCGTCCTTCCACAAAATCACCGCGATGACATCGCCGGGCACAAGCTGGAGTTGCTTGTACTTGGCCTGCGGGACAGGCAGGCGATGGTAGCCGGAGCGGTCGGGCATCAGTGATCCCATGTAAGGCAGGCCGCCGAGGAGCGCCTGTACGGGAACTCTTGCGCGTGTGCCAAATTCCTTCTGAACGTCGTGAGGGAAGAAGACGAAGGCGCCCCAGCCGGTGCTGCGCTGGATGGCGGCACTGAACGGATAGCGCTTCATGGCCTAGGCGACGGCGCGCTGGGACTGCATTTTGCCGCCGAGCGAGACGCTGACGATCTTGGAGACGCCGGGCTCCTGCATGGTGACGCCGTACATGACGTCGGCCTGCTCCATGGTGCGCTTGGAGTGGGTGATGACGACGAACTGGGTGGTCTGTGCCATGTCGGCGATGAGGCGGGCGAAGCGGCCGACGTTGGTGTCGTCGAGCGGCGCGTCGACTTCGTCGAGGATGCAAAAGGGAGCGGGCTGGAACTGGAAGATACCGACCAGCAACGAGAGCGCGGTGAGGGCTTTTTCTCCGCCGGAGAGCAGCAGGATGTTCTGCAGCTTTTTGCCCGGGGGCGAGGCGACGATGTCGATGCCGGACTCGGCGGTGTTGACCTCGTCGGTGAGCTTCATGAGGGCCTGGCCGCCGCCGAAAAGCTTGGTGAAGGTGGTGGAGAAGTTTTCGTTGATGACGGCGAAGGCCTGGTCGAATTTTTCGCGGGAGACGTCGTCGATTTCCTTAATGGAGGCCTGGGTGTTTTCGATGGAGTCGATGAGGTCCTTGCGCTGGGTTTCGAGGAACTCGTGGCGGGCGGCGGTTTCGGTGTACTCGTCGAGGGCCATCATGTTGACGGGGCCCATGGCTTCAAGGCGCTGACGAAGGGCACGGGCGGCTTCTTCTTCGGTGGCGAGGAGATCAGCTTCGATGCGCTGGATGTTCGCGTCCTCGCGGAGGATGGCGGGTTCGACGGCGAGGTCGTTGATGCAGGTCTGCTCCATGTGCTCGACGTCGGAGGTGAGCTTGGCGGCGCGAGCGGAGAGACCGGCGCGGGTCTCGCGAAGGGCTTCGGTTTCGTGGCGCAGGGTGCGGAGCTGGGTGTCGAGCGCGGTCATCTGCGCGCGGAGCTCGGTGGCCTGGGTGGAAAGGGTTTCGCCTTCGGCGGTGGCCTGGGCGCGCATCTCGGTGAGCTCGGTGTGCTGGATGGAGAGCTGCGCGGTGTCTTCTTCGCGGCGCTGTCGCTCGGCGGCGGCGGTGCTCAGTTGCTGAGCTAATTGCGCTATGCGAGCCTCCTGGCTCACATAGAGACGAGACGTCTGCTCGAAGTTGGCGTTGGCGTTGCGGCGGCGCTCTTCTAATCCCGCTAACGCGATGGCCGCGGTGGAAGCGGCTTGCTGGAGCTCTTCGCGGTTGGCGCGGAGCGAGCCGATCTGCGCGGTGAGCTCGGCGATCTGGGCTTCGACCTGGCTGCGCTCGGCTTCGAACTGGGCGGCTTCCTGCTGCTTGCGGGCGATGAGCTCCTGCTTTTGCGCGCGGGCGGCGTGGTTGCGGTCGGTGGCGGCCTGCCACTCCTGCAGGCGGCGCTCGATGCGAGCGGTTTCGGCTTCCATCTGGCGGAGCGCGGCGCCGGAGTTGGCGGACTCGCGCTCGGCGTCGCGGCGCTCGTGGTTCTTGCCTTCGAGGCTGGCGGTGAGTTCGGTGAGCTGCTGTTGGAGGTCGCGGGTGGCGAGGTCGGTCTTGGTGAGCTCGGCTTCGACTGAGGTGATTTTTTGCTGGACTTCGCCTAGCTCGCGCTTGAGAGCTAGGGGGCCCTGCTCGCGCGGCTTGCCGCCGGTGACGGTGACGTTGTGGAACGTCTCGCCGGTGGGGGAGAGGAAGAAGGCCTGCGGGTATTGGGTGGCGAGGGAGCGGGCGGTGGCGGTGTCGGGTGCGACGAAGCCGTTGCCGAGCTTGGGGAGGATGGTGGAGAGGGAGGTGCCGAAGCCGTTGAGGACGCGGATGACGTCGCGGAGGGGCGTCGCGTTCTTGCCGGCGGTGAGTTCCGTGGCAGCCCACGTCCCAGAATCGGGACTTGGGGCACCCGGTTCGGTGGAAGGGCCGTGGATGAGGAACGTGGCGCGGCCGGCTACGTCGGTTTGCAGGAGGCGGAGGCCTTCGTTGGCGGCGTCCCAGGATTTGACGACGACGTAGTTGAGCTCGTCGCGGAGGAACTCGTCGATGATGCTTTCGTACTTGGCGTCGACTTCGAGGTAGTCGGCGAGTGTACCGACGGCGCCCATGATGTTGCCCTGCGGGCTGTTGGCGCGCTGGGCGTTCACCTTGAAGATGTTACGGACGGTGTCGGTGGAGTAGCTGTGTTCGCGGATGAGGGCTTCGAGCGAGCCGCGGCGGCCGAGCAGCGTGGCGAGCTGGCCGCGGAGTTCGTCGCCGCGGCGCTTGGACTGCGTTTCTTCGGAGCGGCGGGCGTCCATCGCGTGGCGGAGGTCGTTGATCTCGGTTTCGAGGCGCTTGAGGCGTGCCGTCACATCTTCGAACGACATCTTGATCTGCGAGCGCTGCAGGCCGAGTGAATCGAGCTCGGTGCGGGCGGTGTCGGACTCGGAGGCGAGGCGTTCGCTTTCGCGTTCGAGGCCGGAGAGGGCGGCACCGGCCTGGGCTTCTTCGTTGTTGGCCTGAGAGGCCCGCTGCATGATGTGCATGGCGTTGCGGCGGCGGTCTTCAGTCTGCTGCTCGGCTGCGGCAACGGCACGGATGGCCTGCTGCGCCGCCTGTTGCTGCTGCTGGGCGTTGGCGCGCGAGGCTTCGGCTTCGGTGGTGGCGTTTTCGAGGAAGCTGCGGTGCTCTTCCTGCTCCCCGGCGAGGGCGGCGAGCTGGCCGCGGGCTTGCCCCAACTCTTCCTCACCTGTCGCAAGGCGCTGGGTGAGGTCGGCTACGCGGTCGGCGTTGGAAGCGGTGCGGGCGGCGATGCGCTCAAGCTCGACGGCCGACTGGTTGGCGCGGGCGGCGGCTTCGCGGATCTGCTGGTCGAGCTCATAGCCCTTGGCGACGCCGGCGGAGTGGTCGGCGTCCATCGTCTCGAGCGCGGCGGCCTGGTGGTCGATCTGGGTGGCGAGGCGGGTGATCTCAGCGGCGATAGCGGTCTGCTCGGCGTCCATTTGCGCGAGGCGGCTGGCGAGCACGACGCGGAGCTTGCCGCGCAGCTCGTCGCGCAGGGCGCCGTAGCGCTCGGCCTTGGCGGCCTGGCGCTTGAGGGTCTGCATCTGTTTCGTGACTTCTTCGAAGATGTCGTTGACGCGGGAGAGGTTTTGTTTGGCGGACTCGAGGCGGAGTTCGGCGAGGCGTTTTTTGGTCTTGAAGCGGGTGATGCCGGCGGCTTCTTCGATGATGGAGCGGCGGTCGAGGGGTTTAGAGGAGAGGAGTTGGCCGATGCGTTCCTGACCAATGATGGCGTAGGTTTCGCCGCCGAGGCCGGTGCCCATGAAGATGTCCTGAATGTCGCGGAGGCGGCAGATTTTGCCGTTGAGCAGGTATTCGGAGTCGCCGGTGCGGAAGAGGCGGCGGGTGATGGTGATTTCGCCGGCGCGGATGGGAGCGCGGCCGAACTTGCGGCGGCGGATCTTGAGGACAACATTGTTTGCTGCGGCGCTGCTGTCGGAGGGCGGGGCAAGGGCGGCGTCGGAGGGGGCTTCGTGCGTGGCGTGGCCGCCGCGCTCCTCTTCGTCTTCGTCGATGGCCTCGGCTGCTGCGGCGATCTCTTCGGGCGTGGAGTGCTCGTGGAGGACGCGGCGCTTCTTTCCGGGAGCTTCGTAGGTGGTGCCGGGCTGGGCTTCGGCTACGGCTTCTTCGGTTTCTTCGGCGGCCTCGGCGCGGGCGGCGGTTTCGTCCCAGTCGCCAGAGATTTCAGAGACGAGTTTGCCATCGATGACGAGCTCGGGGCCGGTGCCGGCGTCGTCGTAGACCTCGGGGTCGACCAGGGTGAGGGAGACTTCTGCCATGCCGGTGGCCTTGCGGTCGCGGGTGCCGGCGAAGATGACGTCTTCCATCTTGATGCCGCGGAGGCTCTTGGCGGAGTGCTCGCCGAGGACCCAGGTGATGGCGTCGGAGATATTGGATTTACCGCAGCCGTTGGGCCCGACGATGGCGGCGATGCCGTGGCCCGCAAGCTGCACCTCAGTGCGATCGCAAAACGACTTGAAACCGAGAATCTGGACTTTGCGGAGCTTGAGCAACGGCACACCTCTGAAATCTTTTATTAATTTTTTTTGTTACGGGCGGCGGCGGCGCGAGGGCGGCGGCCTGCCTGAATCGTAGCGTCGAGATGGGGTGGAAACAACACGCTGCGACGAGATGTTGTGGATAAGGCGTCCGCGTCGCAACTATTGATGAATATGGCGGGTTGGAGAGACTGAGACGAGGGGACGGGAGGCCTAAAAACAGGGCTGAACGGTTTTCTTGCGAGGAGCGTCCAAGGGTTGGAGGGGGCACGGCTTGCCAAGGAGCAACCGCGTTTCTATAATCCGCATCATCACCGTAACGTTCCCAGAACCTGCGGGGTGACGGGCCGCCCGCGCTGTTCTGCGGCGAAATACACAAATTTGAAGTCTCCTGAGGAGTGTTTTCATATGAAGAAGGTCGTACTAGCTTCTCTGCTGGCCGTAGCCGGCGCCGGGCCCTTGGCGCATGTCGGTTTCGCACAGGATGCTGCTGCCGCACAGGCTGGCGGGCAGGTCCAGATGTCGGCGGAAGAATATGCCGCCTACAACAACGCGGGGACGCAGACCACGCCGGCGGCCAAGGCTGCGGCGTTCGAAGCATATCTGAAGGCGTATCCGAACTCGGCTGTAAAGGCCGACGTCCTGCAGCAGCTTGCGCTGGCTTACAGCGGAAGCGACGTGAACAAGGCGCTCGATTACGCGGATCAGCTGGTTGCGCTGGATCCGACCAACTTCCGTGGGTTCGTGTTCGACGTTTCTCTGCGTCGCGCTGCAAGCGATGCGATGACCGACGCCGGCGCCAAGCAGGCTGCGCTGGATAAGGCTGCCGACGCCTCCACGAAGGGCCTGGCGCTGGCTAAGCCCAAGGATGTGAGCGACGACGACTGGACCAAGTTGAAGTCTGCCGGTTATCCGATCTTCTACAGCGCGATCGGTACCGCCGACCTGAACAAGAAGGACAACGCGGGCGCGATTGCGGCGTTCAAGTCCGAGTTGGGTTCGGTACCCGTTGCGCAGACCACCGCGCCTGGCCTGCAGCTGCAGGACACGTTCTTCCTGGCCCAGGCGTACTACACGTCGACCCCGCCGGACTTTGTGAACTGCACCTACTATGCGACGCGCGCCATGACGTACGCTCCGGAGCCGTACAAGACGCAGTTCAGCAAGCTGGCTGGGTACTGCTATCGCAAGTTCCACGGCAAGGATGAGGGCTACGAAGCAGTTGTCGCTGCTTCCAAGGACAACCTGAATCCCCCGCAGGGCTTCGGGATTGCCCCGGCTCCGACTCCTGAGAGCATCGTTTCCGACCTGATCAAGACCACCCCGGATCTTTCGACGCTCGCGCTCTCCGACAAGGAGTACGTGCTGCAGAACGGCAAGGCTGAGGATGCGGAGAAGGTGTTCGCGACGATCAAGGGCAAGGCGGTCAAGATTCCTGATGCGACCGTGATCGAGGCCACTCCTGACTCGTTGAAGGTGGCGGTTTCTGACGACGCTGTGCAGGGCAAGATCGCCGACTTCTCGTTCAACTTCAAGGAGCCGTTGAAGACGGTTCCGGCGGTGGGCGACAAGGTGACGATTTCCGGCACCTATGACGCTTACACGCAGAGCCCGGTGATGATCACCATGGTCGACTCCGACCTGGAAGTGAAGAAGGTGGCACCGAAGGCTGGTGCGGCGCACCGTCCTGCTCCGGCTGCGCATCGTCCTGCTGCAAAGAAGTAACGGCTGTAACGGAAGGCGAACGGCCTCCCTTTGGGGAGGCCGTTCTGTTTGGGTGGTGTTTGGTTTGTGGCTGGATGTCGGCAGTGGCGTGACGGGCTCTATTTCAGCACCAGGCAGCGGTAAAAACGGGAGAAGGCAAAGGCGGTGAAGCAGGTCCGTTCCCCTTCGGCTTTGCTCAGGGTCAGGATGACAATTTCTCTGAAAGAGGAATTGCCTAAGAACGGCAACGGCAACGGCAACGGCAACGGCAACCGCAACTGCAACCGCAACCGCAACCGCAACCGCAACGGCGAATGCAGGGATCTCTCCACTTCGCTGCGCTTCGGTCGAGATGACACGGTTGTGGTTTTGGTGGTTGTAGGTGGTGGCCGTGGTGCTTGTGGTGTGGTGCGGTGGCGGCTATTTGCGGCCCAGGCTTAGCATGTTGGCGAAGAGGCGGTAGGCGCCGGGGACGGCTTCGGGGAGCTGGCGGTAGAGGGCGAAGGCGTCGTAGACGTAGAAGCCCTTGCCCACCGGGGCGACCAGCAGGCCGCCGCGCTGGGGGGGCTGGCCGGCGTCGTGGACTTCGGTGGGGGCGACGTAGTGGGTGTCCCAGGTGGCGGGGAAGCCGTGGCCGCGTTCTTCTACCCAGCCTTCGAAGTCGGCGGATTCGATCCTGTTGGGAGCGGAGAGCAGCGTGGTGTCCGACTGCGTGAGGGTGACTTTGGCGTCTTCCTCGACGACGCGGGTCCCGTCGCCTTCCAGCGTTATGGGATACGGCGCGTAGCTGGGCAGGTAGGCGTGGGCCTGGTACTGAACGATGACGGTGCCGCCGTTGCGGGCGAAATCGAGGATGCCGGGGGTGGCGTCGGGGAGCTCCTTGTGGGCGGTGTAGGCGCGGACGCCGATGATGAGGACGTCGAAGACCGAGAGGTTGGCGGTGGAGAGGTCCGCAACTTTGAGGGTTGTGGGGTGGATGCCGATGTTGTCGAGGAGTTCCGGGACCTCGTCGCCGGTGCCGGGGATGTAGGCGACGCGGAGGTGGGGGGCGATGGCGACATCGAGGGGTGTGACGCGGACGACGGCGGGCGTGTAGAGCGGCGTGGGCGTGAGGCCGGGGTAGCCGACGAGGCGGTAGCTGCCGGTGACGCGGCCGTTGAGGGTTTCGGCTTCGGCGGAGGCGGTGTAGACGCCGCGCTGCGTGGCGGCGGGGACGACGGTAAACGGAATCGAGCGCGTCTCGCCGCCGGGCGCGGCTTCGAGCGGGGCGGTAGTCGCTCCGCTTGATGTCGACCAGCCAGTGGGCAGGTGCAGGACGACGTCACCGTTGAGCGGGGCGCTGGCGTCGTTGGTGACGCTAACGTTGATGTGGAAGCTATCGGATGACCGCGGGACGACGATGGCGCTGGGAGCGATGGCGACGCGCACGGCGGGAGCGACGCGCAGGGGGATGCTGGGGTCGGTGGGCTTGGTCTGCGTGGTGACGACGTGGCCAAGCAGGAGCTCGACGCCGGCGTAGGAGAAGCGCGTCCAGAAGGCGTTGGGCGGAGTTTGCGGCGCGAGGCGGAGGGTGGGGTCGGTGAGGTCGTAGAAGGGCTGCTCGTGGTTGGGGCGGGAGAAGAAGGGCTGGCCTTGGGCGCGGGCGAGCGCGAGGGGATCTGGCTTGAGCGACTGCGGTCCGCTGCCGGAAGAGGGGACCATCATGGAGAAGGTGGAGCGCTCGGGCCAGAGGCGCTCGCCGGGGGCGAGGAAGGCGGTGAAGGGCGCCCAGGTGCGCTCGTCCTTTGATTCGCCGGTGTAGGAGGTGAAGTCGGAAACGACGCGGACGCTGCCGACGGGGCCGTTGGTGACGATGGTGTTGACGACCGCGGTGCAGGAGGGGAGGACGGCAGTGCGGCAGGTGTTGGGGTGCGTGGTGTCGAGCTCGGTGGTGACGGAGAGGCCGAGCGCGAGCACGAGGGCGTCGTTGAGCTGGACGTGCTTGATGCGGAGCTCGTGGAGCACGTCGCTGCGTTCGATGGCGGGGATGCTGAGGCTTGGGAGGCTCTCGATGATGCCGTCAAGGGCGCGCATGGCATCAGCGAGCACGGGGGCGATGTTGGCGGGTTTGGCGGCGTCCATGCGGGCGGCGACGTCGAAGCGCTGGCCGAGCATATCGAGCTGCTGACGCAGCGATGCGGGGGCGTGGGGCGCGAGGGTGGCGATGGCGGCGATGGAGGTGTCGATGCCTTCGAAGAAGTCGCGCTCCTGCGGGTTGGCGGGCACGCGCGAGCCGTAGCGGGTGTAGGCGACGTCGAACGCACCGGCGGGAGGCACGCGTACCCCGGCGCCGATCTGGGTCTTCTGGAGGGCCAGGCCCTGGCGGGCGAACTGGACGTAGGTCATGCCGAGCGCGTCAGAAAATTCGCCTTCGTGGATCTGGATGTTGGCGGTGGGGACGGCGTCGAGCCACTTCTTTTCGACGTAGTTGTAGAAGCGGACGGGGACGTACTGCTCGGTAGCGGAGTCGTAAATGCCTTCGGCGGTGACGCGGGCGTTGGGTGCGCGGGCATAGACCTTGAGGGGCGCCCAGGGTTCGAGGCCCTGCTGGATCTGGTCGGGGAAGACCTTGGGGTCGGCGGCGGCGTCGAAGACTTCCTGGGCCATCTGCCCGGCGACCTGGTGGTGGCCGTGGCCGTCGGTGGGGTTGCCGGTGAAGACGCTGGTGATGACCAGCGGGCGATAGAGGCGGACGGCGCGGACGGCGTCGTAGAGCACGCGATCGTGGGTCCACTGGGCGAGCGCTTCTTCGCGGGTCTTGGAGAAGCCGAAGTCGATCTCGGTGCCGAACATCTGGTCGGTGCCGAAGTAGCGGTCGGCGGAGAGCAGCTCCTGGGTGCGGATGAGGCCGAGGGCGTCGTCGAAGTCGCCGGTCATCAGGTTCTGTCCGCCTTCGCCGCGGTTGAGTGTGAGCATGGCCGCGCGGACGCCGTGGCCACGGACTTCGTAGGTCAACATGCCGCCGTCTTCGTCGTCGGGGTGGGCGACGATCATCATGAGCGAGGCGCGGGTGCGGAGGCGGAGCAGCATCTGCTGGAGGCCTTTGGCGCCCTGGTCGATGGGCAGCTCGAGGCCGGTGCGGGGCTTGACGCGCTCGCCGCGGAGGTTGGCGGGGTCGACGAAGGGGACGGACTGCGCGACGGCGACAGGCAAAACGAACAGAGAAAGAAGGGCCACGTGCAGGCCGGTCCGCAATGAGGTCATGAGGTTAATCTAAACTCATCGCATCGCACATTCGAAACAAACCGTGGATTTGACTAGCCCTGCACCGCTGGAACGGACGCTGACGCTGCGCAGCGCGGTGACGCTGAACCTGCTGGACATGATCGGCGTGGGGCCTTTTATTACGCTGCCGCTGCTGCTGGCCGCGATGGGCGGACCGCAGGCGATGCTGGGTTGGGTGCTGGGTGCGGGGCTCGCGCTGTGCGATGGGCTGGTGTGGGCGGAACTGGGTGCGGCCATGCCGGAGGCGGGTGGGACGTATCACTATCTGCGGCAGATTTATGGCGGGCGACTGGGGCGGCTGCTGAGTTTTCTGTTCCTGTTTCAGCTTTGTTTTTCGGCGCCGCTGTCGGTAGCGAGCGGGTGCATTGGGCTGGCGCAGTATGCGACGTTCCTGTGGCCGTCGCTGGGCGGGCAGGTGACGGCGCATACGTTCAAGCTGGGTGTGTATAGCGCGGCCGTAAGCTTTGGGCCAACGACGCTGGTGGCGATGGGGGCGATTGCGCTGGCGGTGCTGCTGCTGTATCGCAACCTGACGAAGATGCGTGCGCTGGCCGCGCTGCTGCTGACGACGGTGCTGATCACGATTGGCTGGGCCGTGGTGACCGGGCTGCTGCATGGGCACATCGGACAGGCGTTCGCGTTTGCGCCGGGGGCGTGGCATCCAGACCGGGCGTTCTTTACGGGGCTGGGGTCGGCGATGTTGATTGCGACGTACGACTACTGGGGCTACTACAACGTGACGTTCCTGGGCGGCGAGGCGAAGGACCCGGGACGGACGATTCCGCGGGCGGTGCTGATTGCGATTGCGATTGTGGCGGCGCTGTACCTTGCGCTGAACGTGAGCATTTTGTCGGTGCTGCCGTCGCCGGTGTTGCTGGCGTTGCAGAATATTGAGGCGCGGCGGGCGCTGCTGTCGCAGTTTATGCAGGTGGCGTATACGCCGTCGCTGGGCGCGAGTGGCGGTCTGCTGATGGGGCGGATTGCGGCTGTGCTGGTGATGGTGACGGCGTTTGCGAGCGTGTTTTCGCTGCTGCTGGGGTACTCGCGTATACCGTTTGCGGCTGCGCGCGAGGGTGGGTTCTTCAGCGTGTTTGGACGGCTGCATCCGACACGGCATTTTCCGCATGTGGCCCTGCTGGCGCTGGCGGGCGTGGCCTGCCTGGCATGCTTTTTTTCGCTGGGCGACGTGGTGGCGGCGCTGGTGGTGATCCGGATACTGCTGCAGTTTCTGCTGCAGCATGTGGGTGTGATGGTGTTGCGGAGCCGGCAGCCGGAGCTGCCACGGCCGTTTCGGATGAAGCTTTATCCGCTGCCTCCGGTGCTGGCGCTGCTGGGATTCCTGTACATTGTGGTCTTTCGGCCGAACTTTCATCGCGAGGTGGCGCTGGCGGGAATCGTGATGATCGCCGGGGTGCTGGCTTATGCGGTGTGGCTAAGGCTGGCGAGGGAAGAGCAGATTTGAGGCCATTTATGACGAATTGGAGACATCTGTGGGTCGCTTGAAAACGTATTGTCACCAAAGGGGCGTTTTTGCGTCTCATGTACGAGTTGACTGCCGACAGGCGCAGCAACGGAGGAGAAAAAGTCATGCTGATTGGTAAAGCGTCGGACATTCGTTCATCGGAGATTACGCCCAAGGGTGTTTATGAAGCTTTTCACTCCGACCGCCGCAGCTTCCTGAGCGGGATGGGTGCGATCGGTGCTACGGCGATGGCGGCAGGGCTGCTGCCAGGGATGGCACATGCGGCTGCTGCTGATGCACCGCTGACCAAGCTGACGACCGTGCCGAGCAAGTACAAGGTGGACGAGACCGTCACGCCGGAAGCGAAGGCCCAGAGCTACAACAATTATTACGAGTTTGGTACGGACAAGTCTGACCCCAAGAGCAATGCGCACACCATGCATACGCGGCCGTGGACGGTTGCCGTGACCGGGCTGGTGAAAGAGCCGAAGGCGTTCGATGTGGACACGCTGATGAAGTACCGGCCGCTGGAAGACCGGACGTATCGCTTCCGCTGCGTGGAGGCCTGGTCGATGGTGATTCCGTGGAATGGCTATTCGCTGTCGGAGTTCATCAAGGCGGTAAATCCGCTGCCGAGCGCGAAGTATGTGCAGTTCCTTTCGCTGGCGGACCGCAAGCAGATGCCGCTGATTGGCGATAGCGGGATTAATCCGCCGTACTCTGAGGCGCTGCGGATGGACGAGGCGATGAATCCGCTGACGCTGCTGACGTTTGGCAGCTACGGCGAAACGCTGGCCAACCAGCAGGGCGCGCCGATGCGCATTATTGTGCCATGGAAGTATGGGTTCAAGTCGGCGAAGTCGATTGTGCGGGTGAACTTTACTGACCAGCAGCCGCATACAACGTGGAACGATCTCTCGTCGATTGAGTACGGGTTCTACTCGAACGTGAACCCGAGTGTGGACCATCCGCGGTGGTCGCAGGCGTCAGAGCGGCGGCTGGACTCGGCGGGAAATCCGCTGTTTCCCAAGCGGGTGAAGACGCTGCCGTTCAACGGCTATGCGAATGAAGTGGCGAGCATGTACCAGGGCATGGACCTGAAGAAGAACTTTTAGGGCGACGGCCATCACGTAAGCTGAACGAGAGACCATGCCTGCACGCGCGATTCCTTACCTGAAGATTGTGGTTCACCTGCTGTGCCTGCTGCCGTTTGTGTGGCTGCTGCACATGTATCAAAACGGCGACCTGGCCAACCAGGCCGACCCGGTGAACTACCTGACGCACTACACCGGCGACTGGGCGGTGTGGATTCTGCTGGCTGACCTGACGATCACGCCGCTGCGGCGCTTCAGCGTGAAGCTGGCGTGGTTGGTGCGGTTTCGGCGGATGGTGGGGCTGTACGCGTTTTTCTACGCAACGCTGCACCTGATGATCTACGTCTTCATGTTTTCCGGGTACGACGTGCCGACGGCGTTTGCGGGCTTGCAGGCTGGGCACCTGGCTGAGCCGTGGCGGCAGTTCAAGGTGATCTGGCCGACGATCCATGACGACATCTTCAAGCGCAAATTCATCCAGATTGGGTTTGCGGCGTGGCTTTTGCTGCTGGCGCTGGCGGTGACGAGCCCGCAGCGGATTATGCGCGCGATGGGTGGGAAGAACTGGCAGCGGCTGCACAGGCTGGTGTATGTGGCGGGGATTTTTGCGTGCATCCACTACTGGTGGCTGGTGAAGACGGGAGTGCGGCGGCCGATGAAGGACACGGTGGTGCTGGGTGTGTTGCTGCTGGCGCGGGTGCTTTATGCGCTGTGGAAGCGGCGTCCGATGGCGGCGAAGACTGCGGTAAAGGCCTAAGGCGCGGGCAAATGCGTGGCGTGCGCAACTCGGTACGGGTTGGCGGGGTCTAATCAGGCAGGGGTGACCCATGCGCGCACGTCTTTCTGTTCTTTTCGCGGCTCTTTTCGTGCTGACGTTGCCGATAGTGGCACAGAACAAAGGCCCGAAGGCCACGGCTCGACCCAGGGCTACGGCGAAGCCCGTAGCGCTGATGCCGTTGACGCCGCGGGAGCGCACGCTGCAGTTGCTGAACCGCTTTACGTTCGGTCCGCGACCGGGCGAGGTGGAGCGGGTATTGGCGATTGGGCCGGAGAGCTGGGTCAATCGGCAGCTGACGCCGGAGTCTTACCCGGACCCGATGCTGGACAAGCGGCTGGCGGAGTATCCGACGTTGAACATGTCCGCCGAGCAGGCGCTGCGGGTGTTCCCGGATCGTGGGGCGATCACCGCCGTGGCGCAGGGCAAGGCCCAGGCGCCGACTGATCCGCTGCTGGCTGCGGTGTACGCGGTGCAGGTTTACAAGTGGCAGCAGGAGCAGGATGCGAAGAAGCCTGACGCCGGCGGGCAGGCGCCTGGGGAGCCGACCGATGCCGACAAGGATGCGCTGAAGAAGCAGGGGCAGGCGACGGCGGCGCGGATTGCGGGCGACCTGTATGCGTTGCCGAAGAACCAGCGGATGGATGCGCTGATCAGGATGCCGCTGGAAGAGCGTGTGGCGTTTACGCAGTATCTTGCGGGCGACCAACGCAATTTACTGCTCGGCGACTTTACGCCACGGGAGCGCGAGGCGTTCAATGCGATGTCGGCGCAGGTGGGGTCGCAGTACAACATCGGCAATGAGCTGGCGCAGGCGCGCGTGTTGCGCGATGTGCTGACGGAGCGGCAGCTGCAGGAGGTGATGACCGATTTCTGGTTCAACCACTTCAACGTGTTTATCGGGAAGGACTCCGACCAGTGGTACACGACGAGCTATGAGCGCGACGTGATTCGGAAACATGCGCTGGGGAAGTTTCGTGACCTGCTGACGGCGACGGCGGAGTCGCCCGCGATGATGGCCTATCTCGACAACTGGCTTTCGATTGGGCCGAACTCGGCGGCGAACGGCGTCGATCCGAAGAACCCGAAGGCGCGCAAGGGGAACCGCGGGTTGAACGAGAATTATGGGCGCGAGGTGATGGAGCTGCATACTGTCGGCGTCGATGGCGGTTATACGCAGGCGGATGTGACGGCGCTGGCGGCGATCTTGACGGGGTGGGGTGTCGATCGGCCTAACCAGGGCGGGCCGTTTCTGTTTGATCAGAAGAAGCATGAGCCGGGGGACAAGCAGTGGTTTGGGCATACGATCCGCGAGGGGCGCAATGCGGATGGATCGCCGGATGGCATGAACGAGGGGCTGCAGGCGCTGAACTTGCTGGCTGCCAGTCCGCAGACGGCGCATTTTGTTTCGTATCTGCTGGCGCAGCGGTTTGTGGCGGATGAGCCGCCGCCGGCACTGGTGGCGAGACTTTCGGAGGTTTATCTCGCGAACGATGGCGACATCAAAGCGATGCTGCGGGCGCTGATGGCGTCGCCGGAGTTCAATTCGCGGCAGTATTTTCGCAACAAGGTAAAAACGCCCGTGGAGTTTATCGCTTCGGCGTTTCGGATGACGGGGACGGATCCGGCGAATCCGGGAGCAATGGTGAACGCGATCAAGACGATGGGCATGCCGCTTTACAACGCGCTGCCGCCGACGGGGTACTACATCACAGCGGACCAGTGGATGAATACGACGGCGCTGGTGGACCGCCTGAACTTTGCTTACCAGCTGGCGAACAACAAGTTTGCCAACCAGAAGTTCGATGCGCCAAAACTGCTGGCGCTGGGGCTGCTACTGCCGGTCGTGCCCAAGGCGGTTGCGGCTCCTGTTGTGAGCCGTGGCGATGCGCGGATGATGGGCGTGGCGGTGGTGTCGGCTGAGCCTGCAAAGATGCCCGCGCAGGGAGCGGATGTGGCGCTGGGGGTGCTGGAGGCGACGTTGATCGGTGGGGAGGTTTCGCCGAAGACGAATGAGCTGATTCATCAGCAATTGGAACAGCAGGCGGGGAGTGCGAACGCGATGGACCAGTTGAATTTGCTGACGGCGCTGGTGTTGGGCTCGCCGGAGTTTCAGAGCCACTGAGGCTACTGCGGCGACACGACGGTGCCGAGGGTGCCGGGGTCGAACTGCGGCGATGGCTTGTTGGCATCGGGTGGGAGGGGGACCTCGACGAGGGGAAGAGTAACGTCCGCTACGTCGGAGTCCTTCACGATGACTGACGTGGTGGCGTCGGCGAAGGCGTGGGTGGCCTTGATGATCTCCCGGGGGACCTGCATACCGGAAGGGAAGCCGTCGGGCAATGTGCCGATCAGCGCTCCGGTTGCAGAGAGCGTGTAAGTCCCGGAGGGAACAGAGCCAAAGGCAAAGCTGCCGCTGGTGTCTACCAGGGCGTTGAAGATCAGGGTGTCGTCGGCGGTGTCGGTGAGGGTGAGTGTGGCGGTCGTCATGTCGCGGCCATCCTTGCTGGTGAGGTGGCCCAGAACGCGGTGGAAGGCAACGTCGGGAATGGTGATGTCGACGCCGGTGACCTCGTCGCCGGTGCGCAGTTCGTAGGTCTTCGCGGATTTCTTGTGCAGGGTGTCGCCGCTGTAGATGTGCACGTCACGCGGCGAGCCCATGCCCATCATCACGCCGAAACCTTCTGCATTAGCGCCGTTCAGGGGATTTTCAGCGGCTTCGACGGCGGCAACGCGATAGGTGCCGGGCTTGAGGCCGGCGATACGGAAGCGGCCCTGGTCGTCGGTACCGAGGCTCTGGTGCATGAACATGGTGGACATGACGACGCGGGGGTCGAACCCGTCCATGGGGGATTTTTGTGCGGCTGCGTTGGCGTTGACGTCGTCCACGGCTATGGTGACCTGGGATGCGGGCGAGCCGTCGGTGTAGAGCACACGACCGCTGACGGCGGCGCCGCGCTCGAGTGAGAGATCGCGGCGGACGGCCTCTCGTCCTGTAACGGTGACGGTGCCGAAGCGGAGCATCAGGGCGCGGGTCTTCTGGGGCGTGCTGTCGTTCAGGTCGCCCGCGTCCATGTCGTTGATGGGCGAAAGATAGCCGGGCAGGAGGGCAAGGACGCTGTACTCGCCGGGCGCGAGGTGGGCGGCGGTGTAGGTGCCGTCGGAAGCGACACGGGTGAAAGCCTGCGAAGGGGTGCCCGCGCCGATTTTACCGTCGGTTGAGGGGACAGGGAGAACGAGGATCAGGGCGCCGCGGGCGGGTCTGCGGGTGTCCGCACAAAGGACGGTGCCGGTGATGCGGCCGTTGCTGGGGGGTGCCGGGATGGCGGGTGAGGCTTTGCGGTGCAGCGGGTCCGGGGCGGAGTCCGGGGTGTCCTGCGCGAAGGCCGGCAGGGTTGCGAAGGCGAGCAGAACAGAGAGGCCGAAGCGAGCGGGGCGCGGCATGCCGCTAGTGTAGCGTTTCGTCACGAAGAAATAGGCGACGAAAAAACGGTTTGGTAAACTCCCGAGCATGGCGATCCAAACTGAACCTATCGGCAGCATTCCGCGGCCCGCTTCTCTTTTGCAGGCGCTCGGCGCATTTCAAGCCAGTGAACTGAGTGCAGAGACGCTTGCGGAGGAGCAGGCCAGTGCGCTGCGCGACACGATCGAGCGACTTGAGCAGACGGGATCGCCGGTGATTTCAGACGGCGAGCAGACGAAGCCGAGCTTTGCTACTTACCCGCTGGCTGGGCTTGCCCTTGCGCCGGATGGGGTGGTGATTCCGTTTGCGGATGGGCATACACGGCAGCTGCCACGGCTGGCTGCGGCGCCGTTTCGGTACGGGATTCATGCGGCGGGCTACTTGAAGGCGGCGAAGGCTTACAGTACGCTGCCGATAAAGCAGGCCGTGATTTCGGCTTCGGCGATGAGCCTGCTTTATCCGGCGGACGGCATTGCGGGGTATCCTCGCGAGGCGTTTATTGCGGACCTGGTGGCGGGGGCGGCGGAGGATATTCGCGGCGCGCTGGATGCAGGTGCAGCGAATGTGCAGATCGATTTCACGGAGGCGCGGCTGTCACTTAAGCTCGATCCTTCCGGTGGGTTGCTGCGCAGCTTTGTCGCATTGAATAATGCGGTGCTCGAAGGCTTTACGGCGGAAGAGCGCAAGAAGATTGGCGTTCACGTTTGTCCTGGGGGCGACCATGATTCGACGCACAGCGCCGATGTTGACTATGCGGCGCTGCTGCCGGAGCTGTTCCAGATGAACGTGGGGCGGTTCTACCTTCAGATGGCGAGTGAGCCGGACCGGAAACGCGTGCTGGGGGTTGTGAAGCAGGTGCTTCAGCCGCAGCATATCGTTTTCGTCGGTGTGATTGACCCGATCAACCCGCAGATTGAAACGCCGAACGAGGTCAGGGATCGCGTGCTTGAAGCGGCTGCGGTGCTCCCTGTTGCGCAGCTTGGCACGACGGATGATTGCGGCTTCTCCCCGTTTGCCGACGATACGTCGACGGCGCGGGAGACGGCGTTCAGCAAGATCCGGGCGCGGGTGGAGGGGACGGAAATGGCGGCACGGGAACTAGGCGTTTAAGTCTCATCGGCGATGGCCTCAAACATGTCCGTGGATTGAACGGAGGGCTGCGGAACCAGGGATGCGGCCAGCGTGTAGTACTCCTTTTGGCCGTGCAACTGGAAGAGGCCGCGGACCTGCTGCTCGAGTGGGGCCTGCGATGTGTGCTTGCGGAAGGCTTCCATCTTTTTCTCGAAGACGGAGCCGATGTCGAGAGCAAGCGTCCAGGGTGCGGGCAGCGGCTTGTGGCGGTCGGGGAGAAAGAAGTTGGTGGTCTGGTGGAAGAGGCGTTGTGGCTGCCAGAGCGGTCCGCGGTCGAGCAGCCGTTTGGGGTTGCCGGCCCAGTGGAAGGCGGCGGAGGTGGCGGCGGAGACGGCGGTGTGGTCGGGGTGGGTGTTGGCGCCGCCGTCGAGGCCGAAGGTGACGACCACGTGCGGGCGGAAGCTGCGGATGCGTTCGAGGATGTCGCCGGCGATTTTTGCGAGAGGCTCAAATTCGAGGCGGGCATCCTGGTAGGCGAGCATTTCGTGTTGGGCGACGCCGAGGACGTCGCAGGAGGCAGCGAACTCTTCGCTGCGCATTTTGCCGAGCTCCTGGCCGCTGGTTGCACTGCCGCGGTGCATAGCGGCCTGGCCGTCGGTGAGGCAGAGGACGGAGGTTTCGACGCCGTGGGCTGCGGCGAGGGCGAGTGCGCCGCCGAAGGCGAAACATTCGTCGTCGGGATGGGCGCCAACGCAGAGGAGTCTCAGGCCCATGTCGCGCCTTCGGCGGGGAGTTCTCCGGGGAAGAGTTCTTCGGGGAAGAGTTCGCCGGTTTCGAGAATTTCTTCGAGCGCGGCGTCGGGGCCGGACTTATGGGCTTTCCAGACCGGTGCGAAGCTGCGGCGGTGGAATGGGCAGGGGCCGTGCTCGGTGAGGGCGCGGCGGTGCTCGGGGGTGGCGTAGCCCTTGTGCGAGGCGAGGCCGTATTGCGGATACTGGTCGTGCAGCGTGCGCATCATGGCGTCGCGGTGGACCTTGGCGATGACCGAGGCGGCGGCGATGGAGAGGCAGAGCGCGTCACCGTAGAAGAGCTTGGTCTGTGCGCAAGGGTGGTCGAGGTGCATGGCGTCGATGATGAGGTGGTCGGGCGCGACGGAGAGGCCGACGACTGCCTGCAGCATGGCGATGCGGGTGGCCTGATAGATGTTGACGCGGTCGATAGTTTCGGCGTCGACCTCCGCTACGCTGATGGCGATGGCCGAGCGGCGGATGCGGCGGTCGAGACGCTCGCGGTCTTCGCGGGGCATTTGCTTGGAGTCCTTGAGGCCGGCGCGGGCCAGCGCGGCAATGCTGGCCGGGAGGATGACGGCGGCGGCGACGACCGGGCCGAAGAGCGCGCCACGGCCCACCTCGTCGACGCCCGCGATGGAGCGGAAGCCGTGGAAGCGGAGGGCCTGCTCGGGGGCGTCGGAGCAGACGAGCTGCTTGAGCATCCGCTGCTTGGCGGTGGCCTTGGTGACGTTCTGCCTGGTGGGGCGGCCTGCGGGTTTCATTTCAGCTCATAGTTTATGACGCCTGGCCGAAATAGAGGATGCAGGTGGGCGTTCTGTCGCCTATCCTGTGCGTGGCCCCCTTATTTTCAACTGGAGTTTGCGATGTGCAAGGTTGTGCGTCTTCGTTGGGCGGTAGCGTGTGGGCTGTTGTCGGCTGCGATGGTGTGTGGCGTCGGGTTGCAGGCGCAGGATATTGTGCCGTATCCGCAACCCAAAGCGACGACGGCGCCGCCGGCACCCGCTGCGACTCCAGTTTCTGTGTCGCCCGCTGTGCAAAGCCCCGTGAGCGGTGCTGCGAAAGAGAGCAGCAAGGCGAAGAAGGCTGGTTACAACGGGCCCGATACGGTGGTGGAGCTGGCGGCGACGCCGATGCTCGACGGCGAGGGGCGGCAGATGCTCGATCCTGACGGCAAACCGATGTTCAACCTGCCGATCCGGCAGCAGCGCGACAAAAAAGGGCATCCGGTCTTTGACGAGCATGGCAAGCCGGTAATGCAGACAGAGAAAGAGCTCGGCTACGACGAGAAGGGGAAGAAGATCCGCTCGGCTAAAGAGAAGAAGGTGGACCGTACACCGGTGCAGATTGTCCGTGGCATCCTGACGGTAGATGGGCTGCCGGGCAAGGCGGCGTTGAACTACGACATTGCCGATCTGAAGTTTCTGTACTTCTATGCGCCGGGGATCGGGACAACTGTTGTGTCGAATGTGCCGTTCACAGGAGCGACCGAGCAGAAAGACGCGTTCATGGACAAGACGCTGACGGTGAGCGCGGGTGGGCATATGTTGCAGCTGGCGTCGGATGAGCGACTGCTGGGTAAGAAGCCTGAGTCGGCTTATGTTTTGGTGGACCGCGGGACGTCGCTGCCTTCGCGCTTTCCGGTGATGGGGTATGGGACGACGTTGAAGGCACCGTACACGTGGCCGGGGGCAAAGGCTAATGAGAAGCTCGACGGGTTGGTTACTCCGCCGCCGCTGCCGAAGAACCTGGTGCCGGTGCAACTGCTCGAGCCCTGCCCGGCGGGGCAGATGCGGCCTTCGGCGAAGCCCGCGCTGCCGGGTGAGGTGGTGACTGTCGCGGCGTGCGTGGCGATTGCCAAGGCTGCGCCGAAGGCGGGATCGGCGCCTGCGCTGGCGAAGGATTGAGGGGACCGCAAATAAGAGCGGCGACCCCAGGGGTCGCCGCTCTTATTTGTTGGAGGAAAACTAGACGGCGCGCGCTACTTCCTTCAAACGGGCTGCCTTGCCGCGGAGCCCGCGGAGGTAGAAGAGCTTGGAGCGGCGGACCTGGTAGGAGCGGACTTTCTCGACCTTGTCGACAACCTTGGAGTTGTACGGGAAGATGCGCTCGACGCCCTGGCCGAAGCTCATCTTGCGGACGGTGAAGCTGCCCTGGGGGCCCTTCTTGCAGGCAATGACCATGCCTTCAAAAGCCTGGAGGCGTTCTTTTTCGCCTTCTTTGATCTTTACCTGCACGCGGACGGTGTCGCCAGGAGCGAAGGCCGGGAGGTCGGTGCGCTGGAGCTTGTCGGCCAGCTTCTGCATGATGGGATGAATAGACATAGTGTGATTCCTTGCTTGAAGTCGCAGGATTTAGTTTACACGAAAACGGGCTATTTGCAGAGGGTTTTGCACATAGCCCTTTGGGGAGCGCGGTCAGGCCAGCAAATACTTGATCGTCGTCTGCAGCAGGGCGGGGTCGTTGTTCCAGTGACCATAGACTTCCCAAGAGGCCTGGCCGATCTTGCGGTTGTTGGCGGCGCACCAGGCGTGGATGGCCTGGTGCGCGTCGCCCAGACGGTCGTACGGGCCGACATGCAGCGTGGTGGCCACCTGGCCTGAGGGCGTGGCGGCGCAGCGGACGTTGCCGGCGGGGTCGAAGGAATGAGCGATTTCGACGCCGAAGTCGATGTTCATGGGTTCATTGCGGTTAGCTGGGTGGTGATACAGAAACAGGTTGCGGCCCGGTTTGATGTCGGGATGAGACCTCATGAACGCCCACACCTGGTCGAGGGCGGGTTTCCAGGCGCGGGCGATCTCGGAACGATGCACCGTGGCGGAGACCGCGGCTATCAGTACTGACGGGGCTGTTTCGACGCTTACTTCGTAATGCATCAGGTCCTCCCTACTTCGCCGCTGGCGGGGCCATGCCCGCGAGCTTGACCGCGTGGGCCAGCTCCGGCCTCTGGCTGTGGACGCCGTTGCCGGTCTGGTTCGCGGCGGCGGCGTAGTAGGTGTGCGCGAGGGCATGCTGGCCGGATTGCTCGGCGGCCATGCCGGCACTCAGCAGCCCGTTCAGGCGGTTGGGGCTAAGCTTGAGGGCGATGCGATACTCGGCGAGGGCCTCGGCGGGTTTGTGTTCCATCAGCAGCAGGTCGCCGACCATCTCGCGGGCGGGAATGTCGACCTCTGCCTGGCCTAGCTTGTCCTGGGTGTCGGCTGCGGAGCGCATGGCGGCAAGGGCGGCTTCGGGCTTGTCTTCGGAGAAGGCCTGCCAGCCAACCAGTTCGTTCCGCATGACCAGAACGCCGTTGATGTAGTCGGCGAAGTAAGACTTCTTGATGGCCTCGATGGAGGCGTCCAGATGTGACAGCGCGGCGGCGGCGAGCTTCGGATCGTGCAGGTGACCGGCGGCGACACCCTGTGCCCACCAGGTGTGCATGGTTTCAAATTCTGGCGAGCCGGGTTGCGGGGTGAGGGCGGCGGCGGTTTTCCACTGGTGCATCTCCATCGGAAGAACGGCATTGAGTTCGTTGGCGAAGAAGGGCCCGTCGTCCTTCATGTCGTCCATGCCGGGCATGGCCTTCATGTGGTCGCCAATGCCTTGCATGCGAGCGGTGAGGGCGGCGGCTTTCTGGTCTTCGCCGGTCTGGAGCCAGGCGTAGATGAGGAACTCGTCGGCGTGCATCTGGTGGGCGGCGCCGGGCTCGTGTTTGGCTTCGGAGGCTTCAGACGCCTTGACGCTGGCGAGGTTGGAGGCGATATCTTCGGGCCACATGCCGAGGCGGGCAAAGATGTGTCCGGGCATATGTAGTGCGTGGGCGGAGGAAGGCGCGATCTTCGCGTACTCCTGCGCGGCGGAAAGGCCGTCGGCAGCGAGCGCGGGTGTATCGCAGGTGTGGATGATGTAGTGCGCGAGCCCGGGGTGGCCGGGGTGCGCCTTGAAGAGCGGAACGAGGATGGCGAGGGCGGCGTGCTCGTGGGTGAGGGACGTGTCGCCGGGCGCGGTGGAGGCGATGAGCGAGAGCGCGTCAAACGCGGCGCCTTCGACGTCGGCAGGGAACCGGGCATGGAGCGCGTTCATGCCGGCAGCGTAGGCGTCGGCGCGGTGCTGCGCGTCGGGCTGCGCGGGGTCGAAGAAGGCGCTGAGGGCGGCGATGTAGGCCTGCTCGCGGGGGGTTGTTTTTCCGGGGCCGGAAAGGGCACGAGCTTTGGCCATTTCGTCTGCGCCGAGCTTGAGGGCAGGGGGCTCGGGGCGTCCCCAGAGCTCCTGAAACTGGGTCATCGCGATGCCCCAGTGGGCCATCGCGCAGGCCGGGTCGGCCTTGGCGATGGCTTCGAACTGCATCTGCGCTTCGACGTAGCCGAAGGAGTGCAGCAACGCGATGCCGCGCTGGATCTTCGGCTGCGAGGCGGTGGAACAGGAGGTCGGGAAGGAGACGCTGCCTAGCTTTTCGGCTTCGTCATGGTGATGGTGGTCCATGCCCGGCATGTCAGGCATGGACTGCGCCGAGGCGGCGCCGGTGAGCAGGAAGGCGCACAGTGCGCCACGCGTCAAAACGTTCATTCGCATGGAGTAACGCTAATGCGGTTAACGGCTTAGTGCAAGAGTTTTAGCACTGCACTCGACCAAATACGGAGAACGCCTTCATGCCGGCGATCCTTATCCGCAGGAATCCATGTCACCGAAAGCATCATTGTCCCGGGTCCATCCGGTTGCTCCCGAAGCCGTTCGAACCTTCACCCACCAGACGGCGCCTTCGTCCGCTTTATCGAGCAACGTATTGCCTTCAGCCAGGTCCTGGTCGTCATCCGTATCGAGAATGCCGAAATCGTAGACCTTTCCACGCCACCAGAGATGAACATATCCTTCGCCGAGCCTGTCGAGCAGCCATATCTCCTCAGCGGCAGGAATTGTTACGTCGCTACGACCGCCTTTCCTGGTCACGGATGGGTTTACCACGATCGCATGGCGGAGGACATGGCTGACGGGGTGCAAGATCACCATGCCGGTGAGGCCGCGGACGTGGTGGGTATGGTGCGAGTCGATTCGCGCGATGCGCGTCGAAGAATTGGGATTTGCGTAAAGATCGACGGAGCGTGCAACGGTCCACTCTCGAAACGTACAGCACTCGAATGGGCAGGCACCACGGGCGATGTAGGGATCCGTGGGGCGAACTGGCTTATCTATCGACAAAGCGGGGCCAGCGTTTATGAGGGAAAGAAGGATGACGGCGGATAGGGTGATGTCCCGAATCTTCATAATCAGCCTCATCGAACAATCTCAACCTTCGTTCAGATCAAGCCCAAAGAGATAGGCGCGGTCGTCGTCGCTCAACTGGGCACCGGCGAGCAGGTCCGGGCGGTTGGCGAGGGTTTTGGCGAGCTGGGCCTGGCGACGCCATTTGCGGATAACGCTGTGGTCGCCGGTGGCGAGGACTTCGGGCACGGGGGCGCCACGGAATTCGGCAGGACGGGTGTAGTGGGGGTAGTCGAGCAGGCCTCCGGCGCCGTGCGTGGAGCGAGGAACGCCGTCGGTGGTTTTTTCCAAGTCGCCGGTGTCGCCTTCGCCAAAGCTCTCGTAGCGCGAGCTGTCGGCGTGGCCGAGTGTGCCGGGCAGCAGGCGGACGACAGCGTCGACGATGACGGCTGCGCCGAGCTCGCCACCGGACATAACGTAGTCGCCGATGGAGAGCTCCTGGTCGCAGAGCAGGTCGTTGACGCGCTCGTCGACGCCTTCGTAGCGTCCGCAGACGAGCACGATGCGTTCCAGCTTGGCGAGATTCCTCGCGGTGGCCTGGGTGAAGCGGCGGCCCTGCGCGGAGAGCAGGATGACGGACTCGCGGGTGGTGTCGCGCTCGGCCTTGGGCGCTATGCCGAGGGACTCGACGCAGGCGAAGATGGGTTCGGGCTTGAGGACCATGCCTTCGCCGCCGCCGAAGGGACGGTCGTCGACGGTGCGATGGCGGTCGTGGGTGAAGGCGCGGAGGTCGTGGGTTTGCGCCGAGGCCACACCGTCGCGAAAGGCGCGGGGGACGACACCGAAGTCGAAGGGGCCCTGGAAGAATTCGGGGAAGATGGTGACGATGTCAAAGCGCATGTTCAGGCGGTCTCGCTTTCTTCTTCTTCGCCGGGAGCGTCGAGTTCGGTGATGTTTCCGATTAATCCGGCGGGTAGTTGCATGACGATGCGGTGGGCGGCGATATCGACGGAGATGAGCTGGGCGTTGACGAAGGGCACGAGTTCGGGATCGTCGTCGTCGGTGGCGCCGGCGAGTTGCACGACCAGCAGCGGCGCGGCTTCAGCGAGACGGGTGCGGCCGTCGGGGCTCATGGCGAACTCGACGTCGATGACTTCGCCGACGAGCGTCTCGCCGTCGAAGAGGGTGGAGCCGATGAGGTCGCTGACGTAGAACGTGTCGGGGTCTAGCGCTCGGCGCTCGGCGATGGGGACCATCAGCTGCATGTTGGCGAGGCGCTCAGCGTCGTTGATGCTGTCGCATCCGGCGAGTTTGATGACAACGCGGCCGGCGTTTTTGCCGGTGGGCATCCAGTGGTCTTCGATCACGGTGCGTGTGGCGGCAGGCGGGGGCGCGGCGGCGTTCGCGGCGACGAGAAAGAGGCCGGCGGGATTCGAGAGTTGTTCGGGGAAGTCAGTCAGGAGGTCGGCGAGCAGCTCTCCGCGGCGGCCCTGGGGACGCAGCAGACGCGCAAGCGTGATGAACTCCGGCGATGCTGGGGATTGAGTCGACACTCAGGCGATTGTAGACCGCGGTGAGGCCGCACCGGCCCGAACGCTTACGCGTCCGGACCGTCGTTGTCGACTTCGACGATGTCGAGGCCGTAACGGTGCTGCAGCTTCATGCTCGCGGCGCCCAGGATGGTGCGGAGCGATCGTGCTGTCCGTCCCTGTTTGCCGATTACTTTGCCAATATCGCCGGGAGCGACATGGAGACGAAGCAGTGTTGATTCGCCTTCTGCAATTGCTTCAACCTGGACCGCTTCGGGCGCATCAACCAGCGCCTTGGCAATCTCAGTCATCAACTCCCGCATGTTCGGGGAAGTATTGTTTGTTACACCTTCAGCCATCCGCCCTACCTCTAAAGAAGTTGCCATGACCGGCCCTGGCGCCCGCTTCCATCTTTGACGTGGAAGTCGGAACGCTCGTAGAAAAACCCGCCCATTAAGCGAAGTCAACCCGTGTCTTAGTAGTAACGACCCGTCTGACCACCTAAATACCGCTTTTACGGTAGTTATGATGCAAAGTGTACGCGAACGGACCGGGATTTCAACGACTCTTTGGAAACCCTGTACAGGTTACCGTAAGTCGAATATAAAAAGTTACTTAGGCAGCAGCAACAGGCTCGGATGACGACACAGTTTCAGCCTTGGCGAGTAACTTGCCAACGCGCTCTGAAAGCTGGGCGCCGTTCTTGGTCCAATAGTCGATGCGATCACGCTTCAGTTCAACCGTCGCTGGGTTGGTGCGCGGGTTGTAGGTGCCCACCACTTCAATCGAACGGCCATTGCGGGCGCGGTCTTTTTCGATAACAACAATGCGGTAGTGGGGCTGTTTACGGGCGCCAAAGCGCGCCAGACGAATCATTAACAAGGGGTACTTCCTCTCACTGCTTGGATTTTTGTTCGTAAGGGACAATGCGGTTGCCGGGGAGAATCTGGCTCCCGCAGACCTAAAAAAGCCGAACAATTAAGTATGGCTGTTTTCAGCTAATTCCGCAATCAAAATGCGGTCTGGGCGCTGGATTCCGCCGCTAGATGACGATCTGGAAAGACTGCTGTCAGCCAGGCGGTGAAAAGTGCCTCAAAACGCAACACGCTGCAGGCGTTGTGACCACAAGTATCGTGTGACCGATGGGCGAATTTCCACAGGACAAGGTCGGCATCGGGTACCTTGTGGGGCTGCTCACTCGCGCGTTGGTTCACACTGCGGCGCCCCGAAGAGAAAACGGAGTACATCGCCGAAGCGTGCTGCCCAGGCTTCCTCGTTGTGAACCCCGCCAGCGATGCGCTCGTATTGCAGGTCGACGCCATCCTTCCAGCCCTTCAGGAGCAAGCGCCGATGCAGCTGGTCGGTGTCGCGCAGGTGGCGCAGGCCTTCAGCGGTGCCCATATCGAGCCAGATTTTAGTGCCGGGCTTGCTGCGCAGGGCGTTTACCAGCGCCAGCAGGCTCCGCTTATCCCACCAGACGCTGGGAGACATGACGGCAAGCTTGCCGAAGACGTCCGGGTATTCGAGGCCGAGGGCGAGCGAGATGAGGCCGCCGAGGGAGGAGCCGCCGAGGGCGGTGTTGCCGGCGTCAGCGAGGGTGCGGAAGCGGCGATCGATGAGGGGCTTGAGGTCTTCGGTGATGAGGCGGCCGTAGCGTCCGCCTTCGCCGCCGCCGAGCCGGGGGTCCCGGGTGGGGGTGTACTCGGCCATGCGGCGGACGCCGGTGTTGGCGATGCCGACCAGGATGACGGGCTCGATGACGCGGGCGCGGGTGAGTTCATCCGCCGTGGTGTGCGCGCGCCAGGTGCGATTGACCACGTATGCGGTGCGGCCGTCGAAAAGATTCTGTCCGTCGTGCAGGTAGAAGACCGGGAAGCGGCGGCGCGGCTGGCTGCGGTAGGCCTCGGGAAGGTAGATGGCGATGTTGCGGTCGTCGCGCAGGAAGCGGGAGTGGAAGTTTTCGAGCAGCCGGTATCGTGGGTTGTCATCCAGCTCGTGGCCGGGACCGGGTTCGCCTTCGAATTGGTCGTCGGGCACGGCACGCTCCGCCGCCAGCAGAGGGGACTCTCCGGCGGGATAGCCCCAATCTTCAACATCGTGGTCAAATTGGGCAAACGAATGATTCAAACCGGGAGCATAACCTGCTGCGTGAGGGTAACCTCAGAGTAGCAGAGGCCTGTTGAGAGGAACGATATGAAGCGGCAATACCACAAGTGGTACGCGGAGCGCCTGGGCCGGACGATGGAGTTACTGGTGTTCGGCCACGATGGATTGCCGGCGATTGTTTTCCCGACGTCGCAGGGCCGCTTCTTCGAGTTTGAAGATCGGGGCATGGTGGACGCCGTCCGCGATAAGCTCGATGCCGGGCGGCTGCAGCTTTTTTGCGTCGACTCTGTGGACAGCGAGAGCTGGTACAACCGCGACGTCCCGCCGCGCTGGCGGATTGCCCGACACCTGCAGTATGAGCAGTACATCATGGAAGAGGTCGTGCCACTGGTGCGCCAGCTGAACGGACGGCCGCAACTGGCGTCGGTGGGCTGCAGCTTTGGTGGATATCACGCGGCCAATATTGCGTTCCGTCATCCAGACAAATTTACCGGCTTTCTTTCCATGGGCGGGGCGTTCGATTTGCAGCAGCTGGGCTTCCTGAACGGCTATCACGATAACGACGTCTATATGAGCCAGCCGATGCAGTACCTGCCCAATATGCACGATCCCTGGTACCTGGACCGCTATCGGCGCAACACGTATGTGCTGGCGACGGGCGTGCATGATCAATGCTGGAACGACAATGAGCGGCTGGCGCGCATCCTACGCGATAAGGGTGTTCCTGTTCGGCTGGACGTTTGGGGTGATAACACCGGGCACGACTGGCCGTGGTGGCAACGTATGGCGCAACAGTACCTGTAGCGCGGAGGATTGAGTTATGGCAGTGAAGAAAAAGATTGGCGTCCTGTTCGGCATGGAGAACACGTTTCCCGGCGCCCTGGTTGAGAAGATCAACGCGATGGAACTCGACGGGATCACGGCGGAGTTCGTCGAGGTGGGTGGCGTGCAGATGGCCAAGCCGTGCCCGTATACGGTGATTGTGGACCGCATCTCGCATGATGTGCCGTTTTACCGGTCATATTTGAAGAATGCGATTCTGACGGGATCGCAGGTAATCAACAATCCGTTCTGGTGGTCGGCGGACGACAAGTTTTTCAACTATGCACTGGCGGCCAAGCTCGGCGTCGCGGTGCCACGCACGATCCTGCTGCCGCACAAGTTCTTTCCACCGAGCACGAATGATCGCTCTTTCCGCAACCTGCAGTTTCCGCTGGATTGGGACGCGATTTTTGATTACGTGAAGTTTCCGGCGTTCCTGAAGCCGCATGACGGCGGAGGATGGCGCGATGTGTTCCATGTGCACAACCGCGAGGAATTTTTCCACGCTTATGACTCGACGCGGGACCTATGCATGACGCTGCAGGCGGCGGTGAACTTCAAGGAGTACTTCCGCTGCTACGTCGTTGGGCAGGAGGATGTGCGCATCATGGCGTACGATCCGCGGCGGCCGCATGAACATCGGTATGTGCTCGAGCCGCAGGAGTACCCGAAGGGGTTGCTGGGGCGCGTGGAGAAGGATGCGCTGACGCTCTGCCGTGCGTTGGGCTATGACCTGAACACGGTGGAGTTTGCGGTGGAGGACGGCATTCCTTACGCCATCGACTTCATGAATCCGGCGCCGGATGCGGACCGGCTCTCGGTGGGTGAAGAGAACTTCCAGTGGATCGTGGAGAAGGTGGCGAAGCTGGCGGTGAAGAAGGCGCAGAATCCGGTGAAGTCCGTGGAACTGCGGTGGGCGGGCTTTTTGAAGGGTGAGGCGGCGACCGCAGCGCCGGTTGGTGTGAAGCAGACGGCCGCGAAGAAGCCTGTCAAGGGTAAGTAAAACGCGGTTGCGGTGGACGATGACTCGGAGGAAATATGCGGCCTAGCTTTTCGCTCGGGATTGAAGAGGAATATCAGACGATCGATCCGGTGACGCGCGATCTGCGCTCGCATATTGCGACGGAGATGCTGGCGCAGGGCAAGCTGCGGCTGGAAGAGCGCGTGAAGGCCGAGATGCACCAGTCGGTGATTGAGGTTGGCACGCGCATCTGCCTCAACATTGAAGAAGCCCGCGAAGATATCTACGACCTCCGGCGCAACATGATTCATCTTGCCGAAGAAAACGGGCTGGTGCTGGTGGCTGGCGCGACGCATCCCTTTGCCGACTGGCGCGATCAGGAAATTTATCCTGACCCTCGCTACGACAAGGTGGTCGAGGATCTGCAGCTGGTTGCTCGCGCTAACTTGATCTTCGGTCTGCATGTGCATGTGGGGATTGAAGACAAGGAAGATGCCATCCGGATTATGAATTCGCTGCGGTATTTTCTACCGCATATCCTGGCGCTTTCGACTAACTCGCCGTTCTGGCTGGGTATGGAGACGGGATATAAGAGCTATCGCGCGAAAGTATTCGAAAACTTTCCTCGGACTAACCTGCCGGATACGTTTGCGAGTTACTCGGAGTTTGAGAATTACGTGAACCTGCTGATCAAGACCGGCAGTATCGATAACGCCAAGAAGATCTGGTGGGATGTGCGGCCGCATCCTTACTTCGACACGGTTGAGGTTAGGGTCTGCGATATTCCGCTGCGTGCGGAGGAAACCGTGGCGATTGCCGCGCTGATCCAGGCGACGGCGTGCAAACTGTGGAAGCTGCACGAGGGCAACCTTGATTTTCGCCAGTATTCGCGGGCTTTGTTGATGGAGAACAAGTTTCGCGCGGTGCGCTACGGGTTGGATGGCAAGCTGATCGATTTTGGCAAGCAGGAAGAAGTGGATGAGCGCGACCTGATCGGCGAGTATCTGGCTTTTATCGAGGACGTTATTCCTGAGTTGGAAAGCCGTGCCGCAATTGACACCATCACGCGGATGATGGAGATGGGTTCCGGAGCGGACCGGCAGCTGAAAGTTTTTCGTGAAACGGGCGATCTGAAAAAAGTCGTGGACTACATGGCCGAAGAGACACGCTTCGGCCTGGGCATCTAATCGGTAGTTGCAAAAATTGGAGTCTGAAAGGGCCGGAAATAGTGCAGAGCACCGAGGAAACTTCTAAGTCAGTTGAGATAACCGATCTGAGGACGGTCGCCTTTCCGCCTGAGTTCAGCGAGGGTGCGCGCAATGCCGTGACGACCTGTCTGCGGATTTCACCGGCCGAAAAGGTTACGGTCATTACCGATGAGCGCTGCCTGACGATCGCGGCATCGCTGGTAGCGGAGCTTGCGAAAATTGGCTGCGCATGGAATGCGTTTGTGCTTGAGGAGGTTGCCGAGCGGCCGCTGAATGGCATGCCTCAGGTTGTGCTTGATGACATGGAGACGTCGCAGGTGAGCATCTTCGCCGTGCAGGTGCAGCCTAACGAACTGCGTTCGCGGATGGATATGACCGACGTGGTGAATCGCCGCCACATGCGCCATGCACACATGGTCAACATCACGCCTGAAGTGATGGTTGAAGGTATGCGTGCGGACTTCAACGCGGTGGATCGACTCAGCCAGGTTGTACTGGACAAGGTTCGCCAGGCTACTTATGTACGCGCCACGACGCCCGCAGGGACGGATATTCGAGCGGAACTGAACCCGGCTTATAAGTGGTTCAAAACGTCGGGCATTATCAGCCCGGAGAAGTGGGGCAACCTGCCAGGAGGTGAGTGTTTTACGGCGCCCGGAGAAGTAAACGGCGTGTTCGTGGTGGACGGCGTGGTCGGCGATTTTCTCTGTGCGCGCTACGGCATACTGCGCGAAACGCCACTGACGATTCAGATTGTGCGAAACCGGATGACTTCGGTGTCCTCCGATAACAAGCAGTTGGAGAAGGAATTCTGGAGCTATACGCACACCGATGAGAACTCCGACCGCGTGGGGGAGTTTGCGATTGGAACGAACATTGGGGTTTCGCGCGTGATCGGCAATATTCTGCAGGATGAAAAATTCCCGGGAATACATATTGCTTTCGGCGATCCCTATGGCGCGCACACCGGGGCGCAGTGGAAGTCGACCACGCACATCGACGTGGTGGGACTTTCGTTCAATATCTGGCTAGGCGGGCCGGAGGGCGAAGAACAGATCATGTGCGAAGGAAAGTTCCTGATCGAGGCGTGATGATTGAGAGCTATCGCAGGGACTTCAATGCTCGATTCACGCCCGGGAAGTACGCTGAGTTGCTGCGCCGTCTGGATGAGCAGACGAAGACCCACATTGAATTTCGCGTAGCAGAAACACCATGCTTCTTTCCGCGCGAATTGATGGAAGAAATGGTGCGCGCGGGAGTCGAACTGACGCACCAGCTACTCGAGAACCCGGAGTACATGCGGCTCTCGGGCGCGTCTATTCCCGAAGAATTCCGCGTTCCGAACGAAGATAAGCATCCACATTTCATGACCGTTGATTTTGGCCTGGTGCGCGATGCCGCGGGAGCATTGCGGCCAAAGCTCGTCGAGATGCAGGCTTTTCCCTCGATCTTTGGTTATCAACCGCTGTTGGCGGAGCACTATGTTTCCGTGTTTGGAGTGGACCCGAAGCTTGAATATTTTTTCGGTGGACTGGACGAAGCCGACTATTGGGAACTCATGCGCAAGGTGATCGTCGGAGAGAACGACCCTGCGAATGTGGTTCTCGCAGAGGTCGATCCCGAGCGCCAGAAGACGCTGCCGGACTTTCGGATGCATGAGCAGAAGCTGGGTATAAGGACGGTGAACGTCCGCGAGTTGGTACAGGTGGGCCGCAAGCTGCACTACCTCGACGGCGCCCGACTGGTGCCGATCTATCGGATTTACAACCGGGTGATCGTGGACGAGCTCGAGCGCGAGGGCATTACGCTTCCGTTTGACTACCGCGACGACCTGGACGTGACGTGGGCCGGTCATCCGAACTGGTACTTCCGGATCAGCAAATTTTCAATCCCGTATCTGGACCACCCGACGGTGCCGGCGGCTGTGTTTCTGGACGACTGGTTTGCCGACAAGGGGCGTGACAAGCTGCCCGAGCGGCGCGAAGACTGGGTTTTTAAACCGCTGTACAGCTTTGCGGGCAAGGGCATCCAGTTTGGGCCGTCGGACGCCGACCTTGCGGCAATCCCGGTCGACCAGCGGCACAACTACCTGCTGCAGGAGCGGGTGCAGTTTGAGCCGGTGATTGCCACGCCGGAAGGCATGACGCAGGCAGAGGTCCGCATCCTGTACGTGTGGCCGGACGAGGGCCAGATGACGCCGATGACCAGCCTGGTGCGGATGGGCCGGGGCTTGATGATGGGGGTGGACCACAATCGCGACCGGACTTGGGTGGGCGGGTCGGCGGGACTGTTCCCAGGTGAATACGTGGCCGATTTGCCACAGGTCAAGTAGAATGCGTTCGGAGTTACTATAGTAACAATCGCCCAGCAGAGCAGAGCAGAACAGAGGAGAGCGGTGTCCACTATCGATGGGTTAGTTCCGACAGATCCGGTACGAACGGCGGTGCGCTTCCCGCTCCATTTGAATGTCACCATTCTTTGGGAAAAGGGCGCGTTTGATGCGGTGACGGAAGATGTTTCCGCCAACGGCATTCTGTTTGAATCTGAGGTAAAGCCTCCCGTTGGCACAGTTGTGGAGTTCAAGCTGGCGATGCCGGCCGAGATTATGGGTGCACCCGAAGATGTTGTTCTGCACTGCAAAGGACGCATCGTACGGCACCAGGAACGCGATGGCCGGCACCTGGTGGCCGCCGTCATTGAAGAATATTCACTAAAGGCTGAGCATTCATGAGCGTTAACGAAACCACCGCACCGGGCCACTTCGAAGACATCGCCGACGACACTGCCCAGCCGACGATCCGGATCATCCTCGCCGACTCGCAGGCAATCTATCGCGTGGGCATGCGGAAGATTTTTGCGCTCGAAGATGACATTCGCGTCGTTGCCCAGGCCGAAAATCTCGAGAACCTGTACGCTGCCCTGCAGCATTTTCCTGCCGACCTGGTGCTGCTGGAAGCGGCGCTGATTACGGGCACGACCGACGCGATACCCGAGTTTGTGCGGCGGGCTCCGGACGCCAAGCTGATTGTGCAGGTGTCGGATGCCGACGAGTCGAACACCGTGGAGCTCTATCGGCGCGGCGTGCGCGGCGTGGTGCCGCGGTCCATTTCGCCCGATCTGCTGATCAAGTGCGTGCGCAAGATTGCCGCTGGCGAAACGTGGATCGACAACAAGTCGATCAGCTGGGTGATCGATGCCTACCGGGCACAGGCCACCAACCTGACCAATCCCAAGACGCAGCCCAAGCTTTCGCCCAAGGAGCTGTCCATCATCGGGTGCATTACGCGGGGTATGCGCAATAAGGAAATCGCCTACCAGATCGGCACGACCGAGCAGGTGGTGAAGAACTACCTGCGCAAGATTTACGACAAGCTGGGTGTTTCTGACCGCCTGGAACTGGCGCTGTACTGCATGCACCACGAGACGCTGAAGAAGGACAACCCGATGAACGAGGCGCCGGTGCCGCTGGCAGCGCCCGCTCGCGGGAAGTCGTAGGTATCAGGCGCGAGCAACACGCGTCGCCGACCACCGCGCTGAAGGCTGGCCAGGCATCCAATGCAACGAGGGAAGCTTATGTCCGCCGTCACTTCATCCCGCCTTCACGCCGCCGAACCTTACCTGATCCAGCAGGACTGGGCCGCCTATACGGCGGAGCAGCACGCGCTGTGGGCGGAACTGGTGACGCGCCGCCTGCCGCAGTTGCAGCAGCATGCCTGCGCTGAGTATCTCCAGGGCTTTGACCTGATCGGACTGCAGGCTGACCGGCTGCCTGACCTGACTGCCGTGAGCGCGCGGCTACAGCCGAGGACCGGATGGCAGTCGACGCCGGTGAGCGGTTTTCTGCCGGCGGATGCGTTTTTCGAGATGCTGGCGGCGCGGATGTTTCCGACGACGACGTGGATTCGCGGGCGCGAGTCGATGGAGTACACGCCGGAGCCGGACATTTTTCACGATGTTTTTGGCCACGTGCCGATGCATGCGCACCCGGTGTTTGCGGACTTCCTGGAGCACTACGGAAAGGTGTGCGCGTCGTTGACCGACCCGTTGGCGCTGGAGCGGATGGGGCGGCTGTTCTGGTTTACGGTGGAGTTCGGCGTCATCCGCGAAAAGGGTGCGATCAAGGTCTATGGGTCGGGGCTGATCTCGTCGCACGGCGAGTGCACGCACGTAGTGGAGCATGGCGAAGGGCTGGAGATTCGCGACTTCGACATTGAGCGCGTACTGGAAGAGCCGGTGGATACGGGCAACATGCAGAAGGTGCTGTACGCGATTGAGTCATTCGACCAGATTTATGAAGCGGCGCGTGAGGCGGAGTCGCGGCTGGGATAATTACGGGCCAGGGCGTTATAGGGGAGGACGCGGTGTTGGGGCCTCTGGGAAAGTTCTTTGCCATCACATTCGCGGTGACCTGGACATGCTTCTTTGTCGCGATGGGCCTTGTTCATGCAGCACAACTGAGCGGACAGGAGATAGGGCCAGTTCCCGGGCTGCTGGTGTTTGCCGGGACTGTTGCACCAGCCTTCCTAGCGTTGATCATCTCTTCGCGCAACGGCGGGATACCGCTTCTGTCGCAAAGGCGATTCGAGTGGAGAGTGGCGGCGCGATGGTATGGTTTCGCGCTCGGTTACATGGCGGCGATCAGGTTGGTTGTGGCGTTTCTGGAGCGCGTCATAACGGGTTCCTGGCCTGGCGTGGAGAGCGCGCCGGCCGGTGCCTTGCTGGTAGCCATCATCATTTCAACCCCGTTCCAGGCAGGTGAAGAGATTGGATGGCGGGGCTACGCGCTCCCGCGTCTTGCAGAACGCATCGGGATAAGTTGGGCGAGTGTGGTGCTGGGGATGATCTGGGCGCTGTGGCACCTGCCGCTGTTCTTCCTCGCGCTGCCGGGCAACGCTGAGTACGGAAGCTCCTTTCCCCTGTGGGCATGGGGTGTGACGGCGTTGTCGGTCGCCTTTGCGTGGCTATATGTGCGTACCGGGGGGAGCCTGCTGCTCACCATGGTGATGCACTCCGCGGTGAACAACATGCCGCACTTTCAGTCGCCGTCCGCTGCCGGAGTGCAGAACGTCTTTTCGTTGCATGGTCCACTCTCATTGTGGCTGACGGCTGTGTGCCTGTGGGGCTGCGCGCTCTATTTTCTGTACCGGATGAGGTTCATGAAGCCGCCGTCGGAAGGGGTAATCCCCTAGCCTTCCGTTCTTGACCTCAGTGACCGCTGCGGCTATGCTCGAAGGGTGAGCTTTGTATCCACTACCGCAGCCTGTTGTCCTCGCCTTGGCGCCCAGGGACCCGCTGCTGTTGCTCACTGACCATCGAGCCCATAGCAACGCCCAACACCCCAGCGCCCACGAAAATCGTGGGCTTTTTATTTTGAACGGAGACACATGAGCGACACACCGAATCCCGCCGCGGCCGTAGCCAAGGCTCCCAAGGAAACCAAGGCGCAGCGTTCCGAGCGTTTGAAGCTCGCCAAGAACCCCTGGGAGGCGTGGCAGGAGGTGCGCGAGTTTGCGAAGCAGGGACGCGAGAGCGTGCTGCCGGAGTGGGCGAATCTCTACTTCAAGTGGTGGGGGGTTTACACGCAGGGCGACGGCATTGGCGTAACCGGCGGCAAGGACGGCGAAGGCAAGACGACCGAGTACTTCATGATGCGCATCGGGCTGCCCAACGGCCTGCTGAGCGCGCACCAGCTGCACGTGATCGCCGACATTACCGAAAAATACGGGCAGGGCGTGGCCGACATTACGACGCGGCAGAACATCCAGCTGCACTGGCTGACGATCGAGTCGATGCCGGAAGTGGTGGACTTGCTGACGGAGATTGGCCTTTCGCCCAAGGGTGCTTGCGGCGACGTGGTGCGCAACGTGACGGGCTGCCCGCTGGCGGGTCTCGATGGACATGAGCTCGTGGATGCTTCGCCGCTCGCGGTGGATATCGCCCGCGTGCTGACGGCGAATCCGGAGTTCTACAACCTGCCGCGCAAGTTCAAAATCTCGGTGACGGGCTGCCCACTGTGGTGCTCGTACCCAGAGATTAACGACGCCGCGCTCACCGCGCTGAAGCGGGTGAAGGACGGCAAGGAAGAGATTGGTTACAGCCTGCGCGTGGGCGGCGGGCTTTCGAGCGAGCCGCACCTGGCGGTTCGTCTGAACGCGTTCATCCCGCAGGACAAGGCGCTGGAGGCGGTGATTGCCGTCTGCCGCGTCTTCCGCGAGCAGGATGCGCTACGCGAGAGTCGCACTCATGCCCGGATCAAGTACCTCTTTATGAAGCATGGCTGGACTGCGGAGACGATGCTCGCGGCGATTGAACAGAAGCTGGGCTACACGTTTGACCCGGCGGACGAAGGCCCGATTGTGGATGATGTGTATCGCGACCATGTGGGTGTGCGCGCCCAGAAACAGGAAGGCCTGAGCTCGATTGGAGCGACGGTGTTGAACGGGCGGCTCAACCCACTGCAGCTGCATGAGCTCGCGATGCTGTCAGAGAAGTATGGCAACGGCCACCTGCGCGCCACGATCATGCAGAACATCGTGCTGGTGAACATTCCGAACGCCAAGGTGCCGGAGGTGGTGGAAGCGATCACCGCCTTGGGCCTGCAGGTTGAGCCGACGGTGTTCTATCGCGGCGCGATTGCCTGCACGGGTACCGAGTTCTGCAAGCTGGCGATTGCCGAGACGAAGGGCTTCGCAAAGTGGCTGGTGGGCGAGATGGAGGAGCGGATTCCGGGCTTCGATCAACAGATCAAGCTGCATGTGACCGGCTGCACCAACAGTTGCGGACAGAGCTGGATTGCGGACATCGGGCTCGAAGGCAAGAAGATCAAGAAGGACGGCAAGACGGTCGACGCCTTCTACTTCTGCGTTGGCGGAGCAGTGGGTGCTCAAGCGCGTATTGCGCGGCAGATTGGGTATCGTGCTGCCGCGGAGGATTGCCCGGAGGCGATCGAGCGGCTGCTGCGCGGGTATCTGGCGCGACGGACGCAGGGCGAAGATCTGCGCTCGTACTTTGCCCGCACCACGGACGAAACGCTGCGCGCGGATCTTGCCGGCGCGGTCGTTGAGCCGGTGGAGCGCGATGCGGCGCCGGGACGCGTTCCGGCGAGTGTGGGTTAGCGATGAGCCTGTTTCCGATCTTCATGAAGCTCGCCGGTAAGCCTTGCGTCGTCATCGGCGCCGGAAATATCGCTGAGTCGAAGATCGAGAGCCTGCTGCAGGCTGAGGCGCGGGTCACGGTGATCGCACCGGAAGCGTTGCCGCGCGTGGCCGCGTGGGCCGAGGGTGGCGATATCACCTGGGAGCAGCGCGAGTATGTTGCAGGCGACCTTGCCGGGGCCTTCCTGGTGGTGGCGGCGACGGCGACGGCGGCGGTGAATCGCGCGGTCTTTGCCGAGGCGGCTGTGGCGGACATTCTCTGCAATGCCGTTGATGATCCACCGTACTGCGATTTTTATTTTCCGTCGGTAGTGCGCCGGGGCGAACTGCAGATTGCGATTTCGACCGCTGGCGAAAGCCCGGCCTTTGCGCAGCGTTTGCGCAAAGAACTTAATGCGCAGCTGCCGCAGGACCTGGGCGAATGGCTGATGGAGCTGGGGCGGCTACGGCGAGAGGTGACGGCGGTAGAGCCTATCGGCGAGCCTCGGAAAATGCTGCTGCATGAGCTGGCACAGCGCGATGTTTGCGGCTACGACCGGTGTCCTTCGCGGTTGAGAGCGCGTGAACATGCGGTAGTGCATGGGTTCGTGCCGGCGCCGACGTTTCCCATGTCCGAGAATCCGGACATGGGGCACCCGGTGGTGGGTACAGGTAACGCTGTCGACGAGGTGAGCAAGTGATACGCGCGGAGAAGGGGACGGTCTATCTCGTCGGTGCAGGGCCGGGTGATCCGGAGTTGTTGACCGTACGTGCGCTGCGGTTGCTGGAGCAGGCGGACGTGGTGTTCCACGATGATCTGGTGCCCGATGCGACGCTGGCGCTGGTGAATCCGCGGGCGCTGATTACGAGCGTGGGCAAGCGTTGCGGACGGCCCCGGATTACCCAGCAGGGCATTCATTCGTTGCTGATCGAGTCGGCGCGTGCCGGGCAGAGCGTGGTGCGGCTGAAGTCGGGGGACCCGCTGGTGTTTGGGCGCGCGGGTGAAGAGATTGCCGCGCTGAGGGCGGCGGGGATTCCGTTTGTGATTGTTCCGGGAGTGACGGCGGCGCTGGCTGCGGGCGCAGCGTTGGAGTTGCCGCTGACCGATCGCAACAGCGCGTCGAAGCTGATTTTTGTCACGGGGCATCATGCGGAAGGCAAGGATGCGGCACCACTGTGGAGCGGGCCGCTGCCCGAAGATGCGACGCTGGTGGTCTACATGCCGGGGCGCGATACATCGCGGCTGGCGCGGGACCTGCGCGCTGCGGGTGTGGCGGGTGATGTGCCGTGCTGCGCGATCTCTCATGCCGCAACGCCGCAGCAGAGTCATGCTGCGTGCAGGCTGAACGGCTTCGACGAGTTGGAGTGCGGACCGGCACCGTTGTTGATGCTGGTGGGTCGTGCCATGGAGTCGTTGCTGTGCGAAGCGTCCGCCGCATCGGCGCTCGGCAAGGTCGTTGCAGGGCCGCTCGCAGCGTTAGTGGAGCGCGCACGCGACTAAACTCCGTACCAACAGAAAAATGGCCTCGCGCTGAACGCGAGGCCATGGTTGTTTGCGAGAGGTTTACTCCGAGTCGGCTGCTGTGCCGCGGGCCGGCTTGGGTAGCACGGTCGCTGACGAGAGCGGCTTGGTGATGTCGTCGAGCACCGTCGGTGCGCCTTCGATGTGTTCCAGCACGGGGTAACGTTCGCCGTCGTGGTAGTCCACGTCGATGGGCTTCACGTAGCTCTCGGTCTGGATGATGAAGTGGATCGGCTCGGTCTTGCCCTTGGCGTCCTTTACCGCGCCGCGGATGGTGTCGGTGGAGGGCACGCGACCGTTGACCGCGATGATCTTCTGGCCCGGAGCGAGCTTGGCCTTGTCCGCCGGGCTGCCCCAGCGCACGTCGGCGATGGTGTTATCGCCGCCGAGGCGCAGGCCGAGCGAGTACCAGACGTTGACCGTGTTCGCACCGGGGCGACCGCCGCCACCGGCGCGTTCGGTGGCCGAGGGGTGGTCCTGGAAGGTGAGCTTGTAGCCGCCGCGTTCGATGCCTTCAAGGTCTGCGCGGGGGTTGATGTTGTCGACGCGCTCCTTCAGGAACGTTGCCCAGTCGTACTTCACGACTTCATTGAGGTCGGCGATGAGTTCCGCGCGGTTATAAGGAACGATGAGCGGGCCGGTGTTGCCGCCCTTGCCGAGGAAGATGTGCTGAAAATCGGTGAGGGTCTTCTGGTTGTTGGTGAGCTTGCGGATCAGCGTGTCGGCGTCGAGCCAGACGAGCTCGCCTTCCTGGTAGTAATCCTGCCCGCGCTTCCAGTTGGACCACACCTGGCTGCCGCCACGCAGGATGCTGGCAGCGATGGCGGTGTCGTCAGTCGAGCGCCACTGGCGGCCGGATTTGTAGTCGAGCGTGGCAGCGGATGCGGCCAGACGGTCGCGATACTGCGCCTGGGTTTCGAGGCCCGAACGTGCGGCGAGTACGTTGCCCATGTACTGGGTCATGCCTTCATACACCCACAGCAACTCGCCCTGCTGCATGGTGGCGAAGTCGGTCTGATAGAGCGTGGCCGGACGGCGGTACTTCCCGTTCCAGGAGTGCGTGAACTCATGCGCCAGCAGGTCGGCACTGCCCCCTTGGCGTGCGAAACCCTTTTCGCCGACGCCGTTGTCTGACGACTGCCCATGCTCCAGACCCTCGCCGCCGGCGATGTCAGAGAGCGTGAGCAGGAAGTGGTAGACGTTGTAGTGGCGCGAGGCGTAGGCTTCGCCGGTTTCGCGGACGAGGTTCGAAATCTCGGAGAGCAGCTCAGGGCGCAGGTCCGAGTCTTCGGGGAAGTCCGAAACGACGTCGATGAAGTGTTTGGGTGTGATCTCAGGCGCGAGGGCGAACTCGTGGAAGTATTCGCCGGCAATGACGGGTGAGTCTTCCAGCTGTTCGACGGTGGTGGCGGCAAACTCGGTGGTGCCGCCGGTCTTGGCGTTGGGATTGTAGGCACCTGACGGCGTGAGTGCGGTACCGATTCCCCAGCCGGCGGCGACGGTCACGCTGGGCTGGATGGGAATCTTCGCTACGGGGATGTTGGCCGGGTAGAGCAGCAGCTTTTCCCACTCGAGCACGGCCAGCTTGTCCGAGGCGCGCGACGTGACGATGCAGTCGAGATGCGCGTGAATGGTGGTGACACCGGCGGGGACTTCGACGTGGAACTGGTAAAGGTCAACGTCATCGCGACGCCAGACAAGCGTCTTGCCGTTAGCGGTGAAGACGACGCCGGTGATGTCGTCTACCGGGCCGGTGGGGCGATGGTTGCCGGGGATCCACTTGGGCGTGGTGAGCGCGATGGAACCGGCCTTGGCGTAAGGCGCAACCGGGATGTCGACTTCCGCGTGATAGAGCTTGCGGGGCGCTTCGGTGAGGTCCGCGGTGATGCGGATGGGCTGCTGCGCAAGCGCGGGGACGGACACGGCGGCGAGGGTGAACAGGAGGGTTTTGCGGAGCATCTTGCGGAATCCTCTCGGAAATCTCAGGGTATGGAGAGGATACCCTCTCCGGCGGCGAAAGTGTCAGGCAGCCGACGACCCGTCGCTGCGGATTCGCTAAACTAGGGCTATGTCGACACTCTATGACGTTCCGCTCACAACGCTCTCCGGTTCTCCCGCCTCGCTGGCGGATTACTCGGGCAAGGTCCTGCTCATCGTCAACGTGGCCTCGCAGTGCGGGCTGACGCCGCAATACACGGCGCTGGAGGCGCTGTATCAGCAGTTCAAGGAGAAGGGCTTTTACATCCTCGGATTTCCGGCCAACGACTTCGCCGGCCAGGAGCCCGGAACGGCACAGGAGATTGCCAAGTTCTGTTCCGGTGAGTATGACGTGACCTTTCCACTCTTCTCGAAGGTGGTGGCCACGGGCGCGGAGAAGCACCCCATCTACGGCATCCTGACCTCCGAGATGCCACAGCACGAGGCCGACGGCGGGCAGTTCCGCGAAAACCTCGACAACTTCCTCTCGAGCAAGAACCTGGGACCGACCCTGCCGCTGCCGGAACTGCTCTGGAACTTCGAAAAATTTCTGATCGGCAAGAGTGGGCAAGTTGTCGCGCGATTTTCGCCGGACATCAAGCCGGACGATCCGCGCATCGTTCAGGCGATTGAAGCCGAGCTGGCGAAGTAGCTACTGCAGGCGCACCGGCTTTACGTTCAGCTTCATGCGGTAGAGCACGTAGGGATGCTGGCGGTAGTCGGTGCCGCTGTGCAGCGTGGGCTGCAGGAAGAGCTGGTTGGTCATGATGTAGAGGTAGCCGTTGTCGGCCAGGCAGAGCGTGTCCGGCCACATCATGCGGGGATCGTGGATGAGCGTGGTGATAAGGTAGCCCCCTGCAACGGCCGGCGCGGGCGCGATCTTGATGACGCCGCCGGAGGTAACGTCGGTGGCATAGATGTTGCCGGCGGCGTCGGCTTCGAGGCCGTCGGAGGGCTGCTTGGCTATGACGGTCTGGATGGTTTCCGCGACCTTTTCGGTGGAAAGACCCCGGTTCCGCAGCGCGGCCGTGGAGACGGAGTAGAGCTTGTTGCTCGAAATAGCGGAGTAAAAGAGGCGGCTGCCGTCGGCGGAGAGCGCAATGCCGTCGACGCCGACGCTGAACGGTGACGGCGGCAGCGTGGGGACGGTGTCGTACATGGGGCGACCCATGGCGAAGGTGATGAAGCCGGGCTCGGCGCGCACACTGGGGTGGTTGTTGAGCTTGCGCCAGGCGATGCCGGAGGCCAGGTCGACGATGACGAGGCCGTTAGGGCCTTCCTTCGACGAATCGGAGATATAGGCGGTGCCGTGGATGATGTCCGGTACGGCCCGGGTACCCACGCGCAGGTCGAAGCGGACGTCGTTCATGTAGCTGTTCTTGCCGGCGACCAGGTCGAGTGAGATGTTGCGGATCACCTTGTTGGTGGCGAGGTCGATGCAGACCAGTTTGGGCGCGCCAAGCAGCGCGAGCTTCTGCATGGGTGCGCCGGAGTCGAGCACCCAGAGGCGGTCGACGGCGTCGACGACGACTGCCTGCGCGCTGACAAAGTGGGTTTCGTTGAGGCCGCGCTCACGGCCGGAGTGATAGCCGAAGACGTCGGCGTGCTCGTTGCCCAGCCCGGGCCAGGCGTTGATCTCGGCGTTAGGGTAGGGCACCGCACGGCCGCCAACCACTTCGGCGACGGTGAAGGGCACGGGGTCGCCCCAGCGGGGGAAGGTGACGAAGATGCGGTTTTTGTGGGACACGGCGACGCCGGTGGGCATGGCCCCGCTGAAAGTGGCGGCAACTTCCAGCGTGCCGGCGGGCTTATCCTGCGCAGCCCGCGAGTCCGCAGTGCAGGCGAAAAGGGCCAGAAAAATGGCGGTGAGTGCCAGGCGGCTGAAGGGGATAAGTCGCATTCGGTCGTTGGATGCGATTGTAGCCGCACGGGCGCGTGCAGGCCGAAAACCGCACAGGTTCGTTATCGGGACGAGCCTGCCACCATCATGCTCGCGTGCGATTGACACCTTCGGCGTAAGATATACCAATGCACTCCTTATGCATTTTTGACGAAAGCTTTATGGAATTCTTATGCCTGAGGCGCGTTAGCTAATGAGTTTTTTCGATATTCTCTTTGGCAAGCCGCTCGCAACGAGCGAACAGCAACACGAACACATCGGTGTTGCCGCCGGAATTCCTATTTTCGGCCTTGACGGATTAACCAGTGCAGCATACGGGCCGGAAGCGGCTATGTCGCTGCTGATTCCGCTGGGTTACTTCGGCGTTCAGCACTATTTGCTGCCGGTGTTTTCGGCCATCCTGGCGCTCCTCGTCATCATTTACTTCAGCTACCGCCAGACCATCGAAGCCTACCCCAACGGCGGTGGCTCGTACACCGTTGCCAGTGAAAACCTGGGCGTTGGCGCCGGCCTGCTGGCTGCCGCGGCGCTCATGATCGATTACATTTTGACCGCGGCCGTTGGCCTTTCCGCAGGTGTTACGGCCCTGGTGAGCGCGCTGCCCGCGCTACATCCGCACCAATTGCTGTTGTGCCTGGTTATTCTGGCCGTTATCGCGATTGTGAACATGCGGGGCGTGCGCGAGTCGGGATTTGCGTTCATGCTCCCGACGTTTCTTTTTGTGGGTACGTTGCTGGCCACGATTGCTGTCGGGGTTTTCCGCACCTGGACCGCGGGCGGGCACCCCGTTCCGCTCGACACCCTTCCCGTCGCTGTGCCGCAGACGCTGAAGTACCTTTCCATCTGGCTTTTGATGAAGACCTTCGCCAGCGGCTGCGCGGCGATGACGGGGGTTGAGGCCGTATCGAACGGAACGACAGCGTTCCGTGAGCCGCGGGCGGCAAACGCCAACCGCACGCTCACCGTGATCATCGCCGTACTGATTGTTTTGCTATACGGGCTTTCCTACGTCGCCAAGGCCTATGGTGTAACGGCGATGGATCCGGAAGCGCACAACTATCAAAGCGTGCTGTCGATTGAAGTGGCGGCGGTTTTCGGCCGGCACATCATGTACTACATCACCATGGGCAGCGTGCTGGCAGCGCTTTCCTTCAGCGCCAACACGGCGTTCGTGGGCTTTCCCAACATGGCGCGCGCTATCGCGGGCAAGGATTATCTGCCGCACGTCTTCCTGCTGCGTGGTCGCCGCCTGCTGTTCTCGCATGGTATCTACGCCCTCACGGGATTCACGGCGCTCATCCTTATCCTGTTCGACGGCGTGACGGACAAGCTGATTCCGCTTTATGCCATCGGCGCATTCCTGGCGTTTACGCTGAGCCAGGCGGGCATGGTGCGTCATTGGCTCGACCATCCGGAAGCACCTCATCGCGCCCTTAAGCTGTTCCTGAACGGCCTTGGCGCGGTCGCCACGGGCATCACGCTCTGCGTCGTTCTGGTTGCGAAGTTCATGTCCGGTGCCTGGGTAACGGCGCTGCTGGTGCCCTTCCTGATTGCCATCATGATGATGGTGAAGCGCCATTACGTCCGCGTGAAGCGCGAGACAGAAGACCCCACGCCGCTGCGGCTCACTGGGTTGGAGCAGCCGATCGTCGTGATCCCAATGGCCCGCTGGGACAAAATTACCGAGAAGGCCATGCGCTTCGGCCTGACCATGAGCAACGAGGTCAAGGTAGTGCACGTGGACTCGGACGACGCCGACGCGCTGGGCAAGGTGTGGGAGCAGTTTGTGCTCAAGCCGGTGCGCCAGTTCGGCATGATCGAACCGGAACTGGTAACGGTGAACAGCAACTTCCGCACCATCCTTTCTCCGCTGATGGACTACGTCCTGCAGCTGGAAGAAGACAACCCCGGCCGCAAGGTCGCGGTGTTGCTGCCGGAGCTGGTGGTGCGCCACTGGTGGGAAAACCTGCTGCATAATCAGCGTGTGCAGCTGCTGAAGCTGCTGCTGCTGCTAAAGGGCAACCAGCGGATTGTGGTGGTTAATATTCCCTGGTATTTGTAGCGTTCTGCAGGATTCGATTACGCGCGTTAGCCCTTGGGCAGCGCGCGTAGTCGCTTAACGGCTGTGGGGATGATTTCCAGCGCGCGGTCGACTTCTTCTTCGGTGGTGAGCCTCGAGAGCGAAAGGCGGATGCTGCTGCGGGCCTCGGCGTGCGTGAGGCCCATGGCGGTGAGGACGTGGGACGGCTCGGTGGCGCCGGACTGGCAGGCGGCTCCAAAGCTGGCGGAAATACCCTTTACGTCGAGCGCGATGATGAGCGATTCCGCGTCGATGCCGGGGATGCGGAGATTGATCGTGTTGGGGACGCGTGGTGCATGGGCCGCGTTGATGGCGGCGTCCGGAATGGAAGACAGCAGGCCTGCTTCGAGGCGCGTGGTGAGGGAATGTAGCGCGGCGGGAGCGTCGGAGGCGAGCCACGTGCGCGCGAGTTCGGCGGCGCGGCCCAGGGCTACGATGCCCGGGACGTTCTCCGTTCCGGCACGGCGCTGGCGCTCGTGGGGGCCGCCGTGGAAGAGCGGTGCAAGTTGCACGCCTGTGCGGACGAACAGCACGCCGGTGCCCTGCGGCGCGTACATTTTGTGGCCGGAAAGCGAAAGCAGGTCGACGTTCTTGAACTCACCGGCAAGCCCGGCGCCACCGAGGTCGATGGGCTGCTTTCCTGCGGCCTGCACGGCGTCGGTGTGAAAGAGGATGGTAGCGCCGTTGCGTTCGGCGAATGCCTTTGCGATGCGGGCAAGCTTGCCGACGGGCTGGATGGCGCCGGTCTCGTTGTTGGCGAGCATGACGGAGACGAGCCGCGTCTCGGGCCGCAACGCCGCTTCAAACACTGCGGGGTCGATGACGCCGTCTGCCGTCGGCGCAAGGTACGTGACGGTGACGCCGCGCTTTTCCAGCGACTCTGCCGTGTAGAGCACGGCGTGATGCTCAATGGCGGTCGTGATCAGGTGTGCTGGCTTGCCATGGTCGAGATACGGCTGAAGTACGCCCGCGAGGGCAAGGTTATCGCTTTCGGTGCCTCCGGAGGTGAAGACGATCTCTTTGGGCTGCGCATTCAGCAGCGCTGCTACGGAAGCTCGAGCGCGCTCAACGGCCGAGCGCGTGCGCTGGCCGGAGAAGTGCGCCGAGCTGGGATTGCCAAAGCTCTCTTCCCAGAAGGGGCGCATCGCCTCCACGACCTCGGGAAGGACGGGCGTCGTGGCGTTCGCGTCGAGGTAGATGCGCGGCATAAGTCGATTCTAGAAGCAGTGAAGAATGTTAGGCTGGAGTCGTTTTCAAATGCTGTTCCGAGGTGAAGTGATGCGGTTGAAAAGTGTGATGGCAGCAGTGGCAATGGGCCTGTGTTCGCTGGCGGGCAGCGCGCAGATGAGCATGGGCGGCAGCGCCGCGCCCGCGGGCAAAATGGTTGAGCCTTCCAAGGCGCTCGACGACCTGCTGATGACGCTCGAGCACGATGTGATGGGCGTGGTGAAGACAATGCCGGCGGATAAATATAACTTTGCGCCCTCGCACGCGACCTTTGCCGCGGGCCAGGGAGAAAAGTTCGACGGCGTCCGCACGTTTGCCGAGCAGGTGTCACACCTGGCGCAGGCCAACTACTTTTTCGCGATGGGCGTGAGCGGACAGAAGCCCGACCGCGACGTCGCCGCGATCGCCAAGTTGACCACCAAGGATGAGCTGGTGAAAGCGCTGGCCGATTCCTTCGCCTTCGCCCACAAAGCCAACGCGACCGTGACCGTGGGGAATGCTTTTCTCACCATCAAGGGCGAAGATGGGTTGAACACCCGCGTCACGCTTGCTGCCTTCATCGCAACCCACGGTTATGACCACTACGGCCAGATGGTCGAGTATCTGCGCATGAATGGGCACGTTCCGCCGTCGAGCGCCCCGGAGCCGCCCAAGAAGTAGAAACAACGCTTTTGCGGCGGGTTATGGCGGCCATAACGCTATAATCCGCCCATGCGTAAACCTCTTTTCAGTAGTGCTTTGATCGCCGTTGTCATCGGTATGGTGGGTCTTAACCGCGTCATGACCTCGCCCGCATTCGCCACGTACCGCACCGTGGATGTCGTACAACTGCTGGGATCCGGTGCCTGTTTAGGCGTTGCCATGGTGATGCTGATTTTTGCGCTGCGCGGCGTTCGCCCGCAGCCGTCCGAGTAAGCTGGAAAGCAAGAGGCTACAGGCAGCATCGACTTTTGCAATCGAGGTTCGGGCCAATGAACGCTGACGGGGCAAACGACGAACTCAAGCGGAGCGCACGCTTCTCGTGTGCTCTTGTGCTTCTGCTGTGCGCCTGCCACGCAGGCATGCAGGCCCAGGAGACGACGACCACGCTGCCCGAGGCTCCCAGCCAGGTGGCACGCCAGGGAAAGATCGCCGGCATCATCACCGACACCGACGGCGCCGCGATTCCGGGCGCGCAGATCACACTCGAAGACCTCGCCAGCAAGGCCGCGCGCAACGTTCAGACGGATACAACCGGCGTCTTCGGTTTCGATGCTGTGGCGCCCGGCAAGTACCAGGCGCGCATCGCCGCGAAGGGCTTTTCGTCGTGGAAGATCGAGAGCATCGAGGTCCACGACGGCGAGGCGCTGACCCTGACCACGGTGGAACTCGGCGTGGAGGCGCTCAGTTCGACGGTCAACGCCATCACCATGGAAGATCTTGCCGAGCAGCAGATTACGGCAGAAGAGCACCAGCGCATCCTCGGCATCCTGCCTAACTTTTACGTGAGCTACGTGCCGCACGCTGCGCCGCTTACGCGCAAGCAGAAGTTCAAACTGGCGGTGGTCGTCAGCCGCGACCCGCTCACGTTCATGACGACGGCCGTGACCGCGGGCATTGAGCAGGCGCAGGGCGACTTCTCGGATTACGGCCCAGGCCTGACCGGCTACGCCCAGCGCTACGCCGCCACCTATGGCGATCGCCTGGGGTCGACGTTCCTTGGCGCTGCCGTATTTCCGTCGCTCTTTCACCAGGACCCGCGATACTTCTATCGCGGCCATGGCAACGTGGTGAAGCGGGCGCTGTACGCCATTTCGACCGTGGTGATCTGCAAGGGCGACAACGGCAAATGGCAGCCGAATTACTCGAATGTGCTGGGAAATCTGGGAGCGGCAGGGATCTCCACGCTTTACTATCCACGCAGCGCGCAGCACAGCGTGCAGGTCACTGTGGACAACACCTTGATTGGTGTTGCCTACGGCGCGTTCGGTACCTTGTTCCAGGAGTTTTTACTGCGTCATGTGACGCACGGCGCGCCGCCACCGGAGCCAAAGACTCCGTAGGCGGCTGCCCGCTAGGTGCGTTCAGACATGGGGATGTACGGCGCCGGGTACACCGGGCCGGTGTAGTCGGCACGCGGGCGGATCAGGCGGTTGTCGTCGTGCTGCTCGATCACATGCGCCGCCCAGCCGGAGATGCGGCTGATGGCAAAAATCGGCGTGAACAGGTCGATCTCGATGCCCAGCGTCCGGTACGTTGAAGCCGAGTAGAAGTCGACGTTGGCGTTGAGCTTCTTCTGCTCCTTGATGTAGAGCTCGATCTTGCGCGACATCTCATACCACTTGGGATTGGCGTCACGGCCCAGCTCTTCGGACATCTTGCGCAGGTGCGTGGCGCGGGGGTCTTCGGTGGTGTAAACGCGATGACCGAAGCCGGAGATCTTCTCGTGGCGATCCAGCATGGCGCGAACGTGCTCGACCGGGTCTTCGCCGGCGGCGTCGATCGCTTCGAGCAGGTGCATCACGGCTTCGTTGGCGCCGCCATGCAGCGGCCCTTTGAGCGCGCCGATGGCGCCGGTGACAGCCGAGTGCATGTCAGACAGCGTTGCCGCGATCACGCGGGCCGCGAAGGTGCTGGCATTGAGCTCATGATCCGCGTGCAGGACCAGGGCGACATCGAGCGCCTTGGTGGCCGTCTCGGTGGGCTTTTCGCCGTTGAGCATCCAAAGAAAATTGCCCGAATGCGTCAGGGACGGATCGGGCGGCACAATGTCTAGGCTTTTACGAATGCGATCGAAGATCGCAATAATCATGGGAATCTGCGCGGTCAGGCGGAAGGACTTGCGCAGGTTGCCCTCGTGGTTGACCAGCTTCTCGTCGGGATCGTAGATCGAGAGCAGCGACACCGCCGTGCGCAGCACTTCCATGGGCGCCGCAGAGGCGGGTACGGCGTGCAGGAATTCGATGATGTCCGGATGCATCTGCCGCGCCTTGGTCAGCTCGGCTGAAAATGCCTCGAGCTCCGGCGCTGTGGGCAGCTTGCCGTTCCAGAGAAGGTAGGTCGTCTCTTCGAACGTGGACTTGGTCGCCAGCTCGTGGATGGAGATGCCGCGGTAGGAGAGGATGCCTTGCCCGCCGTCGATGAAACAGATGGACGACTCGTTGGCGATAACGTCTTGTAGGCCTTTGGGTGCATTAAGCGACATAGGAGAAATGCTTTCCGTGCGGAAATCAACAGCACCAACGGTTATAGCTAAAGGCGAAGGGAAAGTCACCATGAATGAGCGGTAATCGACTCCCTGGGTCTCGTTTGAGACCTGCTTAACATGTTCGCTTATCCCCCGCGAACGGCGATGTAACTCTTGGTCAGTCCCAGCAGGCGTTCCTTCAAAATCCGGCAGTCGGGAAAGAGTTCTTTCACTTCACGATAGGTTAAGAGCCGGATGTCCCCGATCATCTCGTCCACCTGCTGCGGCGACGGCCGCGTAAACCATCCCCAGACCGTAAGATTGCGTGCGATACGCCGCTGAACGCTGCGGGGCAGGTATTGAAAGAAGGGTGCAAGCAGGTGAGGTTCCAGCGGAAAGCTCCGCGCCGGCGTCTGTATCCAGAGTTTGATGGCCACGCGCCGCGCTTCGGCCGCGAAGGCCTGCTGTCGCTCCCAGGTCGTCATATGCTCAATCACCGAGTTGGAGAAAGCCAGGTCGAAGCTGGCATCGGCAAATGGCAGTTGTGTGGCATCGCCCTCCACAGCCGTGAAGCGGTCCTCGCGCAGCAGCGCGATATCCGGGTAGCGGAGGTTGACCATCGTGACGGGAAAGGGGGTGCGGTCGGCAGTCTCGTTCAGCCAGGTGTTGGGTGCGCCGCCGATGTCCAGCACGCGGGTTTGCGGAGTCGGAGCAAATAGCGCGTAGAAGGTCTTCATGCGCCGGCGGCGGAAGCGGATAAAGACCTTCTGATGAATCGTGAGCAACTTCAAGCGCGCAGGCTCCTGGATGGGTTCATCCCAAACTGTATGCACGCCGGCGGGTAGGGTTGTCAGTGGTATGTCTGAATTTTGTCGACGGGCTGGCTTCGGCGAGATCAGGAGAATCTTGCCGGTGCAAACGCCTGCAACGAGAGCTCGGGCGACTTGCCTTCAACGACGTCGGCCATAACCCGTGCGGTTGCGGGAGCCAGCAATATGCCGTTGCGATAGTGTCCGGCGGCAATGAACTGGTGCTCTGCGGCGAGTGATCCCAGCAGCGGAAGGTCATCCGGTGTGCCGGGGCGCAGGCCGGCCCAGGTGCTGATCGTGGGCGCCGTGGCAGCGTCGCCCAGTGCGGGCAGCAGCAGGGCGGCGCGCGCGCGCAAGGAGGCCTCGGTGGCGGCATTGGTCTGCTCGTCGAACCCCGCATGCTCCACGCTGGCGCCAATGACGGCGCAGCCGGCACGCTCACCGCTGGTGCGCGGGACAATGTAGATGCCAGCGCCGCGCACCACCTCGCGCAGGGGCAGCGACGGTGGCAGCTTCACCAGCAGCATCTGTCCTTTGACGGGGCGCACCGGAGCGCCTGCCCAGGGGCCCTGGGTGTGAATCATTTTGCCTGGCGAAATGTCGCCACGCGATGTTTTAACGCAAAGGCCGCCGGCTTCCCGTTCAGCCACGCTTTCGAAGGTCGTGCCTTCGTGAAGCACAACTCCGGACGCACGGACGGCGAGCAGCAGGGCGGCGCAGAGTTCGCGAGGGTCAAGCGAATGTTCAAGGAGTCGGCCGAATTGCAGATCGCCCGGCGCAAGAAAGGGAGCATGACCGCGCAACTCTTCCGCGCTGAGCGGGTCAAGCGAGGTGACGCGTTTGTCGTCGAGGGCCTGGAGGGCATGCGTTGTATGCAAAGGGACTTCGGCGTCACCGAGTTTTTTTATCCGGGCCAGAAAATCAGGGTAGAGTTGTATCGAGAGTGCGGAGAGGGAGCCGAGTTCCGGGCGGTTGTGCGGGTCGTTTTGCGCCAACATGCCGGCAGCGCGGCTGGAAGCGTGAGCCAGCGCTGTATCTCGCTCCAGCACAACGACCTTCGCACCGCGAGCGTCGAGTTCCAGGGCCAGGGAAAGACCAATAATGCCGGCTCCTGCGATCAAAACATCCGGTTTTGGCAGCACGGAGTGAAGCATATGCATCTTATTTTAGGCGGTACTGCGCCTTTGTGGTGCCTGTGCCCGCGTGCTACCCAAGGGAAGCGAGCGGGCGTCCAACAAACGCACGTAGGAGGTACGAATGAGTGATCGCGAAGTTGTAACCTCGGATGAGTACGTAGTAACACCGAAAGCGCCCGGCTGGTTGATTGGCGTTTCTATCCTGGCCCTTGTTGTTGCGCTGGGAGCTGTGGGCTTTGCTTACGGATTGAACAACCACCTGGAGGCTGCACAGCAGGCCCAGACCGCTGCCAATGCGCGCAGTCAGGCGCTGGCAGACAAGCTGGAACAGACCAACGATCGCATGCGGGCACAAGGCGAAATGCTTGGCCAGAGTGTGGGTCTGACCCAGAAGCAGCTCGAAGCGAAGACCGCGCAACTGGTCGAGGCCCAGCACGTGGCTGCTGCTTCAACAGCCAAGCTCGCCAAGGCGCAGGATGAAACTGCCGCCCAGGTGAACGCGGTGAAGACGGACGTATCCAGCGTGAAGACCGACGTCGGCGGTGTGAAGACCGATGTCGCGACCACCCAGGCTGATCTTGCCAACACCAAAACGGCGCTCACCCGCGTGATGGGCGATGCCGGCGTGATGAGCGGCCTGATTGCTACCAACCACGACGAGCTGGAACAGTTGAAGCACCGTGGTGACCGCAACTACTACGAGTTCACCCTTACGAAGGGTGCTCAGCCCACGCTGGTCTCCACCATCAAGCTGCAGTTGAAGAAGGCTGACCAGAAGCGCTCGAAGTTCACGCTGAATGTGAGCTCCGATGACAAGAACATCGAGAAGAAGGACAAGAACCTGAACGAACCGATCCAGTTCTACTCCGGAAAGACGCCGATGCTGTATGAGATCGTCGTCAACACCGAAGACAAGAACCAGATCAAGGGCTACTTGAGCACGCCGAAAAACGCGCCTCAACAGATCTCCATGCCCTAACCAGGTTGTTGCAACAGAAAGCCCGCGCGGCCACCGGCCGCGCGGGCTTTTCCTTTTGCCCGGCCTAGTGAAGCGTAACGACCTGCGGCGGCTGGTGGAAGAGGTTGATGGTCAGCGTGGCCGACTCCTTGCCGGTCCAGATGGCTTCGGTTGCTCCGGGGAAGTGGAGCAGCAGCATGCCTTCGGCGGTTTGCCCCGGCGCGATTTCCTTATTGCGCTCCAGCGGAGCTGAAGCCAGCGGCTGCAGGGCAGGGAACATCAGAAAGAGGTTGGGCAACTCGTTCTTCTGGATGATGTCGCCTTCGACCACCGTGTGATCGGGCTGGGTGATGACGGCGGTCTCGCCGTCTATGTAGATGGGCAGCCGCAGCTTGTCGGTCACCTTCAGGTTGACGATCACATAAAGGTCGTTGTCCACGTGCGCGGCCGCGCCAATGATGTTGGTGGTGCCGCGTATCGCTTTGGTTTCCGAGCGGGCGTTGTAGATTTGCACGCGGGTTACGCTGGTCTCGGCGATGCTGTGGGGATTGAAGTAGAACACTGCCGCGCCGATGGCGGCGAGCACGACGGCCGCAATGGCAATGACGGGCGCCCGTGAAGGTGAGGGAATCAGGCCGGGGTTGAATTCGGGCATGGCGGAAGGATAACCCAGCAGGCTACTGGCGTGGACGCAGCGAAGCCAGGAAAGCCTCCAGCGGCTGGGTGTTGATCAGGTCGGCCGGCGTAAGCCAGGCGCGCCGCAGCTGCACGATGCCGTCGTCGATCTGGTCGAGCTCCTCGGTGGAGTGCGCGTCAGTATTGCAGATGATCTTGCAGCCAAATTCTTTGGCCTTGCGCAAGTTAATGTCGGAGAGGTCTGCACGCGCCGGCGCAGCGTTGTGTTCAACGGCAATGCCCAGCCGCGCCGCCGCCGGCAACAGCTGCTCCAGGTTGATGCGGTAGGGCTCGCGCTTGAGCACCTTGCGGCCGGTGGGGTGGCCGAGGATTTGCACGTAGGGATTTTCCGCAGCGCGCAGGACGCGGGCGGTCATTTCTTCCTCAGTTTGGTTGAAGCCCGAGTGCACGCTGGCGACGACGATGTCCAGCTGCGCCAGGGTGTCGTCTTCGAGATCGAGCGCGCCGTCAGCGAGGATGTCCACCTCGATGCCGGCGAGGAGGCGGAAGGGCACGCTGGGTTCTACACTTTCGGGCTCGCCGTCGTTCAGTCGCTGCTGATAGCGAGCCCACTGCGGACCTTTCTTTGCCGCGAACTCCGCTGCCAGCTCGTCGGAAACCTGGCGGATACGTTGGGCGTGGGCCAGCGTGCGCTTGTCGTCCATGCCGTTGGTCATGGCGAGGTTCTTGGAGTGATCGGTAATGGCAATGTACTCCAGCCCGCGCGCGATGGCCGCCTCGGCCATTTCGCGGATGGAGTTCACGCCGTCGGACTCGTGAGTATGCATGTGCACGTCGCCGCGGATATCCGCACGCGTGATGAGGCGGGGCAGGATGTGCTTTTCCGCGGCTTCGATTTCGCCGCAGTTCTCGCGCAGCTCGGGCGGAATGTAGTCGAGGTCGAGCGCGTTGTAAATCTCTTCCTCACTGGCGGCGGCGATGATCTGGTTGTCCTCCAGCCGCAGCAGGGCGTACTCGTTCAGCGTCAGGCCGCGTTTGATGGCGCGCTGCCGCAGAGCGACGTTGTGGTGCTTCGATCCGGTGAAGTACTGGAGCGCCGCGCCGTAGCTGGCGCGGGGTAGTAGACGCACGTCCACCTGCAGGCCCTTGCGCAGGTTGAAGCTGACCTTGTTCTGTCCGCGGGCCAGCAGCTTGTCGATCAGGGGCAGCGTGGCGACGTGCTCGACGGCAGCGGCCACCACGTCGGACTCGCACGCCGGGCCGGTGACCAGGAGGTCGAGGTCGCCGCAGCTCTCGCGGCCGCGGCGCAGGCTGCCGGCCGGGGTGATGGTGTCGATGCCGGGGAACTGCCGGATGAGCTCGGAGACGCGCTCGGCGTGTCCTCGGGCGATGTCGATGCGGAAGCGAGAGGCGTTCCGCCGGTGGTCTTCGATGCCTTTGAGCAGCTTGTCGGTGAACTTCTGGCCCATGCGCGGCAGCGAGAGCAGATCGCCGCGCCTGGCGGCGGCTTCGAGGGCGTCAATGTCGGCGATTTCGAGCGCCGAGTACAACATGGCCACCGTCTTCGGCCCCATACCCGGCAGGCGGAGCAGCTCCAGCATGGTGGGGCGGTACTTTTGCAACAACTCTTCGCGCAGCGGCATGGTGCCGGTGGTGACAAGGTCACGGATATTGGCCGCCATGCCCTTGCCGATGCCGGGGATAGCCAACAGCGCCTTGGGGTCGGCTTCGGGGGTGGCGAGCGTGGCCAGCGGCGTGGTCTGCTGCTCGACGGCTTCAGCGGCGCGGCGATAGGAGCGGATGCGGAACGGGTCGGCTGCGTCTATTTCAAGCAGCGACGCGGTTTCGTCGAGGAGGCGGGCTAGGGTGATGTTGTCGATAGACATGCAAAAGGCCGGATCGCAATCTATTGTAGATGCGAGTTCCGGCCTCGGGTTCGGACGGCGTGGTCCGTCGGTTCAAATCAGTTCAGCGCGGCGTGGCAGAAGAAGCGTAGTAAAGCAGGGTTATGCTGATTTGCTTCGGGTAACCTGGTCGGCTTGCGGACCCTTGGTTCCCTGAATCACATCGAACTCGACCTGGTCGCCCTCTTTCAGGGTCTTGTAGCCGTCCAGCTGGATCGAGCTGTAATGCACAAACACGTCGGGTCCGTCCGGACGTCCTAAAAAACCATAACCCTTCGCATTGTTAAACCACTTTACTTCGCCTTTATATTGCGCCATAGTGCGTGCCCTTTCTTGCATTGCCATTGCTCTAACTGGCCCCGGTGTTCAGGCGGTTACATCTGGTCCGGGACAAGTTAGAATCTCGGATTCTTCCAGGCGCTTTGGAGTTGTCTGGCGAGTGAGCAAACGCTTGTAAACAGGTTGTTTGTTGTGTAGATGACCTTCTTGAAACAAGCGCCCATTTGCCGGATATCCAACGTCTAAATGTGAGTGGAATAGCCTCAGTATTTGCGCGCGGAGTGCTGTGCGTTCCCGCCTGAACGATGCGGTGCACGCAGGCCGACGACGTGAACGAGCCTGCGGTGCGGGCCCGCACAATGGTGGCTGAATAGAAATAGCCGCGGGCTATTTCCTCAGGAGTATTCGCGGGATAGGTTTATTCGGCGCGCCGCAGGGAATCGAAGAGCAGCACGGCGGTCAGCGTCTTGCCGTCAAGGATTTTCCCGGCATGAATCAGCCGCATCACTTCGGACAATGGCGTCATTAATATCTCGATCTTCTCGTCATCTTCAGGTGCTGCGTTGCCCAGGGTCAGGTCCTCGGCGAGCAGCACGTTCATGGCTTCGGAAAGAAAGCCCGGGCTGGCAAAGTAGCGGACGTGGTGTGACCATTTCTTGGCGCGATAGCCGGTGTCCTCGATGAGTTCGCGTTTGGCGGCGGGGATCAGCTTTTCCCCCGGCTCGATGCGTCCGGCCGGCAGTTCCAACAGAAACTTCCCGGCAGCATGACGGTACTGGCGGATGAGCAGGATGTCGGGATCCTTGACGTTGCGGGAGGTGTCCACCGCCAGCACCACCACCGACCCGTTGTGACGGATAACATCGCGCCGGGCATGGACGCCTCCGGGCTCCTGCACCTCGTCAGCCGTCACGTAAAAGACTTTGCCCTTGTAGACCGTCTTCGAAGAAATGACTTTGGCCTTGCCACGCAGCCGGACGCCCAGTGGGGCAGGCTTTTTGACGGTGAGGGCGACGGGCTCGGGAGCGGCGGATTTCTTGGGGGTCTTCTTTTTGGCTGGCATCGTCTTCAGGTTAAACCATCCCGGCGACCCCGTGATTTTGCATCGGTGTGACAGGCTGTGCATCCAAAAGACTTCACGGGGTGAGAAACTAGCAACGCATGAACGCCCAGACGGAATGCCAGTGTTATCCGATTGCGAGTCTGCCTGACACCAGCGCGCTCTTCCGCGACTACACGGACGCGCGCGCGGCGAGGGACCCCGCCGCCGTGCGCCGCTGGTTCCCCGCCGATCCGTTCACCCTGGAGTGGGCCCATCACGCTCCCACGCTCGGCGAGCTGCATGCCATCGCGCTGGCTGACATCCTCAAGATGCAGGCCGAGCACTTTGGCGCCGGCGAGGCCGCACTGGCCAACATTGAGCGCCTGCGCAACGGCGCTGCAGCCGTCGTCTCCGGACAGCAGGTTGGCCTCTTCGGTGGCCCGCTGCTGGTGCTTTTGAAGGCCGCGACGGCCATCCGCAAGGCACAGGACGCTACCCGCGAAAGCGGCCGCCCGCATGTGCCCATCTTCTGGCTCGCCAGTGAAGACCACGACCTGGCCGAAGTGGACCAGGTTTCGCTGCTCTCGAAAACTGCCGTGGAAAGGCTGAGCCTGAACTTAAGCGCGGCGCGGCCACTGCCCGTAGGGGACATGCTCCTGCTCGGCGCCGATGGCGGAGCCCAGCTGGAATCCGCGCTCGAACGCACCAGCGAACTGCTCGCCTGGGCGCCGGTATGCGATTTGCTGCGCGAATGCTACATCGCCGGTGCGACCCTCGCGGGCGCCTTCGGCAGGCTGCTGACGCGCATCTTCGCGGAGCAGGGCCTGATTGTGATGGACGCCGCCGCGCGCCCGTACCACGCCCTGGGCGCGCCGGTGCTGCGCTACGCGCTGGAGCACGCGGAAGAGTTGGAGACGGCGCTGCTGGCTCGCTCCAGGGAGCTGGAAGCCGCCGGTTACCACGCCCAGGTGCTCGTTTCCGCAAACCACTCGCTGCTCTTCCTGGTCGACACCGAAAGCGGGGCAAGACTGCCGTTACGCCGCGGAACGGACGGCTCCTGGAAGGCCGGCTCGCGCGCCTATGTGCTGCCGGAACTGCTCACCATCCTCGACAACGAGCCCGAACGCCTGAGCCCCAATGCGCTGCTTCGGCCTGTTTTCCAGGATGCCATTCTGCCCACCTCGGCCTACGTCGGCGGCCCTGCAGAGATCGCCTACTTTGCGCAGAGCGCCGTGGTCTACGAGCAGATTCTTGGGCGTGTGACGCCGGTGCTGCCGAGACTCTCGGCCACGCTGGTCGAGCCCGCCATTGCCAAGGTGATGGCGCAGCACGAGGTTGAACTGCCACAGATCTTCGAGGCAAAGACGGTCGATAACCTGGCCCAGCGGCTGGGAGCCCGGGCCATGCCCATCGAGAGCAAGCGCAAGCTGTCTGCGGTGGGCAACGCAATGGACGCTGAGCTGACCGCGCTGACTGAGTACATGACCGGCCTGAGTGCCGACCTGGGCAAGACGGCAGAGGTCTCGGGCAGCAAGATGCGCTACCAGATGAACCGCCTGCGCCGGCTGGCCGCCACGTTCGAGCTGCAGAAGGAAGCCTCGCTGCGCAAACACGCTGACGCCCTGATGCTGAACCTGTTTCCTGATGGCCACCCGCAGGAGCGGGTGCTGGCCGGTGTGTGGTTCCTCGCCCGTTACGGCGAGACGCTGCCGCAGTTGCTGGTGGAGTATGCCGGGCAGGAGTGCCCGGGCCATCGCCTTATTTCCCTGTAGCTAATTCCGGCTGATGATGTGATCGCGCCTGGAACCAGGTGCGTACATACGCCGTGTGCAGATACCAGAGCAGATACACCGCCAGCGCAGCCGAGTAGACATCCATCCCGACTACAAAGGGTGAGCGATGCAGGTCGCGCGGCAGGCTCTTAAGCCCGAAGAGAAAATACAGGGAGCCGGCGATGATCAGCCATCGTCCCCAGGTCCGGCCCAGCCAGTAGCCGATGATGGAAATGGCTTCGAATGCCAGCAGTCCCACCAGCCCAATGTGGACCAGGAGCATGACGTGCGATGTCGTCGTCGCCGGGTCAGGGTTCGGCACGGTGATCGGGGCCGTATGCAGTGCGTGGTACACGTCGACGCAAATATTCGCCGCCATGAGAATGGCCGTGATGGTTACTCCGGTTGGCCGTTGCATGATGACGCGAGTGTACTCTGTTTTCTGATAATTTCCGTAGTCGTGACGAGATTGTGACAATTCGTTCATCTCAAATCAGGTCGCCAAACTTTGCTTTTTTTCAGCAATGTGCAACACTCCCACGCATGGGAGCTTTCATCGCATCGACGTCGCTGGTGATCCTGGTCATGCTCGGCATCGTGATCGGCGTGATCCATTTCCTTCCGATCATCGTCGCCGGGTCGCGCCACGTGCGAAATTTCTGGTGGATTGTGCTCATCAACATTTTTTTTGGGTGGACGCTGATCGGCTGGATCGTCGCGCTGGTGTGGGCTTTGCGCGACCAGCCGAAGTACATCGCCGGCTATGTTCCGCCCCGCAGCTACAACGGCTACTAGAACTGACCTCGCGGTACTAGAATCCTTAGCGAGGACTTTTTGCAATGGGATTGAGCGATCAGCCGTTTGAGGTGACGTGCCCGGACTGCGGTGGCATGTTGAAGGTAGACCCCGTTTCCCGCGCCATCATTGCGCATACGCCGGCTCCGCGCAAGAAGACTTTTGGCGACTTTGGCGAGGCGGCGAAGGCTCTGAAGGACGCCGACGCGCGCCGCGACTCCCTCTTCGCGCAGTCGATTGAGGCGCAGAAGAACAAGGATGATGTGATGGCCAAGAAGTTCGCCGAAGCGGTGAAGAAGGCCAAGGAGTCGCCACTCTCCGACCGCCCCATGCGCGACTTCGACTTCGAGTAAGCCCATTCGGCCAGAACTTTTCCGCTGCGTCGGCGTATAGCAGTAAGGGAGTGACCACAGGATGAGCGACGCACCGAAAGACCCAGGCGAACGCGAGTCAACACCCTTCAGCAACCAACCCGGAGGGTGGCAGCCGGTGGCGCCGCCAGCCTACCCCGCCGATGCACCGCAGCAACGTTTTACGCCACCAACGGCCAGGGCACCGCACCCGCCCGTGCCGCCCCAGGCAACGCCCCACGGGATGGAAGGGTATCGCCCGGTCTACGATGGCCGCTCGCCGGGAGGCGCTCCCCCTCCGAATTATCCGCGGCCTTATTACGGCAATCAGGTTCCGTACGGCCAGGGCTACCAGCAGAACTACGGCCAGCCACCCGTCGCCGAGATGATGGCAGCGGCCATGCTTTACCCGCGGTGGCGGCGCAGACGGCGGCATCTCTTCTTCTGGCCGATTGCGTTGCTGGTCCTATTCGTCACCCTGGTGATGCACGGATGTGCCGCCATCTTCAACATCTTCTAGCGCACGCTCCGTGCAAGTTAGGCCGCATCGCGTTAGACCGGTAGACTAGAGGTATGCCGCCGATTCTGAATGCTCAGGGCGTGTCGAAACGCTTTGGGGCGACACCGTTATTCCAAGACATCGCTTTTCCTGTTTCCGATGGCGACCGCATCGGCCTTATCGGGCCGAACGGCGCAGGGAAGTCCACGCTGCTGGCCGTGCTGGCGGGCGAAACCGAGCCTGACACCGGCGAAGTGACCACGCGCAAACGCGCCCGCGTCGGCTATGTCAGGCAGGTCTCCGAGTTCGGCGCTGGCGTCACCGCCCGCCAGGTGTTGAGCGATGCGCTCGCCACCGCCGCCGTAGCCGAAGGCGAGCGCGAGCAGCGCCTCCGCGAGACGCTTGGCCGTGCTGGCTTTGAGGACATGGACGTGGTCGCCTCCACGCTCTCCGGAGGCTGGCGCAAACGCCTGGCCATTGCGGAAGCCGTTGTCGCCGCGCCCGATGTCCTGCTGCTCGACGAGCCAACGAACCATCTCGACCTTGAGGGCATTGAGTGGCTCGAAGCGATGCTGCGCTCTGCGCCCTACGCCTGCGTGGTCGTCACGCATGATCGTTATTTTCTCGAAAATGTGGCCAGCGACGTCGTCGAACTGAACCGCGTTTATGCTGAGGGCCTGCTGCGCGTGAAGGGCACGTACTCCAAGTTTCTCGAGGGCCGCGAGAACTACCTGGAAGCGCAGCAGAAGATGCAGGAAGGTCTGCGCAATCGCGTGAACACTGAAATTGAGTGGCTGCGCCGCGGCCCCAAGGCCCGGGCCACCAAGGCCAAGGCGCGCATCGACAATGCGCACGGCCTGATCGCCAAGCTCGCGGACGTGGACTCGCGCACCCGCACTGGCTCGGCCGGCATTGAGTTTGCCGGCACCGACCGCCAAACCAAGCGGCTCATCGAACTCGAAGGCGTTGGGGTCACACTCGGCGGTCGCGAAATCGTGCGCGACGTCAATTTCGTGATCGCCAACGGTGTGCGCGTTGGCCTGGTTGGACCCAACGGCAGCGGCAAGACCACGCTGCTGCGGGCGATGACCGGAGAACTGACGCCAACGGAAGGCAAGGTGAAGACAGCGGCCAGCCTGCGCATCGTCTACTTCTCGCAGATGCGCGAACTCGATGAATCGCTCACCCTGCGCCGTGCGCTCGCGCCGGATGCGGATGCCGTGGTCTACCAGGACCGCGTGGTCCACGTGGCCAGCTACGCCGCAAAATTTCTGTTCACGGGCGATCAACTCAACCAGCCCGTTGCGCGCCTGAGCGGCGGCGAACGCGCGCGTGTGCTCATCGCCAAGCTGATGCTGCAACCGGCCGATGTGCTGATGCTCGACGAGCCGACGAACGACCTGGATATCCCCACACTCGAAATCCTCGAAGAGTCGCTGCTGGAGTTCAAGGGCGCGCTGGTGCTGGTAACGCATGATCGCTACATGCTCGACCGCGTCTCCAACATCGTGCTCGGGCTGGACGGCCGGGGCAATGCTGCCACCTTCGCCGACTACGCGCAGTGGGAGGAGTGGAAGGGTATGAACGAACTCGGCGGCGACGCCGAGCAGCCCAAGGGCCTGCCCGCATCCACACAGCCCGCGAAGATGCCCGGCAAGAAGAAACTCTCGTACATGGAGCAGCGCGAGTTTGACGCTATCGAAGCTCGCGTTGAAGCCGCGGATGCGCGAATGGAAGCGGCCCATGACCGGTTGGCTGATCCCAAGGTGGCGACCAACGCCGCGCTGCTGACGGACGCGGTTGCCGAAATGGAAGCCGCGCAGGCAGAGCACGACGCGGTCTACGCGCGCTGGGCGGAGCTGACGGAAAAAGCCGGCTAGGCTCAGTCCCTGCGGATGACTTCGCCGTTCTTCATCACGAAGCTGGGCTTGGTCAGCACCTTGATGTCCTCCAGCGGATTGCCGGGGACAGCGATCACGTCGGCGAAGAAGCCAGCTTTCAACTGGCCGATAGAGTCGGCCCAGTCGAGCAATTTCGCACCGTTGATCAGGCCCGCGCGCAGGGTGTCGGCGGGGCTCATGCCGTACTGCACCATCAACTCGTACTCGCGCGCCTGCGTTCCGTGGGGGAACGGGCCCACGTCCGAGCCCACAGCGAACGGCACTCCCGCCGCCATCTGCTTCTTGAACTGCGTCGCGTGGTACGCCAGTTCACCGTTGATTGTTTGTGTGCGGTCTGCAGACTCGGCGTGCTGCGCGAAGTACTCGCTGATGGCGAACGTGGGCACCGCATAAATCTGCTTCTCGCGCATCAGCTTCATCGTCTCGGCCGAAAGGTTGTAGCCATGGTCCACCGACGCCACGCCCGCGGCAACGGCGTACCCGGTGCCTGGTTCTCCCGTTGCGTGCACGGCCACCCGCGACCCCGTGCGCCGCGTTTCGGTCACCGCGGCCGCTAGCTGTGCCTCGGTGTACTGGTAGGGCGTGGTGAACACGTCACCATCAAGCCGGTCGCGTCCCGTTTCGTAAATCTTGATGAAATCCGCCCCGCCCTTTCGCTGTTCGCGAACGACGGCGACCAGTTCTACCGCGTTGTTGGCGATGTCAGCATTGGAAAGCACGCGCTGCTCCGGGTTGAAGCCGATGGCATCTTCGTGCCCGCCCAGCAGGTCGACGGCGTTGCAGGAGACCCGCAGACGCGGCCCCGGAAGGTCGCCGTGATTGATCGCGTCGCGTACGGCCACGTCGGCGCACTTGGCACCCTCGGTGCCCATATCGCGTTCAGCAGTGAAGCCCGCGAGCAGGTCGGCCTTCGCGGCCGCGGCGGCCATCAGCGTTCGCTGTGGCACCGATTCCTCCACAGTCTGCAGGCCTTCATTTCCCGGATGCAGAAAGAGATGCGTGTGGACGTCGATGAGCCCCGGCATCAGCGTGGTATCGCCGAGATCGATCGTCCGCGCCCCGGCAGGATGCGCAACATGGGTGCCGACCTCGTGGATGCGCGCGCCTTCGACGAGCACCTCGCCGGGCGTGAGCACCTTACCCGCGGCGACATCCAGAACGCGCGCAGCGTGAAGGACAGTGAGCTGCGGCGAAGGTTGTTGAGCAGCGAGTGACGCGGTGAGCAGGGCAGCGGAGGCCAGCGGAAGAATGCGCATGATGCTGTTCAGCATAATGCAAATCTGACGCCGTGCGGTGCCCCTAAAACTGCTCGTCGGCGGAGGGTCCGTAAAGTGCGGGCACGGGAATGTCGTTCAGCCGCAGATACACACCCAACTGGGCAGTGTGATGAATCATGTGGTCGAAGCAGAAGATGCGGAACGATTTCGCACGCGAGTGGTGAGAAATCACATGCTCACCAAAGCTGAACTTCCAGGGCCGCATCATGTGTTCATCGCTGGCCGCGGACAGGGCAGCGCGGCACTTCGCCGCAGCGTCGTCAAACTGCGCCAGGGCATCTTCACGCGACTTGAACGTCAGGTTCGATTGCTCGCGCTTGGAATTGGCCATGTCCATGCCATCGTCTTCAAGGATGTAGTAGCCGAAGAGCAGCATCGTCGCGCAGTGCATGGCCAGCTTGCCCATCTTCATCGACTTGTCGTGTGGCGTCCACTCCGGCTTGTCTTCGGGAACGCGCTCGATCACGCGGCGCGTATTGGAAGCCATGGCGTCAAAGTCCTCAAGAAAAATTTCAGCGATGGTCATGACTACTCCTCGAACGTTCTAAATACCCGTGATGTTGAAGCCGCAATCGACGTACGTCACTTCGCCCGTGATGCCACTGGCGAGGTCGCTGGAAAGAAACAGCGCGGTGTTGCCGACCTCGGCCTGCTCCACGTTGCGGTGCAGCGGAGCGCGCTCCGTCACCTTGTCGAGGATGGTGGCGAAGTCGCCGATGCCGCGCGCCGCGAGCGTCTTGATGGGGCCTGCTGACACGGCATTGACGCGGATATTTCGCGGGCCAAGCGAGGCAGCGAGATAGCGGACAGTCGCTTCCAATGCGGCCTTGGCGACGCCCATCACGTTGTAGTTCGGGAAAACCACCTGCGAGCCAAAATAGGTGAGCGTCAGCATCGAGCCGCCCTCGGTCATCAGCGGCGCGGCGGCACGGGCGACAGCGATCAGCGAGTAGACGCTGACGTCGTGCGCAATGCGAAAGTCTTCGCGCTTGGTTTCGAGGAAATCATTCTTGATAGCGTCTGCTGGCGCGAAAGCTACCGAGTGAATCACCGTGTGGATGACCGGAAAATGCTGCGCGATCTCCGCGAACGCAGCATCGATCTGTTCGTCGGACGACACGTCGAGCTGGATAGCGCGCGCCTGGCCCGTCTGGCCGAGTTCTGCAATAAGATCTTCGGCGGCCTTTTTCAGTCGCTCGGACTGATAGCAGAGGACGATCGTGGAGCCGGCCTGGGCAAGCTTTTCTGCGATGGAGTAGGCGATGCTGCGGTTGTTGGCGACGCCGAGAATGACGGCGACTTTGCCCTTCATGTCGATCATGGTTACAGTGGCTCCTCAGGGTAAAGCTGACGACGTCAAGGATACCAGTTTGCTCAACAAGGGTACGAGGTGACCCCCTCATCGCGCGAAAGCCGCTGCGATAAAGGGAATCCCCAATCGATCGAGAAAAACGTGCTAAAAAATACCCGTGGCGTTGTTGTAATCCGACACCATCGCGTTATACATCGTCTGAATGCTGGCGTTGTCGGTGACGAACATGCCCAGTTCGCGGTTGCTGTTCATGGACGCATTGGAGTAGTTGATCGAGCCCATATAGGCGCTCTGGGTGGCCAGGCCGTAGTCGGCAATCACCGACTTGGCGTGGACGTAGAAGCCCGTGCTGCTGGAGTAGTAATGGATGGGGCAGCCAGCGCTCTTCAGCGTCGTGAATTGCGCGTCGTAGGCGTGGCTTTCGTTCTCGATGGTGGCGCGCACGGTCACGCCGCGCTTGCAGGCGTTGGCGATGTCCGTGACGATGTAGCTGGCCGAGCTGGTGAGCTCTTCGGCGTCGATGATCAGCGTGGTGGTGGCATTGTTGATGATCTTTTCCATGTTGGTCTGCGCGGTGGTGGGCGACCAGATGAGGTCGCTGCCCGGGCCGGGCGAATAGCTCAAGTCGCTGGCACCGGCCACGCCGCTCGCCGGGGTTCCGGCGGCGTAGTCCATGTTGAACGTCGCCTGCACCGCGGCAACGTCCGCCGGGTCGTTGTAGACCATGGCAAAGTCGCGCGTGGTGCTGTAGAACTGCGCTTCGAGGTTCAGGCTCATCAGCGCCAGCGTTGTGCCGTCGACGATCATGCTCTTCTCGTGGGTCACAGCGAAGGCCTTGTTGGCCCACACCGCGCTGCAGTTGGGCTGTGCATTCAGCTGGTTGTAGGCAGGTGTGTCCCGGCTCTTTTCACTGTTCTGGTCGAAGACGGCGCGAACGATGACGCCACGCTGGCAGGCCGTGACGAGGTAGCCGCTGAAGGTGGTGTCCTGCATGGCGTACATGGTCAGGTCGATGGTGTTGTGCGCGTTGTTCACCAGGGCATAGAGGGCGGCCATCGTTCCCGATCCGGCTCCCGTGCCGGGGTCCGGCAGCTGATAGAGCTGGTAGGTAATGCTGGCGTTGCTGCTGGTTCCGGTGCCCGCGAGCGTGATCACCTGGGGCGAGTCCGGGGCGTTATCGGTGAGGGTGATGGTTGCCGAATAGCCGGTAGCAGCAGTGGGCGTGAACGTCGCGCTGAGGGTGCAGCTTGCGCCGGCGGCCAGCGTGGCGCCGCAGGTTGTCGTCTTCGCGAAGCTGGATGCGTTCGTACCTGCGAGCGTGATACTGCCGATGTTCAGCGTGGCGCCGCCGGGGTTGCTGAGTGTGACCGACTGCGAAGACGTCGTGACGTTCAGTGGCGACGTGAAGGTGAGGCGCGTTCCCGAAAGACCGGCCACCGGCCCAACTCCCGTTCCCGTCAGTGTGAACGATTGCGGTGACGAAGGCGCATTATCGGTGATAGCGATGGCGGCAGTGAGAGTCCCCGCAGTCGCTGGTGTAAACGTTACAGTGATGGCGCAGCTCGCATTGACCGCCAGCGAACTTCCGCAGGTGTTGGTTTGCGCGAAGGAGGATGCCGCGCTGCCGGTGATGCCGATGCTCGATATAGCCAGCGGCGCAGTGCCGTAGTTCGTCACGGCGAACGACTGGCCGGCTGCCGCCACGCCGATATTGGTCGACGGGAAGGTGAGCGAGCCCGGTGTAAGAGTGATGGAGGGCGCCGTACCGCTGCCTGTAAGGCTGAACGAGGCTGTTGACCCGACGGCGTTGCTGCCGATGTTGACGTTGCCAAACAGTGTGCCCGAGGCGGATGGCGTAAACGTCACGCTGATCGTGCAGCTGCCGTTGACCGCGACGGTAGCCGGGCAATTATTGGTCTGCGCGAACGACGTGCCAGCACTGTTGGTCACGTTGATGGTGGAAATCGTCAGCGCAATGTTTCCGGTGTTGGTCAGCACCACAGACTGCACTGGTGCGGCGCTTCCGATCGCTGTCGCCGGGAACGTCAACGAGGTGGGCGAGACCGAGGCGTACGAGCCCACGCCGGTAGCCGTCAGTGGAACGCTCTGCGGCGAGCCCGTGACGTTGTCCGTGAAGATCAGCGAGCCGGTGTAGCTGGCGCCGGTGGACGCCAGGAAGGTCAGCGTGATGCTGCAACTCGCACCAGGGGCCAGCACTGCCGTGCAGGAATTGCCGGCAAAGTTGAACGCTGAGCCATTGGCGCCGCCCAACGCGATCGTGCTGAAGGTCACGCTGGCCGTACCCGTGTTGGTGACGGTCAGCGTCTGCGGCGCGCTGGTGGAGCCGGCGTTGGCGTTGAAGGCCGTGAGCGTGGAGAAGGACAATGCGGGAGCTGCTGCAGCCGTGCCGGTGCCGTTCAGCGTTACGGTCTGCGGCGAGCCTGCGGCGTTGTCGGTTAGCGTTACCGTCGCGGTCGCGGCGCCAACGGCGGTTGGCGTAAAGGTGATGGCTACCGTGCAGGTAGTGCTCGGCGCCAGTGAGCTGCCGCAGGCGCTGGCCAACGTAAACGCTGAGGGCGTGCTGACCGCCACGCTGGAGAGCGTCAGCGTGGCGCTGCCTGTGTTGGTCAGCGTGAGGGTCTGGCTGCTGCTCGCGCCTATCGCTGCGGTGAAGGTACTCAGTGTGGATGTGCTGATTCCCGGCGTGGTCACCGGTGTAGAGCTGCTGGTGGCTCCACCGCCTCCGCAACCTGCGAAAAACAGTGTGCACAAGGCGAATGCAAAGGTGCGAAAGGCAAAGGCGGATGACGGGAGAGTTCTGCGAAGCATGGGCGGCCCTGTGTGTTCCTGACTGTCTGGCGAAACGTCCATTATAAGAAGATTGAGATGAAGGGACAGTCATTTTGCACGTTGTGGCTTGACCTCACGGGATAAACGGCAAAGCGGGACCCCCCGGTGAGGGTCCCGCTTTGCGGTTTGGTCACGAGTTGGTTCAGGCCCGGACAAGGCGGCGCCGAACCGCGCCGAAGATACCCAGCGCACCGGTGCCAAGCAGCGCCAGTGAAGACGGCTCGGGCACGGAGGGCGTGTCGACCAGGGTGAGCGTCAGCTCGCCGTCATCGAAGGTCAGCGGCGACCCGCCCATGGGCGTAACGGAGGAAATGTAGGTTGCCAGCGATCCGACGCAGGGAGCGGCCGTGCTGCACAGAGGAACGACGATGTCCCCCAGAAACGGGTTGCCGAAGGCGGGATAGAGATAAAGGTCGAGCTGGTCTCCGGCCGGGTTCAGGAAGATGTCTGGGTGAAGGATTCAGCATCGCCGACAGCATCCGTCTCGTTGTCTACGCCAAACGTGTAAGAAGTAACGCCATCCGAAAAAACGAGGGTGCCCGACTTTGTCCCGTTTATCAGGTCGATGTAAAGCGTGCCGGAAAACTGCGCGCCATCGCCGCCCGCCGTGAGCTGAAATGACGTATCGGCGTGGGCAGCAGCGGAAGAACACAAAACAGCAGCAGCCAAAGCGGCCAGGCGAGCAAAGGGTGAGTGGAGCAGGGCCATGAATGTTCCTCGGACTTCTCTAAGAGCTAAAGATTGATTCCCTTGAGCATAGGAGCAAACACGCCGCCCGGCACACATTCTGCCGGGCGACCCATTACCTTTGTTCTGTGATGGTGTTGCCGCTTAGCCGTTTACGAGCCAGTCGTACTGCTCATCCGTGAGCGGGACGACCGAGAGGCGGAACTGGCGGAAGAGCAGGGAACCGGCGAATACCGGAGCCTCGCGGATCTCGGCCAGCGGCTTTTCGCGCTTCAGGCGCTTCACGGCTTTCAGGCGAACCAGTGGCGTGGTCATCTTCGATGGCGGTTCCGGCGGAGCCAGTTTGACGGACACAACCTTCGCCGTGCCCACAGCCGCCTTGCCCTCGTTCGAGTGGTAGATTACGCACATCTCGCCCTTCTTCATGTTGCGCAGCGTGATCAGTGCCTGGGCATTTTTGATGCCGTCCCAGGTCGTTTCGCCGTCGCGCAGCAGGTCGTCGAAGGAGTACTTGGCGGGCTCGGATTTCAGCAGATAGGGCATGGCAGCAGCTTACAAGGTTGGGCTGTGAGTCCTGAAAGCGGCTGGCTCAACCGCCCAGGTCGAGCAGCTCAACCTGCGGGATGGGCCGCCCCAGGAATTGGCTGCCGAGCCGCGCAAACTTCTCCACGGAGTCCGTCGCGCAGCACTCGAAGGTCGCTTCGCCAGCGCTGTCCGCGACCATCAGCCCGGCCTTGCTCAGCGCCTGCGCTACCGTCTGCGCCGTGGCCTCAGCCGAGTCGATCACCCTGGCATCGCTGCCGAGTTCACGCAGCATCGCCGTGATGGCGTCGGCAATGAGCGGATAGTGCGTGCACCCCAGCAGTACCGCATCCGGCGAAGCTTCAGCGAGCGCTTCGGTCAGGTAAATCCGCAGCACATCCCGGGTCACCGGATGATCCACCCAGCCCTCTTCGGCCAGCGGCACCAGCAGCGGGCAGGCTTTCTCCACCGCAGCCAGACCCAGAGCATCGCAGGCGGCGTGATAAGCATGCGACTGCACGGTCGCTGCCGTGGCGAGCACCAGCACTTCCGCTGGTACCTTGCCTACTGCGGCCAGCGCAGCCTGCGCCCCGGGGGCCACCACACCCACCACGGGTACGCTGCAGGCGGCGCGGATGTCATCGAGCGCCAGCGCCGTCGCGGTGTTGCACGCAATCACCAGCAGGTCGGCGCCGCGGTCTTGCAGGTAGAGCGCGCTCGAAACCGCGTAGCGCGCCACCGTCTCGCGCGACTTAGCGCCGTAAGGCAGCCGCGCGGTGTCGCCGAGATAGATGTAATGCGCTCCGGGGATGAGCGGCAGCAGCCCGCGCAGCACCGTCAGTCCGCCAAAGCCGGAGTCGAAGACGCCGATGGTGGGCCCGCGCCGTTCGCTCACTTCGCTGCGGCTCCCGAGCCCGGCGTCGTCGTATCGCGCGAGGGGTAGACGCGCAGCAGGTCGGCGTGGCCGGCCAGCGTGTCGTGCGGCTGGCCGTCCACCAGGAAGCGCACCTGCTCAATCTGCGAAAGGTTCGCATGCAGCGTGCCGACCATCGAGAGCAGCGTCAGCGCTTCCGCCTCCACGCCCGAAGGATGCGCGTTGACGAAGCTGCTGTTCAGGTTGATCACCGCCATCTCGCCACCGGGACCAAGCGGCTGTAGCGCGTTTGGGTCGTTTGAACGGACCGGCGTTGTCGCCGTCGAGCCCGGTTCCACTTCATGCCCGGTGATGGGCAGCGGCAGCAGGAAGACGTCCGCCACGGCCGCGCCTGAAGGCAGGGGATGCGCCGAACCCGGCAGGCTGTACTCGGCGATCAGGTGCTCCAGCAGCGCCCGTGCGCGTGCGGTCGTCTCGGTTGGCAATGCGATCTGGCGCTCGGTGGCGGTGATGGAGCCGTCGCTGTCGTTAGCCAGGTCCAGCGTGATGCTCTCGGTCACGGTATAGGGCGCGTCGATGGGCGTGGCGTCAGAGAGCGAACGCAGCCGGTCGCGCGACGTCTGCCGCGTGTAAAACAGGAAGCCCGCCATCAGGACAATGCAGCCGATCAGGCTCCAGAAGATGACGCGCAAATAGCGTGGGGTCATGGCTGCACCTCGCTGGTGAGCGGTTCGGCTGGCGTCAGGCGCGTGGGCGGTTGCGCCTGCGTCTGCCAGAAGATCAGCGCTTGCGTTAGTGCCTCGGCCACGCGCTGCTGATAGGCGCCGTCAGCCAGCGAAGTCGCATCGCCGCCAATCGGCGCCAGTTCCACCACCAGGGCTGGGCAGGTAAGCGAGTCTACCGGCCGCACCGAAGCGCGGTTCACCACGCGCGCAATCTTCGCGCGATCCAGTGACGTGCCCATCTGCGCTGCCAGCCGCTGGCTCTGCGTCACCCACGCGGCCTGCGCCGTAAGCCAGGCCGCAGGAACGCTCTCGCCGGGCGCTGAATCCAGGTCAGAAGTGTAGAGGTGCACGCCGCTGCCGCTGGAGGTCGCATGAAGCAGCAGGCAGGCCACCGGCCGCGCATGGTTGGCAATGCCGGCACGGTCGTCCAGCGACAGTGGAGGACCGGGAATGGCCGACCCGCCATCGTTGTCACGTGTCATCACGGCAGTAAAGCCGTGCTGCCCCAGCAGCGTGCGAAGTTTCAGCGCCAGCGCCAGGGTCACATCCTTTTCCACAAGCTGGTCGTTGATGCGGGAACCGGTATCGCCGCCGCCGTGCGCGGGGTCCAGCACGATGACGGTGCGGTTGAATGCTCCCGGCGACAGCATGGCAATGGCTGCAGTGGGAGAAATAGTCGGGCGGGGCAGCACAGGACCGGCAACGGCAGCACTACCGGGAGAGGCGGCCGGGGCGGGCGGCGCCGGTGTTACGCGCACGATGGGCGCGGGGGATGTGGCTGGCTGCTGAGCATGCGCCGACGTCACGGCCGCAGCCGATGCGAGCAGAAGAAGGGTCAATTGTCGTGCCAGGGTCAAAGTGGTCTCGCCGGTGCCGTGTCGAGGCTGATTGTAACGGGTTGGATGCCGCCACGAGCCAGCGCGCCGTGCGGCAGCGTAAACTTTGTGGGTATGCGAGTCTTCGGCGTCGATTGCGGAACGGAGTTCACCGGCTACGGCGTGGTCGAAGTCGACTGCGACGCCCGCACGCCCAAGCTGCGCTTTCTGTGCGCCGGCGCCGTCAAGCTCAGCAAGAAAGATTCCACCGCACAGCGTCTCGCGCAGGTTTACGCCGAGCTCTCCGCGCTCATGCAGCTGTGGTCCCCTGAGATGGTCGCCATCGAGGAAGTCTTCTTCGCCGCCAACGCCAAGTCCGCGCTCAAACTGGGCCAGGTGCGCGGCGTTGCCATGCTGGCCGCGGCCAACTGCGGTCTCGCGGTGGCCGAGTACGCGCCGCTCAGCATCAAGAGCGCGGTGGTCGGTTATGGCCTCGCCGGCAAGGAGCAGGTGCAGTTCATGGTTGCGCGCCTGCTGGAGCTCGACGAAGCACCCAAGCCGGCCGACGCCGCCGACGCTCTCGCCATCGCCATTTGCCACATCCACCATGCCCAGACTGCCGAGGCTTTGCGCCGATGATCGTTGCTGCACTCTTCACGCTCTTGCTTACGGCGTCTCCCCTTCCCGCTGCTTCCGACGCCACCCCCGGCATGACCTATCACTTTGAGCGCCCCGGTTCACCTCAGCCGGAGTTCACCATCGTCATCGGCGAGGATGGCACGGGCAGCTACCAGGAAGGCAAGCCTGACGCCGAAGGCGCCAAGCGGCCGGTATCGATTACCGCTTCGGCGCAAACCGTGGCGAAAATCCTGGCAGCGAAGGCGACCGTGCAGTCAGGCCAATGCGAAAGCCATCTGAAGAACATCGCCAACACCGGCAAAAAGCACTTGACCTTCACCCACGATGGCCAGACGGCAGCGTGCGACTTCAATTACTCCGATGACGAAAAGCTGAACAGCGCCGTAGACGCTCTGCAGGCCATCGCGCGTACCATCCAGACCGGCGACAAACTGGCGCACGATCACCGCTTCGATCACCTGGGCCTCGATGCCGACCTGGACGGACTGCTTGAAGCCGCAAAAAGCGGCTATGCGATCGAGTTCCAGAACATTGCCAGGGCGCTGCAATCCATCGTCAACGACGACGAGATGATGTCGCCCTCGCGCCGCAAAGCCAAACAGCTACTCGATCTCGCCAGCCTTCAGTCGCCGGCCAGCGCGCGATAAAGCTCGGCCATCGCTTCCAGCGGTACCGCTTCTGACCGCGCCTGCGCCGGAATCGTCGCTGGCCATGCGGCAGTCAGTTGCGCGGCGTTGTAGCCCGCGGCACGCAGATTGTTCGCGAGCGTTTTGCGCTTCTGCATGAACGTCGAGCGCAGAAAAGCGTTGAAGCCCTCCGGCTCAACCTGCAGCTCCGCAAAGCGCGGAGCGAAGTCCATTCTCAGCACGGTGGAGTACACGTCCGGCGGCGGCGAGAACGCGCCCGGCGGCAGCGTGAACAGGTTGGCCACGTGCGCGTGCATCTGCGTAAACGCCGATAGCGCGCCGTAATCGCTCGTGCCGGGAGCGGCGGCGATCCGGTCAGCCACCTCGCGCTGCATCATGACGACCGCCCGCGCCAGCACGCCGTTGCGGGCCGCTGAGAAGAGGTGTAGCAGAATGTCCGACGTGATGTAGTAGGGCAAATTGCCGAACACATCCATCGTCTCGTCACCCACGCGCAACGCACCCAGGTCGGTCGCAAGAATGTCCGCCGTGTGAATCGTCACATGCGCGTCGTTGCGAAACTTGAAACTCAGCTCGCGTGCCAGAGCGGCATCGAACTCGATGCAGTGCAGCCGGGCGCAACGCGGCGCCAGCAGGCCGGTGATCGCGCCGTGTCCCGGCCCGATTTCGACGACGGTGCGCGCAGTGGTGTCGCCCAGCGACTCCGCGATGCGCTGACAAGCATTCTGGTCGACGAGAAAATTTTGCCCAAGCTTGGGTTTCTTAGCCACGTCCCATGCTCGCACATGGCGACGATCGAGGCGGCGCTTCGTGTCCCAACTTTCGATCATCATGGGTGCCCCATGTCCCTCGTATTTGGGGACATGGGATGGCGGCAAGTCGATCAGCGGGCCACGGTCCTCGATCGGAGAGCATAGTGCACCGGAACTCCTGCCAAGATAACCAGTGTCCCCATCAGCGAATTACGCGGTTGGTCCATAAAGCTGAACACCAGCAAGACCAGCGCCGCCGCAATAAACAGCGCGGGCACTACCGGGTAGCCACTGACACGATAAGGCCGCTCCGCATCCGGTTCGCGATAGCGAAAGACGAACACGGTCGCCGCCGTGAGCGCATAAAACAGCCACTCCGAAAAAATCGCCAGCGAGAACAGCGCCTGGAAGCGCCCGATCGCCAGCAGCAGCAGGGAACTCAACACCGCCTGCAGTATCAGGCTCGATGACGGCGTGTGGAAGCGCGGATGGATGCGCGCAAGTCCCCTGGGAAACAGCCGGTCCTGCGCCGCCGCGAAGGGCACACGCGCACCGGAAAGCGAGCTGCCCACAAACGTAGCGCCGATGCTGATCGCCATGCCCACCGACACCAGTGCTGCTCCAAAGTGCCCCGCCACCAGTTGCAGCGCGTCGGCTGCTGGCCGGTCCGCCACGGCGATGACCGCTGCCGGCATCACGTACTGAATCGCCGCGTTGGTGAGCATGTACAGCGCGCCCACAATCGCCACGCCGCCAATCAGCGCCAGCGGCATCGACCGCTGAGGGTCTTTCACCTCGCCCGCCATCTGCGACACATCCGACCAGCCGTCATACGCCCACAGCGCCGCCGTCAACGCGACCATGAAGCCCGCAAACCCTCCACGTGCGCCGCTGAAGGTCGTCGCGAAGTTGTGCCAGGCGCCGTGTTCCATGCTGGTAAAGCAGAAGCCCGCGATGACCAGTATCATCAGCACCTTCAGCCACGTCAGCGCCGTCTGCACGTTGGCTGAGTCGCGCGTGCTGACGATGTTCATGCCCGTGATCAGCCACGTCGCGGCAATCGCAAACACCTGGCTCCAGTAAAGGTGCGCGAATGCCGGCTGAGCAAGGAAGCCGAAGACGGCAAACGTTCCCAGCACGCGCATCAGGCCGGCAGCGATGGTGGCGATCGACGCAGGCTTGGCGATCAGCACCCACGTCCACGTGTAGAGGAAGGCCACCAGGTCGCCGTAGGCCTCACGCAGAAACGCATACTCGCCGCCCACGCGCGGCTTCATCGCAGCCACCTCGGCGTAGCTCATTGCGCCAAACAGCGAGAGCAGGCCGCCGGTAATCCACACCGCATACACGGTGGACGAACTGCCCGCCGCCGCCATCATCTCGCGCGGAACAAGAAATATTCCGGAGCCGATGATGATTCCCACTACCATCGCCGTGGCATGCGTCGCGTTCAGCACACGGGGCAAGGCATCGGGCGTGGCCGTCTCGTTGGGCATCGATGGCTGGAGGTTAGCACGAAGTCGTGGCCTGAACATCGGCCGCGATCAGATGTAGTGCTTCTCCCAGGTGATGGGATGGTCCGCCTTGCGGTCGCGAAGCAGATAGATATTCTTCTGCTCCTCGGGCATGGCGTAGCGCACATTCAGTGTGCCAACGATCTGCACGCTGCCGTAGTATTCGCGGAGATCGGCCTCGCTGGCGTCGGTCACGTCGATCACAACGCGCCCGGTGCAGCCGTGCGTTCCCCACATCCAGTAGTTGTTCTGGTGGCTCAGTGCTGGTGGCAATCGCGGCTCCGCGTGATGCGCCAAAAAGTCGATAGCACCGGCCTCGCCATAGTTGTCGCCCGCGATGCACACTTCGGCCTGGTCCGCGGGAGAAAGCGACCGGAAAGTCGCAATCACCTGGTCGCTCATCTCCTGCCACGCAAAGCGGTCCGCAAAAAACTGGGGCAGCTCGCTGGTCGCTTCGGTTTCATCCGCAGGGCGATAAAGGTGCATCGCCCGCGTGTACTTCAGCCAGGCCACGGGCCGCAGCACCGGCGACGCCATCGGCAGCACCAGCGCTCCGGTTAGCAGCAGCACCGTCTGAAAAACCGGAAACCCATACGCGGAGCCACGCTGTACCGCGCCGCTGTTGCGATACCGGCCCTCCCAGGCCATCGCCCCCGCGGCCATCATGGCCGGATAGATCCCCGCCAGGTAGTAATCCTTCGCGTGCAGCGCGCACATGATCGCAAAAAAGATGAGGTAGGTGAAACCCAGCCAGCGCAGCCCCTTGATCGACCGTCCTCGCAGTAGCGCCACAACCCCCGTCATCCAAACCAGCGCATTGATCGGCTGCTCCAGGATCCATTGCGCGAGCAGAAACTTCCAGGGCGGCAGCTCCGTATTCTTGTGGTTGATCCGTCCATTGTGCAGGAACTCCAGCGTGGGCCAATGGTTGCTGATCTGCCAGATCACGTTCGGCAATGCGATCAAAATCAGCAGCGCAATGCCCATCGCCGCGTAGCGCCTGAAAAGCATTTTCCGTTGCGGCCTTAGCAGCAATCCCAGCCCAACCGCAACCAGAAAAAAAGTCATCGAAGGTTTGTTCAGCAACCCGAGTCCGGCAGAAATCCCAAACGTAATCCAGCCGGCACGCTCGGAGCACAAGCCCCTCTGCAGCATCACCAGGGCAATCAGGCACGCCGTCCAGAACATCGCCTCAAACGAGTTCATCGACAGAAATTCGCCCATGGCAATGTTGATCGGCACCACCAGTACCGCCGTCATGGCGAGCGATTGCGCCGGCCGCCGTCCGCCCATGGCCCATACCGCGATCCCGGTCAAAAAGGTAGCCGCGCACTCGCCAAGGATCGAAAACATCCGGATCCCCAGCATTGATCGGCCAAAGATCATCGTCGCCAGTCGCGCCTGCACGGCGACAATGGGGCCGTGATCTACATATCCCCAGGCCAGATGCCGCCCACAGGCAATGTAGTAAAACTCGTCGCGAAAATAGCCCCAGCCCAGGTGTCGGCTCCAAAGCTGGGTGCACAGATGGAGCAGAAAGGTGAGCCCCGCGAACACCGTCGCCAGGCGTATCGCAGCGCGCATTGAAGGATCAGGTGGGCGAACTATCGTTGAGCTCGTCATACGCCAACAGACTACGCCAGTCGTATTCGGAAAGTTCCATTCCATCGTTTCCACCGCTCCGCGCATCGTAGTATTCGACCTGTCACGTAACGAGGAGAGTGCGATGGATTGGCAACCCGGCAACATGAGCAGCGACATTGAAGACCGCCGCGACAGCTCCGGCGGTGGCGGCGGTTTCAACTTTGGCGGCGGAGGCGGTATCGGCATCGTCGGATTCCTGATCCTGCTCGTCATCAGCGTCGTCACCGGTCACAACTTCATCGGTGGCATGTTCAGCGGTGGCAGCAGCCCGCAGCCCACCCAGCAGATCCAAACCGGCCCAGCCCAGCCACACCCTGCCGGCGAAGACCGTGACGCTCACCTCATCTCCTTCGTCCTCGACGACGTGCAGAAGCAATGGACCTCCACCTTCGACGCGGACGGCAAGCAGTATCGCCACGCCAAGCTGGTCCTCTTCCGCGACGCCACCTACTCCGGCTGCGGCACCGCCCAGGCGGCCACCGGTCCGTTCTACTGCCCGCAGGATGAAAAGGTCTACATCGACCTCGGCTTCTGGGACGAGCTCAGAAAATTCGGCGGCAGCACGGCCGATTTCGCCCAGGCCTACGTCATCGCCCACGAACTCGGCCACCACGTGCAGAAGCTGCTCGGCACGGAAGCGAAGGTGCAACGGCTGACCCAGCAGGAGCCCGGTGAGCGCAATCACCTCTCCGTCGACACCGAGCTACAGGCCGACTGCTACGCCGGGGTGTGGGCGCACTCTGCGCAGACCCGCGGCATCATTCATGCCGACGACGTGCAGAACGCGCTGAGCGCTGCTGCGGCGGTCGGCGACGACCACCTGCAGAAAATGAGCGGTCGCGCCGTCAGCCCCGAAAGCTGGACCCACGGCTCCGCCGCGCAACGCACGTCCTGGTTCAAGCGAGGCCTCGACTCCGGCGACATGGGCCAGTGCGATACCTTCGGCGGATCCGTCCAGTAGGAGCGTTACGCCGGCGGCTTGCGCTGCCACGGTGCATGCAGCGTATACGTCGGCACGTCCGTTGCGTTGTCCTTGGTCGCGGCCAGCAACTTACGGCGCTTCAACCACGCCACGCCCGATTGCGCCGCGCTCCGCGATAGACCCGTGCTCTCTGCGAGCTCCCGGAACGAAATCCGCAGCGGCGCCGAACGCCGCTTCTGCTCCCCGCTCAACCACACGTACACCAGATACGCCGCCGGCCGGTGGTCGTGCCCCACCAGGTCGCGCATCAGGGTGTCCAGAATGTAGTCGTCGATCTGAGGCATCGCTATACCTGTGAAAGGTATAGCGATCAATGGGCAATTGCAACCCAGCCCGATGCTGCCTATGCTCTTTTTCAGAGGCGCAGGCACATGATCAAAGGCATCAAGTTCGTCAGTATTCCCGTCAGCAATCAGGACGAGTCACTCAAGTTTTTCACCGAAAAGCTCGGATTCAAGGTCGCCACCGACCAGCCCTTCAACGGCAAGCAACGCTGGATCGAGCTGCTGATTCCGGGCGCCGAAACCGGCCTCGTCCTCTTCACCCCTGACGGTCACGAAGATCGCATCGGCGGCTTTCAGCCGATCTCGTTCCAGTGCGACGACGCCATGGCCACCGGCGCCGCGCTCAAGGCAAAAGGCGTCGCGTTCGCGCAGGACCCGAAGAAAGAACATTGGGGAACGTCAGCCATCTTCAAAGATCCCGACGGCAATCAGTTCGTGCTCAGCAGCCGCTAAGGACACTACTGGAGAATGGGCAGGCTCGCCACAGCGGGCGTTGCCCCATCGTCCGCAAAGAAGCGTCGGATTTTGTCGGCGGTGGCCTTGTTGGCGACGGCCAGCAGCGAGTCAGGATCCTTCTCCGCCGCCTGCTTCAAGGCGCGCACGCTGCCAAAGTGCTCCAGTAGCCGCTGCCGCGTAATGCGGCCCACGCCCGGGATGCTGTCCAGCTCCGACTCGCGATCACGCATCTGTCGGCGCTTGCGGTGGTACGTGACGGCGAACCGATGGCTCTCGTCACGGATCTTCTGGATCACGTGCAGCACGGGGCTGCGGCGATCGAGCACCACCGGATCGTCCTCCTGCCCATGCACATAGATAATTTCCTCGCGCTTCGCAATCGACGCCAGCGGCTGGGTCGTCAGCCCAAGTTCCGTTAGCGCATCAGCGGCCGCATGAAGCTGCCCCAGCCCGCCGTCGATCAGGATCAGCGACGGCAGCGTCGCATCTTTGCCCGCCGGCTTCGCCCCATTCGCAAACTTCATATAGCGGCGATGAATAATTTCGCGCATCGACGCAAAGTCGTCCACGCCGCTTACCGTCTTCACCTGGAACTTGCGATAGTCGGCCTTCTTCATCGCGCCTTTTTCCCACACCACCATCGACGCCACCGTCTCCGCGCCCTGGATGTGCGAAATGTCGAAGCACTCGATGCGGTCCGGCGGCTCGGCCAGCGTCAGCGCGTCCTGAAGCGCTTCCTGCATGTTGCGGATGCTGGGCTGCAGCACGCGGAAGCGCTGATCGTAAGACTGCTTCGCGTTCTGACATACCAGGTCGACCAGCGACCGCTTGTCCCCCCGTTGCGGCGCAGCAATTTCAATCTTGAAGCCGCAGCGCTCACGCAGCGCCTCCGCCAGCAGCGCACGGTCAGGGAAATCCACCGGAACGTAGATGTGCTTGGGCACATAAGCCTGGTCAAGATACAGCTGCTTCAGCAGCGCCGAGAAAAAGACGGGCGCCGAAAAATCGTTGCCACCCTCATCCAACCCGCCGACGCGCGGCATACCCGCAACCGTACCGGGCTCAAACGTTGAACTCACCGGCGAATGCTCCTCCGAGACCTCCGAATCCGCCGAAATTTGCGGCGCCGTGTGATCCGGCAGGGGCTCCAGCGTGACATCCGCCGTAACGTCGTCCCCGACAATCCCACACACCACGTCTTCATCGGCAGAGTCATCAACCATGTAAGGATTCAGCGCAGCATCAAACTCCCACAAATCTTCCCAGAACATATCGCGTCGATCGACGATCTTCCCGCCGCGCATGTGGAACAGGTTCACCGCCAGCATGTCCTTCTCAAAATGAAATCCGAAAACATCCGCATCTTCGTCCTCCGCGGAAGCAATTCGCTGCCGGTCCTGCGACTGGTGCACCGTAATCAGCTGATCCCGCAGCCGCGCCGCCAGCTCAAACTGCATATTCTCCGCAGCCGTCTCCATGCGCGCCGTCAGCCGCTGCTCCAGCTCGCTCGACTTGCCCTCAAGAAATAACTGCACATCCTTGATTGCCTGCCGGTAATCTTCCGTAGAGATCAGCCCCTCAACGCAAGGCCCCAGGCACCGCTTGATGTAGTACTGCAAACAAGGCCGCGGATGATACCGGTTCAGGTCCACCTTGCAGCTCGGAATCAGGAAGCTGCGATGGATCACATCCACCAACCGGTGCGCCAGGTTCCCCGGAAAATACGGCCCATAATAAGCCCCGCCATCCTTGCGCAGCCGGCGCGTCACAAACACCTTCGGGTGCCGCTCCTGCAGGCTCAGCTTGATGTACGGATAAGTCTTGTCGTCGCGCAGCAGAATGTTGAAGCGGGGCTTCCGCTGCTTGATCAGGTTGTTCTCAAGCGCCAGCGCCTCGCGCTCATTGGCGACGGTGATGTACTCCAGGTCCACCGCCTCGCGCATCAGCGAGCCCGTCTTGGCGTTCGCCTGCGAGGCCGCCAGAAAATAAGATCGCACCCGCGCCCGCAGATTTTTAGCCTTGCCGACGTAGATCACCACCCCCTCAGCATTCTTGTAGAGGTAGCACCCCGGCCCGGTGGGCAGCGTTCGAATTTTTGCTAGGAGGTCCATGCGCGGCAGCTAACAGATTAGACGTTCAGCGTCCACGCAGGATGCACAGCAGGGAAGTCTGTCACCAGAGGAGGTTAGCTCCTGGTCAGCGTCATCTCAAAATTCTTCATCCACGTCTTCCCACCATCGCGCGAAAGCTCCCCGGTCTCGTGCCACTGCCCGGTCGTGTAATCCAGCGTGAACCGCGTCTTACCATACGGCGCGTCGAATCCCCACTGAAACATCTTCTCGCCAATCACCGGAACCACGTCCAGTCGATTCCCACCCGAGAACGCTGTAAAGTGAATCTCGCCCGACTCCGGCAAAAAGTACAGCGTAGCGAACGCATCGTGGACATGCCGTTCGGCATTGCCGGCATCGCGACCATCGCCTTCAATCGTGATCAGTGCGCCGCTCAGCTTCTTCGTCACCACTTCGGTCTGCGTAAACTCAGCCCGCTTGCCGGGTCCGAGCATCATCCACCCGGCACCCTTCCAAGTGCCCACCATAAAGTCGAGCTTTGAAAGCGCCGACGCCCCATCGACAGCAGGCGAAGTCGGCGCCCGCTCCTGCGCTCCGGCGATCAGCGCGAATCCAAGGATGAAAGACGAGAGAAGTCCGAAACGAATGGCCATATGGCGAGGACTGTAGCACACCCCACGGGCAGGCGCGGCCACGGTTTAGCATGGAGGGATGTCGAAGCCCGTCCCTCCCCTGAATCAGGATCCGCGCGCACGCGAAGCGCTTGCGCAGGCCGCGGCCATCATGGCCCGTCTGCGCGCGCCGGACGGTTGTCCATGGGACCTCGAACAAACCTTCGACACCATCAAGCGCCACACCCTGGAAGAAACCTACGAAGTCTTCGACGCCATCGAGCGACGTAACTGGCCCGACCTGAAAGACGAGCTCGGCGACCTCCTGCTGCAAGTACTCTTCTATGCCCAGATGGCCGCCGACGAAGGCCACTTCACCATCGCCGACGTCGCCGAAAACCTGAACGCCAAGCTCATCCGCCGCCACCCCCACATCTTCCCTCCGAAAGACGGGGTCGCCACCGAAGCCACCACTCCTGACGCCGTCCTCCGCAACTGGGAGCAGATCAAGCAGGAAGAGAAGCGCTCGAAACCTGCCGCCGAATCCATGCTCGACGACATCCCTCGCTCCATGCCCGCCACGCTCGAAGCCCACAAGCTCGGCTCCAAAGCCGCTAAGGTCGGCTTCGACTGGCCCGACGCCTCCGGCCTCTTCGCCAAAATGGACGAAGAACTTGCAGAGCTCATGGTCGAAGTCGAAGCCAAACACAACGACAACGTCGAAGCCGAATTCGGCGACCTCATGTTCACCGCCATGAACCTCGCCCGCCATCTCAACGTCGACGCCGAGTCCGCCCTCCGCCGCAGCAACGTCAAATTCCGAGCCCGCTTTCTCGCCATGGAACGCATCGCCGGCGGCCGCGAAGGCCTCGCGCAGCTTCCGCCCGAAGAGCTCGAAGCCTTGTGGTCGCAGGCCAAGCGCGCCGAAAATAAAGCAGGAGAAAAAGTTTGAACGGGTCCACACCGGCCACGCAACCCACGCCAATCATCCGCATCGAACCGCTCACCACCATCGAGCAGTTCGATCGCTGCGTCGAGCTGCAGGAGATCGTCTGGCACTATGACATCGCCTCGATGATGACCCAGAAAGTCTTCCTCCTCGCCGCCCACATCGGTGGCCAGGTCCTCGGCGCCTTCGATGGCAACACGCTAGTCGGCTATGCGATGTCGCTGCCCGGCGTGCGCAACGGCCATGCTTACCTCCATTCGCACCACCTCGCCGTGCTAGCCGACTGGCGCAACTACGGTGTAGGCCGCCGACTCAAACTCGCGCAGCGTGACGACGCCCTCGCCCGTGGCTTCGCCATGATGGAGTGGACCTTCGATCCGCTCGAAATCAAGAACGCCCACCTCAACTTCGCACGCCTCGGTGCCATCTCCCGACGCTACATGCCCAACTTCTACGGCACGTCCGTCTCTCCACTCCACGGCGGTCTTCCCACCGACCGCATCGTCGCCGAGTGGTGGCTCAACTCCGACCGCGTCACCCGCATCCTCGCGGGCGAGCAGCCCACCATGCACGTCACCGAGCACGTCGACGTCCCCGCAGAAATCGCCGAGTGGAAAGCCTCCGACGCCACCCGCGCCCGGGCTCGCGCTCTCCAGGCCGCCAACCAGGCGGCGCTGCAATCCGCCTTCGCCCGCGGCCTCGCCGTCATCGGCTACGAGCGCAACGCCCACGACGACGGCCGCTTTCTGCTCGGCGTCTGGAACGAGCCCTTCGTCTACTAGGAGCAACGCATGAGCCAACACATCGGAATCGTCGCCTGCTCCGCCGAAGGCGCCGCGCTCTGCTATCGCACCATCTGCGTCGAAGGCGCCGCGCTGATGGGAGCGCATGACCATCCCGAAGCCTCTCTGCACACCCACTCACTCGCGACCTACGTTAAGTGCCTCGACCGTGACGACTGGCAAGGTGTCGCCGACCTCATGCTTTCTTCCGCGCACAAGCTCGCCAGCGCCGGCGCCGACTTCCTCATCTGCCCCGACAACACCATCCACCAGGCCATGCCTATCGTCGTCCCAAACTCCCCGCTCCCATGGCTGCACATCGCCGAGGTGGTCGCGCAAGCGGCCGCCAGCTGTGGCTTTTCACGTCTCGGCATCACCGGCACCCGCTGGCTGGTAGAAAGCAACGTCTACCCCGAAAAGCTTGCCGCACACGGCCTGGATTTCCGACGCCCGAGCCCCGCCGACCGCGCGGAAATCAACCGCATCATCATGGACGAGTTGGTTTACGGCGTCCTCAGGTCCGAATCCGTCGCTATCTTTCAACGCATCATTTCCGGGCTGAAAGCGGAAGGTTGCGACGCGGTCGTGCTCGGCTGCACAGAAATCCCGCTGTTGATGAACGACGAAAACTCCCCACTCCCCACGCTCGACTCCACACGCCTGCTCGCCCGCGCTGCTCTCGCTCGCGCCCTCGTATCCTAAGCTCTGAAAGGTCTCCCGATGAAAATTGAAGCCGTCCATCTCCGCGAAGTAAACATGCCGTTAGCGCACCCGTTCGAAACCAGCTTCGGCGTCACCACCGGCCGCCGCATCCTGCTCGTCGAGCTCATCTGCGAAGGCCGCTCCGCCTGGGGTGAGTGCGTCGCCGGAGAGCACCCCTACTTCTCCGACGAGATGATCGACACCGCCTGGCATATCACCGAGACTGAGCTCGTTCCGCGCCTGCTGGCCGCCGACCTCAACGACGGTCGCGACTGCCCCGCGCTCTTCGAGCAGGTCCGCGGCCACCGCATGGCCAAGGCCGCTCTCGAAAACGCCGTCTGGGAGCTCGACGCGATGCGGCAGGGAATTGCCCTCTCCAAACTCCTCGGCGGCACCCGCGAAATCATCCCCTGCGGCGTCTCCATCGGCATCCAGCCCACCCCCGAAAAGCTGATGCAAAAGATCGAAACCGAAGTCGCCGCGGGCTATCAGCGCATCAAGCTCAAGTGCAAGCCCGGCTGGGACGAAGCCATCTTTACCGAAGCCCGCAAGCGCTGGCCAGACATCCTGATGAGCTGCGACGCCAACTCCGCCTACCGCCTGTCTGACGCTCCTCGCATCGCCACCTGGGACCGCTTCAATCTCCTCATGATCGAGCAGCCCCTCTGGTACGACGACTTCTACTTCCACACCGAACTCCAGAAGCAGATCAAGACCGCCATCTGTCTCGACGAGTGCATCCGCAACCGCCGCGACGCCCAGGCCGCGCTCGAGCTTGGCAGCGGACGCATCATCAACATCAAGGTCGGTCGCGTTGGCGGCTTCACTGAGGCCATCGCCGTCCACGACGTCGCACAGCAGTTCGGTGTCCCCGTCTGGTGTGGTGGCATGTTGGAAACCGGCATCGGCCGCGCGCACAACATCGCGCTCTCGTCGCTGCCCAACTTCTCGCTTCCCGGCGACGTCTCCGCCTCCCAACGCTACTGGACGGAAGACATCATCGCCCCTGAAGTCACGGTCAGCGCATCCGGCGAAATCGTTGTCCCCACCTCGCCCGGCCGTGGCTTCGAGGTCCTCCCCGAGCGCATCGAGAGCCTCACCGTTCGCCGCCAGACGCTCCGCCGCAACGCCGCCGTCTCCAGCTAACGCAGTGGGATCGGCGTCGCCAGCAGAATGTGGACGGCTTCCTGGTAAGTCACCGGCGCCGGCAATAGCTGGAACGACGAGGCGTCCATCTGCGACTTCTGCTGCACCGTCTTTAGCATCATCTCGCGCACCGTAAGGTTTGAGCGCAGGTGCGAGTACGCCCAGCGATCGCCCCCGGCATTCGCCTGTTCAAACTCCACCGTCCCTCCGGGGTAAACCCGCGCCACCACGCCCCAGCCAAAGTCGACTGGCCGCAACACGTGAGCCTCAAGGCGCGTCACCCGCCGCGACTTGCTGTCGATCCACGCCCGGCCCTCCAGCCCGGTGAGAACATTCTCGATCATCGCCGCCGGCCTAAAGGCGGGGTCAGGCTTGAAGTCAATCACCACCGCCGGCGTGCTCGCGCCAGGTAACTGGGGCTGCCCCGGTGTGTAGCTGAACAACATCGCATGAGGCAGCTTCCTGACGAGTGTCAACGAGTAATTCCGCGCCGCGTCGTCGCGTTTGTGATGCTTGATAAAGTCGCTCGGCGAAGCCAGCATGGCATTCAACCGCTCGCGCTCCAGCGCGTCTTCAGCCGCGGTGATCGGCTGTCCATTGCGTTCCACCAGCCGGGCTACCGCCCCCTGCCGGGTTTCGATCGTGTCGCGGGTCGTATCGTTCCGGGTGTCGACCTTGTGCATGCGATAACGCAACGGAAAGCTGCCATCGTCATGGATGATCCGTTCCTCGTTAGCCGCTGCAGACTCCACCCATGCGACCGGCGGGTTGGCGCTAAGGTCTACCCCATCCACGCCCCCGGCTGCCAATACTCGGCGGTCGTGCGCGATGGTCAGCATGGTCGCCGCACTTACTGCTGTCCACGCGGCAAAGTAGACCGCCTTGCTGACCGGACGACGCCATGAGCCTGTAAAGTTTTGTAACATCAATACCAAAGTCTCACTCACACTTTAGACGCATAGCAACGCACCGTAGTAGTTTGTCTTGCGTTGGCGGCTTGCGTATAGTTCCGCCTAGCTGCAACAGTGTAATTTCTGTTACACCACGGATGCGCCGGCAGGAGATCGAAGACGATGAACGCAGTCGAAAACAGGACGATAGTCGGCAAGTCGGTGAGAATCACCGGCGATGTGTCTGGCAGCGAAGATTTTACTCTCGATGGAGAACTTCTCGGCACCATCAGCCTGCCCACGGCGCGCCTGACTATCGGACCGGCAGCCTTGTTGCGAGGCCAGGTTGCCGCCCAGGACGTCGTCATCCATGGCCGTCTCGAAGGCGATGTTCGCGCTGCCGGTCGCGTGGAACTGCGCTCCAGCGCAGTCGTACTCGGCAATATTTACGCTGACCGGCTCTCGATTGAAGACGGCGCGTCGCTGCGCGGTGAAGTCGACCCCGCCCGCGCCGGTGAACCGCTCCTGCCGTCTACCAGGGCGTCAGCTCCTGCAGCAGCGCAGGTTCCGGCGGCGTTAGCTGCACTGCGCAATGCGTTGGATGAGTTGGACAGCGTGAACCTGCCGCTTAGCGGTAACGCGGACGACCAACCTGCCTCGTTATTCGCTGAAACCGAAGCCTGAGTATCCACACCCCGGGGGCAACACGTGAGTTTTTTCCGCAAGGACGATAAGACAAGCAATCCAAAAATGGTTGATCGCCCTCCGCGTAATTCGAGCGGATGGCGGGATATTCTCGCTTATCTCAAAGAAACCGAGTCGCTCCGCGTGCTCGATTTCGGCGCCACATCGTCGCACAACATCAATTACCTCACCGGCATGGGCCACAGTGTTTATATGGCGAATGTGGTGCAGGAAGCCGCGCGGCCGGAGTGGTTGAAAGTACCCGAAGAAGGCGGTCCGGCCCGCTTTGATGTGGAAGGATTTGTTGAGGCCAACCTGAATTTCTCAGGAAGGGACTTCGACGTGGTTCTCGTTTGGGATACCGCGGACTATCTTCCCCAGGAGTTGGTTCCGGCACTTTTCGAAAAACTCCACCAGTTATTACGTCCCAGCGGCCGCCTGCTGGCCTTTTTTCATGGCGCACCGCCCAGCCCGCAGACACCATTTGCCCGCTATCAACTTACTGACAGCGAGCAGCTGTTGCTACTGGCATCAGGCACGTTTCCTTTTCAGCAGACCTATCAGACGCGCCAGATCGAGAAGTTTCTGAAGGGCTATGCCAGCTTTAGATTTTTTCTCGGCAAAGACAATATTCGGGAAGTCATCGCGGTGCGTTAGTCAAGCGAAACGTTCCGTAACCGTTTACTGCGAATTAATCAGCGAAAGGGCCGCGGTTGCGGCCCTTTCTTTACTTTCCCATCTTATTTTGCTGTTTCTTTGCGGCGTTCTGCCCAGCGACGCTTCATCGCTTCGGCGATCCGCTTGCGGCCTTCCGGGCTCAATTTCCGCTTTGCAGGCTTCGCGGCTTTTGCAGTCTTCGCCGTCGTTGCTGCCTTCGCAACATTCTTGCTGCCCTTAGGACGCCCACGGCGCCCGGTCTTGGCAACTCCCGGTACCACGGAGCTCGAGAGACCAGTCAAAGTAGCTTTTACTCCTTGCAGCTTCGCAATTTCTGCGTCGATGTCGGCAATGATACGACGTACGTCCATAAATTCTCCCTGAAACGAAAATGGTAGGAAATCAAAAGTCCTTTGACTTACTCAAGCACGATACACAGTCATACCTACAAGAGCAAACTACTTTCCGCCGTTTTCTTTATTTTCGATTCCCTTTAGACCGACCTAACGCACGCTATGACCGGGGCCAACACTTAACGAATACTTAACACAAACGCGAAAGCGGGTGGATGATATTTTCGCGCTGTTATCCTATGCGGGATGCGTTCCATTTCTTTGCGCCAGTGGCTGCTGGTCATGGCTTCATCTCTCCTGCAGACCCTCCCCTTCGCGATGGCAGGTCCAGTTCCCTCGTGGCGCAGAATGTTTTGCTGGATTGCATTAGCTCCCTTGTTAATAGCATTGCTGGCGACGCGCCGGGATGGCGCACGGCTACCCGTTCGCCAGGCAGTACTCATAGCTTATGTTTCAGGCATTCTCTGGTATCTCGCAAACTGCTACTGGATATTTCAGACAATGTATCTGTACGGCGGTCTTCCCAGGCCCGTCGCCCTCGGAATATTGCTCTTATTCGCGCTGTATCTCGGCCTCTACCATGCGCTCTTCGGCGGCCTACTCGCACTCATCCATCGCCAAACCGGATTGATCGCAGCCCTGTTCGCCGCACCGTTTCTGTGGGTCGCTATTGAGCTGGCGCGCGCACGCGTCACCGGGTTTCCCTGGGATCTCCTGGGCTACGCACAGGTTGACAACGGCCTTCTTACCCAGCTAGCTCCTGTCGGCGGCGTCCTGCTGTTGAGCTTTATCGTTGCTGCCGTCTGCGCGTTATTTGCAGCAGCTTGCCTTTTGCCGAGACACCTTCTTCGCCCCACCTTCGCTGCTGCAATAGTATTGGCTACTTGCCTTCAACTCGGGACGCTTTACCAATCATCACAAGACCCGGCTGCGCACCACGCCACACTCTTACAGGAAAACCTTGCCGTCGGCGCACCCGGACGAGATGTGGAAGTTCTTTCCATGCAGGAAAAGTACCGGCAATTCGTCTCGCTAAGTCACTCAGCCAAAATAGTGTGGCTGCTCGAACCGGGTGTGCTCAAAATGGGTGCCGCGGATAAGCTGGAGAACGACTTCATCATTTGGCCTGAAGCGCCGGCAGACTTTGCTACCACCGATCCGACTTTTCGTGCCCAGCTAGGCGCACTCGCAGCACAAACGCACACGCCCGTTGTGGTGGGCAGTATCGGCGTTGATGCGGACCCGAGTGCCGAACTCGGCTATCGCGAGTATGGTTCCGCTGCATTTTTCAATAGCTCCGGGGCCTACACCGGCCGCTACGACAAAATCCATCGCGTCCCATGGGGAGAGTACGTTCCCTACAAGCAGCTATTTTCCTTTGCCGGGAAGCTCATTTCGGGTGTGGGCAACATGGAAGCCGGAACGGAACACAAAGTATTCCGAGCTAACGATCACAACTTCAGTGTTTTTATCTGCTATGAGTCCATCTTCGGCGACGAAGTGCGGACTTTTGTGAACAACGGCGCGGAAGTCCTGATCAACATTTCCGACGACGGCTGGTACGGGGACACCGGAGCCCCGTGGCAGCATCTCGACATGGCCCGCATGCGCGCGATCGAAAACCGCCGCTGGATTCTCCGCGACACCAACACCGGCGTCACCACGGCCATAGATCCTCACGGCCGTGGCATCTTCATTGCGCCACGCCACGTCCGGGCCGCGTTCAATTTTCCCTTCAACTACCGCAGCGACGTCACCTTCTACACCCGTCACGGCGACTGGTTCGCCTGGCTCTGCGTCATCGTCTCCGCGGGCCTGCTCGCCATGGGATTTACACGGCGCTCCGAAGTACACTAGAACCATGTTGAGTGACCTCGAATTCGAATACTCCCCGGTACGTGAGAAGGTGCGCGACCTGCGGGGGTATCTTTGACTCGCCCCGCCTGAAGAAAGAACTCGCCACAGTAGAAGAAAAGATTTCCGACCCCAGCGTCTGGGCCGACGCCGCACGTTCGCAGCCACTGATGCGCGAGCGCAAGCGCCTCGAGCACCAGCTCGCCGACGACGCTGAACTAGCGCGGCGCACCGGCGACATCGAAGCCTACTTCGACCTCATGCGCGAGGGCGAGCTCTCCGTCGAACCCGACCTCAAGCGCGAGATCAACTCCCTGGTCGAGTTTTCCGAGGCGCTCGAATCCCGCACCATGCTTTCGGAAGAGAACGACCCGCTTAACGCCATCGTCACCGTCCACCCCGGCGCCGGCGGCACCGAAAGCCAGGACTGGGCCGAGATGCTCATGCGCATGTACCTGCGCTGGGCCGAGCGCCAGGGCTTCAAAACCGAGATCAACGAAATACAGGATGGTGACGAAGCCGGCATCAAGTCCGCCACCTTCACCATTACCGGCGACTTCGCCTTCGGCCTGCTCGGCGGTGAGACCGGCGTCCATCGTCTCGTCCGCATCTCGCCCTTCGACCAGGCCAAGCGCCGCCACACCAGCTTTGCCAGCGTCTTTGTCTCGCCGGAAATCGACGATTCCATCGTCATCGATATCAAGCCCGACGACCTTCGCATCGACACCTTCCGCTCCGGCGGCAAGGGTGGCCAGCACGTCAACACCACCGACTCCGCCGTCCGCATCACGCATCTTCCCACGGGCATCGTCACCGGCTGCCAGAATGAGCGCTCGCAGCACAAGAACAAAGAGAAGGCGATGAAGATGATGCGCTCGCGTCTCTACGAGTTTGAGCTCGACAAGAAAAAGGCCATCAGCCGCAAGCTCGAAGACACCAAGCTCGAGATCAACTTCGGCTCGCAGATCCGCAGTTACGTTCTGCAGCCCTATCGCATGGCGAAGGACCTGCGTACCCGCGTCGAAGTCGGCGACGTCGACAAGGTCCTGGACGGCTACCTCGAACCCTTCATCCGCGGCTACCTGAAGCTGCGCCGCGAAGGTGGCGTCCCCGCAGCTATAGTTGAGGAAGACGATCTCTAGTCGACGGAGACGCTGTCATCCTGACCTTGAGCGGAGCCGAAGGTGAAGGACCTGTCGCCCTCGTAGCGGCAAGAAGATGGGGTACCCCATGTCCGGATTTTCGGACACGGGTCTGCATAGTGCCGCACATGACGATTGTCACCACCCATCCATGACACCGGCACCTGGCAACCACCGCGCCTCCGTGCGATGCTCAGAGCCATGGAGAACACCATGACCCAGCCGCTGCAGTCCAAACCTGACTACGGTATAGACGCCCCTGCCGTCCTGCGCAACCTCTTCCTCTTCGGCACGCTCTGCATCATTCTGCGCTTCACCGCGCCGCGCCTCGTGCACCTTGGCTCAATCGACGTCCTCCTGCACCCGATGTTTGCCTGGACGGGCGGCTTCCTCCTCGCCGAAGCCTTCCTCTTCCTCTACTACGTCAAGGTCGGCAAGTTCGGTCATCGCGACCTGATACTCTCGCTGCACACCTGGCGCGGCGATGAGCAGGTGCTGGACGTCGGCTGTGGCCGAGGCCTGTTGCTCGCCGGAGCGGCAAAGCATCTCACCACCGGCCACGCCACCGGCCTCGACATCTGGTCCACCACCGACATGGGTGGTAACGCCGCCGCCGCCACCGAGCGCAACCTCCAGCTCGAAGGCATCGCCGACCGCTGCACCCTCGTCAGCGAAGGCGCGCAGGCCATGCGCTTCGCCGACGCCAGCTTCAACGTCATCGTCTCCAACCTTTGCCTGCATAACATTTACGACCGGCCCACCCGGCAGAAGGCCGTCGCTGAAATCGCTCGCGTGCTCAAGCCCGGCGGCGTCGCGATCCTTTCGGACTACAAGCTCACCGCCGAGTACGCACAGCAACTCACCGCTGAAGGCCTCGCCGTCACCCGCCGTTGGGGCAATCCACTGGCAACGTTCCCTCCGCTCCGTATCGTCATTGCGCGGAAGCCTATCGTTTAGTCGTTCTTACCTTCAAGCCAGCGGTGCATCCAGCTGATGTGCAGGTTCAGCCGGAGTGCCGTATAGCTCAGCACCTCGTGCATCATGCGCTGGGCGGCATCTAGGTTGTCGATATTACCCACCCGCGCCCGCGGCGACGTATAGACGTCCAGGCCGGAGCGTCGGCAAAGCTCCGCAATGCGGAACAGGTGCGTACCGTCACTCACCACCACAATGTGCTGCAGGTGCTCCTCGCGTGCGATCGCCGCCAGCCGCTGCACCTGCTGCTCGGTGTCGATCGAGTAGGTTTCCGCGATGATCTTGGTAAACGGAACGCCATTGGCGAGCAGGTAGTCGCGCCCTACGCCGCCTTCGGTCAACCCGGAGTCCTTGTCTGACCCGCCGCCCAGCGTGATGATCACCGGCGCAATCTGCTCGCGATAAAGCAGCACGGCCTTATCCAGCCGCGCATGCAGCACCGGCGAGGGCCGTCCCGCGTACTCCGCTGCACCGAACACCGCAATCGCATCGGCCGGCGTCGCATCGTCACGCTCGGCCACGGACCGAATGTTCCAGTACACCCACCCAAACCAGGCCACCGCCACCAGTAGCACCAGCCCGCTCAGCCGCATCAGCACATGCGCGCGCGGACGCTTCGCCGTCGTAACCACGGTCTCCCGCTCGTTCACCTCATCGATGGGTTCAGGACTGCTCATCAGGTAGGTACCTAGTATGCCGCGCTTGGCCTGCGAAATACCAGTGAGGTACGCCGCTCGCCTAAGGTTGCAGCGTCAGCGCGATCTCGTGGGTCGGAATAGCGCCCTCGCGCAGGATCATCCAGGAGTTCGGCCCGCCGCTCAGGTCGACGATCGTCGTCGCCATGCTGCGGCTGGTCGGCCCGCCGTCCACAATCATCGGAATCTTGTCCCCAAACTGCTCCAGCACCGACCTCGCCCGCGTGCACTCCGGCGAGCCGTGCAGATTGGCCGAGGTCGCCGTAATCGGAAGCCCCAGCTTTTCAATCACCGCTCGGCAGATCGGCACCTCGGGCACGCGCAGCGCCACGTTGCCGGTGTTGGCGGTCACCCGCAGCGGCAGCTTGCTGCCGGCCTTCACGATGATCGTCAGCGGCCCCGGCCAGAAGCGTTCCGCCAGCCGGTCGAAGGCCATGTCGATACCGCGAGCCAGCTCATATGCCTGCGATACATCCGCAATCAGCAGCGAGAGCGGCTTATGCCGGGCGCGCGTTTTCAGCTCATAAATGCGGTCAACCGCACGCAGGTTCACGGGGTCAACGGCGAGTCCGTAGAACGTGTCGGTAGGCAGCGCGGCCACGTTGCCGGAGTTCAAACACTCCACCACGCGGTCAATCAGCGCCGGCTCGGGCTCATCAGGATTGATACGAAGGACTTCGGCATGCATGTCAGCGTTCGGGGCCTCAACGTGCTCTATCGCTTATAGCACGTTGGCCCGGAGTGGCGTGCTGAGTCGATAACCGGCAGCCAGCGCGTAAACTTGAAGAGCCATGCCGCTGCCGCCGCCCATCACCAGCCGCTCCAACGCCCGCGTAAAAGCCCTGCGCGCAGCCGACGGCGCCCAGCCCGGCGAACTCATCGCCATCGAAGGCGAAAACCTCATCCGCGAGGCCCACCGCTCCGGCCTCCGCTTCGACACCCTCTTCCTCCGCGAAGGCGCCGAGGCCCCCTTCGATCTCCCCACCACCAACATCGCCGTCGTCAGCCGTGATGTCTTTGCCAGTGCCGTCGACACCGCCTCGCCCCAGGGCATCGCGGCGCTCGTCGTCATTCCCGACGTCGCCGCGCCATCACTCTCAAACCACGGCGTCGTCCTGGTCATCGAGTCCCTCCAGGACCCCGGTAACCTCGGTACCCTCATTCGCTCTGCCGAAGCCTTCGGCATCCCCCACGTCTTCACAACGCCCGACACTGTTAGCCGCTGGAACCCCAAGACCATCCGCGCCTCCGCCGGCAGCGCCTTCCGCATCCCGGTCACGCGCGCCCCGCTCAGCGAAATCAAGTCGCTGCTCCACGATTACCGCTTCCTGGCCGCGGTAGCGCAGCAGCAGGGCGCAACGCCCACTACTGAAGCCAGCCTCCTCGCTCCCTGCGCACTACTGATCGGCAACGAGGGCGCTGGCCTCTCCGCCTCCGCCCTCGCACTCGCCGACGCCCGCATCCACATCCCCTGCGCCGTCGAAAGCCTCAACGCTGCCATCGCCGGCTCCACGCTGATGTACGAAGCCCTGCGCCAGCGCCTGCGGCAGCACGCCGAAGGCACTGCATGAGCCTCTTCGCCCCCGACTTTCGCTCCGTTGCCGACACCATCCAGCGCAACGCCCCGCTCGCCGAACGCATGCGCCCTCGCACGCTCGACGAGTTCTTCGGCCAGCAACATCTCCTCGGCCCGGGAAAAACCCTCCGCCTCCAGATCGAAGACGAAACCACCGGCGTTGCCCGCGGAGCAGCCGCGTCCTCCCTCATCTTCTGGGGACCTCCCGGCGTCGGCAAGACCACCCTCGCCAAGATCATCGCTAACGTCACGCAGTCCACCTTCATCGAGTTCTCCGCCGTCATGAGCGGCATCAAAGAGATCAAGCAGGTGATGGTCGACGCCGAAAAGGCCGCCGGCTTCGGCTCCCGCACTATCCTCTTCATCGACGAGATCCATCGCTTCAACAAGGCCCAGCAGGACGCCTTCCTGCCCTACGTGGAGCGCGGCACCATCCGCCTCATCGGCGCCACCACTGAAAATCCCAGCTTTGAAATCAACGCCGCGCTGCTCTCCCGCTGCCGCGTCTACACGCTGCTTGCGTTGGGGCAGGACGAGATCGTCTCTCTCGTCGCCTCGGCGCTCACCGACGAGACCCGCGGCCTGGGCAAGCTTCATCTTACCGCCGAAGATGGCGCTCTCGAAGCCATCGCTAGCTACTCCTCCGGCGACGCCCGCAACGCCCTCAACGCGCTCGAAGGCGCCGCCCGCCTCACCGAAGCCCGCAGCGAAACCACGCTTACCGCCGCCATCGCCGCCGAAGCCCTGCAGCAGCGCATCCTGCTCTACGACAAGAAGGGCGAGCAGCATTACGACATCATCTCCGCCCTCCACAAGTCCGTCCGCAACTCCGACGCCGACGCCGCCCTCTACTGGCTCGGCCGCATGCTCATCGCCGGCGAAGACCCCATGTACATCGCCCGCCGCATCGTCCGCATGGCCGTAGAAGATATCGGCCTCGCCGCCCCGGAAGCCCTCAACCTCTGTCTCTCCGCCCGCGATGCCATGCACTTCCTCGGCTCTCCGGAAGGCGAACTCGCCCTCGCCCAGGCCGTCGTCTACCTCGCCCTCGCGCCGAAATCGAACGCAGTCTACACCGCCTTCGGCCAGGTCCGAGCCGACATAGAATCCATGCCCGCCCAACCCGTCCCGCTCCACCTCCGCAACGCGCCGACGAAGCTCATGAAAGAACTCGACTACGGCAAAGGCTACCAATACGCGCACGACGTGGAAGGCAAAGTAGCCGCGATGGAGTGCCTCCCCGAAAACCTCCGCGACCGCCGCTACTACCAACCCACCAACGAAGGCCGCGAGAAATTGCTGGCTCAACGCATGGAAGAGATCGCGAAGCTCCGCAGGCGCGAATGACCTTGACGATCACCGTTTTCAGTTGTGATATAAAAATCACAACGCTGCGGACCGGATCGCGTGCCTGAACCTACGTTTGAACTCGTGTTGTGCCATACCGAGGACGACCGCATTCCTCTAAAGGAGTGGCTGAAAACTCTCGACATCACAACGAGAAATCGCATCAGGGTCCAGATCGACAAAATGGAAGACGGTAACTTTGGCGACGCCAGGCCCATTGGTTCAGGAGCATCCGAAAGTCGTCTGCATTTCGGGCCCGGATATCGCATTTACTTTGGCTTGAAGGGGAGCGTTGTCCACCTGCTGCACGGCGGCTCAAAAGCAACCCAGACAGCGGATATTCGTTTTGCATTGGAACTTTGGAAATCTCACCATGAAAACTAGTTCATACCGCGAATCACTGCTTGAAGATCTAACCGACCCCGCAGAGGCGCAAGCGTACCTCAATGCGGCCTTGGAGGATTCCGGGGCTGCTTTTCTCAAGGCATTGAAGAATGTTTCTCAAGCCCATGGGATGGCAAAGGTAGCTAGTCAGGCTGGCGTCGAGCGGGAGAGTTTGTACCGTTCGTTGTCGTCGAACGGCAATCCTACTTGGGACACGCTGTTGGGTGTGATGGAATCATTGCAGCTCAAATTTACCGTGGTTGGTGAAAGAACCCCACAAAAGCGCAGCACTCGGGCTCAATCCGGGCGCCGCCTTAAAGCTCAGTAACTGCCTGCTTCACTAGCGAGTTGCCGGTAGTGGACTGATTCGGAAGGTGTTCATGAAAGCATTGGTCTTTTTCCTGCTCTCATGTTTGTCAGCTCCACAGGTCGTAGCGCAGATGGCCAGCACGCCGCCGATGACTTCGGTAATCACTAACGCCGAAATTCATGACGCCGCCACCGACCTTCTCGAAGCCATGGACGCCCGCCGCCGCCTGCTCGCCGGCCTCGATTCCTTCCTCCAAAGCTCAGCCGATGAACTCACCATCGATCCCGACTACACCTACGATCCGCTCTTCATAGAGGAGTTCAAAAAGCGCCTGCGCTCCCGCTTCGACCCCGCTCCCTTTATCGCCGCCGAGGTCACCATCTACGAAGCGCACTTCACCGCCGCCGAACTGCGCGAACTCGCCCAGGCCCAGCGCGACAGGAAAGACGGCAGGGAACCGGAGCTCTCGCAGGCACTCGGTGAAAAGCTGGCAACGACGATGATGGCCATGCAGCGGGAAACCCTTGAGGCCACCAGCGAACTCGGCGCAAAACTAAGCGCACAGATCGCCCAGGAACTAAGGAAAGAACACCCGGAATGGTTCAAGCTGAAAAACGCCACCACCGCCTGAGCCACACCTAAAGCTTCGCGTCCTTCTCCAGCGCCTTCAGCACGATCCCCTTGGTCAACAACTCCGGCAGCACATCCGCATTCGACGTTTTCCCCGGCGGATAAATCACGTACGTCGGCACGCCACTCCGCCCCAGCGCCCCCAGTTGCTGCGAAATAAAGTCATCATGCGACGTCCAGTCCGCCCGCAGCAGCACCACGCCCGCGTCCACGAACTTCTTCTTCACTTCATCCGACTGCAGCACCGCCGCCTCGTTCACCTTGCAGCTCAAACACCACGCCGCCGTGAAGTCCACAAAAACCGGCTTACCCGATGCCCGCGCCGCCTCCAGGCTCGCCGTCGTATAAGGCTTCCAGGTCTCCGCTTCCACCTTCGGCGTCCGCAGCGGCAGGCTCAGCCCAACCGCAATCAGCACCACCGCCACAATCGCCGACCCCCAACGGGCCGGCCACCGTCCCAGCGCCCATCCCGCCACCGCCAGCAGCAGGAAGCACCCCAGCAGCCACGCCTCGCGGTCAATCCCCGCCGTCCCATACAGCGACCCATAAACCCACGCCAGCCAGATCGCCGTCAGAAACAGCGGCACGGCGGTCAGCTGCTTCAGCACTTCCATCCATGCCCCCGGCCTGGGCAGTACCGCCGTCCATGCCGGCTGCCAGCTCAGCACCAAATACGGCAGCGCGAGACCCAGCGCCAGAGCCGTGAAGACCCCAATCGCCACCGCCGCACTCTGCGCGAGTGCAAACCCAATCGCCGCGCCCATCAGCGGAGCCGTGCATGGCGTGGCCACCACCGTCGCCAGCACGCCGGTAAAAAAGCTTCCCGCGTAGCCCTGCTTCTTCGCCAGCTCGCCACCCGCGCTCGTCAGCGTCAGCCCGACATCAAACAACCCCGCCAGCGACAGCGCAAAGAAAAACAGCAGCGAAGCCAGCACCGCCACAAACGACGGCGACTGCAGCTGGAAGCCCCATCCAAACTCCGACCCACCCGCGCGCAGCACCAGCAGCGTACCCACCACCGCCCAGAACGACACCAGGATCCCCAGCGTATAAACCAGCCCATGCGCCCGCTGCCGTTTCTGCTCTTCGCCGGAGGCATTCACCAGCGCCAGCCCCTTCAAAAACAGCACCGGAAAAACACACGGCATCAGGTTCAGCAGCATCCCGCCCACAAACGCCAGCCCCAGCGCGCTCCACAGCGTTACGCCCACAGTCTCATTGGTCGGCGAGCCTTGCGCCCCCGTCGTCGGAGCAGGCGCAATCACGCCCATCTTCACCGGGACCGAAATGTCATAAGCTTCCTTGTCGCTGAACTTCACCAGCGCATGGAACTCCTTGGGCAGCGGCGTCGACTGCCCTTTATGCACATCGTCCATCGCCCGTGGAATCCGGAAGCTGATCCCATCCACCTCCCGCAAAATCCCCGGATCAGCCGCGTTCTGAATGACGTCCGAGTCATACGGATAAATCTCCGGATCGCCCGACTGACTGGCCGTCTTTACCGTCACCACCATCGTCTTCGCATCGGCCACCGCGCTGGCACTCATGCTCTCGGCCAACGGCTTCGGCAAAATCGTAATCGCCGACCCCAGCGCTCCCACCAGCGGCGGATCAGGCAGCGGCCCCGGCACCACGTTCAAGTCGATCCCCAAATGCGCCTTGCCCGGAAAACATTGGCTGCTGCACACCAGCCACGTCACCTGCGCGTCCAGGTGCACCTTGCCCGGCTTCATCCCTTTGGCCGCGACCAGCATCACCGGATACGTCACCGCATCCTCATACCCAAAATCCATCAGCGGCCCCAGCGGCAGGCGTGTCGGGGGAGGGAACTGCATTGGCCCGGCGATCAAACCCTTGGGCAACGTCCATTTGATGGTCGGCGGCCCACCGGCATCGCCCGCGTTGATCCAGTAAACGTGCCAGTGTTCTTCCAGTGTCAGCGAGAGCCCCACCTGCAGCTTGCCGCCCGCGGCAATCTGCGGCGCCAGGGTGACCAACTCAACCGTCAGGTGCTCCGCCTTTACCGGCCCTGGCCCGCCATCGCCGACTTCAACAATCTGCGCTCGCCCGGCAGCCGCCGCAGCCAGAACGATACCCAGGGCAACAGTGATCAGTTTCAGAAGTCGCGAGCAGCCGCCGGTCATCACTCCATTGTAGGGTGCGGCCCAAAACCCCGTTGTCAGAAAGTTATCTCCACGCCGGATACTTCGCACCCTCACCGCTGACCAGGGGTGCCCCATGCCCCCCACTTGGGGACGTGGGCCGTCGCGTAAACCCGTGGCCCACCTACCGCCGTCCGCGGTGCTCCACCATGATGCAGCGGTCCATCACCACGTTGATTCCCGCCGCCTCAGCCCGCGCAGCCGACTCCAGGTCGACAATCCCCTGTTGCACCCAGAGATTTTTCAGCCCCAGCGCGATCATGTCGTCCACAATCGCCGGGATAAACTTCGGTAGCCGGAAGACATTTACGATGTCCACCCGCCCCGGCACCGCGCTCAGCGACGCATGGCTCGCCTGCCCCAGCACGCTCTCCAGCGCCGGGTTAACGGGCACAATCCGGTATCCCTGCCGCTGCATGTACTCGGAAACGTAAAAGCTGGCCTTCATCGGGTTGTCGGAAAGTCCGACAACGGCAATAGTTTGCGCCGGTGCTCCGGGTACATTGGGGTCGCCGAGCATTCCGGCGATCACTTCGGGTTCGTTCATTCGTCCATCCTCTGGCGGCGTTTGTCCACGCACGTTTGATTTACAATCAGATGTCGGCGGACAGGCGAACAGCGACCCGTCGCGGGAGAACTTTTGCACCAAATACGTAAGGTATCAGCAGGGAACCAGGCAGCTATTCCAGTTTGGCACGCGTCGCGCCGGAACGGGTGGCTGTCCGTCGCCGCCGTATCGGCCGCCGCTCTACTCACCGCCGGTTGCGGACAAAGCTACCGCCCGGTCGTCAGCGCCATCAATCCCGTCGGTCCCGCTGGCCAGCCCACCAAGTTCGCCATCGCGCTTTCCATCCCCAGCGCGACGTCGAAGGGCCTGATCACCGCCGTGGACTTCTCCGGCGACACGATCCTTGCCACGCCGTCCGTATTGCAGAACCCCACCTACTTCACGCTGGGCAACGGCGGCACCACGGCGTACATCATCAACGCTTCCGGCTCGCTCGATTCGGTTCCGGTTTCCAACCCGGCCAACCTCATCACCAGCGATGTTTCGCAAACCACGCTCGTGGCGGGCTCGAACCCGGTCAGCATCTCGCCCATCGCCGGCACCAATTCGGGCACCATCATCTTCATCCCGCAGACCGGTTCAGGCTCGAACGCTTCCATCGCTGCCCTCACGGCCATCGGCCCTTCGCTGCTGGCGAACATCGCTACCGGCACCAATCCGAACTACGTCGTCGGCAATACCGGCGCGGCCCGCGTCTACGCACTGGTCAGTGGCACCGGTGCCGGCCCCGGCCAGGTGCTCGGCATCGAAACCACCACTGCCCAGCCCACCATTTCCACCACCCTCACCGTGGGCACCAACCCCGTTTACGGCATCATGCCCGCTGATTTGCAGCGCGCGTTCATCCTCAATAAAGGTTCCGGCACCGTTTCGGTCATCAACACCTCGACCAACGCGCTGGACGCCACCACCCCCACCATCCCCAACGCCGCGCTCAATCCCGGTCTCACCACGCTGGGCCAGAACCCGATCTGGGCCGTTTCCGTTCCTGCCCTCTTCGAGCTCGCCGTCCTTAACGCGGGCGACGGCGTGCATCCCGGTTCGCTTAGCATCATCAGCGTGCCGCTCTGCAACCAGGGCACCCCGGTCACCAACCCCAACTGCAACGCGGCGAACCCCACTGATGCTGTCGGCTTCGGCACGGTCGTCGCCACGGTCCCAGTCGGCGTCAACCCCACCATGGTCGACGTGCTCTCCGACGGCAGCCGCGCTTACGTGGTCAACCAGGCCAACGTCGCCGGAGTCTGCAACGGCGAAGGCTCGGTCACCGTCGTCAACCTGACCGCCAACGTCGTCACATCCACCATCTGCGCCACCTCGTCGGCCGCGTCCACCATCGACGCTTCCACCAGCCCCACGCTGGTCTACGGTCACCCCAACACCCTCTCGGTCACCTCAGGCGTACCCACCGGCAAGGTCTACATCACGTCCTGGGACAGCAAGTTCATGACCGTCCTCCGCACCGATCTCGACACCGTCCAGACCCACATCTCGCTTCAGGGCCTCGGCCTTCCACTGGCTACGGGTTCGCACCCCCAGACACCGGGAGTGCTGGTCACCCAGCCGTAAGAGCGCACCACCTCACAAGCGCATAAAGGCCGCCCTCGCAGGCGGCCTTTTCTGTTTCGTCGGCACAAATAAAATCCTCCCAGAGGCGCCTCCTCATGCCCGAGGTAGACGAACCCATCGAATTCTCCGCTTATGATCCTGGTTGGCCTGCGCACGCAGCAGCAGAGGAGCATCGGCTTGCCGGCCACCTGCCCGCCGGGACCAAGGTCGAGCACATCGGCAGCACTTCGGTTCACGGCATTCCGGGCAAGCCCACCCTGGATCTGATGGTGGGTCTTGAAGCGCACCACAATCGCGAGGCAGTACGATCCGCTCTCGTCCGTGCCGGTTATGAAGACCTCGGCGAGGCCGGAGTGCCCGGTCGCATCTACCTTCGCAGGAGAGACTCCGCGTCGTTCAATATCGCCCTGGTGGAGCGCGGCGGGCGCCTTTGGCTGGCGAATCTCGCGCTAAGGGACTTCCTGCGCAAGCATCCCCACGCGGCGCTCGAGTACGCCGCAACAAAACGCGCCGCAATCGAGGCCGGCCACCTGACCCTGCTGGCCTACTCCAACTACAAGAGCAATCTTCTTACCCGCCTCGTCGCCAAGGCCATAGAGTGGTCGACGTCCCCGCGGTCTGGCTAGCGGCTGCTTACATGCCCGCCAGAACGATCGGCGGTGTCGGCGCCTTCGATCCGCCATCATCCTCGATCGTCACAGCGAACGTCTTCGCCGCCACGTTCTTTGGCAACTCCGGCAGAATCACGCTGGCAAACCCATGCTGGTCCGGCTTGAAGATCCCGGCCGGAATCGGGTCGTGCCCGTCCGCGGGAATCATCCACAGCTCATACGTCTTGTACGCCTCCAGCGGAGCCAGGTGCATACCCACGAACACCAGCGACCCGCTGTCGGCAACATACGCCGCACGTCCTTCGGGCTTTGGAGGCTCCGGCACGCCGCTCGGCGGCAAATGCAGTGAAACCTGCATGGCCCCGCCGTCCGTCAACACCTTCATCACCGCATCGGCTTTGGCTGCCTGCTCGCTCAGCCCGATCAGCTGCGACGACTGCGTCCGGTAATCCGCTTCCAGGGACCGGTGCTGCTGGTACTCCAGCCCGACAGCTACGGCGCAACCTGCGGCCACTGCCCAGCCGGCCCAGCCCATAAAGCCCATGCCACCGCGGCGGGGAGCCCGCTCTTCCATCTCGAACATCCGTGCGCTGCGCGGCAGCAGCATCGGTTCATCGCTCGCCGCAGCGCTGGCGGTCGTCGCCGCTGCCACGGGAACAGCGCGCTCGATCGGAACCACTTTCCTTTCCTTCGCCACCTGCCGTAGCAGGCGCTCGCGCGCCATCGCCGGCGGGGAGTGCGGATCGGAAGTCAGCGCATACGTTGCCAGGTCGCCCTGGATGCGTGCCAGCTCGTTACGCGCGGCCTCGCTGTGCTCCAGGTGGACAATCACTTCCGCGGCTTCCGCAGGCGTTACATCTTGCAGCGCAAATAGAACGAGGTCGTCTTGAGAAATCTGTTTAGGATTCATGCCTGGAAAGCCTTTCTCAGCGTCAACAGCGCGCTGCGGATTCGGGTCTTTACGGTGCCTAGCGGATCGCCCGTCATTTCCGCTATTTCGGAGTGTGTCAAACCATCGAAGAACGCCATTTCCAGCGTCTTTCTCTGCTCGGCCGGAAGGAGTACGATCACGCCCCGGGCCTTTTCCATCATCGAGTTGCGCTCCACCTCGTCGGCAATGTTGCACATCGAGGCCAGCTGCATTTCTTCCACTTGTTCGCTTGGACGCTTACGCCGCAGCAGGTCAATCGACCGATTCCGCGTTACCACCGCCAGCCACCCACCCAGCGAGCCGCGGGTCGCTACAAACTTCGCCGGGCTCCGCCATACCTGCATAAAGATCTCCTGCAACACGTCTTCAGCCGAGGCAGGATCTCGCAAAACACGCAGTGCAACCGAGTAAACAATCTTCGAGTAACGGTCGTAGAGTGCTGCCATGGCAGACTCATCGCCGCGCTGTACCTTGCCCAGCAGGTCGGCGTCTAATTGCGCCGTCTCCGGATCCGGTACTGTCGTCGGCATCGCCGTCTCTCTGTTCATAAGAACGCACCTGAAGATGGTTTAGATTGCTGCTGTTGCCAATTTAGTCACTACATACTTCGAGCCAGATCGCCCTGACCCGTCTCCGAGCCAGTGTACGTCATTCGGGCAACCTTGCCATGCCTGTACCCTGTAGGTTCAACAGATGAAGACCCGCCTCGACAAACTGCTCGTAGAACGCCGGCTTGCCGCCTCCCGCGAGCGCGCCCAGGCCCTCATCCTTGCCGGCCGCGTCCTGGTCAACGAGCAGCGGGTCGACAAGCCCGGGACCCCCGTAGCCGAAGACGCCATCCTCCGCCTCACCGGCGACGACCTCCGCTACGTCAGCCGCGGCGGCCTCAAACTCGAGCACGCCCTCAAAACCTGGGCCATCGACGTCACCGCCCGCGCCTGCGCCGACATCGGCGCCTCCACCGGCGGCTTCACCGACTGCCTCCTCCAGCACCACGCTGCCACCGTCCTCGCCGTCGACACCGGCTACGGCCAGATCCACCACAAGCTCCGCACCGACCCCCGCGTCACCCTCCTCGAACGCACCAACGCCCGCCTCCTCTCGCCCGGCCAGCTCCTCCCGCTCTCACCCGCTCCTGTCACGTTCTTCGCCATGGACGTCAGCTTCATCTCCGCCACCCTCGTCCTCCCCGCGGTTATCGGCGCCCTCGCCCCCGCAGAAACAAAGTGGCAAGGCGAAGCCGTCCTCCTCGTCAAACCCCAGTTCGAAGCCGGCCGCGAGCACGTCGGCAAAGGAGGCATAGTCCGCGACCCCGAAGCCCAGCAATTCGCCGTCACCCGAGTCGAAAACGCCGTAGCCGCGCTGGGCGGCCAGCCCCTCGCCCTCATCGACTCGCCCATCCTCGGCATGGAAGGCAACCGCGAGTTCCTGCTCCACGCAAAATTCTAGCGAGGCCGAAGGAGGGTCCAGGGCTTAGGGTCCATAAAGCGCCACAGCTTTGCCTCCTGAACCCTAAGCCCTAAACCCTAAACCCTAAACCCTGAGCCCTGGCCCTGAGCCCTGAGCCCTGGACCCTTGCCTATCCACTCTGCCGTTTACACTAGACCCCATGCCCAAGGCCGCCATCATCTCCAAGCCCCAGAAGCCGGAGCTCGAGCAGATCCTTCCCGACCTCATCGTCTGGCTGCGCGGCCACGGCTTCGAGTACATCCTCGACCCCGAGAGCGCCAACTACCTCTCCGCCACCAGCGCCACCGCCACCGCCGACGCCCTCGAACGCATTGACATGCCCGGCCAGAACCCGGACCTCGTCGTCATGCTCGGCGGCGACGGCACGCTGCTCGCCGCCGCCCGCGCCTTCGCCTTCACCCAGACGCCCATCCTCGCCGTCAACCTCGGCTCCCTTGGCTTCCTTACCGAAACCCCCCTCGCCGAGCTCTACGACTCCCTCGAAGCCTGGCTGGCCGGCAACGCCATCATCGAGCACCGCAACCTCATGCACGCCGAACTCATCCGCGACGGCAAATCCTTCCGCCAGTGGGAAGCCCTCAACGACGTCGTCACCGCCAAGGGCGCCATCGCCCGCATGGGCGAGTTCGGCATCGAGCTCGACGGCCAGTTCGTAGCCCGCTTCCGCGCCGACGGCGTCATCGTTTCCACACCCACGGGCTCCACCGCCTACAACCTCGCCGCCGGCGGCCCTATCCTGATGCCCAATCTTGACGCCATCGTCGTCACCGCTATCTGTCCCCACCTGCTCACCATCCGCCCCATCGTCGTCCCCGGCGCAGCCCACATTGGCATCTCCGTCGACTCCGTTCCCCAGGAAACCTACCTCACCGTGGACGGCCAGGAAGCCGTAGAACTCCTCCTGGGCGACCGCATCGAATGCCGCCGCTCCGACCACAGCGTCCACCTCCTCCGCCTCCACCCCAACGGCCTCTTCAGTGTCCTCCGCAGCAAACTAAGCTGGGGCGAACGCTAAACACAGCTGCTCCCCGCACCATTTTCAGGATCGTCATTCCGTACCCTGAGCCCGCCGAAGGGGAAGGAATCTGCTTCTCGCCCACATCACCACCAAGTTCCGGGTGCCCCATGTCCGGATTCTCGGACATGGGAGACCACGCCGCCACCCGCCGCCCTTGCTTTTCTCTTTGCCATTCCCCGCAGGGGATCAGCTTCTCCTGCGTCTCTGATCCCTACTGCGCCAGCTTCACCACCACATGCTGCACCGGATGGCAGAACACCTTGCCATGGCTCAACGCGATCTTGCGCTGCGCCAGCGCCGCCATCTCCGGATCATGCGTCACCATCACAATCGTGCTTCCCGCCGCGTGCAGCTCACGCAGGATGCCCGCCACAATCTTCTGATTCGCCGCATCCAGGTTCCCCGTAGGCTCATCCGCCAGCAGGATCGGCGGATCGTTGATCAGCGCCCGCGCAATGCACACCCGCTGCTGCTCGCCGCCGCTCAACTCGCTCGGCAGATGGTCCGCACGCGCCCCCAGCCCTACGCGCTCCAGAGCCCTGCGCGCATCGTCCGCGTTGGTCATGGAGTGAAAATACTGCGCCAGCATCACGTTCTCCAGCGCCGAAAGGTAAGGAATCAAATGGAACTGCTGAAACACAAACCCGATCTTGTCCGCCCGAAACCGGTCCAGCTCGCTCCCCGACATCGCATGGACTTCCTCACCATCAATCGTCAGCTTGCCTGAAGTCGGCGTATCCAGACATCCCAGCAAATTCACCAGCGTCGACTTACCCGACCCCGAAGGCCCAGTAATCGCAACCCACTCACCCGCCCCAATCGTAAAACTCGCATCATCCAGCGCCCGCACCACGCCCGACCGCGAAGCATACTCCCGGCTAACGCCCACCAGCTGAATCACCGGCATCGCATGTTCCAGCATCGCTTCCGCATGCTGCCGCTGCGCTTCACTCACCATCTTCATACGTCAATCCTATCCCTCACCCACTGAGCCCTAACAACCGACAACCAAGAACCTTTACTCCCCCTTCAACAAGGCCGCAGGCTGCAACCCCCGCAACACCCGCGCCGGAAACAACGCCGCCGCCGCCGCAATCGCCAGGTTCAACGCCAACACCACAGGCAGTAAGGAGACGCGAGGCAAAGTAGCCGTCCCAAAATTCCACTCCCCAATCGCCCAGGCCACGCCAGACCCCAGCACATACCCCAGCACCCCGCCCGCCGCCGCAATCACCAGAGCCTCCAGCAGAAAGTGCCCAATCAACTGCCCCTGCGACGCGCCCAACGCCTTCATCAGCGCAAAGTCCCGCCGCCGCTCCAGCACGCTAGCCGACAAAGTCGCCAGCACACTAATCGCCACCGTCAACGCAATCAGCAGCATCGCTCCGTACATCAGGCTGTGCGTGCGGTCCACAATCCGCGACTCGCCCGCCACCAGCGCCCGCACCGGCTCCACATGCAACCCCGGCATCGCTCGCTGCAGCGCCGCAATAGCCGCATTCACCCGCTCCGCTCCACCCGGAACCTGCATCTCCAGCACGGTAGGCTGCACGCCGGTCCAGGCGGTAAACGCGGCCATGGGCACATAGATCCGCGAGTCCTCATCACCGCCCGTACTCAATCGCCCTGCGCCATGCAGTGTCACGGCCTTGCCCGCATAGCTCAGCGTCACCTCACGCTCATTGGCAATGAATCCCGCTGCCCGCTGCCCCAGCAGCGCATCATTCGTCCCCGCAGGCCAGGCATCCACTTTCCACCAGCTATCGAGCTTCTGCATCGCCGCGAAGTCCACCCCGGCCACCACCACCGACGTCCCACGATCGGTCGTCGCCACCGCATAAGCAATCGGCGCCACGGTCACATCTGCGCCCACCACTCCCTGCACCTGCCGCAGCATACCTTCATCCAGCGCGACCGCACCCGAAGCCGTAGCCACCACATTCGCCCCGAAGCTCCGAAACTCCCGATGCAGCTTCGCATCCAGGTCGGCGTACAACGTCAGCAGCGCTGTCGCCACCATCGCCGACACCGTCAATGCCGCCAGCGCCGACAAGCTCCGCGCCCGCCGAAACTTCAGCGACCGCACCAGCATCCGCGGCAACGAAACCGCGCCGTTGCTTTTCTTGTCTCCACTGAAGCCCGACGGGTGCCCCATGTCCGGATTCTCGGACATGGGTTTCCGGCGCGCCACCGACGCCGCCGTCACGCGCCGGTCCTCAGCACCGCCGACGGGTCCATCCGCAGTGCGCTTCGTATCGAAGCCGTACTCCCCGCTACCGCCACAATCAGCGCCAACGCCAGCACCACCGGCAGCAGCACCGGGTTGAACGCATGAAGCATCGTTGTCGAGAGCGCAACCCCCGCCGCTTGCCCGAAGATACTCGCCGTCAAGGCCGCCGCAATCACCGACCCCAGCACGTACCCGCCAACGCCCGCAATCATCGCGAGCAAACCGGCCTCAGCATAGAACAGGGAAGCGATCCGCCCCTTGCTCGCCCCCAGCGACCGCATCAGCCCAATCTCCGCCCGCCGTTCGAGCACCGCCGTCGCCATCGCCGCGCTCACCGCCACCGCCGCCGCCAGCAGCGCCGCCGCGGAAATCAGCCACATCAACCCGCTGATCCGCTCCAGGATCGTCCCCTCCGACTGCTCCACCTGCCGCACCTGCTCCGCCGCCGCGCCCGGTATAGCCTCCCGAATCTGGTAAGCAATCGAGTTCGCGTATGGCCGGCAATACCAGACGTCGCGATCCTTAGGCGAAAGCGCATCAGGATCTCGACGAGCAAACGCATCCTCAGGCCGCGTCTTCGCACTCACTTCCACGCGCGAGACCGCGTCCGGAAGCTCAGCGAGATCCTGCATGTCGGCGAGCGTCAAAAGCGCCTCGTTGTCTTCGGCGGCACCCGTGTTCAAGATGCCGACCACCTTGGCATGATCGGCCGCTATGGCTGGTGTCGGACTCGTAGAGTCAAACGTTACGTGAGAGTCGCCGAGGAGAATATCGTCGCCAATGGCAGCGCCTAGCCTCTTGGCCACCGTGCTTCCGAGCACCACGGCATACTGGCCGTCCTTAACCTGAGGATGTGGCGTCGGCCAGGCACCTTGGAGGTGCCAGGACGGATGTAACTGCGGAGCACCGGTTATACCGCTGCCAAAAGGATGTTGAAACCAAAGTCCGACAGTATCAACTGAAATGGTTCGCTGGTCGAGTCCCCGCGCGAACAGCAGCGACGCGCGCAGCTCCGGGCTAACCCCCGTAATGTTGTTAGCCCAGAAAATCCCCCGGAGCTTCTCCAGGTCCTTCTCATGCAGATAAGCATTCCCCGTAGCCGGCTTCAGGCTCTGCTCGCCCACCTTCACATCCAGCGTATCGGCCTTGGGATAGACCACAATGTTTGCCCCATACACCGCCAGCTCCTGGTGTATGCGGTCCCCAATCGTGGTCGCGAGACCCAGCATCGCGGTCACCGCCGTCACCCCCAGCAGGATCGCCAGCCCGGCGAGAATCTTCCGCCGCCGCTGTCGTGCGAAGCTCTCCCACAACAGCCGCAGAAACATGGCTACTTGGCCCCGAAGATCGCGGTCAGCGGCTCAAGGTCGGCCTTCGCAATCACAATCTGCCCACTCTCAATGGTCGACTTCAGCGGTATCGGATTGCATCCGCCGGGCTGCCCCATCGAGCTCGCCACCAGCGGCGACGAGCACATCTTGCACGTAATCCCTTGCTCGCCCATGTAGAACCCCACCGGCCCGCAGATGTGGCACGCATCGGCCACGCTCACCAGGTTGCCATCGGGCTTCTTGAACAGCAGGAACCGCACCACGGTCGACCCGCCATTCGCCCCATCCACATGCACCGAGTAGCGATGCAGCTTGTCATCATTGATGTTCGCCGCGGGCACCGTCACCTGGCTGCCCACCAGCGTCACCGGCGTCGCCTCGCTCAGCGCCGTCGAGCTCTTCGCGTAAATAAATTCAGCTGTCGAAAGAAAAATAAACACGAAACTTACGCCGACCACGGCATTCATCCACAGCTTCTCGCGCCGGGCCGTCCACTCCGCCTTGCGCTTGTCCGCAGCCGAGGCATCGGCCGCCAGCTTCAGCGGCGCCCGCCGCTTGTACTCGAACAGCACCATCAACCCAGCCAGCGCCAACATCGTCACAAAGAAGAAAATATCGTTCCGCACAATCGGTCCGATGTACCGCATCTCCGCCGTGCTGGAGGGGATCACGCCGTTCTCTGAAAGCTCATGCAGACCACTCACCACCAGCTGGAACACGACGAAGTAAAGAATCACCGTCGTCACCCGGAAGAACCGCTGCAGATTGATCCGCACACTCCCGCGGATAAACACCACGCCAAACACGACGGCCGCTGCGACGCCCAGCACAGTCCCTGTAAAGCTCATCAGTTCGCTCGAATTGAGAGACACCCCGGCCAGGATCAGCACCGTCTCCACGCCTTCGCGCAGCACCATCAGGAACACAAACCCGAACAGCCCAAACCGCGACCCGATCAGCTTGTCCACCTTGGACTCAATATCGCCACGCATTGTCCGTGCCGTCCGGTGCATGAACCAGATCATGCCGACGACGAACGCCGCCGCCACCAGCATCACCCAGCCTTCAAAGATGTCCTGGTTGAAGTTCAGGTGAGCGATCACCACCGCCACGGCTACGCTCGCGGCAATCGCCGAAGCCAGCGCGTAAAACACCGTCCGTTTCAGCTCGCGCCGCTCAATTTTGTCCAGGTAAGCGAAGACAATTCCGACGATCAGCGCGGCTTCGACACCTTCCCGCAGCGTGATGATAAAAGCCTGTAGCATTGCCGTCTTTCCATGCCGCGCGGTCCCACCGTGCCCACGCTCAAACGCGTTGAAAGTTCCTTCGTTTCACCGTCAATTCTAATGCGGACTAAATCAGTCGTCAATCTTTACCGTTTTCCTCACGATGCAGATTTCAGGCCATCCTGCAAGGACGCCGATCACCGACAAAATGACTCGAAAGAGGTAGATTGCAGCTAGGCCTAAGTCGTTTATAAGACAGAGCATACGGCCTGAAAACACTATCGTGTAGATGTCACGCAAGACAGGGCATTTCCCGGGAGACAGAGAACGTAATGCCCAAAGATCCGGATTCACCTGAGCCGCACACGAATCCAGCCAGCAACGAACGAGCTCCCATCAGTCCGGCTGACGTCAAGCGAGCCCTGGAGGCTGGCGAGTTCGTCCCTTATTTCCAGCCGCTGGTCAAACTGCGCACCGGCCAGGTAGCGGGTTTTGAAATCCTCGCGCGTTGGCAGCATCCCACCCTCGGCCTCATCATGCCGAACGACTTTATCCCCCTGGCGGAGCGCGACGGTTGGATCGGTGCCCTCACCACGGAGATTCTGCTCAGGGCGCTGGCCTGCGCCCATATGATCCCGGCGCCCCTCACGCTCGCCCTTAACGTTTCCGCGCTGCAACTCCGCGACCCGGACCTGCCGCAGCAAATCTTGGCCGTGTTGACCGCCGGACGATTTTCCGCGGAACGCCTGGTGATCGAAATTACGGAAAGCGCCCTGGTGGGCAACGTCGACCACGCCCGGGCCATCGCTCGCCGCTTCAAGGCCATGGGCTGCCGGCTCGCGCTGGACGACTTCGGCACCGGCTACTCCAGTCTTCGCCACCTCCAGTCCATGCCCTTCGACAAGATCAAGGTCGACCGCACCTTTGTCGCCTCCATGACCCGGCGCCGCGACAGCCGCAAGATTGCCGCCACCGTCGTCGGCCTCGGCCAGAGCCTGGATCTCATCACCGTCGCCGAGGGCATTGAAACTACCGAGCAGGCGGAGATGCTGTTGTGGCTCGGCTGCGACCTCGGCCAGGGCTACCTCTACGGCCTCCCATCGCCCCCCGAAGAGTTGCCCAACATCATCGCGGCCCCGCCTATCCGCATCGGGACCGGCGAAAACACTTCCTGGAAGACCGCGGTCAGCAGTTATCTTGACACCCAGCCCGCCCAGCGCCTCGCCCACCTACAAGCCGTGTACGATGGCGCGCCCGTCGGTCTGGCCTTCATTGATCGCAACCTCCGGTACGTCAACCTCAACCGCCGCCTCGCGGATATGAACAGCATCTCGGTCGAAAACCACATCGGCCGTCCTGTCGCAGAGGTCATCCCCGCGCTTTTTCCGCTATTTGAGCCCCTGCTGCTCCGCGCTCTCGAAGGCGAAGTCATCACCGGGCTGGAAATGAAGATTCCGGCCTCCGGCATCAAGCCCGAGCAAACCCGGCTCCTCTCGTATCATCCCGCCATCGACGAAGCCGGAGAAGTCGTTGGCGTCTCGCTCGCCTGCGTCGACATTACCGATCGCAAGCGCGTTCAAGAGGAACTCCGGCAGAGCGAAGAGCACTATCGCAATATGGTCGAGTTCAACCCCCAGGTCCTCTGGATCATGAATCCGCGCGGCGAGAACATTGACATGAGTTCGCGCTGGGAACGCATCACCGGTCTCACCAAGGAATACGCACTCGGCCATGGCTGGCTGGAGATCGTCCACCCCAGTGACACTCAGCCAATCCTCGACGCCCTCGCCAGTCAGCCCCACAACGCCGCGCCGGTGCTGGTCGATTTCCGCCTCCGCCATAACGACGGACACTGGCATTGGATGCGGCTCCGCGGCGTCCCCCACTTCAATCGTGACGGAAAAATCGTTCACTGGTACGGCAGCATCGGCGACATCAACGACCTCAAGCTCACCGAGGAAGCCCTGCGCGCCGACGCCCGTGCGCACTCTACGGGCCCCGGCAACCTGCCTTCCTGATCCGATGCGCCGTCAGCGAACCCGTTCGAACAGCATGGCATTGGTGTCGGAATAACTCAGCTTCCACGCAGGATCATGCAACAGGTGCTCCGCCAACGGGCCCTGCTTGGGAAACAGCACGGCGTCGATCCGATACTTGTCCAGGGTCTGCGCCACCTTCATGCCTTCCCGCGCATTCGCATAATCCTGCATCACGCCTTCGTGCACGAAGATGTCGGTGCGCCCGTCGATAAACAGCGGCCGATCCGGCATCATCCACATCAGGTAGCCGCCCCACTCAAAGTTGTCCAGCAGCCGCGTTCCCGCCGGCAGCTGCGCCAGTCGTGGCAGCGCCGCTTCAGGAAACGTGTCCGCCACACCTTGGTGCAGCAGTTTCTGGCTCGGCGTCATCAGCCAGCAGACTCCGGCCAGCACGGCCAGTGCCACCGCGTTGACCAGAGGCTTCTCCTGTTTCGGATCATAGCCACCCAGCGCCCCGCGCAGGTCGATCGCCAGCAGCGGCCCAATTAATATCCCTGCCAGAAAAACAAATCTCGAGTACGTCACGGCCCCATAAATCGCGATCAGCACAAACAGCAGGTCGCTCAACTGCCACGTCCGCCGCCGCAGCAGGTTCAGCACCGCCAGCCCCAGCAGCGTGCCGAGCACGATCTTTCCTCGCGCTTCGTGAAAGTCCAGCGTCGCCCATTCGGCAATGTACTTCAGCGTCAGCGACTGGGAAAACGCCACATCCAGCGGATAAGCCACCAGCCGCCATCCATAGGGATTGATAAACAGCAGCGCAAAACTCACCGCCGTCACCAGCAATATTTTCTTCCGCTGCGCCGGTGTCCACGGCGTCGACACCACATCACCCCACGTGCCACCCACCAACCCCGCCGCAAAAAACACCGCCATCAGCACAAACCCGATGAACCACGATCCATGTGCGTTGATCCACACCAGGAACATCGGAGGCAGCACCCACAGCCGGTCGCGGCCTTCACGATAGGCCCACAGTACGCCCAGCTCGATCACCAGGAACAGCCATCCAAATAGCAGCGTCCGCGGCCCCAGCGACACCGTCGTCAGCATCACCGCTATCCACGACGCCAGGAACGCCGCCTTCACATCCCGCGACCGCATCCAGCTCAGCCAGTACACCCCCAGCACGATGCCTTCAGCCACCGCCATCATCACCAGGAACAACCCGCGGTCGCCCATCCAGCGGTAAGCGTAGAAGTAGGGAAGCTCGGCCAGCCACTCAAAGTTGATCCACGGTTTGCCGTAGACCGTAAAGCTCTGCGTATCCATTCGGATAAAGTGCCCGGTGGTCAGCAGGGTGCGCGCGTTGGCCAGGTGCCACCAGATGTCGGGGTCGTTGATGATCGTGTTGCTGGTCAGCATCTTCGTGGCGAAGATCAGCAGCGTCGCCATCAGGGCAACGGCCAGCACCGCCGGAAAGCTCAATACCCTGCGATAGAGCGACGCCAAACCATACCTCGACCAGCAACCGATTCTCGCCGAGTATACGGGGCTACTTTGGTGTCAGAACATCACCCAAACGGCTGATGTTATCGTTCCGGCAACACCGCCAGACGCGAAAAAGCCCACCAGCGCCTGGTGGGCTTTTTCAAACTTTTATGGTGCGCCCGGAAGGAGTCGAACCTCCGACCTTTTGGTTCGTAGCCAAACGCTCTATCCAGCTGAGCTACGGGCGCACATTGCGAGAAGCAACCTAACTAGAGTAACCGATACCCCGGCCTCGCGGCAAACAGACTAGGCAGCGGTAGTGACCGGCACCGGTTCCGCCACCGATTGCTCGGGGATCAGCGAAACATTCTCCACCACATCCAGCCCTGCTCGCCGCAGCAGTTGATGCACGATCGGCTCCGTCAGCCGCGTCGCGTCATACTCCACTCGCACGGTCTTTGCTGCCTCGTCAAACGTCACCCGCCGAACGCCGTACACTTCACGCACCCTGCCCAGCGCCATCATGGCCGCTTCACTCGGCGGTGCTTCATAGCGATACAAAACATCGAGTTGAGTCATAGCTCTCATTCTACCAAGCCGGCCGCGCGGCTATCTTCATTTAAATGTCTTATCGGCGAAATCCACCATGTCCGCGCCTTATTCACTATTCACTTTTCACTATTCACTGCTTCTACGCCGCCAGCTTCCTCAGGTAACTCACAATCTCCGGGCTGGTCCAGTTCTGCGCGCCCACAAACTTCCGCCGCACTACGCCCGTCTTGTCGATCACATACGTCTCCGGAAACCGGTAGCTCCCATACAGTCCATTCGACTTCTGCGCCGCGTCGCGCACGCTCAGCAGGTGGATCGGGTGCTTCATCAGGTAGTTCTGGTAGACAGTGGCATCCTCGTCCGCGCTGACCGCCACCACCTTCACCTGCGGCAGTGCTTCCTGCAGCGCTGTCAGGCTGGGTAGTTCCTGGATGCACGGTCCGCACCACGTTGCCCAGAAGTTCAGCACGACCACCCGGCCGTGCAGACCAGACATATCGACCGAAGTCAGGCCATCGTTCAGCGCAAACACCGGCGCCAACTGCCCAACCTGCCCCGGATGACTCCCCCGGTCGCACCCTGCCAGCAGCACCGCCGCCAGTCCTATCGCCGCCCATTTTTTCGTTTGCCGCACGCTGCACACTCCCGGCGCCGAACCAATCACAGGCGCCACTTCCTATAATACGAAGCCGTGGACACTTGCGAACCAAATCTCACCTCGCCGGACCTCCTCCACCCCTTATCGGGTGCCCCACGTCCGGATTCTCGGACGTGGGTTTCCACGGACACTCACGTGCCACCTCCGCCCGACCCTCGTCCCATAGACCGCGACGCCGACCGTCCCGCCCCCATCTTCGAGCTCTCCGTCATCATCCCCGCCCGCAACGAGGAAGCCTCCCTCCCCGCCTGCCTCGCCTCGCTTCTCGCCCAGGACGACCCCACCTTCGCCCTCAACCGCGACTGGGAACTCCTCATCGTCGACGACGACTCCACCGACTACACCCACGCCATCGCCGCCGAAGCCGCCACCGCCCACCCCGGCGTCACCGTGATGAACGCGCCAACGCTCGAACTCTCTGCCGGAAAGCGCGCCTTCACCGGCAAAACCAACGCCTGCTGGGCCGCCGCCCAGGCCTCCCGCGGCCGCTGGCTGCTCTTCACCGACGCCGACACCCTCCACGAGCCCGGCAACCTCCTCCGCGCCCTCCACGAAGCCAAAAAAAACAACGCGGCGCTGCTCTCCTACTCGCCCCGTCAGATCGTCACCGGCCTCACCCAGCACGCCCTCATGCCGCTGGTTTTTTCCGAGCTGGCCACGGTCTATCCACCCGCCCAGGTCAACGACCCCGCCACCCGCATCGCCGCCGCCAACGGCCAGTTCCTGCTCGTCGAGCGCAGCGCCTACTTCGCGGTCGGCGGCCACCGCATGGTCGGCCGCTCCGTGCTCGAAGACGTCGACCTCGCCTTCAACATCAAGCAATCCAAACGCCGCCTCCACTTCCGGTACGCCCCCGACGCCCTCTCCACCCGGATGTACCGCGGCTTCGGCGACATGGTCGAAGGCTGGTCAAAAAACCTCGTCCTCCTTTTCCCTCACGCCCTGCAATTGGCCGCCTGGCGCCTGCTCGATATCGCCCTCCTCCTGCTACCTGTACTCCTCTGGCTCTTCCCGCACCTCGTTCTCTGGCAGCGCGCAGCCATCGTTGTCCTCTGGGTCCGCAACCTCGTCCGCTTCTACCGCCGAGTAGCCCGCTCCAATTTCCCGGCGCTAGACACCGCCCTATCCCCTCTCGCCCTCCCGCTCTTCATCTACCTCCTCGTCCGCAGCTGGATGAACCACAAACTCTTCCACCAGATAGCATGGAAGGGAAGGGAATACCGCACCGGCCGGTAAGCGCCTGTTCGGAGCAGCGACTTCTTCATTAGGATTGTCATTCCGCATCGCAGCGGAGGAATCTGCTTCTTCTCAGCATCACCGCAAAATCCAAGGCATCCAACAACCAGCCATGATCCTCCTCACCCGCAAAGCCGATTTCTCCTCCGCCCACTTCTACTGGAATGACTCCTGGACCGAAGCCGAAAACCACCGCGTCTTCGGCAAGTGCGCCAACCGCCAGGGTCACGGCCACAACTACACGCTTGAAGTCACCGTCGCCGGCAACATCGACCCCACCTCCGGCTTCGTCGTCGACCTCAAGCAGCTCAAAGACATCCTCGAAAAGGAAGTCGTCAGCGTCTACGACCACCGCCACCTCAACTTCGAAGTCCCCGAGTTCGCCACCACCATCCCCACCACGGAAAACATCGCCATCGCCATCTGGCGCCGACTCGACGGTAAAATTCCCCACGCCAAGCTCCACCGCGTCCGCGTCTACGAAATGCCCGACCTCTTCGCCGACTTCTACGGAGAAGGCCTGTGAGCGCCATCGTCCATTTCAACCGCCGCTATCACTTCTCGGCCTCGCACCGCCTCCACGTCGACGCCCTCACTCCCGAGCGCAACCGCGAGATCTTCGGCAAGTGCAACAACCCCTTCGGACACGGTCATAACTACATCGCCCAGGTCACCTTCGTCGGCCCGGTCGACGCCACCACCGGCATGGTCACCAACCTCGCCGACCTCGACGCCTTCGCCCAGCGGGAACTCCTCGACGTCTTCGATCACACCAACCTCAACACCCTTCCATGCTTCCTCGATACCGTCCCCAGCACCGAAAATCTCTGCCTCGAGCTCTGGCGCCTCTTCGAGCCGTACCCCCACGCCACCCTCAAGCGCATCCGCGTTGAAGAGACCGGCAATAACTCCTTCGACTACTTCGGCGACAGCGCTCCCATGAGCCCGCAGGAGTAGTCTGAATAATTGACCACCTGATCTCACATTGCGTGCAGCTACGCACGCCCCAGCTTCGAAAGGCCGCAACACCATGTCCCAGCAGGACTCCAACTCGACCCTCGCCACAGCCAGCGTCCAGCAGATCTACGCCGAACTCCTCCGCCGCATGGGCGAAGACCCCACCCGCGACGGCCTCCTCCGTACCCCCGAGCGCATGGAAAAGTCCACCGCCTTCCTCACTCAGGGCTACCACCAGAGCATTGAAGACGTCCTCCACGAAGCCCTCTTCGACGTCGACTACGACGAGATGGTCATCGTCAAGGACATCGAGTTCTACTCGCAATGCGAGCACCACCTCATCCCCTTCTTCGGCAAGGCGCACATCGCCTACGTGCCGCAGGGTAAGGTGATCGGCCTGAGCAAAATCCCCCGCATCGTCGACGTCTTTGCCCGCCGCCTGCAGGTCCAGGAACGCCTCACCCAGCAGATCGCCGGCGCCATCGAGTGCGCCGTCAGCCCCCAGGGCGTAGGCGTCGTCCTTGAAGCCAGCCACCTCTGCATGATGATGCGCGGCGTCCAGAAGCAGCACTCCGCCACCGTCACCAGCGCCATGCTCGGCGTCTTCAAAACCCAGCTCCAGACCCGCAACGAATTCCTCTCCCTCGTCCGCCACTAAACCCATTGCACAGCAAACCGTTCATTAATCTCTAGTCTCTATTTTCTAATCTCTGCCCTATGAACGGTCTCATCATCATCGATAAACCCGCCGGCATCACTTCGCACGACGTCGTCAGCATCGTGCGCCGCGCCACCGGCGAGCGCTCGGTCGGCCACCTCGGCACCCTCGACCCCATGGCCACCGGCGTCCTCCCTCTGCTGCTCGGCAAATACACTCGCCTCGCGCAGTTCTTCGGAGCGGCAGAAAAGCATTACACCGGCACCATCCGCTGCGGCTACGCTACGGACACCTACGACGCCGAAGGCCAGCCCACCACGCTCCCCATGCCGCTCACCCTCTCGCTCGATCAACTCCGCGAGCTCGCCAAAAAATTCAACGGCGAAATGGACCAGGTCCCACCCATCTACTCCGCCAAAAAAATCAACGGCGTTCCCGCGCACAAGCTCGCTCGCCAGGGCAAGGAAGTCCCCGTCAAACCGGCCCGCATCACCATCCACAGGTTCACGCTCGATTCGCTCCAGGACGACACGCTCACCTTCACCATGCATGTCTCCGCCGGCGGTTACGTCCGTTCCGTCGCGCACGAGCTCGGCCAGCACGCCGGCTGCGGCGCCCACCTCACAAGCCTCCGCCGCACCCAGGCCGGCGCCTTCACCCTCGCGCAGTCCATCACCATTGACGACCTAAAGACCCTCACCCCCGCCGAAATCGAAGCCCGCTTACCCCATCCTCAAACGCTGCTGCCGGAAATGCCCTCGGTCATCGTCGACGAACACACCGCCGGGCGCATCCGCAACGGCATCGCCGTCAACCTTCCCGAGTTCTCGAACGCGCCGCTGGTAAAAGCCTTCGCCTCCCAGCGCGACCTCCTCGCCATCACCAAACGCATAGCCGGCACGCTGATGCAGCCCACCGTCGTGCTGGGTTAGGGAAGGCTGCTCGTCGGTAAGGCATTTACCTGTAATATGTAAGGAGGAGCATTCCTCAATGCCAACCTCATCCAGCAAATCCATGACCACCGTTGAAGCGACCGTTTCCTCCAAGGGGCAGATTACGCTCCCGAGTGAACTGCGCAAGCGCTTCGGTATCCGCAAGGGAAGCCGTGTACGGTTCTGCATCCCCGTAAGCGGCCCGGTTGAAGTCGAACCAGTGCGCTACACGATCAAAGACCTATGGCGCCTGGCCGACGAGGGTCCAAAACCGACGCGTGTCATGAGCTTTGAAGAAATGAACGCAGCCAAGGCGCGAAGGAAAGGGTAATGATCGCCGCTGACACGAACGTGTGGGCGCGGGCCTACCTGAATGACGATGCCCGCCAAGCCCGGCAGGCTCGCGAAACCATCGAAGCGGCGTGCGACGGGGAAGGTGTTTTCATCTCGCTACTGGTACTAGCGGAACTCTACTGGGTATTGGCTGCAACCTGGGAGAAAAGGCGCGTCCTGGAGACCCTTGAGCATATCCTCAGCACCGACGGGGTGATCGTGGAATCCCGCGGGCTTACGCAGCGAGCCTTGAAAGAAGCACGAGCAGGTGCGCCAGGCTTTGCCGACCGGCTCATCGCCGAGGTCGCCTTCGCCGAAGGTGCGCGAGAGGTTGTCACCTTCGATAAAACCTTCGCCCGGCAGCCCCGAGTGCGCCGATTGCATTAGAGCGGCTCCACACCTTACTTCTTCAACATCCCCAAAATCAGCCCCTCAACATTCTTCGCCACCTGCACATCCCCGGCCGCCGTCGGATGCACGCCATCATCCTGAATGAACCCCGGCACCCCATAAACATCCTTGTAGATCAGCGGCAGCACCGCCACGCCATTCTTCTTCGCCACCGCCGGGAAAATGGCGTTGAACCGCGACACATAATCCGCTCCATAAGAAGGCGGCAGCGAAATCCCCGCCAGCGCCACCGTTGTCCCACTCTTCTTCAGGGTCGCGACGATCTCGTCCAGCGCCGCCTGCGTGTCCCCAATCCGCAACCCCCGCAGCCCGTCATTGCCGCCAAACTCCACCACCACCACCGCCGGCTTCAGCGCGAGCACCCGTTCCACGCGCGCCAGCCCGTCCTTGGTCGTCTCACCGCTCACGCCCATATTTACCACGCGATAGCGATAGCCCTTCGCATCGAGGTCCCGCTGCATATCCGCCGGATAATTCTTGTCCGGATCGACCCCCAGCCCCGCGGTGATGCTGTCGCCAAAGCACACAATCGCCGGCCGCTTGTCGGCCATGTCCGACGCCACCGGCGCCATCGGGTCGGAATTAATAGCAGCCGCCGGCGTCACCAGAGCATCTGTCTTACCAGTGTCGCCAGACTTCGCCGCGCCGCCGTTGCAACCGCAAACCACCGCTAGAATGAGTAGCAAGCCAATTCGTTTCACATCCTCGATTCTACCCAGAGAGCATCCGTTGCCCGAAGCCACCACAGCCCCAGCCGCCAGCATGATCGCCGTCGAAGCCCTCCGCAAGAGCCTCCGCACCGGCTCCACCACGGTCGACATCCTCAAAGGCATCGACTTCACTATCGCGCCGGGCGAGTTCGTCGCCATCATGGGCGCGTCGGGCTCCGGAAAATCCACGCTCCTCGGCCTGCTCGCCGGCCTCGACAACCCCACCTCCGGCAACGTCTCGCTCAACGGCGTCGCCATCAGCTACCTCGCCGAAGACAAGCTAGCCCAACTCCGCGGCCGCACCATCGGCTTCGTCTTCCAGAGCTACCAACTCATCCCCACGCTCACCGCGCTCGAAAACGTCCTGCTCCCTTACGAACTCAACGACGAATCCGGCGACCGCAAAGCCGGTCTCACCCGCGCCCGCGACCTGCTCACCTCAGTCGGCCTCTCCGCCCGCATGGACCACTACCCCGTGCAGCTCTCCGGCGGCGAGCAGCAGCGCGTCGCCCTCGCCCGAGCCTTCATCCTCCGCCCGCCCATCGTTTTGGCTGACGAGCCAACCGGCAACCTCGACACCGCCAACGGCCAGCACATCTTGGACCTCCTTCTCTCGCTCAACAGCCGCGAAGGCACCACCCTCGTCCTCGTCACGCACGATCCAGCTCTCGCCGCCCACGCTTCCCGCCGTATCGTCCTGCGTGACGGCCTCGTCATCTCCGACGAACGCACGCAGGCCTCGTAACGATGCCCAGCCTCAGCTACAACACCGCCGCCCGCATCGCCTCGCGCGAGCTCCGCTCCTCCCCCGGCAAGTTCACCTTCGTCGTCCTCTCCGTAGCCATCGGCGTAGCCGCGCTCACCGGCGTCCGCGGCTTCTCGGCCTCCTTCCGTTCCATGCTCACCCTTCGCGCCCGCAGCATCATGGCCGGAGACCTCTCCGCCCGCACCTCGCAAGTCCCCTCCGCCAGTCAGCAAGCGGCGCTCGCACAAATCGCCAAAGAAGGCACCGCCGCTACCCAGGTCACCGAGTTCAGCTCCATGGCCTCGTCGCCCACCTCGCTCGACCCGCTCCTCGTCAGCATCAAGGCCGTCGATCCGGCCGAGTACCCGTTCTACGGCAGCGTCGACCTCGCCCCCACGCAACCCATCGCGCAAGCCCTCACGCCCACCACGGTCGCCGTAGGCGACGACCTCCTCATCCGCCTCCACCTCAAACTCGGGGACTCGCTCAAGCTCGGCAACGCCGTCTACCGCATCACCGCCACGGTCATCAATGAGCCCGACCGCCTCGGCGGCAGCTTCGCCGCCGGCCCCCGCGTCCTCATGTCCGACGCCGCACTCGATCGCGCCGGCCTCATGGCCTTCGGCTCCCGCGCCAGCCGCCGCTACCTGTTCAAAATGCCGCAATCAAAACCCGGTCAAGCCAGCTCAGACCAGGCCGTAGCCGCCCTCAAGGCCCGCCTCGAAACCCTCTTCCCCGAAGCTCTCATCACCGACTACCGCGAAGCCAACCCCGCCCTCACCCGCGGCCTCGACAACGCCACCGGCCTCCTCTCGCTCATGTCCCTCGTCGCCCTGGTCCTCGGCGCCGTCGGCGTAGCCATGGCCATGCGCTCCCACCTCCAGCAGCGCCTCGACTCCATCGCCATCATGAAGTCTCTCGGCGCGCGCTCCGGCCACGTCATCCGCATCTACGTCATCCAGACGCTGCTCCTGGGCCTGGCCGGAGGTCTCCTCGGCGTCCTACTCGGCCTCGGCGTGCAGCTGGTCTTCCCGCTCTTCATCGGCAAGCTCCTTGGCATCACACCCGGCTTCCACGTCGACCTCAACGCTACCGCCATCGGCCTCGGCGCCGGCCTGCTCACCACGCTGCTCTTCACGCTCCCTCCTTTGCTGGACATCAGAAATGTCCGCCCCATCCTCATCCTCCGCCGCGCCGTCGAAGTCTCCGACGACCCCTTCACCACCCGCCTCTTCCGCAAGCTGCGCGCCTCGGTCGCGCAGATCGGTGCGATGGCCCTCATCCTCGCCGGCCTCATCTTCCTCGCCACCCGCGTATCCGACTCCGCCCAAATCGGCTGGCTCTTTGCCGCCGGTCTCGTCATCATCCTGCTCGTTCTCCTCGGCATGTCGTGGCTAACCCTCCGCCTCCTCCGCCTCTTCCTCTCGCGTACGCGCCTCGGCCTCCCGTCGGTCCTGCGCCACGGCCTCGCCAACCTCTATCGCCCCGGCAATCCCTCCGCCGCCCTCCTCGCCGCGCTCGGCCTTGGCGTCATGCAGATCATGACCGTCTACTTCGTTCAGCAGGCCGTCGTGCGCGAGCTCAGCGTCTCCATCGCCAACAACATTCCCAACATCTTCCTGGTCGACATCGCCACCGCTGAAGTCGAACCCATCCGCAAGCTCCTCCTCGCGCAGCCTGAAGTCCACGGCCAGCCCGAGCTCATCCCCGTCGTCGGCGGCCGCCTCACCGCCATCAACGGCAAAGCCGACGACCGCCCCGCCACCGACACCGGCAGCGACCGCCCCCGCCAGCGCCTCACCCGCCTCCGCAACGTCAACCTCACCTGGGCCCCCGACCCCGCAGCCCCACCCCCCGGCGCCCAGGTCGTCCAGGGCAAGTGGTGGACAGCCCAGCAAGCCGCCGACGGCGCCACCCACCCCATCCTCGCGATCGAGCAGACCGTAGCCACCCGCCTCCGCGTCCACCCCGGCGACACCCTCACCTTCGGCGTGCAAGACACCACCTTCACCGCCACCATCGCCGCCATCTACGTCTCCGATAGCCAGCACACCTACTCCCGCGCCGAGTACGTTCTCCCCGAGCCCGAGCTGCGCAATCTCTCCGTCATCTGGTACGGCGGCGTCCACTGCGACCCCGCCCAAACCACCGCCCTCGAGCGCACCCTCTACGCCGCCTACCCCACCGTCACCGTCATCAACGTCGCCGCCACGCTCGAAGTCATCCGCCAGGTCATCCTGCAGATCACCTACGTCATTCAATTCCTCGCCGGATTCAGCATCTTCGCCGGCATCGTCATCCTGGCGAGCTCCATCGCCGGCACCCGCTACCGCCGCATCCGCGAAGTCGTCGTCCTCAAAACCCTCGGAGCGACACGTCCCCGCATCGCGGCCATCTTCTCCATCGAGTTCGCCGTCCTCGGCCTCATCGCTGCCACCGTCGGAGTCATCTTCGCCAACATCGTCTCGCGCCTGGTCCTCACCCGCGCGCTGAAGATCGACTACCACTTCCAACCCGGCCTTACGCTTTTCGCCCTCGGGCTCACGGCGTTGCTCACCATCGCCGCCGGCTGGTTGGCCAGCCACCGCATCCTCGGCCAGAAGCCCCTTGAAGTTCTCCGCGAAGAGTAGCCATCTCTAGAACATGTCCTCCCGTCCCGCCCCAACCCTCTTGAATTGTCATTCCGTAGCGCAGCGAAGGAATCTGCTTCTCGCCCCTGCTCGGCATCACACCCGGTGTCTTACCACTTTCGCCGTGCCGGTACCCGGACAGGACCATTTTCCCGCGGTATCCCCGCTTGTATCCTGAAAGCACCATGTCACCCGCGGCCCGGCCTTTTCCTGAATCCCTGCAAACAAAGTGGTACCGAGGCCTCAGTGGCATGGACGAACTCCGGCGCGACTGGCAATCCCTGGATACCACCCCTTCGCTCCTCACCAGCTACGCCTGGCACCGCGCCACCGCCCAACACCTCATCGCCGACCCCACCGAGCTGTGGCTTTGCCGCATCGCCAATGCCGCAAACCAACCCCTCGCCATCATTCCCGTCCACGCCACGCGCATGGCCATCGGCGAGTTCGGCTTCCGCAACACCCTCTCCCTCGACTGGAACGCGCATTTCCCGCTCTTCGACTTTCCCGTCGCCGTCGGAGCTGACCCCGAGGTCGTCGCCCAAGCCCTCGCCGCCGCCTTCCGCACCCACCCCTACCCCTGGCAGGTCATTTACTGGGGCCGCGTCCTCGCCACCAGCAACGCCGCCCGCATCGCGAGCGCCATGCCCACCGCACGCACGCTCATCGAGGACGCCGAGCCCTGCCACATTCTCGACGTTCACCAGGAGCAAGATGAAACCGGTCTACCCAGGCCGTATACCTTCGCGTCGAAAAATCTGAAAGCCCTCCTGACCCAGGGCCGCAATCGCCTCGCAAAACTCGGACCGCTCCAAATCAGAAAATCACCTCCTACGCAGGACACCGAAGCCTTCCTCGCCGAGTTCCTGCGCGTCGAAGGCGCAGGCTGGAAGGGCGACGCCGGCACCGCCGCCAGCTTCTCGCCGCCCTTCGTCGCACTCATGCGCGCCCTCGTCGCCTCGGCAGATCCGGCAATCCAGGCGGAGATGGTGCTACTCTACTGCGGCGAAGACGCCGTCGCCGCACAGTTCTGCATCACGGCCGGGCGCACCGTCTTCACGTCCAAGCAGGGTTACGACGAGCGCTTCGCCAGGATGCACCCGGGCCACGTGCTCACTTCCATGCTCCTCGCTGAAGGCAAACTCAACGACCACCTCGACGTCGTCAACTTCATCAGCGGCATGGCGTGGCGACAACCCTATCGCCCTCTGGAACTCCCCACGCTCGACATCGTCCTCTTCCGTTCGCGTCCGCAACGCGACTGGACCCTGCTGCGCCGCGCCGCATCGCGGGCCAAGCGAAAGCTTCTGAACAAAGACTGAAGCGGCGCACGCCAACCCACGCGCCTTGACCCCACCAGCCATCCCCCGTACACTCAGTGAGGCGGCTGATTGTGGCTCCCGCCGAGCCTGCAGCTGCCGTAAAACTCGTCTGTATTGCCCTCTCGTTCAATGGTAGGACTAGCGACTCTGACTCGCTCGATCGGGGTTCGAATCCCTGGGGGGCAACCAAAAGCATGTAAACGCGCCCGCGAGGCGCGTTTTTCTTTGTCCGCTTTTGCGCCTCTCTGGACTTCCTCGGACTCCAATAAGCTAAACAAAAGAAACACTTTATATGTAATAGTGCTTGACTGAGACACAGAAAACCACGTCCGAGGAGGTGCGCGTAGGTGCGAGGACAGCCAGCCCTAAATTGGGGTACGGATAGGGGTACAATTTGCTCAGAAGTGGGGTACGAAACCCCCGATCCCTAAAGGAGGCCCAAAATGGCGTTGACGGATACCGCGATCCGGGGAGCAAAGCCCGGTACGAAACCATTCAAGTTGTACGACCGGGAGGGCCTGTTCCTTCTAATCAATCCCAGCGGATCGAAACTCTGGCGCTGGCGCTACAAGTTCGATGGCAAAGAGAAGCTCATGGCGTTGGGGGAATACCCACTCGTCGGTCTCGCCCAGGCGCGAGAACTTCATCTCGCAGCTCGCAAGAGCATGGTTGCTGGTACCGATCCGATGGCCGAGCGCAAGGCCGAGGGTGAAGCCAAGCAGAAGGAAATTGAGGCTCGACAGCGTGAGGCCGAGAACAGCTTCGAGAATGTAGCCCGTGAGTGGTGGAAGTGGTGGTTGATCGGCAAGTCGCCTCGACACGCCGATACCACGATGCGGCGTATGGAAGCTGACGTGTTCCCCGCGTATGGACACAAGCCCATCAATGCGGTGACGGCGGCTGATGTCCGACAGCTCATGATCGCGGTCGAAAAGCGGGATGCAAGGGACGTTGCTAAACGTATCCACGAGACGACATCTCAGATTTTCCGATTTGCCATCGCTCGGGATATCGCAAGCCGCAACCCGGCAGCGGATTTCAAGCCACGGGACATCCTGGCTGAAGCTCAGACCGAAAACCGTGCCCGCGTTGATGCCAGGGACCTGCCCGAACTATTGGTAAAGATCGACGAGTACAACGGCGACGCGATAACGCGATTAGCGATCAAGTTGATGGCGTATACGTTTGTCCGCACCAGCGAAGAGATCGAGGCCCCTTGGTCCGAGTTCGATTTGGATGAGGCGCGTTGGACGATTCCGGCGGAGCGCATGAAGATGAAGACTCCGCATATCGTTCCGCTGTCCCGTCAATCCGTGGAAGTCTTGCGGGCGCTCAAGCAGATCACGGGCAACGGCCACTTTGTGTTTGCCGGCTCTCGCGACAAGAAAAAGCCCATCAGCAACAACACAATCCTCTACGCTCTCTATCGGATCGGCTATCGTGATCGGATGACTGGGCATGGATTCCGTGGACTGGCATCGACCATTCTCAACGAGAATGAGTTCGATGAGGGGCACATCGAGTTGCAGCTCGCCCATACCAAGCGCAACAAGGTCGCTGCGGCTTACAATCATGCAAAGTACCTGAGGCAGCGCACAGAGATGATGCAATGGTGGGCGGATTATCTGGATAAACAGCTTGCTAAGGGTAGGCGGGCGCTGGCAGCCTAAGCAAGTTTTCTTGATGGAGTCCACACTTCACCGAGCGCACGTTGCGGCCCCCGTCTGGTGCCTGGAGGTGAAAGGGCGAATCTCGAAGTAGAGATTCGCTCAACCGCCCAATCGTTGACTTCTGATCTTACCCAGGCCACAGTGCGCGGCCCGAGTCGAACGGGCGCAGGAAAACTATCCGTGCGAATCAATGCGTAGAGGCTTGACTTCGAGAGCCCAGTAACCAGTTTCACGTCTGGCAGACGCAGGAAACTCACGTCATCCGGGGCATTTGGCACGACCAACCGACCATCCTCCGTTTGTATGGGAGCATATGGCTTCCTGGGAGATACATCGCTACCAGAAATGGGAGAATTGCAGAACAGACGGATTCTGCTTGTGGGTGCTGGTTCCGTTGGTGCTCTCTGCGCTTTGGAGCTTGCTCGCAACGGAATTGGCAGAATGAATTTGGTCGACGGCGATATTGTCGAGGCTGGAAATAGTGTCCGCTGGCCGCTAGGGATTGCATCGGCAGGACTCCCTAAGGTGATTGCTCTGCAACAGTACATCGCCGCAAATCACCCTTTCACCCAGGTCGCAGCCTGTCCGGTCGATGTCGGATCGGAGGCATATACCTTGGAAACGGAGAGGCAGCTTTTCGAGCAAGTCGATCTTGTCTTCGACGCGACGGCTGACGGAAGGACGGTACGGATGTTGAACCTGATCGACGAGCACAGCAGAGAGTGCCTGATGATCAGGTCGGAACGAAGATGGAGCTCGGCCAAAGTGATCGAAGCGCTGGCCGACGTGATGGTCATGAAGGGTGTGCCGGA